>JAKFCU010000036.1:0-189798 GCA_036676475.1 Brevibacillus sp.
TAAAACTCATTCGGGCTTATCTGAAAGCAGGGGTGTTAAGTCAAGGTGTTTGCGTGCGAAGTGAGGAAGGAACTCCACAGGGAGGTCCACTAAGCCCACTTCTCGCGAATGTCCTACTGGATGATTTAGATAAGGAATTAGAACAAAGAGGACTTCGTTTTTGTCGCTACGCTGATGATTGTAATATCTATGTGAAGACAAAACGTGCGGGAGAACGAGTAAAATCCAGTGTGACAAAATACTTGGTGCAGAAGTTGAAACTGAAGGTAAATGAGGAAAAGAGTGCAGTAGATCGACCATGGAATCGTAAATTTCTAGGGTTGAGCTTTACTAGAGAGAAGAAGGTGCGAATTCGAATCGCACCAAAATCTCTCAAAAGAGTAAAAGACAAAATTCGCTCCATGAGCAGAGCAAATGATCCGTCCCCGATGGAATACATCATAGAAGATGTAAATCGCTACCTGATGGGATGGATAGGATACTACGCACTCATAGAGACACCATCCCCACTAAAATCTCTAGATGAGTGGATTCGGCGCAGACTACGTCTTGTCCAATGGACCAGGTGGAAGAAAGTACGAACACGCTACCATGTCCTCCGCTCACTAGGATTAAAGGAGAAGGATGTACACCGCCTAGCCAACACCCGAAAGGGAGCATGGCGGATTGCCCACACTCCTCAAATACACAAAGCCCTAGGAAATGCCTACTGGCAATCCCTAGGGTTACGAAGTTTGCTTCAACGTTATGCAGAAATTCGTCAAGTTTAGCGAACCGCCGTATACGGATCCGTACGTACGGTGGTGTGAGAGGACGGGGGTTAGTCACCCCCTCCTACTCGATATTTACCAATAAACCCCCTTCAAACAATATTCGTACAAAACCTGCCACCCAGCCAATGCACTCCACATCATCTTATTAAACTCAAATGAAACTTTTCCGTACATTGAATCGTATAAAGTAGTACATTCTTCATCAATAGGAAAAAATAGGGAGGGAAGGAGGGTGAACGGAGATGAAGATAAATCGATGCGTTTACGGTTTATATGTTATTCTACTGTTGAGTTTCGCTTTGTCTGGAATCTTACGAGTAGGTACGATCCATGCGGAAACTCAGCCCATTATTTATGTTGTTCCGGTGAAGCATAGCGTAGAGCAAGGATTATTCACATTTTTGCAGAGAGCATTTGAGGAAGCTGAACGAAACGAAGCGGATGCGATCCTCTTAGAAATTGACACGCCGGGAGGGGAGATTCAGGCTGCTGGGGAAATTGGCGAACTGATTAGAGTACAGGAAACACCGGTTTTCGCTTATGTGGTGGATGAAGCCTTTTCAGCTGGTACATATATTGCCTTAAACTGTGACAAGATTATCATGTCACCAGGGAGTGCAATGGGGGCGGCTGCTCCAATTGATTTGGCTGGAAATATGGCTGATCAAAAGGTGATCTCAGCATGGACGAAAAAGATGGTCAGCGCAGCAGAGATGAACAAGAGAGATCCAGCCATTGCAGAAGCTATGGTCAATCCGGTGGAGGGCAAACCTCTCTCCCTTGATCCTATTCAAGCGCAAAAAGTAGGATATACCGAAGGAGTAGCTCAGAATAGGGGAGAGGCCTTAACTCTCCTAGGATACAGCAATCCAACGGTCTTTCCAGTGGAACCAACGACGGGGGAAAAGGTGGCGCGAATGGTTACGAATCCATTGGTGATCCCTTTGCTTCTCACGATTGGTCTAGTAGGAATCGCAGTAGAACTGTTGATACCAGGTTTTGGCATACCTGGAGTAGCAGGGCTGATTTCTCTCTCCCTTTATTTTTTCGGACATTTTATTGCTGGATTTGCCGAATGGCTTCACATTATTTTGTTTATTTTTGGGATCCTATTGCTATTAATAGAAGCGGTGGTACCTGGATTCGGCGTATTCGGCGGATTGGGAATCGTATCTGTATTATCCGGTATTGTGATGGCCGCCTATGATACGGCCTATGGATCTTTATCTTTAGGGATAGCGGTAGTGATCACCTTAATTGTTATCTTTATCATCATTAAATATTTTGGTCATCGCGGGGTTTGGAATAAATTTATTCTACGCGACCAGCAGAGGAATGTGGAAGGATATACCGCATCGAAAGATTTGACGCATTGGTTGTATAAGGAAGGAGTGGCGATCACTCCTTTGCGTCCTTCTGGAACGTCTCAAATCGGTGAAGAATTAGTCGATGTGGTGACGGAAGGCAGTTTTATTGAAAAGGGAAGAAAAGTTAAAGTCGTGCGGGTAGAGGGTACAAGAGTAGTAGTAAGAGAAATCAAATATAATTAGAGGAGTTGATAGGAATGGATCCTGCTATCATTTCACTTTTTCTGATGATTGCTGTAGGGGTAATTGTACTATCCGTTTTCTTCACGTTTGTTCCAGTGATGCTGTGGATTTCTGCTCTAGCCTCAGGTGTTTCTGTAGGGATTTTCACCTTGATCGGGATGAGATTGCGAAGAGTTATTCCTTCTCGCATTGTGAATCCTCTGATTAAAGCCCATAAGTCAGGGATGAATGTCTCATCGAATCAGTTGGAAAGTCATTATTTAGCTGGGGGAAATGTGGACCGGGTAATTGATGCCTTAATCGCGGCTGAACGTGCCAATATTGATCTTATGTTTGAAAGGGCAGCAGCGATCGATCTGGCCGGTCGGGACGTGTTGGAAGCAGTGCAGATGAGTGTGAATCCAAAGGTGATTGAAACCCCATTTGTATCTGCAGTTGCAAGAGACGGTATCGAGCTTAAAGTTAAGGCACGAGTTACGGTCAGAGCAAATATTGAGCGATTAGTCGGTGGTGCAGGGGAAGAAACGATTATCGCCCGGGTAGGGGAAGGGATTGTGACTTCCGTAGGTTCCTCTAATAGTCATAAGGAAGTCCTAGAGAATCCTGATCGTATTTCCCGAACCGTTTTGGACAAAGGCTTAGATGCCGGAACTGCTTTTGAAATTTTATCCATTGATATTGCAGATGTTGACGTAGGCCGAAACATTGGGGCTAATCTACAAATTGAACAAGCGGAAGCCGACAAGCAAATCTCCCAGGCGCGTGCGGAAGAGCGTAGAGCCATGGCTGTTGCTCATGAACAAGAGATGAAAGCGAAGGTTCAGGAAATGCAGGCGAAAGTGGTGGAAGCTGAAGCACAGGTTCCTTTGGCTATGTCAGAAGCCCTCCGCCAAGGTCATATTGGTGTCATGGATTATCTGAATATGAAAAATCTAGAATCTGATACGGAAATGCGTCAATCCTTTGGTCAACAGGCGGAAATGCCGAAAAACCAAGGGCCTGACAAGAAATAGGATGAGACCATGATCGGATGGTTATTGGATCTTATCTTTTCTAACTTTTGGCTGGTCATTCTCTTGTTTTGGGTTTTTCGCCTTTTTTCCAAAGGATTCAAAGAAGCGACAGGGAACTCTTCTCGCCCTCGACGGCATCAACCACATCAACCGAGAGAAGTAACTTGGGAAACGAATTTTGAAGAGGTATTGGAGCCTATAGGGCCCGTAGAAATAAAGCCAGAAATGAAAATAGATTCTAGTCAAAAAGAAAAACAACCTTTAAAAAAAGAGAACTCAACAGTGGAGCCATTGGTTCTCCCATCCCCCGTCCAAGGGATGATTTGGAGCCAGGTTTATGGCCCACCCCGATCCAAAAATCTCCATCGCAGCAGAAAGACCTGGTGATCATTCACCGGGTCTTTCTTTTACTTATAGAAAAGTAATATACACATAGGGCTAAGCCAGTAGCTTTCTTACACTTATCGGAAAGTCACTACTAGTGGCAGATTTGGAATTGGCTTCATAAATATTGTGACAGGGGCATATATCTACAATAGTAAATATCGCCAAAACATTTACCTCAGACAAAGAAGCCGGGAATAGCTGTTAAAGGAAGGGGAGCTGGGGCCGGATGAAAAAACTGTGGGGCAGGCAACTTCGCAAATTTGCAGCAAAAATGCTGGATCTGCCAGCTGATGTAACCATGGAGATGCCTCGGATCACTATGATTGGGCAAATTCATATGTACATAGAGAATCATCGCGGAGTTCTCCTGTTTAACGATAAAGAGCTCCGTTTACTTTTGAGTAAGGGTCAATTGTTGGTTAAAGGAGAAAAATTGGTTATCCGGGCCATTTTATCTGAGGAAGTGTTGATAGAAGGCAAAGTGGACGGAGTTCAATTTATTGACTGATAGGGGGATATAACAGGATATGCAATATCAATGGATGAAATGGTTTAATGGCTATCTCGTGATTATCCTCAAGGGGAAAAGAGTAGAGCGATTGATTAATCTTGCCGTTCAGAGAAAGATGCAGATATGGAATATCACTAGGTATGATCTTGAAAGAGGAAAACTTGCGATTCGATTAGAAGACTTTTTTCAGCTCAAGCCATTATTAAAGGAGACGGGCTGCCGTGTGCGCATCATGAGCAGGCATGGCTTACCTTTCTTTTTCACAAAAATGAAAGAACGGTATGCATTTTTTGCTGGATTTGTTTTATTTATCACCATGCTATTTGTATTATCCCGTATTATTTGGTCGATTGAAGTAGTGGGAACAGAAAAGATTAGTAAGCAAGCCGTGTTGATTGAAGCTAAAGAAATGGGTATTGAGCAAGGGAAATTTAGTTTTATGTTGGACGACCCTGACAAGATCCAAGAACATTTGATGAAAAAAATCCCGGAGGCATCATGGATTGGGTTTCAGATGCAAGGGACAAAGGCACAAATCAGGGTAGTCGAGAAGGTGATTCCTGATTCCAAAGAAACGCTCAGCCCAAGGCATCTCGTAGCGAAGAAGGCTGCAGTAATAGAAAATATTTTTGCTGAACAGGGAAAGCCGATGGTACGCCCTCATGATTTTGTCAGGAAAGGCGATCTTCTGGTTTCCGGATTGATCGGGAAGGAGGATGCTCCTCTAGCTGTGGCGGCAAAAGGTAGGGTAGAGGGAGAAGTATGGTATGAGACCGAAGTTTTGGTTCCGATGACACAAAAGCAAGTGGTCTATACAGGAGAAAAGCATCGGAACATCTATTTCATTTTAGGGGACTTCCGACTAAAGGTTTGGGGGTATGGAGAGATTCTTTTTCAAGAACACGAAACCAAAGAGGATCAATGGGTGTTTAGCTGGAAAAATTGGCACTTGCCGTTTGGATGGAAAACGGAGGATTTGCTTGAAATAGAACAAAAGGTAAATAAGATCAATCTTTATGAAGCACAAGAATTGGCCAAGCAAACCGCAAGACAGGATATCCTTTCTAAAATGGATCATGGTGGATATATCCAAGAGGAAAAAGTTTTGCACCAGCGTCAAGAGAATGATAAAGTTTATATAAAGATGCATGTGATTTCGATTGAAGATATTGCAGTAGAGCAATCAATCACTTTAGAAGGAGACTGAGGTTTTGCCAGTAAAAGAAGAATCCATCAAAGTTCGATTAAAAGACACAACAACAGCTATTGCTTTATTTGGGCCACAAGACAGTTTTCTGAAGAGAATTGAACAATCCTTTCAAGCAAAGATCACGGCGCGCAGTGAGGAAATTATCGTTTCCGGTGATCAGCAGGAATTGGCTGTTATCAAAAGCTTGATAGAAGTGCTCATTGCTTTAATAGAAAAGGGATTGCAGATTTCTGAGAGGGATGTGGCTTACGCCATTGAGTTAGCAAAGCTAGGGGATGCTGCTGAACTGTTGGAGCTGTTCGATGAACAAATTGCGATGACGGCTAAAGGGAAGCCTATTCGGGTAAAGACCTTGGGCCAGCGTCACTACATTACCTCCATAAGAAGGAATGATATTGTTTTTGGGATTGGTCCGGCTGGTACGGGAAAAACCTATTTGGCTGTTGTGATGGCCGTGGCAGCACTGAAAACGGGACTGGTGAAAAAGATTGTGCTCACTCGTCCTGCGGTGGAAGCGGGAGAAAATCTGGGGTTTCTGCCAGGAGACTTGCAAGAGAAGGTAGATCCATATTTGAGGCCATTGTATGATGCTTTGCATGACATTCTTGGAATGGAAGCGGTAGGGCGCATGATGGAGAGAGGAACCATTGAAGTCGCACCACTCGCTTACATGCGGGGGCGTACTCTTGATGATTCTTTTGTCATTTTGGATGAGGCACAAAATACAACACCGGAACAGATGAAAATGTTTTTAACTCGACTTGGCTTCGGTTCGAAAATGGTCATCACAGGGGATGTGACTCAGGTCGATTTGCCTAGGGGTAAACGTTCTGGTTTACAGGAAGCAGAGCGTATACTAAAAGATGTTCATGGAATTTCGTTTATTTATATGAGTGAATCGGATGTCGTTAGGCACCCTCTTGTCCAAAAAATTATTCAAGCTTATGCTCAATTGGAAGGTGACCAACAAACTGAATGGAGGGAAAGGAGATCGTAGCATCAGCTTGCTATAATCAAAGGAGTTGCTTTATATGAAAAAAGGGTTGCTTCAGGGACCCCGTCGTATTCCAGAGATATGGGAAACAAGCTTTGTGGTTCGAATCTTATTATTTTTTCTGTTCGCTTGTGGAATCTATTTTTATTTACTGGATCATGTGATTCCTAAAACGTATGATTTAAAACGAAATATGATCAGCAATGAATTCATTACCGCACCAATGGAAGTTGAGGATGTCGAGACGACCAAAAAACTACAAGAAGAAGCACTCAAGTCGGTGAAGTCGGTTTATGTGATGGATGAGAGAATTACGACGAATCAATTGAAGGTGTTAGACCAAATATTTCGCAGTGTAACGGAACTGGCTCTAGAACAAGAGAAACAGCTTCTGAATTCACCTCACGCAGAAGCAGATGGATCAACGCTTATTGTCGGGGAAGGTTTTTCCGAAAATGATCTGATTCAGAGACTGAAAGAAGATATCCCCTATCAACTAACGGATGAAACCTATCAGATCTTGCTTAAGCAATCTCCAGAATCTTTGGCTATTATCAAGGCTGTTTCAAGAAACATCGTTTCAGCGATTTTGCTTGAAGGGGTTAAGATGAATGATGAGGGCAAAATAAAGGAGCGGGTAAATCAGCAGCTTGCCATTTCTGAGCTCGAGAACCGTGCGTTGCAGGCTGTGAAGGAGCTGGTGATGGCTAGCTTGGTTCCAAATATTGTGTTTGATGAACAGGCAACAGAGCAAGCGAAGGATAATGCGATTCGTTCTGTTAAACCAGTGGTCATTCATAAAGGAGATATTCTCATCGGTGAAGGGGAGTATATTACCGATGAAATTTATCGGAAATTAGGCGTTGCCGGGCTGCTGACACATAACCCGAATTACTTTCCTTATATTGGGTTAGTGCTGCTTGTCCTTTTATGCACCGCATTTTTTTATATCTATATTGCCCAGAGCAAGTTGGAAATAAAAACAAATAATCGGCAACTCCTCATGTTTATTGTCATTATTCTGTTGAATCTCATGTCGATGAAAATCATAAGCTTGGGACAGGCCTTAGAATATTCTTTTATCGGTTATTTGGCACCTGTTGCATTCGGAAGCATGTTGATTACCTTATTTATTGATTACCGACTGGCTATGTTTTCCGGAGTATTGTTTTCCATTGGATCAAGTCTCATCTTTAATACCGTGAATGACTCTTTATTTGATTACCGATATGGTTTTGTCACATTGGCTGGTTGTATAGCAGGGGTTTATTCTTTAGGTAAGCCGACGTTAAGAAGAAGTATTCTGGTTTCAGGGTTGATTGTCGTCCTGACCAATCTGGTATCGATCACGGCTATTTATATGTTGTTTTATTCCGTAAAATGGCAAGACCTTACTCAACTGTATGGATTCGGTGTGATTAGCGGTTTATTATCTTCTATTTTAACGATTGGTCTTGTCCCGTTTTTTGAGTCTGCTTTTGGCATTTTATCTACTATGAAGTTAATTGAACTATCCAATCCCAACCACCCCTTGCTGCGAAGGCTGCTGATGGAGACCCCGGGAACTTATCATCACAGCATCATGGTTGCCAATTTGTCAGAGTCCGCAGCAGAGGCGATTGGAGCTAATGGGCTGTTGGCCAGAGTGGGATCCTATTATCATGATGTCGGGAAAATGAAGAGACCTCATTTTTATATAGAAAATCAAATGGGCGGGGATAATCCTCATGATAAAATTGCGCCAAGCTTAAGTAGGACAATTATTCTTTCTCATCCGTATGATGGTGTTAAAATGCTTGAAGAATACCGCATACCGAAGCCCATCCAGGATATCGCCGCTCAGCATCATGGAACGACATTGCTCAAATACTTTTACCATAAAGCGGTGCAAGAGTCTGATCAGCCCATATTTGAGGATGATTACAGATACGCAGGACCGAAGGCTCAATTTAAAGAGTCAGCCATTGTCGGTATATGCGATAGTGTGGAAGCTGCGGTACGCTCATTATCAAAACCCACCCCAGAGCGAATTGAAGGATTAGTGCGCAAAATTGTGAAAGATCGACTAGATGATGGACAATTTCATGAATGTGATTTGACCTTACATGAACTTGAAATCATTATGAGAAGCATCTGTGAGACCCTTCAGGGAATTTTCCATAGTCGAATTGAATATCCAGATGAAACGGAGGTGAAACGGGCATGAGTGTCTGTGTTGAAATCATAAATGAGCAGGAAGAGAACATTCCTGAAACCTTAACTACCCTTCTCGTACAGTTGCTTAACCAAGCTGCGTTAATGGAAGGCACTTGCGAGAAGGAGGTTGCTGTTACCTTTGTTGAAAATGATCATATACAGCAATTGAACCGTCAATTCCGTGATATGGATAAACCGACAGACGTTCTTTCTTTTCCATTAGATGAAGAGGATGCGTTAGGCGATATCATTATTTCCATTCCAAAAGCAAAAGAGCAAGCCGAGCAATATGGTCATTCCTTTGAAAGGGAGATGGGCTTTTTAGCCGTCCATGGCTTTCTCCACTTATTAGGCTACGATCATGAAACAGAAGAAGAGGAGAAAGCGATGTTTGGCCGTCAAGAACAGATCCTTCAAGAATATGGGTTAACTCGTTAAGAGGGTTAGGTGAAGAGGATGGGCGAAATCAAGCGCCTGGTTCGAAGTTTTGGATATGCTTTTGAGGGAATAACCTATACCATAAAGACACAGCGGAACATGCAAATTCATGTAGGTATGGCTCTGGTTGCTCTGTTTCTGACCTGGAGCCTTAACATTACATGGAATCATGCTTTGCTGGTCTTTTTTTCTATCTTCTTTGTGTTTATTTTAGAAATGGTTAATACGGCCATCGAGGCTGTGGTTGATCTTGTCACCAGAGACTTTCATCCTCTCGCCAAGGTAGCTAAGGATGTGGCGGCTGGTGCCGTGCTCTTAGGGGCCTTATTCACTGTCATGGTAGGACTATATGTGTTTAGTGGGCCCATCCTAAGAGTATTAAATGGTTGAATTGAATAAAAGATAATAAGGATACAAGGGGGGACGAAATTTTGGATGATCAAAAATTATTGGAAAAGGCTAGGGAAGCGAGAGAACGGGCCTATGTTCCTTATTCTAAATTCAAAGTAGGTGCTGCACTATTGACAAGTTCGGGAGACATCATTTTGGGCTGCAACATTGAAAATGCAGCATATAGCCTATGTAACTGTGCGGAAAGAACGGCCTTATTTAAGGCCTATTCAGAAGGGGTAAGAACCTATTCCAAGATGGCGGTGATTGCCGATACACATAGAGCGGTCGCACCCTGTGGAGCATGCCGTCAGGTCATGGCTGAACTATGTCCGCCAGATATGGTAGTTGTTATGGGGAATTTGAATGGAGAAGTGCTGGTGAAAACCGTATCAGAGCTCCTTCCAGGAGCCTTTAATCAGGAGGATTTAAATGAACAAAACAGGCTATAAATCAGGATTTGTGGCAATCATCGGAAGACCTAATGTAGGGAAGTCCACTCTAATGAATCAGATTGTGGGGCAAAAGATTGCGATTATGTCGGACAAGCCCCAAACGACAAGGAACAAAATTCGTGCGGTTTATACGGATTCCAAAGGGCAAATTATCTTCATCGATACACCTGGCGTTCATAAGCCTAAATCGAAGCTCGGTGAATTCATGAATGTGACGGTTGAAAATACGTTAAAAGAGGTAGATTTAATTTTATTTCTAGTTGATGCCTCAGAGAAGTTGGGGCCGGGAGACCGATTTATTATAGAGAAGCTGGAGAAAGTGAAAACTCCCGTTTATTTAATCATCAATAAAATCGATAAGGTTCATCCAGATCAACTTCTTCCCTTTATTGATGAGTATCGTGGATTATACCCGTTTAAGGAAATTATTCCGGTTTCTGCACTACAGGGCAATAATATTAACACGCTTATGGATCAGATGCTAAAGCTTCTGCCAGATGGACCGCAATATTATCCAACGGATCAAGTCACTGATCATCCGGAGCGTTTTATTATGGAGGAACTTATCCGTGAAAAAGTATTGCACTTAACCCGGGAAGAGGTCCCTCACTCCGTTGCGGTAGCCATCGAGCATTTGGAAAGAAAAGAAGATAGCAATGCTGTCTATATCTATGCTGGAATTTATGCAGAGAAGGAATCACAAAAAGGAATTCTCGTAGGTAAGCAGGGATCTATGTTAAAGGAAATTGGAAAACGGGCTCGCCGAGATATTGAGCGTTTACTGGGAACAAGAATTTATCTTGAATTGCGTGTGAAAGTAAAGAAGGATTGGAGAAACCAGGATCGGTTATTGCGGGATTTTGGTTTTCAACAGGAATATTAATGGTAAAAATTCCTAGGGATATGATTTGCAAAAAGGGTCAATCTAATCTTATAGAGAAAGCTTGACAAGCTTATCTTTTGAAATAAGTTTCTGTCCTGGATTTGGTTTTATTACTGTCATGGATCCACATCAATTTCTCCCGAAAGGATGATACGGTGCATGCAAAATATTTCTTGGAATTTATTTAGCGCAACGGGGAACATTGACGCTTATTTACTTTATAAAGATTATCAAAAGGTAGGCGTTGAGGTTGACAATGAACCGGAATTATCCATGTATACGGAAGAACATGAAGGGTATAGATAAGGGATTGGCCCTGAAAGTGGGGGCATAAATTGTTAGGGAAGACAGAAGGATTTGTAATTAGAACGCAAGATTATGGAGAAGGAAATAAGATCTTAACCGTATTCACAAAGGAAATGGGCAAGATAGGGATGATGGCTCAGGGCGCACGCAAGACGAAAAGCCGCTTTGCCGCTGTATCACAACCCTTTATCCAGGCCCTTTTCTTTTTTCATATGGGATCTTCTGGCTTGGCAACGCTAAGTCAAGCGGATCTAATGCAATCCTTTCCAAAAATGAGAGGAGATTTATATAAAACGGCTTATGCCAGTTATATAAGTGAACTTACTGATCGACTCAGTGACGAGCGGCAAAAGAATATGGGTCTATATCAGCTATTATCAGAATCCTTTAATCATATGGAAAGCGGGAAGGATAGTGAGGTCATCGCCCGAATCTTTGAAGTGAAAATCCTTTCCCTTTTTGGGCATAGACCGATTCTTCAGCATTGTACGGTTTGTCAGAAGGGATGCACTCCCTGGTTTTTTAGTATCCGTGAAGGCGGGCTTATGTGTGAGCCATGCAGGAGACGGGACCCTTACGCTTTTTTAATTACCGATGGAGTAGCGCGGTTGCTTTCCACATTTCAGATGATGGATATATCGCAGTTAGGGAATATTAATGTTAAGAATTCAACCAAACAGCTCCTGCAAAAAATTATGTTTGAATTTTTTGATGAGCATGTTGGGGTGAGATTAAAATCTCGCAATTTTATTGAACAACTTGCAACCCTTGAGCAAATCATACCAAGAAAGGAGGGCCATCATGGAGAGACAACCGATGGGTAGCCCAGAACCTGAACAGTGGATAGAAGAATTTTTCCCCGAAAAAAAGGCACAGACCATCTTCTATGCGAAGGGGATGGATGTGTGGAAGTTAGTCAAAGAACTTCTGGAAATGGCCAACGTCATACGGATCTCTATCTGGCATAAAAATCGTCCTTTAGCTTCTATCCCTGTCGTATACGGTGGTTTGGCTACGGCTCTCTTCCCCTTTATCTCCTTACTTTCCATGATTTCACTCTTAGCACTCAATTGTAGAATTGTTGTTGAAAAAAAATAAAAAAATAAACACTGCGAAAATGCAGTGTTTATTTTTTTTTCTACACTAAATAGAAAGTATTATACGAATAATAGTTACATTCGTAGCTTTCTTATACTTATCGGAAAGTATTATACGCACATGAGCTACGCCCGTAGCTTTCCTATAAAAAAAATAGCATTCTACAAAAAATGCCTATTGTTTCCAAAAGGGATGTTTATTATAGTTAAGTTAAATAGTACCTTATGTGCATTCTACACTTAAGTGACATTAATATATATTGGTAAGGATTTTCATGACCTATTACCATTTCAGAAGAGGGGTATCTATGTATAAGAATGCCTTATTCCAAAAGGGTAACTTTGTTCAAGTGGTTGATGAGGATCATCAGCTTTTCGAGGAAATTGGAGAAATCTGCTCGATCGGAGTTCAAGGTAGGTATTTGGTTAAATTTTCTAATGGACATGAAATGGTTCTTAAAATACAAGAAATCGCTTTATGGTTAGGGTATGAGACAGATATGAAGCTACATAAAGCACATCTTCTGCAAATGCAGAGCTTAGCTGTTGATCTGGGGGATAAGCAATGGTTTGAGGAAATTGGAGAGATTCTCAAAAAGCTGAAAATACACTCTTAATTTTCTCTTATAAGTCTGAAGCAACCTATATAAATTGACTTTCTTAGTGTCTTTCGCTATTGTAATGATGGAATCATTTTAATTAAAAATGCCTATTGGAAATATCTAGGTAACTAAATAAAGAAAGGCTGTCATCTATATGTTTCATACTATATAATGAATAATAGACTATTAGTATGACACATTTATTCAGTAAGGATGGTGAGCATCATCGAGCTGACAAAACGCCAGGAGTTTATTTTAGAAATTGTGAAGAGTGAAGGACCGATTACAGGGGAGCAAATTGCTGACAAGCTGAATCTTACTCGTGCTACCTTAAGACCGGACCTAGCAATTCTGACCATGGCAGGCTACCTAGATGCAAGACCAAGAGTTGGTTATTTCTATTCAGGTAAAAGCGCACCCCAGTTGTTAGGAAACCTGGCCCGGAAAAAGGTAGTAAAGGATTATAAGGCTCTTCCTGTGGTCATCAAGGAATCGACATCGGTTTACGATGCGGTTTGTACATTGTTTTTAGAAGATGTTGGGACATTATATGTAGTAAATGACAAGGGATATCTAGTGGGAGTGGTCTCGCGGAAGGATTTGCTTCGGGCCATGCTTGGAAAGCAAAAGATCGAAGAGATACCAGTGAATATTATTATGACAAGAATGCCCAATATTGTAACCTGTTTTCCCGATGATAGCATTTATGATGTAGCCCTAAAATTAATTAATTATCAGATTGATTCCATTCCTGTTGTAAAGGAAGAGATAGATGGAGGAAAACCTGTTTTTGAAGTTATTGGCAGGGTGACAAAAACAACGGTGACCAAAGCTTATGTTGAGCTTGCCAGTGATCAGACAGTCTAAAAGTTGGCTGTTATTATGTAAGGCAATCCGCTCATGATATAGAAGGAGGTATGCCCTATTTTCAGCGATGATGTGTTGCATGATCCTACTATTTTTATTGTGTCAGATTCAGTAGGGGAAACTGCAGAAGGTGTGGTAAAGGCTGCAGCCAGTCAATTTGAAGGTCATTCCATTGAAATTCGCAAGTTCCCGTATATTGAAGATGAGGCATCGATAAACGAAGTGGTTCTTGCAGCAAAAGAATCTCATGCGGTTATTGCGCTTACCTTAGTGATTCCCCAATTGAGGGATTATTTAAAAAAGGTAGCCAAAGAACATGGTGTAACGGTGATTGATATTATGTCTCCAATGATTGAGGCGATGGAGGCTATTGTAAAAAAGAAATCTAAAAATCAACCAGGGCTTGTCCGCCAATTAGATGAAGAGTACTTTAAAAAGGTAGAGGCCATTGAATTTGCTGTTAAATATGATGATGGTCGAGATCCTAGGGGTTTATTAAGGGCTGATGTTATTCTAGTTGGAGTATCGCGTACGTCTAAGACCCCACTTTCCATGTACTTGGCAAATAAGCGATATAAGTGTGCCAATGTTCCTTTGGTACCAGAAGTAGAACCGCCTGAAGAATTGTTTATGATACCGGTTAAAAGGTGTATCGGACTTACTATTAGTCCGGATCAACTGAATATGATTCGAAGAGAGAGGCTTAAAGCATTGGGGTTAACATCGCAAGCGAATTATGCTAGCTTGGAAAGAATCATGCAAGAATTAGAATATGCGGAAAAGGTAATGAAGAGAATAGGCTGTCCTGTCATTAATGTGTCCAATAAGGCAGTAGAGGAAACAGCAAATCTAATTATAGACATTATTCGAAAAGGAAAGCTAACATAAGAAAGCAACTGGCTAACCATACGCGTATAATACTATCCGATAAGTGTAAAAAAAAAGTTCTCGATGTCGAGAACTTTTTATTTTTTAAGCAGGAAAAAGAGAAACAATATCGTATATATTATGTAAGAAATATAATAAAATTTATTATAACATATTTTTATACAGGTGGGTAAGCTATTGAAGAAAAACCTGTAAAATCATTTCGACAAAATTCGAAATTTAGCAACTTTATACGTTCAGAAGGAATTGATGGTTGGCTGTAGAATAATGTCTTTTGAAATGGGTTGAATGGGGTGAAGATTTATATTGATTCAGATGCATGTCCTGTCAAGTCGATTATAGCTGAAGAGGCTACTCGATGTATGGTTCATGCCATATTTATTTGCTCATTTGCCAGCCATTTTCAATTAGATGGCGAGTGGGTAGAAACGGTGATGGTGGATAGAGGATTTCAGTCTGTTGACATTATCATCGCTAATCGGGTTAAGGCAGGTGATCTCGTGATTACCGATGATTACGGTCTGGCCTGTATGGTTCTTGGGCGAGGGGGTTTAGCCATGAGTTCAAGAGGAAAAGAATATACTAATGATAATATTGATCATCTTCTCATGAACCGACATCAAAATCAGAAGGCACGGATGGCCGGAAAACGAGCTAAAGGTCCCAAACCCTTTACAAATGAGGAAAAGGAATGGTTTAGGCAAGGTTTTAAAAAATGTTTGGAGAAAAAAGCAGGAGATTGTTGAATTTTGACGAATTAAATTTCAGAACCAGGTGACATCTTCGAGTAGGCTTCATATAGAAGCTTTTCTTACACTTATCGGAAAATATTATACGCATAGGGCAGAGCCAGTAGCTTTCTTACACTTATCAGTCAAGTGTTATATGTATACGGCTACGCCAGTACCTTTCTTAATGATAGTATACAGGATTCAATAGGTGAAAGGAATAAGCACACAAATCTCATAGCAAGCAATAGATAGCTAGCATACACTATTGTTTGTTATTATGGGCGGGTTAAGTTCTATGGCGACTAAGATTCCCGAAGAAATCATTGACCAGATTAGAAATTCAGTTAATATCGTTGATTTCATTGGTCAGTATGTTCCATTAAGGAAGAGCGGTCGAAGCTTCATGGGTCTGTGTCCTTTCCATTCTGAAAAATCCCCGTCGTTCTCCGTGCTTGAAGAAAAGCAGATTTTTCATTGCTTTGGTTGTGGGGAGGGTGGAAACCTTATCTCTTTCTTGATGAAGATCGAAGGAATGACTTTTCTAGAGGCGATTCTTTTTTTAGCCGAGAAAGCAGGGATCCCGGTACCCCAGGCTTCGGTATCGGATGAAATAGAGAGTGATCAGCAAAGAGCTAAAAGAGCCATATATGAGGCATATGATAGAGTGGCTAAGCTGTATCACCATCTATTATTTCAGACGGATTACGGATCTCATGCAAGGGAATATTTAAAAATGCGCAGAATTAGCCAGGAGGCAGCCGTTGAATTTCAAATCGGATTTGCACCTGATAGTTGGGAATTTGTGACCAAGATTCTCCTGAAGCATCAATATGATCTTCAGCTGATGCAGGTGGCGGGAATTTTGGCTAAACGCGAGTATGACCAAAAGCCTTTTGATCTGTTTCGAAACAGACTGATGTTACCGATAGCGGATTCTCAAGGCAGAATCACGGCATTTGGTGGACGGATATTAGGAGAGGGACAGCCTAAATATCTAAATAGCCCTGAACACCCTTTATTTAATAAAAGCCAAATTTTGTTTAATCTTCATCGGGCAAGATCGACCATTCGAAAAAAGCGACAGGTGATCCTATTTGAAGGTTATATGGATGTTATTGCCGCCTGGCAAGCCGGAATTCATAATGGCATTGCTTCATTAGGAACCGCTTTAACTGATCAGCAAGCAAAGATCATGAAGCGAAATGCAGACCAAGTCATCATTTGTTATGATGCTGATCCTGCAGGTATTGAAGCATCCATGAAAGCTGCTGAGATTCTTTCCTCGGCTAATTGTCTGGTTCGGATCGTCAATCTAGGAGATGGGTTAGACCCCGATGAGTACATTAAAAAATATGGAGAGCAAAAATTCAAATATAAGCTTGAAGACACCCTTTCCATTACATCTTTTAAAATGGAGAATTTGCGGAAGCGATATGACCTTTCCAATGAGACTGGGCGCATCCAATTTATATCTTCTATATTGGAACAAATCTCGTTGCTCTCCAATGCAGTGGAAAGAGATCACTATCTTCGCTCTTTGGCTGAGGAGTTTAATTATTCGCTTGATGCTCTCAAGCAAGAGCAGAGAAAGATCTACTATCAGCAAAAAAAGACAGACAATAGGGATAAAGTAACAAAGAAATGGAATAATAGTATAAATAATGGAACACATTTGCCTGTGAAATCTTTATTACCTGCCCATTATAATGCAGAAAAAAAGTTGCTCATGTTGATGCTTCATAACGAGCAATGGGCAGATGAAATTTTACAAAAGGTAGGCGGAAATTTTAATGTAGACGAGTTTGCGGCTTTGGCAGCCCATTTGTATTCCTTTTATTCCTTGGGACATATTGCAAATCCAAGCAAATTTATATCCGGACTTGAGGATGAAAAGCTCATTCACTTAGCCTCACAGCTTGCAGTCGAGGATGTCCCGGAAGAATTGACGTCCAAAGAATTGTCCGATTACATACAACAAGTCCTGAATTATCCAATATGGCTTCAAATAGAATCCCTTAAAGATGAACAAAAAAGGTTAGAAAAAGAAGGGGAAAGTTTACAAGCAGCTCAAATTGGTATTCAGATTCTACAATTGCGCAAATCATTAAAAACCGCTATCCACATAACCTGAGGAAGGAGGGAATACCATGGCCAAGAAAACAGATAATAAGCCGGGTGTTGTGACAGAAGTTGTTCAAGAACCAACTGAACAAAATTTAGACCAAGTAAAAGAACAGTTGGTTGAGACAGGAAAAAAACGTGGGGTTCTCACCTACAAAGAGATTATGGAACGACTATCCGCATTTGACCAGGATTCCGATCAGATGGATGAATTTTATGAATTTCTATCCGAACAAGGAGTTGAGTTAATCAACGAATCAGGTGAGGAAGAAGAAGACGATATCGTTCCCCGTGATGAGGAAATGGAAGATGAGGAATTTGACTTAAATGACTTATCTGTACCTCCAGGGGTAAAAATTAACGATCCCGTAAGGATGTATCTAAAGGAGATCGGACGAGTACCTCTATTATCAGCTGACGAAGAGATTAAGCTCGCTCATCGAATTGAGAATGGGGATGAGGAAGCAAAGAGAAGATTGGCAGAAGCAAATCTTCGTTTGGTTGTCAGCATAGCCAAACGTTATGTGGGACGTGGTATGCTGTTCCTGGACCTCATACAGGAAGGTAACATGGGTCTTATTAAAGCCGTAGAAAAATTCGATTATAAGAAAGGCTTTAAATTTAGTACGTATGCGACATGGTGGATTCGTCAGGCGATTACGCGTGCGATTGCCGACCAAGCCCGTACCATTCGGATCCCTGTTCATATGGTGGAGACTATTAATAAGCTAATCCGGGTTTCTAGACAACTCTTACAGGAATTGGGCCGCGAACCGAGCCCCGAGGAAATAGCGGAAAAAATGGATTTAACTCCGGAAAAGGTAAGAGAAATTCTCAAAATTGCTCAAGAACCGGTTTCCTTAGAAACGCCTATTGGGGAAGAGGATGATTCACACCTGGGTGATTTCATTGAAGATCAAGAAGCTCTTGCACCTTCTGATGCTGCAGCCTATGAATTACTGAAGGAGCAACTAGAGGATGTACTGGATACGCTGACCGATCGGGAAGAAAATGTGTTGCGTCTCCGTTTTGGCCTAGATGATGGACGGACACGTACTCTTGAAGAAGTTGGAAAGGTATTTGGGGTTACTCGTGAACGGATCCGTCAAATTGAAGCTAAAGCGCTGAGAAAGCTTCGTCATCCAAGTCGTAGTAAGCGATTAAAGGATTTTCTTGAATAAGAAAGCTACTGGCATTGCCTTCTGCGTATAATACTTGACCGATAAGTGTAATAAATGGTAAACCTGTGTTACTTCTAAATTGGTAATGCAGGTTTTTCTTTTTTTATTTTATCGATTTTGAACAGACAATGCAAATGGCGTATTGGAAAAAAAAGTAATGAAACCGTTGTCAAACATTCTGTCTTTTTTATATAATATACTTAGGTAAGAATGATCTCAATTTTACGCAAGATAATCTGATCAAGCGCTCGATCAAAAATGGATGGGGGTTTTGCAATGCATTTTGATTTCACGGAAGAACAAACCATGATTCGAAAACTGGTTCGTGATTTTGCTGAAGCTGAAGTAGCTCCTGAAGCGAATTTGAGAGATAAGACAGGTGAATTTCCTGAGGAGATTTTTAGGAAGTTGGCTGAATTAGAAATGATGGGACTTCCTTTTCCTGAAGAGTTTGGCGGAGGGGAGGCAGATACCACCAGCTTTGCTATTGCAGTAGAGGAGTTAAGCCGTGTTTGTGGTTCTACTGGAATTACTTACTCTGCTCATATTTCACTAGGTGGCGCACCCATTCACTTATTTGGTACGGATGAACAAAAAGAAAAATATTTAATTCCCATATGCCGTGGAGAATATTTAGGTGCGTTTGGTTTGACAGAGTCTAATGCGGGGTCGGATGCAGGCGGAACACAGACAACAGCGGTCCTTGAGGGGGATGAATGGATCATCAACGGATCGAAGTGTTTTATCACGAATGCAAGCTATGCAAAGAATTTGGCTATAACTGCCGTTACCGATCGTTCAAAAGGAACCCATGGCATTTCGGCTTTTATCGTTCCAACTGATTCACTGGGTTTTACGGTGATTAACAATTATGATAAAATGGGGCTTCATTCGTCAAATACCACTGAACTTTTTTTAGAGAATGTGCGTATCCCTAAAGAAAACCTGCTCGGTACAGAAGGTAATGGGTTTAAACAGTTTTTGGAAATCTTAGATGGGGGGCGTATTGGCATCGGAGCTATGGCAGTAGGTCTCGCTCAGGGGGCTTATGAAAAGGCGCTCCAATATGCTTGGGAAAGAAAGCAATTTGGCAAAAGCATATCGAAATTCCAAGCAATCCAATTTAAGCTAGCCGATATGGCGATGAATATCGAGTTGGCTAGAACAATGGTCTATAAAGCCGCCTGGTTAAAGGATCAGGGTAGAAAGTTTACAAAAGAAGCGGCTATGGCTAAATTGTTTGCCTCTGAAGTTTCGACTAAGGTATGCGATCAAGCGATTCAAATCCACGGTGGATACGGTTATATGAAAGAGTATCAGGTAGAGCGCTTCTATCGTGATGCGAAGCTGTTGGAAATTGGTGAGGGAACCTCAGAAGTTCAACGGATGGTTATTGCCCGAGAAATTGGTTGCTAAACCGATAAAGATATAAACAGACGCTGGGGAAAGTTTTTTCCTTTAAGCGTTTTTTGTTTAGGGCCGCCAATTAAGGTAAAATGAGGGTATCGAATTGATAGAAAAGGTGAGATGATGTTAGAAATATCCAAACGGTTATTAACTATTGCGAATTATGTAAACCCAGGAAGCCGAGTGGCTGATATAGGATCTGATCACGCTTATTTGCCTGTGTTTTTAATCCAGAATGAAAAGGCGAAATCAGCCATTGCTGGGGAAGTGAATCAGGGACCTTGGAAATCCGCTCTGCAGCATGTGAAGGAAGCAGGTTTATCGGAACATATTGATGTAAGATTAGGGGATGGTCTTTCAGTCATACAGAATGGGGAAGTCGATACCATCTGTATTGCTGGAATGGGGGGAACGTTGATCTGTCAAATTTTAGAGGCAGGCATCAAGAGGTTGCCCTCTGTCTCCCAATTAATCCTTCAGCCAAATGTGGCCGAGAAAAATGTACGGAAGTGGCTGTACCATAACGGCTGGGAATTAAAAGGTGAAAGTATACTGAAGGAAGATGGAATCCTATACGAAGTTTTGTCAGCAGTCCCCGGGAATCCGGATGCCCCTTATGTTAATAAGAACTGGAGCCGGAACGAATGGTTTGAAGTGGGACCGTTTCTATGGGAAGAGAGATCCCCTATTTTTAAAGAGAAGTGGGAGGAGGAATATAAAAAGGTGGAACGCGTATTGAATTCTCTTGAACAATCAAGTTCCCCAGAAGCGATGGCCAAAAAGGAAGAAATGTCAATCCGCTTAAAGTGGATTAAGGAGGTACAAACATGTTTGCAAATGGACAAACCATAATCCAAATGTTCGAAGAGTTTGCTCCCAAGCATTTAGCGATGGAGGGAGATAAAATTGGTCTTCAGGTGGGGACGCTAAATAAAGATATTAAGAAAGTTATGGTTACGCTTGATGTGTTAGAGGATGTTGTCGATGAAGCGATCCAGCAAGGAGTGGATTTAATTATTGCTCATCATGCAGTGATTTTCAGACCGCTAAAAAATTTACGAACCGATATGCCGGCTGGTAAGCTGTATGAAAAGCTGATCAAACATGATATCGCGGTTTACATAGCTCATACTAACCTAGATGTAGCAGAAGGCGGTATTAATGATCTCATGGCTCAAGCTCTAGGCTTACAGCGAACAGAACCATTGGATATTCTACATACGGATGCATTGAAAAAAGTTGTTGTATTTGTACCTAAAACTCATCACGAGCAAGTTCTACAAGCCATGGCCGCTATTGGGGCTGGTTGGATCGGAAACTACAGTCACTGTACATTTAACGTAGAAGGAATCGGGACGTTTATGCCCATGGAAGGGACGAATCCTTTCATAGGAAAGGAAGGAAAGCTCGAAAAGGTGGAGGAAATAAGAATAGAGACCATTGTTCCAGCTGCCCTGCAGAATCGAGTTGTAAAAGCTATGATGAAGGCCCATCCCTATGAGGAAGTGGCCTATGATATCTATCCAGTAGAACAGACGGGTCCATCATTTGGTATAGGGAGAATTGGAGAACTTGCTCAAGAGATGAATCTGAAGGAATTCTCCGAAATGGTAAAAGAAGCTTTTCAAGTAAAAGGGCTTCGAGTTGTGGGTGATCCTACCAAAAAGGTGAAAAAAGTGGCTGTTCTTGGCGGGGATGGAAATAGTTATGTATCTAAGGCGATTTTCCGTGGAGCCGATGTTCTGGTTACAGGGGATATTTATTATCACACGGCTCATGATGCGATGACTGCCGGGCTTTCTTTAGTAGATCCAGGACACAACGTGGAGAAGATCATGAAGACTGCCGTGCAAGAAATACTCTTGGATAAATTGAAAGATACTCGTTATCAGACAGAAGTGGTCGTTTCAACGATCAACACGGATCCGTTTACTTTCTTATAGAAAAAAGAGGTGAATGAAGAATGAAAAAGGAAGAAGCGGCATCATTTCTGATGAAAGCATTAAAGCAGCAGCTAGATTCAAGCGAATGGGGGATCCTTGAAGAAGAGGACACCATCGTTATCAGTCGAAAAGGAACAGAGACCTCCGGTTTTAAGCTGTCAGTAACCTCCCTACTCGCGAAAGTAAATAAAGGTGAAGAGGAAACGCGATTGCTGGAAGCGGCCCAACAATTAGGGGAGATGGCTCAAGCCAGCATGCAGGAAAAAAGAATACGGGGAAATGAGGATCGGATCTATCCTGTATTAAGAAGTGCCTCCCATCCCAAGGATAAATTGGGCGTGGGTCTCGTCCATCAGGGGCACACAGCGGAATCGAACATTTTTTATGCCCTTGATTTAGGAAAGACCTATGTGCTAATCGATGAACAGGTCATGGAACAGTCTGATTATCTAGTGAAAGATATCCATGAATTATCCATAGCCAACCTTAAAAAATTAGATACCACCTATAAAATGGATCAGGTTGCAGGAAACACCTACTATTTTTTTAGTCAACTGGATGGATATGCGGCAAGTCGGGTATTAAATGATGAACTGCTTCTATTTATGCAGAGAAAGATGACGAAAGAAATGGGGATTGCCATTCCTCATCAAGATGTGTTGATCATCGCAGATCTTCAAAATGAAGCAGGATTTAAGATTTTATCACGCATGAATATGGATTTTTGCATGAGAGGGAATATCCCTGTTTCTCCGCTTCCTTTTGTTTATTCGGACCAAGGCTTAGATCCGATTATGGTTGTGTCTAATCCAGGAGCTACACCCAATCTGGTTCGAAAAAAAAAGAATCCATAATCAAATTCATGGAATTTAGGTAAAAGGCATAGTTAATAGAATGATGAAGGAGGCAATACAAATGACGGTTCTTTTTTCTACCTATCCTTCCTGAACAAGCTGCCGCAAAGCCAAGTCTTGGCTAGATGAGCATCAAGTTTCCTATAATGAACGCAAATACATGAAAGAATTGTATACGGTTGAAGAGATTAAAGGAATTTTGAAAAAGATTTCTCTAGATGAAATTCTCAACAAGAAGGGCATAGTCTTTAAAGAGAGAAGAAGCGAACTTGAAGGTCTTACCGAAGAGGAATTAATTCAGGAAATAGCGAAGGAACCAAAGTTGATTCGTCGACCTCTTTTTATTTTAGAGGATAAGGTTATCGTTGGTTATGATGAAAAACAACTAGAAAAATGGCTCTGATAGGAAAAAGCCCTGAGTTACATTCAGGGCTTTTATCTTTGTAATTTCATTAATTCAGTAACTGATACAAATTCGTATCCTTTTTTCCTTAACTCATCAATAATAACCGGCAATGCTTCTGGGGTTTGCGGGCATGAATCGCTAGCATGCATAAGGATGATATCTCCAGCATGGACGCGGCTCACGACACGATGAATAATCTTATCTACACCTGGTTTCATCCAATCTAATGAATCTGTATCCCACTGAATGACCTGATAGCCCATATCATTCAATTTTTTTATAACCCGTTCATTGAAGTCACCATTGGGAGTTCTAATGAGATTGGGCTTTACACCTGCCACTTGCATAATGGCCTTTTCTGCTAGTTGAACCTGTTCCTCAATCCATTCATTGCTATGTTCACTAAAATTTTTATGCTTATGCCCGTGGCTTCCTATTTCATAGTTCATGGCGGCAATTCGCTGAACTACATCAGGATGAGTCAACGTCCAAGGTCCGGAAAGGAAAAAGGTTGCCTGTGGTACATTTTTATTGGCTAATACATCGAGAACCGGATGAGCGTATTTTTCACCCCAACTAATGTCAAAAGTAAGGGCAACGAGTTTTTTATCGGTATCCACTTTGTAGATGGCAGATGGTTTTTTTGGTTTTTCTACCCCAACTGCTCCGGTAACAGAAGAAACGAGGAAAAACAGACCAAACAAAATAAACCAGATTCGTTTCACGTTTAACACCTCCTCCTATATTTTCTGTTTATTAAAGAAAAATATTTATCGACTGATTAAGTTTCGATTGGAACAACCTTTTTATTTCCAAAAAAATACTTAATTATAAAATGAGAAAGAACGAGCATTCTATCTCTAGAAGGAGGTGTTTAGAAATGGCTAGAAAAACAAAAACAGGTACAAATGTACAAAAGGTTCGTCAACAAAATGCAGCTTCCTTAGCAGGAAACAGCGATGTTGAATTTGCAAGTGAAACAGATGTACAAGCTGTACGTCAACAAAATCAACAATCTCAGCAAAATAAAAAGTTTTAATGTAGTCAAAGGTGGTCTTTTCGACCACCTATTTTCAATTCAAAGCACTCTGTAAAAACGAAATCGTCTCCAGTAAGGTGTTTTCCAGTTGGGGTGTTGTTCCTTGAAACGGGTGAACAGCTCCGAACGTATGGTTGGCTTCGGGAATGTCGATAAAGCTTTGATGAGGGGCAGCTTTTTTCATTAGCTGAGCACCTTCCACTAATCGCTTCATGTCCTCCTTTCCTTGAATAGCAAGGAAAGGAATTTGTAACTCCTTTATTTTGGATAGAATGTGATAGCGTTCCTTATATTTTTCCATATCCTCTAATACAATGGACCGAATGGGCATTTGTTGATTTGTTCTGGCATTTGAAATGAAGGCAATGCCATTTTTGCGGATCTCATCTTTCAGTTGTTCGTCAAAGAGATCCACATCGGCTATTCCATTCCAAGTAACCACCGCCTTGATTTCTAAATGCTCGGCAGCAAACAGAAGGCTTGTTCCACCTCCACGACTATGACCGACAAGAGTTATCCGATTTAAATCAAATTGGTTTGAAAAAGGTAAATGATTGTTTTGGATATAATCCAAGAGAATATCAAGGTCTTCCTGTTCCCGTGAATAGGTGTTTATGGCGAACTTTTCTAATTCATCAAAATCAGTAACACCTACCCCATTACAAGAAAAGTTAAAACGAATCACATGGAAGCCTTTTTCAGCCATCTTCTCTGCCGCATAAGGGAAGAACCCCCAATCCTTAAAGCCTTTGAAGCCATGACAAAGAAGAATGACGGGTTTGATGTTACCGTCAGATATGGTATGTACGTTTCCTCTAATGAAAAGATCGTTTCCACAAGAAATGGTGAAGGCCTCAGAGATCACGTGAGATGTTGACATATATCCAGCTCCTTATTAGATTTTCACTTTCAAAAAATTATAGCATGATGAGGGAAGACACACCTCAATTTTCCAAATTTAGCATGATTATAAACTCTAGAAAAAGTTAGAATCAAAGAATATATAGTCATCGTGGTAAAACAGTTATTGAGAAGTACTAACAAATATTATAGAATGGTAACAAATGGTATTTATTGTAACAAATACCTTTAATAAATTACCTTTGACTTCAATTGCTAGGATAAAGAAATTGACGGACACAACAATCGTTGGTGAAAGACGCAGAGCACCAGTATTTAAATAAGGGGGATCGAACGTGAGATCAACGACAATGCCGATGGCTGGGGGACAGTTCGTCGTTTTTTCGATAAATAATCAAAATTATACATTACCAATTGATGAGGTCATTGAGATTATTCGTATGCAAACGATAACGGATGTACCCGGAACGGCTGATTATATCATGGGTATGATCAATTTAAGAGGAAAGATCATCCCGATTATTAGTTTAAGAGAAAGATTTGGTATGCCAGCATCTTCTTTTAGCAGTATAACGAGAATCATCATCGTCCAGAATGATGGTGAACATATTGGGCTATTGGTAGATGAAGTCAAGATGGTAAGCCATGTTCAGGCGACAGAAGTGGAAGCTACGCCGGATATTATAAACCAAATCGATAAAGACTGTATCCTCGCTTTTGCCAAGTTAGATTTGGACTTGATTGGCATCCTGAATATGAAAAATGTTCTTTTTCCTGATAGGGAAAGGAAGGAGTAAACTTATGACCGATTTGGATATGTCAGCGTATTTGGGCGTCTTTCTAGACGAGGTAGATGAACAATTGGAAATATTAGATCAGGAAATTCTCAAGCTTGAGCAAGATGGGGACAATATGGAGATAATCCAAAACATCTTCCGTGCTGCCCATACCCTTAAAGGTTCTTCAGCTGTGATGGGATTCGAGCAGATGAAAGAAGTAACCCATAAAACGGAAAATGTGTTGGATCTGATCCGAAATCGTCAGTTAAAGGTCAATACTGACATGATCAATGTGATTTTTGAGGCGATCGACCATATTAAAGTTCTAAAACAAGCCATTATAAATGGAACTCTAGCGGAAAAAGATATATCTAACATAATCGGGAAATTAGAGAAAATCAAGAATGTAGACTTAGTGTCTTCTAATATCCTTAAGAATGAAACCTCTTCACTGGTGAATATAGAGGATTCGGGGATCCAATCGTTTCCTGCCGTTTCTTTTGATTTATACCAAAAAGAGATCATTGTAAAAGCATGGGAGGCAGACTACAAAGCAATAGCTGTCTATATTGCTCTATCAGATGAGGCCCTCATGAGGTCTGTTCGAGCCTTATTAATACATAACAATCTGAAGGAAATGGGAGAGGTAATTGCTAGTTTTCCTTCGGCTGAAGAAATTCAAAAGGAGGAAGAATTTCAAGGGAAACTTGTTTATATCCTAGTAACTCAAGAAAGCAAGCAATCCATTATTAATATTGTCAATAGCATTTCCGACATCAAAACGGTTAGCCTTTCTTTTATCAACCATGAGAATTTAGACAAATATTGTGAAGGAAAAAAGGCCGAGTTCATGATTGCTCACAAAGAAGAGGGATTGAAGCCGAAACAGGAAGTGAAGTTGAAAATCCAGCCTACGGTAAGAGTGGATGTAGAGCGGCTTGAACAACTCATTAATCTAGTTGGTGAACTGGTGATAGATCAAACGAGATTCGTAGATGTGCGAACCCGGTTAAGGGATCGTTATGTGAATGATGAGGATATGGAGATTCTGGAAGAGGTCAGCAATCATATCGGTCGGATCATTGGAGAGCTACAGGAAGGTATGATGAAAACGAGAATGCTGCCGATTGAGCAGTTGTTTAATCGATTTCCCAGAATGGTCAGAGACTTGGCGCAAAAAGCGAACAAAGAAGTGGATCTTGTGATCGAAGGCAAGGAAACGGAGTTGGATCGTACCTTAATAGAAGAAATCGGGGATCCGCTTATCCATCTCTTAAGGAATTCCCTTGATCACGGCATTGAAAATCCAGAGGAGCGTGAGCTGCTTGGGAAGCCTAAAAAAGGGACGGTTGTCTTGAAGGCGGTTCATGAAGAAAATCATATTGTGATTACCCTTCAAGATGACGGGAGGGGAATTGACCCTCAAAAAATTAAACAAAACGCATTGAAAAAAGGGCTCCTTTCTGTAGACGAAGCGGAGCGGATGAGCGATCAGGAGTTGATTTTCTTCATTTTTCACGCAGGTGTCTCTACAGCAAGCCAGGTGACTGAGATATCTGGCCGTGGCGTAGGCATGGATATTGTGAAAAGTCATATTGAAAAATTAAATGGAATTATCGATATCCAAACTTCCCTTGGGAAAGGAACAACATTTTCTATTAAATTGCCATTAACTTTGGCGATCATTCCTTCTTTATTGGTGAACATCGGACAAAAGAAATTTGCCATCCCGATGGTGAACGTTTTGGAAATTGTACGCTTACAGCCAGACGAAGTGAAGACGATCAAAAATCAAGAAGTAGGCCTCGTGCGAGGACGTGTTCTCCCACTGATTCGCATGCATCAGAAATTGGGAGCGGAAGAACAGGAGAATCTAAAAAGATGGTTTGTGGTAGTTGTGGGGTTGGCTGATCGACGTGTCGGATTAGTCGTTGATCGGACACTGGGGTATCAAGAAATCGTGATTAAGCCATTAGGTAAATTTATTGGCTCCTTACCTTACATTGCCGGTGCGACTATTATGGGAGATGGAACGGTGGGGATGATATTGGATGTCGGTTCCATCATTCGTGAAGAAGGAATTAAAGAGTCTGCTGAAAACAAAGAATTGTACAAGCATCAGAAAAAGATGAGTCAGGAAGTGAAATTGGTCACCTTTAAATTGGGCCATGAAGAGTACGCGACGGATATTAGGCAAGTGAAGGATATCATCACGGTACCGGCGATTACGAAGGTGATGAGGGCTCCCTTTTCGGTCATTGGATTGATCAACTTGCACAGCCAGCTGATCCCAGTGGTGGACTTGAGTCAGCGATTACACCTGGTTCAGAACCAATGGACGCGAAAGACAAGAATTATGGTTCTGGAATTAGGGGAACGATTGATTGGTATTCTAGTTGACCAGGTAACAGAAGTACTGAATGTCAATGTAGATGTAATCAAATCTCCGCCAGATAATAGGAATCAAGTCGAAACCAAATATATTCGGGGAATCTGTCATATCCATGATCGATTGCTCATTCTGCTCGATATGAATTTGGTGTTGAATGGGCAAGAATTACTTGAATTATCGCAATTGCCATGTCCAATTAATTATTGAAAAAATAAAAGGAGTGGATGATTATGTCGTGGTTGCGCAATATGAAGGTCGGCAATAAAATGTCGGTATTGATTGGATTTTTCGCAGTTTGTCTCTTAGTGGTTGGTGTTATTGGGTTCAAATATACCAACGATATGAGTGAAAGTGCTATGGATATGTACGAGAATCAATTGCTGTCTGTGCAGTGGCTGAACGAGGCGCGTACCCATTCAAGAGCCAATGAAGCTTTGGTCAATGAATTGATGTTGACGACCGAACCTCAAGTGAGCCAAGAAATCATGCAGGAACTAAATGATCGCATCGTAAAATTTGATCAAGCATTGGTAGAGTACGAGAAAAGAGCTCAAGATGCCTTTGAAAAAGAAAAGCTTTCAATGATAAAGAAATCATTGGAAACCTACCGTACAGAGCGTGCTCCAGCCATAGAATTAGCTATGTCCAACCAAAATGTTCAGGCCTATCAAATCTTTAATAGCAAGGCTAAGAAATACTTGGATGAATTTAACGGGATACTGACTGAACTTTCTGACTTTAATTCAAATGCAGCTAAGGAAAAAGCGGAGTTGGTGAAAGATGAAGCTTCAACTGCTAATCTGATAGTGATCGCCGTTATTGTTGTTGGTTTGCTGTTCACTATTGTCAGCGGAGTGGTGATCAGCCGGATGCTCACGGAACCAATCAAGAATATGATGAAACTAATGGGGAAAGCCGAGAATGGCGATATAACGGTGGAGTCCGAGTATCAGTCGAATGATGAAGTCGGAAAGTTGGCCAGTTCATTTAATCAAATGATGAAAGGGTTGCGCGACACAATTAGGGCAATTTCTGAAAATGCCGGTACATTGGCAGCAAGTGCCCAACAAATTTCGGCAAGTACTGAAGAAATTGCCAGTGGGATTCAGCAGCAAGCAGTGTCCTCTGGAGTCGTGTCCGAAATGACAAAAGAAATGTCCTACGCTGTGCAACAAGTAGCACAAAACGCTGAACAAGCTTCTGTCTTGTCCGAACAAGCCAATTTTGTCGCAAACAATGGGCAAAAGGTTGTTTCTGATACGGTTTCTGGAATGGCGGAAATCAGCACAAAGATGAGCGATCTAGCGGGCAAGTCTGTACAAATTGGTGAGATTGTCGAAGTCATTGATGAAATTGCAGAGCAGACGAATTTATTAGCCCTAAATGCAGCGATTGAAGCGGCCCGGGCAGGTGAAGCAGGAAAGGGCTTTGCTGTTGTGGCCGATGAAGTAAGGAAACTGGCGGAACGAAGCAGTAAAGCGACCAAGGAGATTGCCAATCTGATTCAGTCCATTCAAGCCAATACGGAATTAGCTGTGAATGCTGTAAAGATAGGGAATGAAAAAGTAGCTAATGCCGGTCAATCCTTTGAGGAAATCAATCGAGTAGTACGCGATACTACTATTAAGGTGTCTGAGATTGCTGCTGCCTCAGAAGAACAGGCCGCACAGTCAGCGGAAGTACTACGGGCCATTGAAAATATTGCGGCCGTGACTGAACAAACATCATCAGGTACGCAAGAAACAGCCTCAACCGCTACAGAATTGTCGAGAATGGCAGAATCATTGAATGATCTAACTAGGAAATTTAAAGTGAATTAGGTGAAATCGAAAGGTTGCTATCCATCTCGGTGGATGGGAACCTTCTTTTTAAAAAAGGAGGAAACCTAAAATGCAATCTGTCTTGAGGTGTTCAATCCATAACGCCAAAACAATGGAAGGTGTGTTAAGGGCTATGGAGATGACCGACGAGGTCTGTAGAGAACTACAGTTGGCAGAGAAAGAGAGGTTTCATCTTAGAATAATCACCGAAGAAACATGCACGAATGCATATGAATATTGCCTATTTAAGTGCTATGATTATTACTGTGTCTACTGGAAGTTTGAATGTAACCATCTAACCATGACGGTTTCCCATCAAGGGGAGTTTTTTCCTCTACCTTCTCCCTTCGCTGAACCAAAGCTAGGAGAACGGGGAAGAGGACTTCTTTTAATTCAAAGTTTGGTGGATGATATGCAATTAGAAAAACAAGGGGATTATATTTTCTTCCACGTACGGAGGAGAATAAATATAGGAGAAGAGCGGAAAGGGGAAGTCTCATGAAAATCCAATCGATAGGAAACGTTGAAATCCTGTTCGTTGATCAAGATATTCACATCAATAAAGTTCAGGAGTTTAAAGATGTGTTAGAAGCTCTCATTCAAAGAGAAGCATCCTATTTCATCTTAAATATGAGAGGGGTTCAATACATCAATAGTGCCGGATTAGGGATCATCGCAAATGCAGTCATGACCGCCAGAAAAAACAGTAAGGATTTGGTTATTGCTGAAATATCAGAGCCGGTAAAGGAAATTTTTGATTTAGTCAAGTTTGAGAAATTTATTAAGTTGGCTCACTCTAATGAAGAAGCATTGAAATATTTTACTCAAATGAACGACTAGGCTGGTGAAATTATGGATGAAGAATACCGATTTTTATCAGGGAAGTTGTTTGAAAACTCTCATGAAGGTATTATGGTTACCACTACTTCTGGGGAGATCAAGTTGGTTAATCCTGCTTTTTGCAGGATTACGGGCTACACGATGGAAGAGGTTCTATGGCAACATCTGAGAATATTAAAATCGTGGAAACATGATAACACTTTCTATGCCAACATGTGGGAAGCCTTATTGAAAGATGGGATTTGGAAAGGAGAGATCTGGAACAAAAGAAAAAATGGAGAGCTGTATGTCCAGTGGACAACATGGAGTATCATCAAAAACGATCAAGGATCACCACTTTGTTACGCAGCTGTATTTACAGATATTACAGAAAGTAAGAAAATGGAACGAAAGTTCCAAGAGGAGCTTGATCTTGCTAGAAGAGTCCAGTTAAGTGTGCTCCCCTCGCCCCTGATCGATAAAGGAATCCAAATTCACGGGTACTATATCCCTTCGCAAATGGTAGGGGGAGATATGTATGCTTGGTATCAAATTGACCAATATCGCTACGGTGTTATCTTGCTTGACGTAATGGGACATGGCATTGCCTCTTCCCTTGTTGGCATGTCTCTTCGCAGTTTATTGCGTGGACTCATCTCAAAGGTAGTAGACCCCATTGGAGTTCTAACGGAATTAGATTATCACCTGAAATATTTATTTCAAAATGAAGATAGTAGTATTCCTTTTTATGTTTCAGTTATCTATGCTTTAATTGATCAAGAGGGCAAAACGATTGAGTATGTGAATGCGGGGAGTCCTCCTGGAATCCTTATGATGAATGGCCACCACCCTCAGTTTCTCGAATCGAGTGGCCCACCTGTGGGAATGCTACCAGAATTGTTAGTGGAATCGAATAAGATTAGCCTAAACACTCCTGCTAAACTGATCTTATACTCTGATGGTTTAATCGAGCGAATTGGTGAACCAATTTCCTTAGGTATTGGGAAGTTAGCCAACGCTGCACAGAAATATGATCAAGAAGAGAACCCTCGATTTTTACAGTTATTAGTGAATCATTACAGACCTGAAGATGGGTTTATCGATGATGTATGTCTTGTAGCTGTCAATATCAACAGATAATAGACAAGCAGATGATCTGAAATGGGTAAGATGATTAGGTTATTACCCAATTCCTAATATGGCTCAGGTCCATCCATTCTTGACTGGCTTTAATCAAGAGTATATAATGAGAATTGTCACTACAAGATGTTGATTATGGCGGCCGTGGCGAAGTGGTTAACGCATCGGATTGTGGCTCCGACATTCGTGGGTTCGATTCCCATCGGTCGCCCCATAATAGGGGAGCATAGCCAAGTGGTAAGGCAAAGGTCTGCAAAACCTTTATTCACCGGTTCAAATCCGGTTGCTCCCTCCAATATTGAAATATGCGGTCGTGGTGGAATTGGCAGACACGCTATCTTGAGGGGGTAGTGGTCCTAGATCGTGCGAGTTCGAGTCTCGCCGACCGCACCAATTTGAAGGAACATCTCCTGCGATGTTCGTAGCATTTTTATGTTTCGAACCTTACTGTTATTTAGGGATTCCAATATTTGAATACCGACGCTATGCCTTTTCTTAGGACAGCGGGAGCTTTCGTGCGGAGACCCACCTGCTCTAAGCAGGTTATGAAACAAATTGATGTTACGGCATAGGCGGGTTTCTAATGAGAATATTAAACAAGCTCATTCCAATAGGAATGGGCTTTTTATTTTTACACTAAACTGGAATGAATTTAAAATGGATAGTACATGATATGGTGTAGTGATCATTAATGAAACAGGTGATAAAATTGGAGTATATTATAGTTTCTGTAAAAGCCATCTCCATATTCATTGTGGTGATGATTGGTTTTAGAATTATGGGGAATCAGGCAGTTGGAAGACTTACAGCCTTTGACCTAGTGGTTGTGATTGCATTAGGCGCTTTAATGGGGGCACCGCTTGCTGATAAAGACTTAAATATTTATTTGGCGATTACCGGAGTTGCAACGCTTGTAGTTCTTCAGCGATTGACTGCCTACTTCACCTTGAAAAGCAAATGGTTTTCTAAATGGGCGATTGGTGAGCCAATCAAACTGATCGAGAATGGGGAAGTAAGCGTGAAGGGTCTTCGCAGTTCTCGACTAACTTATGACAATCTAATAGAAGAGCTTAGACTTAAGGGACACACTCAAGTTGCGGATGTAGAAATGGCTTATCTTGAGCCGGAGGGTCATGTGAGTGTTATCCCTAAAAAAGAAAAACGCCCCCTTACGCTATCAGACTTGTTTCCGTCTAAAGATAAAAAAAATGATCCTTAGGAAAAGATATTTTCCTGAGGATCTTTTTATTAGAGAAACATTCGGCTTACCTTTTCTCCGTCATAAGAAAATGAGACTTTTCTTTCCTCCAATTTGGTTTCTAGATGTACCGGACGCCCCCAAAGATGATAAACATAAGGAAGTGTTTTTTCCAAATATCGTATATCCAGTTCCGTGCCTTCATAGTGATGTTGGAGGTGTATATCCGTATCGGCATGAATGACTGTAATATAGGGGAAACCGCCATTCTCGCGACTGGCAATCAGGGTGTCGCGAACTTTTTCCCATTCTGTGCTATTTACGACATAGTCGTTTCCGACTTTTCCAAACGAGAACAGATTCATTTCATTGACTAAATCTTGAGTGAGATAATTGCGAATAAAGCTCACATCTGATTCCAATTCTCTTACTTCAAACATATGCTCTCTGCCATATCGCTTTTCAATGTCTTCGAAGATTTTGAGCCCTAAATAATAGGGATTAATCTGTGTTGTTGATGGTTGGATCACCGAGGCATTGAGTTTGGCAAAATCCACCGTTTCCTCACCGCTTAAGTCTAACTCACGTATAATTCTTGTATGCCAATACGAGGCCCAACCTTCATTCATGATTTTAGTTTCCAGTTGGGGCCAGAAGTACAGCATTTCATCGCGAACGATGGTCAGAATATCTCTTTGCCAGTCCTCCAATTGACGGCTATGTTCCATGATAAAAAGGAGGAGATCCTTCTCAGGCTCCATGGAGATTTGCTGAATTTTCTCAGTCTTGCCAGCCCTGTGTTCTCGTAGGATGTCGCGAATCGATCGAGTTGAGGAAGAGCTAGGGCTGTCCATTTCAGAAGAATATTCATTTCCTACAGCGGGGTCTAAACTCCAAAGATCATCATATGGAAGCAGCTTTTTTTTCTTCTGCTCCTTGATCTCGAACTTTTTAATTCGGTCAGCATAGGGATCAATATGTTCAGAAACAGCCATCGACGCATCGAGAAAAGCTTCGACTTTAGCTCGGCCATATTTTTTTTCATATTGGCGAATTCGGTCTGCACTAGCGGCCATACTATCGACCATATTTCGATTGGTATGAGCAAAGTGGGCGTTATTCTTAAAAAAGTCACAATGAGCTAATACGTGAGCCACGATGAGTTTGTTCTGGATTAAAGTATTGGAATCGAGCAAAAAGGCATAGCAGGGATTGGAGTTGATCACTAACTCGTAAATTTTGCTCATACCTAAATCGTATTGTAGTTTCATCTTATGAAAGGCTTTCCCGAAACTCCAATGATGATAGCGGGTGGGCATTCCATAGGCTCCGAATGTATAGATAATTTCCGGTGGACAGATCTCATAACGCATAGGGAAGTAGTCCAATCCAAATTGATTAGCTATCTTGGTTATTTCCTTTATGGCTTGTTCAAGCTGTTGCCTCATACGCTCGCCTCCTGTAGATACGACTCTATAAAGAAGGTTTCCAATGCACGGAGGATGTCTTTTCGCTCATAGATGACAGAGGAGCGAAGCTTGGGGTGTTGGATGTTTTTAAAGACATCTCCCAATGTAGACATGCGGTGGTGCTGGTTGATTTCCCCATAAGCGAAAAAATTGCTAACATCCATAATTTTTTGTATGGCCTGTATGCATTCTTCATTATCAGAAGGTAAATTATCCCCATCCGAAAAGTGGATAGGATAGATGTTATAACGGCTTGGGGAATATTTTTGACGAATTAACTCTAATGCCAGCTTGTAAGCAGAAGAGCAAACCGTTCCTCCCATTTCTCCCTTGGTAAAAAAGTGTTCTTCCGACACGACTTTAGCGTGGGTATGATGGGCAATAAATACGATTTCTACATTACTGTAATTTTGTCGAAGAAATCGAGAGATCCAAAAGAAGGTCGTACGGGCGATATCCTTCTCAAATCTTCCCATACTGCCGCTTGTATCCATCATACATAATACCACTGCTTGAGAATGGGGGATTTTCACCTCATTCCAAGTCTTGAAGCGTAGATCGTCATCCGCAATTTTTATCGAACTCATCGATCCGCTACGGATATTTCGTTTCATGGCTTCGAGAAGAGTCCGCTTTTTATCCAGATTGCCCATAATCCCTTTCTTCCGGATATCATTGAACTCAATGCTGTCTATCACTACTTCGGCATGTTCTTTCTTATCCAGGTGGGGGAGCTTCAGCTTAGAGAAAAGGTGGTTCTCCACTTCTTCTAAGGTTACTTCGGTTTCAAAATAATCAACACCAGGCAGATCGCCAGCTCCAGTTCCTTGTCCAGGAGCCTTCTGATTCCGAGGGTCGCCGCCCTTGGCTACCACATCACCCTTTTTTATTTTTCCATCTCCAGATCCTATATGATTCTGTCGATTATAGTTGTAGCGAAAACGAAATTCATCTAGAGATCGTATTGGGATTTTCAAAATGTTTTTTCCATTGGAGGTGAGGATTCCCTCTTCAGCAACTAGATCGGCCAGGTTGTTTCGCAGGGCCTCTTTTATTTTCTCCCGGTGACGGGTTTGATCTTCATGTCCTTTACGGTGCAGGGACCAATCCTCATGAGAGATGACAAACAGGGAGTCAGGCATACCATAACACCACTTTCTTTAAAAATAGCTGTGTCCCAGCAGCATGCTGGAACACAGTTGAATAAACTAGCGATTTAATAGACTTCCGGTATACTTTAATAGCTCATTGGCACAATGTGGGCAGTATCCATGCTCATCGATCAAGCGGGCAGAGACCTCATTAATTTTTTTCAATTGCTGTTCATCTGGTGTTTTCGAAGAGGTTGTAATTTTGACGACATCCTTTAAATCGGCAAACAGCTTCTTTTCAATCGCTTCCCGTAAGCGATCGTGGGAATCGTAATCAAACCTTTTCCCTTTGCGTGCATAACTCGATAAACGAATGAGAATCTCTTCCCTGAATGCTTTTTTTGCATTTTCGGAGATGCCGATTTGCTCCTCGATGGAACGCATAAGCTGTTCATCGGGCTCAACCTGCTCATCAGTAATCGGATCCTGTAAGGTCTTTCCATTGCAATAGGCTTCGACATTATCCAGATAATTGTTTAAGAGTGTTTTTGCTGATTCCTCAAAGGAATAGACAAAAGCTTTCTGCACTTCTTTCTTGGCAATCTCATCATATTCTCGACGAGCTGTACCAATTAAATTCATATAGTGTTCCTTCTCATCAATCGTGATGGAAGGATGCGTATCTAATCCATCCTTTAAGGCTCTCAAAACATTTAAGGGATTGATGCAAGACATTTCATTCTTAATTAGTGCACTGGAAATTCGATTGATGACATATCTGGGGTCAATGCCGGACATGCCTTCCTCTTGATACTCGTTCTTTAATTCTCTTAAATCGGAGGCTCCGAAATTCTCCATTTCTTCTCCGTCATAGAGACGCATTTTCGTTACTAAATCGAGACCCTGATTCTTCGATTCCTTTAGCCTTGTTAGAATGCTAAACATAGCGGCTGCTTTAAGGGCATGGGGAGCAATATGGACACTTTTCAAATCACTTTGTTTGACCAACTTCTCATAGATTCGAACTTCTTCAGAAATCTTCATATTGTATGGAATCGGCATCACAATGATCCGGGAATGAAGGGCTTCATTTTTCTTGTTATTAATGAACGACTTATATTCGGTTTCATTAGTATGGGCAACGACGAGCTCATCAGCTGATATCAGGGCAAAACGTCCAGCTTTAAAGTTTCCTTCTTGAGTAAGGGATAGTAGATTCCATAAGAATTTTTCATCACATTTCAGCATCTCTTGGAATTCCATCAATCCGCGATTGGCTTTATTCAGTTCGCCATCAAAGCGGTAAGCTCTAGGATCGGATTCGGATCCATATTCAGAAATGGTAGAGAAATCAATACTTCCGGTTAACTCTGAAATATCCTGTGATTTCGGATCCGATGGGCTGAACGTTCCGATACCGACTCGGTCATCTTCGGAAAAGAGAACCCTGCGGATTGGAACACTTCGAATCTCCCCATTCCATTCCTCTCGTAGCCGTAATCGGCACATCGGGCAGAGATTTCCTTCAATCTTAATGCCATATTCTTCTTCAAAATGAGGACGCAGCCGGTCTGGGACCAAATGAAGCGGGTCTTCGTGCATGGGACACCCATCAATAGAATAGACCGCACCTTGACTCATCCGCGTAAATTGCTCCATTCCCCTTTTAAGTAAATGAACAATGGTAGATTTACCTCCACTTACAGGCCCCATGAGAAGCAGGACGCGCTTCCGGACATCCAGGCGTCTGGCTGACGAATGGAAGTAATCTTCTACAAGTCTCTCAATCGCATCATCGAGCCCAAACATGGTATCGCTAAAAAATTTATATTTCTTGACGCTGCCTTCTTCTTCAACGCCTGAATTCATAATCATGTCATATATGCGAGAATGTGCCGTTTGGGCGATGCTTGGATGTTCCTTGACCATGTCCAAATACTGTTCAAACGTACCTCTCCATTGAAGGCTGTTTTCCTCATGATGAAAATCTTCCAAAAGTTTAATAATCCCCATGATATTGCTCCTTCCTAAAAAAAAGATTTGCTTCTCCTGTCTCATTTCATGGTGTGGCATTACTATCATTGTTGACCAATTCGAAAAAAAATAATCGCGAATTTTCTAAACCTTTTTACGGAAATAAATAGATGAAAAAGTTTATTGAAGCAGGAAATGGGAAGAAGACAGAGAAATAAATGATCAGAATAATTCGGAACATTCATAAAATATGGTGTAGGAGTATAAATTTTAGAAAGTGCATTATTTTCAAATTGCATGCACATGGAGGGAGCAAACATGAAAGATCAGCGGAAATTAATTGTTAAACGGGCTGCGCAGGAAATCAAAGACGGAATGAATGTGAACCTTGGAATTGGACTTCCTACTTTACTGGCTAACGAGATTCCAAGTGACTATAATGTGTTGCTCCAATCTGAAAACGGTTTATTAGGCATAGGACCCTATCCCCATCCGGAGGATGTGGATCCAGATCTGATCAATGCGGGAAAGGAAACAGTAACCGCTAAGCTGGGTGCTTCTTATTTTGATAGTGCTGAATCCTTTGCGATGATTCGGGGGGGACATATTGACTTGGCGATCCTGGGTGGCATGGAAATCTCTGAATCAGGAGATCTGGCTAATTGGATGATTCCCGGCAAAATGATTAAGGGAATGGGCGGTGCGATGGATTTGGTTCATGGTGCCAAAAGAGTGGTTGTCATCATGGAGCATGTCAATAAACATGGGGAATCTAAAGTGAAAAAGGAATGTACTCTTCCCTTAACGGGAAAGGGAGTGGTCCATCGCTTGATTACAGAGCTGGCTGTGTTTGATTTTACAGAACAAGGCATGTTTTTGGTAGAGACACAGCCTGGGGTAACAGTAGAGGAAGTTACAGAAAAGACAGAAGCAAAGTTTACGCTAAGTCCAGATCTTATCATGAATTGAAAACAAAAAACCGGAAGGCTTCCTTCCGGTTTTTTGTATGTAATTACTTAGTGTTGCATTACACTTACGATCGTGAAGATAATGGCAATCAAGAAGAAAAATCCAAAGGATGTACCAAAACCAATTACATTATCAACAATATCATTTTGGGTTAGATCTCTTTTATGTTCCATGATATGTCACCTCCATCTTCATTTTCCATTTTATCATATAAAATTAGTATGTGGTAAAACAATATAAAAAATGCTGTCTTGATTCAAGTAATTTATGGAGTTTTAATTAATTGTTCAATGACTTGTTCCATTTCTTCTTGGGAATGAAGGCCAAGAGCTACCTTTACAATCGTTTGATGGCGATCTACAAAAAACGTGGTAGGAATGGACATAACCTGATACTGTTTAGAAACCTCTCCCTTGGTATCAAGTGGAATAGGGAATGTAAACTTAAAATGATCAACAAATGATTTAGCTTTCTCCAATTGGTCGTTCATTGTTAAATTGATAGCAAAAATTTCAACCTGTTCCCCATATTTTTGATAAAGATTAACCAGGGTAGGAGCTTCCAGTCGGCATGGGCCACACCAGGATGCCCAAAAATTGATGATCACTGGTTTATCCAGCTTGGTTATATCATAGGTTTTTCCATCTAGACCTTGCAACAAAAAGGATGGGGCTTGAAAGCCTACTTCTGGACGTTCTTCTTTGGCTACACTTGATTTTCCAAAATTTCCAAATAAGGCTGCACCCACCAAAAAGAGGATGATGGCCATGACAAATAAATTCCGGTTCATTTTGGGCACCTCTCTCTTGTACTTATCAGAAAGTATTATACGCATAAGGCTACGCTAGTAGCTTTCTTATACTTATCAGAAAGTATTATACGCATACAGCTATGCAAGTAGCTTTCTTAGAATCCAGTAAAGCCACCGTAGATGGAAATCAGCCAAATGGTGATATCAGTCATCTTGTCTGTATAGAGAAGAATACCCAATAACACCATGATGGCTCCTCCAACCTTCATCAGTTTTTCAGAATGACGAAGAATCCATCGTGTACGGCCGATAAAAAAGGACATGATGATGAATGGAAGAGCGAATCCCAGGGTATAAGAAAAAATGAGCGGGATTCCTTGGCCAGGATTACTAGCGCTGACAGCGAGAACCGCTGTTAGAATCGGACCTACACAGGGAGTCCATCCGGCTGCAAAGGAAATACCGACCAGAACAGAGCCGATATATCCAGCAGGTTTATTGGCTAACTCCAACCGCTTTTCTTTCATAAATAGAGTAGGTTTAAACCAACCAAGCATGAATAAACCCATAACAAAGATCAAAATCCCGCCTAATTGGCGAATTAAATCCTGATGTTGTTTAAATAAGGAGCCGATAAAAGTCGCCGCTAAACCCAAAGAGATAAAAATGATGGAAAATCCAATAACAAAGAAAATCGTATGAATCATGGCCTGTCTAAGAACAAGGGAGCGGTCTCCCTTCAATTCTGATACCGAAATCCCTGTTATATAGGAAATGTAAGAGGGATATAAAGGTAAACAGCAAGGTGAAATGAAGGATAAAAAACCCGCCCCAAATGCAAGCCAAATGGTAGGGTCCATTGCTGTATTCAAAAAAATGTCACTCCTTTACAGCTAAATTGATTCATTTCAACATTCTATCATGAAAGGGAAGGAATCGGAAAGAATTATGAGCTGTGAATGTTTATATAGATATAAGAAGAAGTGACAGAGCTAAGAACAATAGATAAAATTGTTCCACGAGTAGCAATATTATTCTACGTTATTCTACAAATTTTCTTACCCTCTCAGGGTACAATGTGACCATTCCATCTACTCCGCTTTCTACTGCTCGAACAATTTCTCTCCATTGATTAACGTTATAGGGACAGACAAGGAGCCCGGAATGTCTGCAGTTCTGAACAAAATGAGGATTTATGGCATCAATGGGTGGTTGAATGACCTTGGCTCCAAATTCATGAGCCATGACCCAAGGGTCTGCCAATTTGCCAAAATAGAGGAGTCCTGTCGAAATGCGCGATTCAATAGAATGGATAAGTTTTATGCTTTCAGGATTAAAAGAGGAAAGAATGACACGTTGGAGGAAATCATACTTTTTAATTAAACGGATAATTTCTTTTTCAATATTATCGTAACGAATGAGTACATTTTTTATTTCTATATTGAGTAAGACCGGATAAGACTGTGCTTTTTCAAAAACTTCTTCTAGGGTAGGAACTTTAAAGTGAGAGTATCGAGAATCAAACCAGGAGCCAGCACTCAGCTCTTTTATTTCCTTCAACGTATAATTTTTGACAAGGCCCTTTCCGGTAGTCGTTCGGTTCAAATGTTCATCATGGACAACGACAGGATAACCGTCTTTTGTTAAATGTACGTCAAGTTCCAGCCCGTTGGCTCCTCGCCTAATGGCTTCTCTAAAGGCAGGCAGCGTGTTTTCGGGATAGATGTGTGAGGCACCCCTATGAGCAAAGATCATGAGTGATTTCATGATAGTCTCCCACCTGTTTATTTTTGGTTCCTTTACATCTTATGCTTTCATTTGTTCGGTATGTCTTAAGAATGGGAGGATAACAGGTTAGGCATATTTTATTTACTTATCGCCATTCTAATAGGGAAGAGTGTCCACTTTTACCTGAGGAGGGCTTTTAGATGAAACCACAATTAATGAGAAGGTCGGATTTTTTTGGAAGTAAAGGGATTGTTGCTCAAAGTGATCTTGGTGCCTATGTGGTACGGGATGGAAATGAATATCAATTAGGTGTGGAATTGGATGTAGATACCGTTGTTTATTTGGATAGGACCAAGGATAATGATCAAATCCAGCTGATGCTCGATCAAGCTGTGTTTGATATTGGAAGTATCCGTGAACGTTTTCAGGATTGTTATCCAGAATAAGGGACAAATAGGGATTTGGAAGGGTCCTTATTATTTTTAAACATAAGTTTTTATTATAACATTAATAAGTAAAAAAACACAAGGAGAATGTGCTGTTCCCTTTGTAAAATATGGAACAAGTTGTTATACTAATTATGATCTTAATTATAGAAGGAGGGAATGAATATGCCAAAAGGTGCAACTCAAACAAACACCTTAAAAGTTGGGGACAAAGCTCCTGACTTTACCCTTAAGGCTCACGGTAATCGTACGATTACACTTAGCGATTATGTAGGCAAGAAAAATGTATTTATCGCATTCTATCCTCTAGATTGGACCCCTGTCTGAGGAGCGCAGATGCCTTCTTACGAGGATGATTTATCCAAGTTTGAAGAGCTAGATACCCAGGTTCTGGGTATTAGTGTTGATTCCATTCCTAGCCATGAAGCATGGCAAAAATCCATTGGTGGAATTTCTTATCCACTAGTTTCCGACTTCTATCCTCATGGATCTGTTGCTGAAAGCTTTGGAGTCCTTCGTTCTAATCCGAATGAGCCAGCTTACGGGGCTTCTGAACGTTCTCTTTTCATTATTGATAAAGAGGGAATCGTTCAGTTCATCGATGTTCATCCAATCGGAGAACAACCGGATAACGAAGAATTATTCGAGATCTTGAGAAAACTTTAGGATTGGGGGTCTAGGGTAGCTGCTTATGGAGATGTCCAGAAAAGCCATTCCATACACACCTAATACCAAAAGTCTCAAGGAAATAACGATGATGATCGTTTCCACTTCAGGTGTTCATCTGATGGAGCAAGAACCGTTTAACACGGATACGGCTCAAGGAGACGCTACCTATAGAGTGATCCCAGGTGATGTACAATCTTCTGATTTAACCGTTACACATGCTGCACCGAAAGAGCATTACGATACGGATGCACCAAAAGGAGACATTAATTGTGTCTTTCCTATTGATCGGCTGCGTGAACTGGAAGCAGAAGGAGTCATCGGTGGATTAGCTGAAAAGCATATGACCATGATGGGATATGCAATGAGATTAAAACATATCAATGAGGTGACCATACCTGCCTTAGTCAAAGAAGTCGTTCGTTCAAAAGCAGACGCCGTTCTTTTAACAGCAGGCTGACCCCTGTGTCATCGCACTGTAGTTACAGTGCAACGTGCTATTGAGGCTCAAGGTATACCTACTACATTGATTACCTTAGATGTAGAACAATCCAGTTTAATGAGACCTCCAAGAGCCATCCATCCCATGGGCTTTACTTTTGGTCATTCCTTGGGCAAACCCCAAGATAAGGAAACCCAAAGAAAAGTTCTGATGGCTGCGCTAGAGCAATTAACTATAAAACAAGAACCGGGGCAAATTCATCAGTTGGATTTCCCTACCTATAAATAAGAAAAGGAATGTCCTGATCAAGGACATTCCTTTTTTGCACTTATGGGAATGTATTATACGCATAAGGGTGCGTCAATAGCTTTCTTAAATTTATGCTGCCGTGATACACTGCATGTTGATTCCGTGTATATGATAATTTTTTCCGCAAAATTGAACTCCTCCATGAATAGTTTACCAAAAAATGCAAAACATAACAGCAGGAGGTGTTTAATAATGAATAATTACTCTCAAGGAATTAACCCACAACAAGTACGTCAAGACATTCAGCAAGATTTATATGGGGCACAAAACCGAAATTACACGGCAGGTGCTGGGGCAATGTTACAAACAGGATTCTCACAAACTAATCCACAACAGGTAAGGCAGAACATTGCCCAGGAGGGAGGATATGGTTTTACCGCTTCAGCCAATGTATCTCCTACGTCAATGCTTGGTGGAGCAGGTGCGATGTTCCAACCCAGTTTTTCAAATACCAATACCCAGCAAGTGAGACAAGACATTGCGCGGGAAGGTGGGTATGGTGGGGGAGCGACGACAGGTTATGGTCTATCGAATAACACGAATGTCGGTACATATTATGCAAGTTCAGGGTCGATGTTCCAACCAGGCTTTGCGAATACCAATTCTCAGCAAGTGAGACAAGACATTGCTCAAGGAAGCGGCTATGGCATGAACCAATTCACTGGGTACAGCCAAGGATCCGGTTCGAATCAACTGGGTAGTTATAACCAAGGAGCAGGTGCGATGTTCCAGCCTGGATTCTCTAATAGCAATATCCAGCAAGTGAGACAAGACATTGCACAACAAGGCGGCTATGGCGTGAGTCAATGGGGTGGATACAGCCAAGGAGCAGGCGCGATGTTACAACCAGGTTTTTCCAATACAAATACCCAGCAAGTGCAGCAAGATATTGCTCGAGAAAGCGGTTATGGACAATCCGCTACATCAAATGTTCCACAATACGGATTAGGTGTGCTGTTCCAGCCTGGATTCTCTAATAGCAATACCCAGCAAGTGAGACAAGACATTGCACAACAAAGCGGCTACGGTATGAGTCAATTGGGTGGATACAGCCAAGGATCAGGTTCCACCATGTTCCAACCGGGATTTGCCAATACAAATGTCCAGCAAGTGCAGCAAGATATTGCTCGAGAAAGTGGTTATGGACAATCTTATACATCAAATGTTGGACAATACGGAGCGGGTTCGATGTTCCAATCTGGCTTTGCTAATACCAACCCACAAGAGGTAAGGCAGGATATTGCTCGCGAAGGCGGCTATGGCATGAGTCAAATGAACAGCTTTGGACAAGGGTCTGGTTCCATGATACAGCCTGGATTTTCCAATACCAATGCACAACAAGTCAGACAAGACATTGCTCGAGAAAGCGGATATGGTCAAATTCAATAAGAGAGGATGACCTTAAAGGTCATCCTGCTTAGGAGCTGTTAAAATAACCGGAGAATCTCTCCGGTTATTTTACTACGGTTTTAAGAAAGTATAAACAACTCTATTTAGCCGGAACCCTCTGAAATAAGCTTGCGTGCTTCCCTTCATTCGATTTATCTGAAGTCTTTGTTTTTCCTTTATTACTGGGTTTAATGAAAAACAGGGTCAGAAGAAAGGAGAAAACAGCAAGGCCTGCAACTGAGAAAAATAAAGTCCTATGGGAAATTCCCATCAGCCATCCAAAAATAGGCGGTCCAATAGCTACCCCAAGAAATCGTAAGCTGTTATACAGGGAGGTAATCATACCTCTTTCTGATTTTGAAACAGCTCCGGTGATTAAAGTATTCAAACATGGTAATAACAGTCCTGTCCCAATACTGCCAATAGTCAATAAGCCAACCATTAAGTAAATTTGTTTAAAGAAAGCAACGCTAACCATGCTTACAGTAAGAAATAACAGGCCAGTGAGCATCAGTTTTCTCATGAGTGGTTTATCTTGTTTAATTTTACTGCCGGTTATGTAAGAAGTTGTAACCATACCCATGAGTGGGATAGCAAGAATGAGCCCTTTTATAATCCCATCCACTTTAAACCTCGATTCCAATATATCAGACAAATAGAAAAGAACACCAAACAATATAAATAGACCTGTAGAACCAACAAAAAAAGCGGGTAGTAACCAACTCCCTTGCTGTTTGAAAACTTGTTTTAAATCTGAAAGGTATTGCTTAAGCGGTTTAGGCTGACTGGGTTTCTTTTCTTTGATTAAGAACCAAACGGCAACGGCTGTTAAAAAGCAAAGTACGGGAAAGGCAAAAAAGACAGCATACCAAGTAAGAAGAGCGATAAGTGAACCAAGAACAGGGGAAAGAACTTTTCCTAATCCATTCGTTGCTTCAATGGTGCCTAGCGCTTTTGATTCTTTGGCTCCTGAATAAATATCTCCAATCAGAGCCATTGCGATCGGGGATGTTCCTGCAGCTCCAATTCCTTGGATGATTCTTGCAATCAGTATGATGTTGTAGGCATCATCCATCAACCAGGCTGCTAGTCCAGCCATAATGCCGCCTAAACCATAAAGAATCAGAGCAGGCACGATAATGACCTTTCGGCCAAAGCGATCAGATAAATATCCAACAAAAGGAATGATGAGACCTGCCGCAAACGAGAAGGCAGTAATAATTAAACTGACTTGAAACTGGCTTAAATTTAGTTCTTTTTCCATTGTGGGTAAAACGGGAACAATCATGGAATTCCCTAATACCATGACAAGAGGGATAGAAGCCAAAGTGGCTAGCTCAAAGGGGGATCCCGATTTAGACATTATCTCAACTCCCAACATGAATTTACTATTATAGTGTGCCATTTCATCATCTATCTTTTTCAGTTAAATTATGGGAAGATGATGATAAGGCAGCTTGGAGGCAACAAGGTGTATTCAGGAAGTGAATTGACTTAGCCGGAATGCCAAGAGATGATGGAGGAGAAGGAGATGTATAAGAAAAAGCTAATTATGTATTTGTGTTTGAGTTTGTGGGCGATTTCAGGTTGTCAGCAAGTCAAACAAACTACCATACAGTCCAAAGAAGCAAATGAAACAATAGAAGCAAGCCAGAATCAAGAAGTACTCACCGAAGAGGAAAAATACAAAAATCTATTTTTGCAACAATTAGAAATAGGGATGACAGAAGAGAAAATTCGGAGTTTATTCGGAACACAGTTTACTTTAGTAGAGAATACCATGGAGGGAAATGAAACCTGGAGATTTGACTTGGGGACAAGCTCAGACTATCAATTTCAGGATCAGGGGATTGATCAGGTGGATATTGAGGGGTTAAAATCTAGCAAAGTTAAGCTGCAGCTTTTTATTGATTGGAATGATCGAGGATTGGTCCAATCAGCGGCGCTTTTCTTGGTGGAACCGGAACAAATGGAGCTATATGAGTACCATCTCGAGCCTGAGGGAACAAGAGAAGAGAAAAAAAGTCCATTGTAATCAGTAGGTAAACGAAGTGATTTCAACAAAAACTCGACAGATTACTCCAATTTTCTTTCCTATTTCTCAAACATATGATATGTTATATATATACTAACAAGGTTTTGTTAGGTGAGAGTTAATTGTATTTAAGGCTATCCCTATTGGGATAGCCCTTTTTTTACACCTAACGGCATAAGGCTACGCAAGTAGCTTTTATGCCTAGAAAAAGTTTATTTCTTTTTCAAGTTCTTTTTTCTAGCATCAAAGATATTGTCCCTACAAGCTAAGCAATCTCGAAAACAACGTGCTGCATTTCTGCCGAAGAATAAGGTATTACATACATTTGCACAATATCTCCTACAGCTACCAAATAACTGACTAGTTTTAGTATAGTTTTTATAATTCATTATCCATGCCTCCTTTCGCTTTATTGATAGTATATTTATAGAACGCAAAAGGGACAGGGCGTTTGGACAATGAAATAGTAGAAAGGGCTATAATCGCTATCTTAACGGAAAGTATTATACGCATATATGGCTAAAGCCAGTAGCCTTCTTATGAAGATGTTGCTTTTGCCTTAGATAAAGGGGTAGGATCCGTTGAACTGATGATCTCTAGCAATGCTGGCCCCTTGCATTGCAGCAACTTTATCAAAGCATTCTTTAATTGGTCGGGATGTTCAACGCGCCAGCTATCCATTCCAAAGGACTGAGCCAGTTTATAGAATTCAGGATTGGTCAGTTCGGTAGCAAATGGATGGAGTCCCATATATTTCATTTTATTTCTCTCCATCCCATAGGAGTTATTGTTAAATATAATGATTTTGATTGGCAGTTGATAATGGATGGTAGTGGACAGTTCTGTCGTGCTCATGGCAAAGCCGCCATCGCCAGCAATGGCCACGACTTGACGATTGGGATACAGTAGTTGAGCGGCATTGGCAGCAGGAAGGGCAAAGCCTAGCGTTCTCCACGTACCGGAAAAGACAACCTCTTGCTCCTTAGATGGAAAGGACCGATTAAACCAGACGGTATGATCGCCAGTATCCAAGGATATAATGGCCTTTGGATCGATCGTATTTCCCAGTTCTTTCATGACGACAGAAGGGGCAATGGGGAGTGAGGAATTTTTTCCTTCCTGTTCCATTCTTTCCAACCATTTTCTTCGACCCTCTTGTAACCGTTGCAGCCATATTGGATTTAGAGAAGAGTGGCTAGAAAGTTGCTCAAGCAGAGATCGAAGAATGATGGTCGAATCTCCAATAAGAGCAGTATGGAGATTTTTATCCTGCTGAATGTGATTGGATTCTCTTTCAATTTGAACAATAGGGATGGAAGGAGACAAAAAGTCTTTGGGATACCACATTGCACCTATAATGAGTAAGCCATCACATTCTTTCATTAATCGTTCAGCTTCTTCACTCCCCCCTTCTCCTATACCGCCCATCATGAGCTTCATATGCTCGGAAATGACTCCTTTCGCACCTAGGCTGCAAATGATCCCTGCTCCTAGTTTTTCTGCCAAGAGTGTGATTTCATTTTCGGCCGATTTGGCCCCTTTTCCAGCGAGGATCATTGGCTTTCTACAATTCTTCATAAATTCGGCTGCTTTTGTGACTTGGCTGAAGTCACTTGGGTATTCATAATAAATGTTCGAGGAGGAAGACAAAATTTCTGCAAATTGTATTTGCGTAAATATATCCTTTGGAATGGACAGATGGGTCACTGCTTGATATTTAATAGCGGTTGAAACCGCTCGCTCAAGCAGAGGAATAATCGATTGGGGGGAAGCAACAAGAGCTGAATAGGCAGCTAATGGTTCCATCAATCTTTGCTGATCGATATATTGCTTGCTTTGGGTTCCGATTTTATCGGTCGGAACCTGACCGGTAATGGCAAGGACAGGAACGTGATCTCCGTAAGCATCACCAAGCCCATTTAACAAATTGGCCATGCCTGGTCCGCTTGTAGAAATACAGACCCCGATTTTTCCTGTTAATTTGGCATAGGTCGAGGCCATAAAGCCTGCTGCAGATTCATGCCGAGTTCCGATAAATCGGATTTGATCTTGTTGGGATAGGGCATCGAGAAGTCCCAGAATAGCGTCGCCGGGCACTCCAAAAATGGTATTAACTCCAAACTGGTTTAGTTGTTGAAGAATCGCTTCAGCGACAGAACAGGATTTAATCGTCATAGTTAAGCCCCCAAAAAGTGATGACTATATAATTGTAGGTTTCCCAACTAAAAAAAGTTCCAGTTAGGAACTTTTTACAGCGGTAAGTGTAAGTCTATATGAGGACAAAAAAAACCATCAAATCCAAGGATTCGATGGCAAGAAGATAGGAGTGGAGAGAAACCATAACTGCTAGTTAAGGTGTTAAAGTTATTATATACCATCAAGAAAGCGGTTTCAATACTTAAATGTAATAATTTTATAAATATTTATATAAAAGAATACTTTGTATTAAAATATAGAAGAAAAGGTTAAACGATAGAGTAAGGAGCTTGTGATGGTGTACTATGTTTATATGCTTCGTTGTCATGATAAGAGTCTATATACAGGCATAACAAATAACCTGAATAAAAGATTGGCCCTTCATAATAATGGAAAGGCCTCTCGTTATACTCGGACAAGATTGCCTGTTGAATTGGTTTATATAGAGACTTGCGAAAACAAGTCTACCGCTTTAAAGAGAGAATACAAAATGAAAAGCTTGAAAAAACAAAAAAAAGAACAGCTAGTTCTAAGCTGCCAATTAGAATTAGAGAGGGATGCGCCATAATACGACGGATCCCACTATTCAATTTTTTGCATAACGGAAAATATTATACGCATTAGGCAAAGCCAGTAGCTTTCTTAATGGACCTGGATGGTATATATTCCACGTTCCGTGCGAATTTGGAATTGATTTTCTTTTCTTTGTGCAATCCATGTTCCGAATAAGGGGATTTCATATACATTTTGGGGAAGGTGCTCTTGATTGGATCCACTCATTACGGTTCCCTGACCATGTAGCAAAAGGGATTGTGGGGATACATAACCATCAGGATCCGTATGTTCGAGCTGACCAAGAGAGATATCAGAAAGTTGAAGTTCAACTTGATCTAAATCGCCTTTTTCTTCCTTACTAATCAGAAGGGTACGATGATTCTGCAACTCCAGCCATTGTTTAACCTGATCAACGATTTGGTGATCCATTGATAGCCTCCTTAGATTGGTTTCCTGTTTCTAAGCGTACTATTCCCATCATGGAGGCACATTATTGATCATAAGAAAGTTACTGGCTTTAGCCCTATGCGTATAATACTTGACTGATAAGTATAAGAAAGCTACTAGCTTTAGCCACATGCGTATAATACTTGACTGATAAGTATAAAGAAACTCCCATGATTAGGGAGTTTCATGCACTGCTTACGTTTATTCCTTAAAATGAATTTGCTCAATTTCGGCGTAAGGAATGACTTCAAAGTGATAGTCTCCTCCATGTACCAGAAGGACTACCTGTTCAGCAGATGTATTGTAAAGATCGCCAGTTACGGCTCTATCTTTTAGTTTTATCGTTATCGTGGGGTGGTTCTTGACTAGGGGATCTAAAAATGACTTATAAGCTAACATGACAGCCGCTCCCTCTTCCTAATATTTATTTATTTTATATCGAATAAATATTAATGTAAATAACTTTTTATGCATTGGAGAGAAGCTTCTTCACGAATGCTATTTATCGGTCTGCTGTTCTTGTTCTATCTTTTTATAATATTGCCCTTTTTCCACATAACTTTGTCTAATACGCTGCAGTTCTGCATAATCCTTTTCTTCTAATTCACGGATCACTTTGGCGGGGGAACCGACAGCCAATGAGCGAGCTGGGATCTTTTTACCGGGAGGCACTATCGTTCCAGCTCCAATGATCGCTTCTTCCCCAATCTCAGCACCGTCCATGACGATGGCCCCCATTCCAATCATAGCTCCTCTTCTAACGATACAGCTATGTAAAATGGCATTATGTCCTACAGTAACCTCATCTTCAATAATGAGCGGGTTGCCAGGGCTTTGATGCAAGGTTGAATTATCCTGGATACTTGTTCTTTCCCCTATGATCGTAGGAGCAATATCTCCACGTATCACGGTGTTATACCAAATGCTACTTTCTTTTCCTATCGTGACATCACCCGAAACGACACTGCCTTTGGCTAAGAAGACGGTTTCGTGAATGTTTGGATAAATATCCATATAGGGAAGTACAGTCATACCTTTCAGCTCCTTTTTGTTCTGTAGCGCTATTTTATCATAGTTGAAAAAGTTAATTCTCTCTCTTGAAAAAAACAAAACATTCTCTGGATTTATACGTCTAATTATAGTGAAATAAGATAGATGGTGTCGATTAACTTGAAGTATTCTGAGAGAGGAGAGAAAAAGGAATGAATAAATATCGCCTTGGGATCGGCCTCCTATTCCTTTGGTGCATGCTAATCCCTTTGGCAACCGCCCATGCGGATACGCCTTCCCTACTGACTATCCAACTCTATCTGGAGGGAAAGAAGATAAGGCCAGATGTCCCTCCTAAAATAGTAGGAGGAAGAACGCTAGTGCCCATCCGTGTAGTTGCAGAAGGCTTGGGATCGGACGTAAAATGGGACCCCCAATCACAAAAAGTATCCATTTCTAGTGAACGTATGAATTTATCCATGTGGATTGGCCAGAAGAAAGCCGTGGTAAATGGTCGGGAGGTTGCCATGGATGTTCCGCCGCGAATCGATCAAGGGAGAACGCTCGTCCCCCTTCGTTTTGTCGGAGAATCGCTGGGAACGGCCGTAGCTTGGGAATCCGCTACTAGCAGTGTTATTGTAAATCAACCCTATGCATTAAGTGCAAATGGAAAAGAGCTTAAAAAAGAAAAAGTGTTTAAATGGAATGACGAATTGTATCTTCCGCTAGAAACTTTAAGTCCCTACATAGGAGCTGTTTTTCAATCTTCAAAGGATGATAAAGCGGATCGACTGATTTATAAGGATCGGAATGTCGATCTAGCCCAATATGGCAAGAATCAGCTAAAGCTAAAAAAACTGGATGTTGGTTGGGTTATTCCCGAGTCTATTCTACAAAAAGAGTTTGCAGCGAAAGTAACCCTTACAAAAGGGAATCTTGTTTCCCTAATAAAGGTGAGTGAGCCTCAGGTAAAGGTGAGTGAGCTCCAGGCGGTAAAGGTGAATAACGGGAAAATTGTTATCCAATCCTCTTCTCCTATGCCCCCCAAGCATTTTCTCATGAGCGGTCCGGATCGACTGGTTATTGATTTGCCTAATACGGTGATCAGTGAACAGATAAAGGAAATAGCTGACTTTAAGGATGGAGTCGGTATCGTAGATAAATCGGCTACGGTTACGGCTGCAGCGAAAGGAAATGCGGATTTGACTTCACTGGAATCACGCGGAGGAACAAAGCTGGCTTTAGACGGTAATCCTCTTCTGCAGCAACCGAATTCGGGAATGAGTTCAATGGATAAAGCTAAAAACGAAGAGGTAATCTTAGATGGTTCAGAACTAGTGCTAAAAGAAGAGGTCATTCAGGAAGCTTCCGAACTAGACAATACAGTACAAAAAGAGGTAACTCCCGACCATTTGATCCGGGAAATTCGCTTTAGTCAATTTTCTTTGGAGCCCCAAACGGTTAGAGTGGTTATCGAATTGGCACAAAAGGCAAAATATGAAATGGATCAAACTGAATCCGGTCTAGAAGTAACCTTTCAGCCACTTCCGAAAAAGAATGGATTTGTTATTGTACTGGATCCAGGTCATGGGGGATCTGACCCCGGTGCAAAGGGTGTAGGCGGAAACTGGGAAAAGGAATTTACTTTAACCGTATCCCGATTGCTGAGAGAAGAACTCAAAAATTATCAAGAGATACAGGTCATGGAAACAAGAACAGAAGATGTCTATCCGACTTTGCCAGAGCGAGTAAAATTAGCGAATGATATGCATGCGGATTTGTTTTTGTCCATCCATGCCAATTCTTTTAAAAAGCCACAGACCAGAGGTACAGAAACCTTCTATTTTCATGAGAAAAGTGTAAATTTCGCTCGTGTGCTTCATGAGCATTTGGTCCAGGCAACAGGATTCCCGGATCGTGGAGTGAAAGAGTCAGGGTTTTATGTCATCAAAAATACGACAATGCCATCGAGTTTAGTTGAAATTGGATTTTTAACGAATGAGCTAGAGAACAGTCAAATGCTAGATCAAGCCTTTCAAGCCAAAGTGGCTAAGGCATTAGCAGAAGCCATCTATGAATACTACACATCCTATCAATAATAGGACAAGTTATTATGAAGCAGACCTTAAGGGTCTGTTTTTTCTTGCACTCATCGGAGAGTATTATACGCATGGAGCTAAGCCAGTAGCTTTCTTATCCACTCACTTTCATGTGGGTTAAGCATATGTTACAATCGGCTTAGGTCAGTCCATTATAGGAGATGAGATTGTTGAACCTAAACCAGCTGAAGGCATTGGTAAAGGTTGTGCAAACGGGAAGTTTTAAAGAAGCAGCACGCCATCTTCATGTTTCACAGCCAGCTATTACGCAAAGAATTCAGGCATTAGAAGAATACATGAAAACAAGACTTCTCTCAAAGGATTCAGAGGGTGTACAGCTAACCAGTCATGGAAGGACGTTATACGAAAGGTCGTTGGAAATCCTTTGTATATGGGAGCAAGTAGAAAAGGAGATTTGGGGCACCAAAGTGTCAGGGAAGCTGATCATTGGAGCCAGTACTATTCCCTCCGAATATTTGTTGCCACCGATGTTAAAGGCCTATCGGAATGTTTATCCTGAAGTAAAGCTGCAGCTTAAAATTTCCGGTACGTCAGAGGTGATTCGGTGGTTACGTGAACGCACGATCGAAGTGGCAATTACTGGTGAACCAATGGCAACAGAAGGGGTGGAGTCATTTCCGTTAGCAGCAGATCAAATGAAATTAATTGTTCCTACCGATTGGGTATGGCCGACCACTTTTTCGCATATGGAGATGCTTGCTGAAACCGATTGGATTATGCGTGAACCGGAATCGGATACGAGGCGGACACTCGAGGTATATCTTACGAGAAAAGGAATCGATGCTTCCCGATTGCATATTTCTGGACAAGTGGAAAGTACGGAATCCGTAATTGCCTCTGTCGAGGCTGGATTGGGAATATCGGTGGTGTCCTCCCTTGCTGCAGAAAAAGCCGAAAAACTGGATCGAATCCAAGTGATAGATTTGCCAGACTTTATGATGCTCAGAAAATTTTATTGTTCCTATCTGACTGATCAGCGAAATCAATCTGTGATTTCTACATTCATTAGTTTTTTAAAGACCAAAAGCACCATCGATCAATAGATGGGGCATTGGTCTTTTTTGCACTTATCGATAAGAACATTCGGAAGTTCCAAACGCTTTACATCGAACAAAGTGGTTTAGTATAATTTTTAGTGATTTGAAATATAAGTTATTGTTAACGTTAGTGATAAAGAAGGGAGAAATGAAATGAGGAAAGTAATGGTATCTATCCTAGCTGTCATGGTGTTCAGTTTATTGGCAGCATGTTCCCAGCAGAATGATAATGGATCCACAACGCCTACCCCAGAAGAGAAGCCTGTATTTAAAATTGGTGCAATTCCAGATCAAGACGTGTCGGAGTTGGCTCGAAATTTTGATGAAATCTCGAAATATCTAAGTGAACAAACGGGGCTGAAGGTGGAGTATGCTCCATCACAGGATTATGCAGCATTGGTTACAGCATTTCAAAGAGGAGAAGTTCATCTCGCTTGGTTTGGTGGCTTAACCGGAGTTCAAGCAAGAAATCTTGTTCCGGAAGCGGAAGCGATTGCCCAAAGACCGAGCGATGAGCAATTCCATTCTATTTTTATCGTGCAAAAGGATCTGAATGTGAATAAGCTCGAAGATGTAAAGGGACTAAGCTTTACCTTTGGCAGTGAAAGTTCCACTTCAGGACACCTGATGCCGCGTTTCTTCTTAATGGAAGCTGGAATCGACCCTGAAAAAGATTTTGATGGTAAGCCCAATTATTCTGGCTCCCATGATAAAACATATAAACTTGTGGAATCCGGGGCTTTTCAGGTAGGTGTGTTAAATGAAAAGGTATGGCATAAGGCTGAAACGGAAAAACTGGTGGATTTAAATAAGGTTAAAGTATTTAAAACTACTCCTGCATATTACGACTATCATTGGACGATTAATTTGGTAGATGAGCAGTTTGGAGAAGGTACAAAGCAGAAAGTGAAGGATGCCCTGCTGTCCATGAATAAGGAGAATAATGCTGCTGTACTCGATTTTTTTCAAACCGATAAATTTATTGAGACCAACAATGAAAATTATGTTGCAATCGAACAGGTGGCTAAACAGCTAAACATTATCAAGTAGGAGTAGATGGTGATGTTACAGAGAGAAAAATTTAATTTAACTAAAGTGGCTAAATATTACGGGGAGATGATGGCATTATCTCCTCTTTCTTTTCGTATTGAACAAGGGGAGATCGTTGCGTTAATTGGTCCCAGCGGGGCTGGGAAGACAACATTATTAAATATTTTGGCCCATATTCATAAACCGGATGAAGGGGAGGTACACATCGATGGATTGCCAATTTATGGGTATGCCACAGGAAAGCAACTTGCGCGAAAGGTCGGGATCATTAGACAGCAATTTGATTTAGTCCCCTCTTTGCCTGTGATTCATAACGTGCTAGCAGGTCGGTTAGGAGAATGGGGTCTTGCCAAATCTCTTTTATCCTTTATCATCCCACAGGATAAAGGTCAGGCTGAGATGGCATTGGATCGAGTGGGATTGATCAATAAAATCTATGAAAAGACGGCTAACTTATCTGGAGGAGAGCAGCAACGTGTAGCTTTAGCCCGCTTACTCGTGCAAAAGCCAGAAATCATTTTGGCTGATGAACCGGTCTCTTCTTTAGATCCCGCACGTGCGGAAGATATTCTTTCCATGCTTGTGCACTTAGTTCAAGAAGAGAATCAAACATTAGTTGCAAGCCTTCACTCGGTAGAATTAGCAAAAAAATATTTCAACCGCATCATTGCATTGAGAGGCGGAAAGATCTTTTTTGACCTTCCCACTGAAAAAGTAACGGATCAAGATCTTGCCGAGCTTTATTATCTCATGGAGTTGAACGAAAATGCAGAAGCTGCTCTACTTTCATAAAAGGATTTTTTTGACCACTCTCTTGCTCTTGGTCTTTATATGGAGCTTATTTTCCATATCATGGGGACCGGGGCTTTTTCATTCTGGAGGCTTCACCACGCTGGTGCAGATGGTGGAAGGGATATTCCGGCCAGATTTGACTTCCGAAATCGTAGAACTAGCGATCATTTCAACATGGAGAACATTAGCTTATGCTGTTGCGGGAATGTCCCTTGCTCTTCTCATTGGTTTGCTGTTTGGTGTATTGGCTTCAGGAATTCTCGTTTCAAAAAAATTCAACCGTACGTTGACTATGAGCGTTTTCCGCGGTGTCTTAGGTTTTATGCGGGCGATTCATGAATTAGTTTGGGCTTGGTTATTTGTTGCTGCCTGGGGCTTAACTCCTTATGCTGCTATATTTGCGATTGCCTTGCCATATGGTGGAATTTTAGGGCGCATTTTTGCAGATATGCTAAATGATGCACCCAAACAACCGATTAGAGCCTTGCAAGCCACAGGTGCTTCGCGATGGCAGGTCTTGTTTTATGGTTATTTTCCACTTTCCATCGCCGATATGATGAGCTATGTATTTTACCGTTTTGAATGTGCGATCCGTTCTTCCGCCATCATGAGCTTTATCGGGCTAGGCGGTCTTGGTTATCAGATTCAGTTGTCTCTAAATGATTTAAAATACGATGAAGTTTGGACCTTTATGTACTTTTTAATCGGGTTGGTCATCCTTGTCGATGTTTGGAGTCAGCTGTTGCGAAAGAAGTTGGTTGCATGAAAAAGAAGTGGAATTTTGGGTTTATACAATTCTCGGTTCTTATGGCCATGATCCTCTTCATTGCCTCTTGGTATTTTATTATTGGAGTAGAAAGAGCAAGCATATTGGATTTATTTTCTGTAAAAAACTGGCAGCATACCACAAGATTTTTGCAGGATTTGCTTGGAGTGGGAGAGGATCATCCAGCCTTTTCGAATGGTGAAAGCTGGATCAATGCCATCAAGCTGAGCTATGAAACATTGCAAATGAGTGTAATGGCGATTGGATTTGCGACCCTGGGCATGATCTTTACTGTTATTCCAGCTGCAAGAACAGCAGCCAATGGGAAGTTAACTTTATCTAAGAAATGGTATGGATGGATCGTTTATGGACTTATTCGCGGCCTATATATTTTTTCTCGCGCTGTGCCTGAATTGATCTGGGCGATGATGATCATTTTTATTTTTAAGCCTGGGCTTCTTCCGGGGGCAATTGCATTAGCTTTGCATAATTTCGGGATATTAGGGAAGCTGTGTGCAGAGGTCATTGAAGATCTTGATTTACGCCCGATCAGAAGCCTGGCTTCCTCAGGCGCCGGAAGGCTTCAAATCCTGGTGTATGGGATCATCCCTATGGTGATGCCCAAGTTTATTACCTTTATTCTTTATCGTTGGGAAGTCATTATACGTACTACGATTGTCGTTGGATTTGTCGGGGCAGGGGGTCTGGGGCACCAATTTAAACTGAGTATGAGTTGGTTTCATTACACAGAAATCACTTTGTTTATAATCTGTTATTTAATCCTTGTATTTTTGGTCGACCTTCTCTCCGAAGCGATGCGAAAAATGGTTCAATGACATAAGAAAGCTACTGGCATAGCTGTATGACGATAAATATAAACAAGTGCCATCTGTTTTCGCGATGGCACTTATTTTACTTATCCTAGATGTTTCTTATACAGCCAAAGTACTCCTGATTTAAGGAGGCGAGGTACTCGGCCGTGGAGCGGAGTATCCCCAATGACGGCAAAACCTTCTTTTTTCCCAAGGGAACCAAAAACGGCTTTAAGCTTAATAGGAGGCAATTGTACAGGTTGTCCTTTCCATTTGGCCAGTAATACATCCCGGAGTCGATCGGCCATAAGCTCGGCCAGGTAAGCGCTCGGAGCAAAGCTGGCGGAGGCACAATCCCCGATGATATAGATGTCAGGTTGATTGGGAAGGGAGTAATCCTCATTCACATGGAAGCGGCCTTGATTATCCCGTTCTCCAGGTAATTCTTCCGTAATAACGGAAGGTTTAATTCCTGCCGTCCAAACCACGGCATCATATTCAAGTGTACCGTGTTGATGAATGGCATAGGTCGGATAAAGCTCTGATAATTGAATAAAGTTGACCAATTCAACATCATGATCTCGAAACCAATGTGTAACGTATTCTTGTGTTTTTTCCGGAAATGGACTTAGTAGTCCTTTACCGCGATTAATGATGGAGATATTTAAGTCAGATCTGGACTGACGCAGTTCAGCAGCGAGTTCTACACCGCTTAAACCACCGCCAATGATAGCTACTTTCTCGTACGGATCAAGAGTGGTTAAGCGTTGAGAAGCGATTTGTGATTTCTTAATCGTTTGAATGCTAAAGGAGTTTTCTTCTGCCCCGATTACATTTTGATAATCATCAACACATCCAGCAGCAATCACTAATTGGTCATATTCAATCGGATCAAAATCACGTACGTCAACCCTCTTCTGGTCTAAATCAATGTGAGTAGCCTCGCCATAGATGATTTTAAATCTCGGGTCCTCAGGGAAAGGATGGGTTAACTCTGATAGCGGGAGTGTACCCGCAGCTAATGCATAATACTCTACCTTGAAAGTATGATAGGGAAGGCGATCGATTAAAATGATTTCATGATTCTCTTTCATTTTAGACAAAAGGCCTTGAACAAGCCTCATGCCGCCGTATCCACCGCCTAAAATGACAAGTCGATTCTTTTTCATGGATAACACCTCTGTTGTACTGCGATTCATACCTATCTATATTATGACAAATTGGTGAAAATGTACAAACTTAAGAAAATGGACTAGGTAGAAAACCTCTTTATTTTATGAATTAAAGGATAATGTACCCAACGAGGTGCCTCTTTATGACTTGTTCCGAATTAATATTCCATATGAAATTGCTAAGGAACGGTTGGAGGAACGAAAAAAAATAGTAACAAGGGAGGAAATCAATTTCCTTTTCCATTTTTTTATTTATACCATCCCTGTAGAAGAATGGATAAGTTCTACGTCTCTTGAAACAATAGGATTATAGCCAACGTACAAGGGGATGGTTTTTGTGAGTTATACTGTCAAGGCCGTGTTATTCATTTTCTTGTCTTTATTATTCTTTGGCAAAGCCTCTGCAGACTTAACTATACAGGAACTTACCGGTATATCGGAAGATGCAGGTGAAATCATTAGTTTCCGACACTTGGATGAGTATTTCAAGATGAAGATCAGCGATTATCTGGTCCCTGAATTAGGAATTCAAGTACTTGATGTCGAAAAATTATTAAAGACTGCCGATCGCATTAAGACTCACATAGAAGTAAAAGAACAGAGTGCGTTCATTAACGAGCATGGTAAAGTGGTGGAACACCTCACTGGAGTTTCTTTGGACCGAGAAAAGTTTCTTGAGAAAATTCTAGAAGTGGTGTATTCACCCCAAGAAGATATGGATGGTATGCTGCTTCCGTTAAAATTGACTCCTCCGAGAGTACATACTCAACATTTGCGACAATCCATGGAACGGAGGCTATCGAGCTTTGCCACTTATTATAATGCGAGGAATCAAAATCGAGCACATAATATACATTTAGCCTCATCATCCATTAATTATTACGTTTTACTCCCTGGAGAGGTTTTTTCCTTTAATAAAATAGTGGGAAAAAGAACGATGGAAAGAGGGTATAAACGCGCTCCTGTCATTGTAAGAGGAGAGCTTTCGGAAGGGATTGGAGGAGGGATTTGCCAAGTCTCTTCTACCTTGTTCAATGCAGTAGATAAGGCTGGCTTAACCATCCTAAAGCGATATTCCCACAGCAAACAAGTAGGGTATGTTCCGCCTGGAAGAGATGCTACCGTAAGTTGGTACGGACCGGATTTTGAATTTCGAAACGATTATGATCATCCAGTCATGATAAAAAGCTATGCTGGAAATGGAGTAAACGCAATTTCGATCTATTCCAGCAAAATGTTAGAAGCTGAATTGCGAGATGTACCCGAAGCACCAAAAAAGCTACCCAAAGAAACAAACAGTTAATAATGAGGAAATATAGAGAAGGAATCTAACCTTCTCCATTATTTCTTAATGGAATTTGGAGGGGATACCATGCTATCCTTCATCATCAGATCGATACCTAATTTGTTTTCCCTAGGAAACTTATTGTCAGGTGTATTTTCTATCACATTCGCGATGAACGGATTTTATAAAATGGCCAGTACCTTGATTTTTTTATCTGCGTTTTTAGATCTTTTTGATGGAAGAATTGCCAGGAAATTAAAGGTAAGTAATCAAATTGGTGTGGAACTTGATTCATTGGCTGATGTGGTTAGCTTCGGTGTTGCACCAGCTATTATTTTTTATACTTTAGCTGATCCCAGTTGGATTACCTCAATTGCTTTTATTCTTTACCCCACGATGGGAGCTTTGCGCTTAGCACGATTTAACGCGAATCCAACTGTAGGTTATTTTGTTGGTGTTCCGATTACGTTTGCGGGATTGTTCATGAGTTTAATGGCCCTCTTTTCTTACACTAATCCATGGATCACAATCCTATTGGCTTACCTCATGATCAGCCCAATTCGAATCATGAAATTATAAAAAAAGTTTTTATCGAAGCCTATTCGAAGGTGTAGCCAAGTTCTTCTTTAGCGGAAACTTTTTCCCACCCTTTACATCAAGGGGTAAACCCTCAATTTTGATAAACTACATTTTATCAAAATTGACCCGGAGGGTTGATGTAAAGGGTGGGAATTTATGCGGTATAAGGAGGTTGAGTCAGGGAAGTATATACTTTCTTATACCGTGAGAAAGCTACTAGCGTAGCTTTATGCGTATAATACTTGACTGATAAGTATTTAAAAATTAATATTGACGAATCCATGAATAATTTGCATAGTAAAAATATGATGTTAATCTCAAGTGAAGATGAGGTAGAAAGGAGTACAGGCATGGGAGTATGTATGAAGGATCATCCAGCTGAGGATGTAAGAGAAAAAATAGAGGAGGTCCAAGATTTATTGAATCCTTCCTTAGTGACAGGATTACTGAGAGGGCTTGAAGAGAACAGATGGGAACAGCCTGTTCTTAACGAACTTTTTCATGCCTTGAAGAAGTTGGAAAAAAGCTTGGATGGGGAAAATATAGAACCGATTGTTCAAGATATCGCGAAATTTTTATTGTAATACCACTGATTCGAAAACAATACATATTAAAGTATGGATGTATTTTTTAAAAATGCTCCATACTTTTTTTGCTTATGAATAATTAACCATGAATGGTACAAAATGTGTGTATGTATCATACTTAAAAAGCTGCTTTAGGGGCTTTCACAACTGAAAGGAAGGTATTGGGAATGGGGCTGATATCCGTTCTCTCCATTAAAAAGAAAATGGACCTAAAAGGTGAGTATTTTGACGTAATGATCAACTTGGATGGTCAATTTACTCGTTGTTTTCTAAGATCAGAGTTGGGCCGTAACGAATTGTTACATCGTTTGTATTCCGTATCGACGATGGAGGACCTGTATTTGATCGATAATAAAGCCATTTTATATACGGCCTAGGGGAGGGGTGCATACCCTTCTTTTTCAATACTCTTTAGAAAGTATAATTCGCCAGTAGCTTTTTGATTTTGGTAATAAACTCCCTGAGCGGTTCATAGATCATAAAGAAAGAGACAGACCCTCGGGAGGAAATCGCATGGAAGAAATTTTAAAATCTCTTCTTCTAGGATTAATTCAAGGATTTACAGAGTTTTTGCCTATTAGCAGCACAGGTCACCTCGTATTAGGCAGGAAGCTTTTAGACTTGTCTGAGGCCGGATTATTTCTGGATACGATGCTTCATTTTGGCACACTGATCGCGGTTGTTGCTGCTTTTTGGGAGGATATAGTCCAACTGATCCGAAGACCATTTAGTCGATTGGGACTTTTAATCCTGGTAGGTACCATCCCAACAGCGATTATTGGTCTCTCCTTCGAAGATTACTTTGAAGAAGTTTCAAAAACAGGATCGACGATTGGCATTGAATTTTTAGCGACGGGTTTCATTCTTTGGGCTGCTGATCGTTGGAAGAATAAAGGCTCAAAATCGTTGCATGAAATCACCTATAAGGATGCTCTTTTCATAGGAACCTTACAAGGGGCTGCTATTCTTCCTGCGATATCCCGTTCAGGTTTAACCATTGCTGGTTCACTATTTTGTAGGGTTGAAAAACAAACAGCTGCACGCTTTTCTTTCCTCTTATCACTTCCAGCCATCCTTGGTGCCTGCCTTCTCCAGGGCAGGAAGTTAGCAGAAAATCAGGTGGAATCCATAGGTGTATTGGCTCTTTTAATCGGAACGTTTGCCGCAGCGATTTCCGGCTATGTAGCGGTCAGGTGGATGTTAAGGATCCTCAACAAGGGTTCTCTAAGAATTTTTTCGTATTATGTTTGGGTTTTAGGATGTTTTATAATCATTCTTCAGCTGTTAGGTAGATGGTAAATATTCCCAAATTTGTCGAAATGTCAACTTTCGTCATAAAATGTAGAAACATTTTGATAGGAATTGTAGAGGAGAATATCGAATTGAATAAGTGGCAAGATATTAAAAGGCCTAAGATCCGAAGGAGGGTAATATGGGCATCGGAATGAACTTTGTTTGTTCCTGCTGCGGATATGATAGCGGGATATTAATGTTAAATCAAGGTACACATGTGTCCCTTGAACAAGTTGTTCAATCCTATATACATACCTATACTCAAGAAATAGACTTGGCTATGCATCCTTATAGGGAACAGCAATATCGACATATATTAAGTGATATCATACATTCTTCCGACAGGGAGACCATTCATCATTATGACGGTTGTGTATGCTATGGATGTAATAAAACCTATGAGATGCTAGATATTTTACAGCGAAAAGAAGAAGAGGTTTTTGCATGGGAAATGGGTGGAAATAGGATAAATGCAAATCCCATTCAGCAAATGTTTCAATTTTCGAATGATCAATGGCAAAGTCTTCTTGGAGAACATCCTCTATGTGTATTTTGCAACCAACAGGTAAAAAAGATTTCCGAAGAATCTCTTGCTAGCGGCTTGATATGTCCGAAATGCAAGACAGGAAATTTAATGGTTGGCAATGAATTTGAGATATGGGGATAAGGTATGATGCAAACAGTTTTCAATTTCATAGAGAGCTGTTTCTTTCTTTTTTGAAGTATTTTTTCTTTGGATAATTTGTTAAAATGTTACTGTAGTAGACTATAAAGGAGGTAATAAGCCTGAAACGTGTAACTGTAATATCAAGTGATCTCATGTCCAAAGCCAAACAGTTTATTCATGATGGGTTGGCCATTGAACCTGTTTTGATTAAGGACCATGGAGAGATGACAAAAGTCATTTTTCAAGAGGAGTACCATTTGTTACCTTGTACTACTCAACGTTTTGTTATGGAGCTGTGTCAGACCCTGTTCCTAAACTTAAAATCACTTCAGGATGTAGTCAAAGTAAAAGTAAATAAAAAACAGCTTGTTCCTGTCCCGTTAACATTCCAATTGGTATTGATTCCATTAAGATGTATAAACAAAGATAAAGTGAAGACACGAGGGTTCCTGTGGATTGTTCATCGTCAAATCCTGGAGATTCATCCGATTCCGCTTCATACCAACCATAGTTATCTTGTTTTGAAAAATGGTGATCAGCTTCAAGTACCATATTCCGCTCACTTTATCCAACAGCAACTTCGGGATGCCTGCCTTATTGAATATTTATTTCAGCAAGCCCACATGTCGTTTCCTCACGATCAACGCCTCACTCCAATCGGACAAGCATGGAACCCACCCTTCGAATTGCAAATGCAGCTTCTTAATATTGCAGAAGCAATACGCAAATACTCTTCTTAAGCAAATTGTTTTCTTTATCAACCTGGTCCCTGGTTAATTTTGCTTTTTAATAGTAAATGTGGTTAAATCAACATATAATTGGACTTCGTGTATGCTTCTTCATGGTTTAATAAAAAATAGAGAAGATGAATGCGTGTCGGTCGTAAAAGTACTAAAGGACAACAGGTGCATTCCAGCAAGAAGAGAATTCGATGTAGTAGGAATGCTGAGAGATGAAGGAGTGAACATATGAAAAACATTCAAAGTCCATTGAAGGTCTTTGCCCTAGGTGGTCTAGGTGAAATTGGAAAAAACATGTATGTGGTGGAATATCAAGATGATATTATCGTCATTGATTCGGGCCTTAAGTTTCCTGAAGAGGAGATGCTAGGTATTGATTTAGTGATCCCTGATGTAACCTACTTGGTGGAGAATAAGGATCGTGTTCGCGGCATCCTGCTTACTCATGGACATGAGGACCATATCGGTGCGCTTCCTTTTGTTTTAAAAGAGCTAGATGTGCCGCTATATGGAACAAAGCTAACGCTTGGCTTAGCTAAAGTAAAACTGCAAGAACATGGTTTGATTAATCGAGTGCAGATCAACGAAATTAGTGATGCAACTATCCTAAAGCTTGGTGTATTAACTGTTTCATTTTTCCGTGTCAATCATAGCATTCCTGATGCAGTTGGAGTTGCTGTAGATACTCCGCAAGGCATTGTCGTACATACCGGTGACTTTAAATTTGATTATACACCGGTTGGCGAGAAGGCAGATTTAGGGAAGATGGCGGCCCTAGGCGAGAAGGGTGTATTGTGCCTTCTATCTGACAGTACAAATGCTGAACGCCCTGGACATACCTTATCAGAAAGAACGGTAGGGGAAACAATTAAAGAAGTATTCCATAAATCTGAAGGCCGCATCATCTTTGCTACATTTGCATCTAATGTGTATCGACTGCAGCAAGTCATTGAAGCAGCCGATCAATATGGACGCAAGATTGCCGTCCTTGGTCGCAGTATGGAAAATGTATTCCGTATCGGTGCGGAGCTAGGCTATTTGAATATCCCCAAAGGAATGCTTATTGACGTTAATGAAATTGATCGTCATTCAGCTAATAAAGTCGTTATTGTGTGTACAGGTAGCCAGGGTGAACCTATGGCTGCCTTAACAAGAATTGCTACGGGATCCCATCGGACAGTGAAAATCTATCCAGGCGATACGGTCATTATTGCCGCTCAGCCTATCCCTGGAAACGCAAGATTTGTGGGGAGAACGATTGACTTATTGATGCGTGCTGGAGCAGATGTAGTGTTTGGTTCTGTTTCTGGGTTCCATGTTTCCGGTCATGGCAGTCAAGAAGAGCTGAAGCTGATGCTGAATCTGATTCGCCCGAAGTATTTCATCCCCATTCATGGTGAATACCGAATGTTGATGATGCATAAGAGGCTGGCAGAGGAAACAGGAATACCTAGCAGCAATATCTTTATTTTAGATAATGGGGAACCGGTTGAATTTGTGGATGGAGGAGTGGCACGTACTTCTAAGGTCACTTCGGGAATGGTCCTTATTGATGGTAAGGGAGTAGGCGATATCGGCAATATCGTATTGCGCGACCGTCGCAAACTTTCTGAAGATGGGTTAATTGTGGTGGTGGTTACCATTAATAAAGAACAATGGAAGATTGTCAGTGGCCCTGACCTGGTTACAAGAGGATTTGTATATGTCCGGGAGTCTGAAGAGATGCTCAATGAAGCGACACGCTTAGTGCAACAATCGCTGCAGAGATTAACCGAACGAAATGTCAAGGAGTGGTCTCAGCTTAAGTCAAAAGTCATCGATGTGCTTGAACCATATTTTTATGAAAAGACACAGCGCAAACCGATGATCCTACCGGTGATCATGGAGGTTTAAGCGTGTTGCCATAAGCGTGAGAAGAGGAGGAGGCAATAGTCAAGTGACTATTGCCTCTTAACTTTTAAGGGATAACTTCTTCTATGAATTGGAAAGCTTGTTCTTGTTGGATGTTTTTGATTAGGGCAATTTCGCTAACGAGGTATTGTTTGGCATCATCCAACATTTTTTTCTCTCCAGTAGATAACCCTTTTTGACGATTACGTAAAATGAGGCTTTTTACAACTTGGGCTAGGGCGTATATGTCACCATTTTTTAGCATGACCGCATTTTCGCGATAGCGCTGATGCCAGTTCTCTGTAGCAAATTCTTCTTTTTGACGGAGAAAGGACTCAATTTCGTGTAAACGATTATCGTCAGCGATTTCGCGAAGTCCTACTTTTTCTACTTTATCAATGGGAAGCATAACCGTCATGTTAGTTAAAGGAAACTGCAGGATGTAGTAATTTTTCCGGATACCAAGAACTTCCCTTTCTTCAATATTTTTTATAACCCCAGCACCATGCATCGGATAAAACACTTTATCACCGATTTGGAACAAGCTTTCACCCCCGTAAAAAAGTTAACTACAGTATAACATCATATGCCAGATATATGATGATTATGAATGTTGGAGTATTATTGTCTACTCCGGTAAGATTAGAAAATGAAAAAAGACTTGCCTAATAAAATATGTGAATAATCTCACAGGCAAGTCTTTTTATCACTTATAGAAAAGTATTACGCAAATAGCTAAGGCTAGTAGCTTTCTTAAATAAATTAAGCTAGGACGCGGTTGAGAGCTTCTGCAACCCGATCAGGCTGAAATGGTTTCACAACAAAATCCTTGGCTCCTGATTTTATGGCATCTAGAACCATACTCTGTTGCCCCATTGCTGAACACATAATGATTTTTGCATTTGGAGCAAAAGAAATAATTTGCTTTACAGCGTCAATTCCATTCATATCCGGCATGGTAATATCCATGGTGACTAAGTCAGGGGATAATGATTTATATTTTTGCACTGCCTCTTCACCTGTAGAGGCTTCACCTATAATGGAATGTCCATACTCTTCAAGAATTTTTCGTAACATTGTACGCATGAATAAGGCATCATCTACGATTAAAACTTTTGCCATATGAAGTTCCTCCTTTCATCTATAAAAACATATTGGAACAAACGAAAATAATCCGGTAAGAAGACGGAGCTATTCAAACGGATTCTTCTATTCTATCATAGCAAGGATGAATTCAAGAATGAAGAAAAAAATAATATATTGACATATCTTTTGGACACTTATAAAATCATCACATATTCGTATGATCGCTATTAGCCTTTGTAATAGAAATAATTAATAGCTTAGGGAGAGAGAATCATGGAATCTGTTCAGATGGGAACGATCTTACAGAAGAGAAGCTCTGGTATGACTGAACAACAATGGATTGTACTTTTAGAAGAATTAGAGAAAAACGGATTATTCCTTGTCATTCAGTCTCATAATCCTTGCATAACCAAAAGCCCGACTGGAGGGTTCATTCCTATCCCTTCCAAAAATGATCAATTTCACCTTTATTCATCCGAAGAACTGATTCAAAAGGGATTACACGTTGGGCATCATCTTCTCAGTAAAGCCGAGGCATTAGAAAAGCACCCTTTTTAGCGGTGCTTTTCTTTTTTTCTTGTACTTATCGGAAAGTATTATACGCATAAGGCTGCGCCAGTAGCTTTCTGATACTTATCGGTCAAGTATTATACACAAAAAGCTGAGTCAGTAGCTTTCTTATACTATTTGATTTTCTTATAGCTTTCAGGTGGATAGCCATGGGCATCTAGCGATTTGGCTATCCATTCTGCTTTTGTCGTTTCTTCATCAAACGTGATCGTGATTTGATCTGATTTCGAGTCTAAATTGACCTTGAGAATTCCTACGATGCCATCTAATATTTCTGACATCTCTTTTGCTGATTCGGGTGTGGTCATACCCAAGTGGAGAAATTGGTATGTAGCCTCATCCGTTGACCCTTTTGCTTGATCTACCATTAATTGGGGAATGAAAGCACCTAAAGCAGCAGCAATGACGAGACCCATGATCATCCACAGTTTCTTATTCATCGTACACCTCCACAAAAGATTGATTTGGATATAGTATTGACAAGTAAAAGGAAAAACAATGCTTTTTGTATAAAAAAAGGAAAAACAACTGCCAATTAATACAGATTATTGTTACAATATACGAAAAGAAGGTAAGAGTAGGAGATGGAGATGTGAGGGAGAGGTAGGGTTATCATGATGGAGATGGTAAAGTTTTTTGTGGATGCTTGGTTCATACCCATTCAGTGGAATGTTTGCTTGGCCAGAATGATATGGATTCCAGTGCAATTTGAGTCAAAGTTGAATAAGAAGAGAGTGGCCCTTGTAGCTTGTGTAAAGCAAAAAAAACAAGGAATTCATCCTGCACAAGAGTTATTTACCTCTGCTTGGTTTGTCAAGGCAAAGGAATATGTAGAGAATGTTGGCTTTGATGATTGGTATATTCTCTCTGCTAAATATCATGTGGTTTCACCTGATGAAATGATTGAATATTATCCCGAACACTTAAATCAATATCGAAAAGAACAGATTGATGTCTGGGCAAAGACAACAGCGGGACAGATCGAAGACATGAATCTCTCTAACGAACAATTGTACATAATAGGAAGCGAAAAATATCGAACTATCACATCTTATCTCCCAGAGTCGGACATCATCGAACCTTTAAAAGGAATGGGAATTTCCCAACAATTGTCGTGGATGAATAGGCAGGCCAAAAAGGAAAAAACAGCGGACTAAAATTTTGTATAATGGAGAAGGTTAAATAAAAGTATTCATTTAGAGGTGAAATATGTGTTTGGTTTAGGTAAAAAAAGCAAAAGTTTTGATGTACTGTTATTGAAACCGCAGAATGTGAGTAATGAACAAAAGAGAAGGTTCTATCAAATTCTGTTTCCTTCCGTTGTGTCCAGTGATTTTATACAATTAATGCTTAGATTGCAGAAATCAAAATTAAATACAACCGAAATATTAGGTGATATGGGAGGTTTTTCGATATTATCCCATATCGAGGGGCTCGAAAAAATCACCATTATGGATCAGATTCATCCTGAATCCGAACCCATTCCATTTCAGGATTTTTCAAATCATCTTCTTAATCGTTTTAATAACATGTTAAGCGGAGAGGAAGAGGAGGAAGCAACAGAAGAGGATAACATGGAAGTCGAAGAACAAGAAGATCTTGTCTATTTTATCGGTGAATTAACACTAATGAAAGATGGAAGCTTCTGAGCCTGAAAGTAATCAGGTTCTTTTTTCTTTTTACAAGGTAGGAAAACGAATACTTTTGTCGAATTAGTCATGATAGAGTATTAGGCAACAGGAGGATTTTAGTACCATGATAAGAAGTTTTTTAAAAAGAGTATTTTCCTCAACTTCAGAAGTATCGGCGAGTTCGGAACAACAGACCATGGACCAGATAGAGAACGAACAACCCTTAGGTTTACCGAATGATTTGCCTAAGATGGTACAAGAGTTGGATATCGTGAAGTCATGTGAAGTTGCAAAAATTTCGAAGGATTGGATCGAACGTCACTCCTTCCGGGAAATTGAAGCTGCAGTTGAGCGCTTATATGAAAATGCACAGGAGGAGATCCAGGCAGGGTATCAGCGATTGAGACTTGAGCTAGATGAAACCTTGCAAATCCCTGATTCTATAATGGCAAAAAGAATAAGTAAATATCTTATAAATGCAGAACAGGAAATAGTGGATTTCACATTTTTCCTTGACAAGAATGATCCTGAAACGATGGAGATCTATAAAACCTATTTGCTGCCTCAGCATGTTGAGGATATTAACTCTTTCTTGCAGGAACGGTGCTTCATGATCTACGAAACTAGTATCGGTTTATCCCATGATTATAGGTTAGAAATCGAACATTTGCTTCAAGCTCTAGACATTTCGACGGGTCCTGATTTTTTCCAGGAATTTGACAAATGGCGTGAAGAAATCTTGAAGAAACATAGAGAAGAAGAAAATGAACGGATCCTTGATAGTGAGACGTCACCCGTTTCATCTGACTTGGTCATGATCAAGGTTTCAAGAGAAGAAGTTGAAAATGAAAATATTCAACAACTAGATCACTATTTGAAAGAAGCATTACAATCTCCTGAAATGGCAAAGAGCTATAAAGAAACTCTTCTTTTCTCTTTCTATGGTTTTTCCAAACATGAGGATTTGTATAAGCTCATGAACCGAAAGGAAGTGAATGATTGGGCTTCATTGTTGGTAGAGAAGCATCCCTATATTTTTTATTTTTTAAATGATGAGGAGTACCCTATGACCTCGTTCCTCACATCGTTGGTTGTTACAACCGAAATGGAGAATCAAGAGGTATTCTACAATGAAGAGGAATTGCTTGCTTTTCAGGAATACATTCTTGATGCCTTAAAGAAACTGGCTAGTTGGCTTGAAGAAGATATAGAAGAAGTCCTGTTCAAATTTGAATGCCATTTTCAGTAATATACCGGAACATTTGTCTATTCTCCTGCATATAGTATTTATAATTATATTGGACCTTTAAAGATGGATTCCAGGGGGAGCGATCAAATTTATGACAAATGAATTAAGCATCGGAGCAATAGTAGATGGAAAAGTAACAGCCATTAAAGAATACGGCGCCTTTGTTTCGTTAGTGTCGGGTCGTTCAGGTCTTGTTCATATTTCACAGATAGCTAGTGAGTATGTGAAGAGTGTCGAGGATTATTTATCAGTAGGTGATACTATTAAGGTTAAAGTAATTGATATTTCCGAATCAGGAAAAATCTCCTTGTCCATCAAGGACGTGGCTCTTCTGGAACGCAAAGATGGACAGAAACCAGTGAGGAAACCGAATCGTAATATAGAGGAGTCAGGTGGTACAGTACGAAACCAACGAATAAGGCAGCAAGATAAAAAGCCATTAGATAAAATGAACTCACTTGAAGAAAAGTTAAAAAGATGGATGAAAACCAGTGAGGAAAAAATTAACGAATTACAGGCAAAACAAAAAAGAAAGTGAACCTAAGGTTGACTCATAAGGGTCTGACCCCTACATCCAACACGAGATATAGTGACAATCTTACATATTGTCATACTATATGGAGTGAATGTGGGGTCTGACCCTTAGTTTTTGAGCAGCCTTTTTGGGATTATATAGAGAAAACGCTTTAGAAACAAGTAAAATAATAGTTAATGAGTTTAGGCAGGAGGGAAGATGATGGGGAAATTAAATCAATTGACGGAACAAACGGTAGGGCAATGGCTAGACCCTGTCCTTTTTAACGAGTTGTATCAGAAAGTATGGGAATATGGAGAACAGTATTTTGCCAGAATGCATGAAAATGGACAGGTGGATCTTACAATTGTATTTCAGAATGTAGATGATTTTGGTGAATCATCCGGATCCCAAATTTTGATTGATTATAAATTTTACAAGGATTCTTTCTTTCTTATTGTTTGGACCTTAACAGATCCTAAAAATCCTTTAGGATTTCCAATTCCCTTTAAGCTAACAGAACCGCATGACTTGTTAGTGATAAAAAGAATTTTTGAACAAGTGCAACTATGGATTCATTACTTGGCGATAGAAGATGGACATTTGATTCATGTTTTTTCAGAAGCCTATGAAATTCCGGATACAGAAAAGCATAAAATTCTTGATTTATTTGACGAACAGCAAGGTATTGAAATCCGGGAAGAGAGCGAAAAAGAGGAATTTTTTGTGAAAGATACGGACGAGCTCTTGGATGAACAACTCCTTTCTGAAGGGATCGGCTATTCTCTTGACTTCACTTCGATGATTAAGAAAGGAAATGAAGAGCTGGCTAAAGAGAAATTGATGTCTGCTCTCCTTCAAGCAATGATGATGATTAAACGTCATCCGCGTTCAGACGTAAGGGAATCCTCCTTTTTACTATGGGTTGAGGAGAAACGGGAAACAACCAGTCGCGGGGAGGATGCCACATTACTTACCATTTACATGACCCCTATTTTAGATGAGCTTTTTGAAGTTATTTCTAATGATCATCAAGAGGAAAATCCATTCTCCTCTGTGCTTTTGGGTTTTCCTGAGTTTCTCACTACCGTTCAAAGAAAGCCAGTCGACTATGGGGCACTTCCTATCTTAGAGTATAGGGAGGGAGCGATGATGCATATAGAATTAGAGGCTCAATTTATCCGTAGACTCAGAAGCCTCTACTCGGGAGAAGGAGAAAACCCTTATATTCAGGAATGACAAATGGATGTGAAAGAATGGAGGGGGAACGATGGGTAAACCGAAACAAATTACCAGAAAAGTCCTCGTAGCAGCTGCAAAAAAACAATTGCTGCAACACGGACAGGGAAAGATTACTCTGAAAAATGTAGCGGAAACTGCGGGAGTTACCCAAGGAGTGGTCTATTATCACTTTAAAACGAAGGACCAACTCTTAGTCTCCCTTCTTCAAGATTTTATAGAGGGTATACAAAAACAATTTTCAGAAAACGAAAGCATGTCTAATAAAAATCAAGACAAACTTCAGCAATTTATAAAGGAAGAAGCATACAAAGCGCAAGTGGGTTCAGAGCAATATCAAATGTTATTTGAATTAGTTCCTTTGGCCCTTCATCAACGAGAAATGAAGGGAATTATGGCAAAAAGTATGATACAGAGGATAGGGGCGATGTCAGAGCTTGTAGATGGCGACCCCTTGCGCGGACGTATGCTAACGGCAATATTAGATGGATTGGCCCTTCAGACCTTGTTTGATCCAACCTTTAATGAAAAAGAAGCATATGATATGGTAAGAAAATGGTTCGTGGAGAAAATGGTTGAATAAGTTCCTTACATGAACAAAAAATAAAGACATATGAAAAGGAGTGATTCCTTTGGCTTACATATGCCCTTTATGTAACGGTATGCAATTTGATCAGGTGCACTGTCCCACATGTCAGGGAGATATGCAGGACAGCGGAAGATACATGGATTTTTTTGATGACTATAGTCCTTATTTAGAGATTGATGGGATGAAAAAAGCAGATGGAATTTCAAATGATTTAGAAAACCACCAATGTCCCCATGTGTTTGAATGCACTTTGTGCAAGAGCCAGCAAATGCAAATCATAAATGAAATATTTATCCCTTAATGCATTCAGAATCTTGAATGCATTTTTCTATAGTCACGACGATTAGGAGACATCAGAATATAAAGTGGGTTTCATTTGTAACCATTTCACCTTAAACATTTGTTTGTTTTTTCCACCATACCCCATCATCCAAAATCCATATTCCTCATAAAGAAAGGAAGAAAAATGCATTTTTTGCCAAAAAAGTAGATTCTCAGGCGCACTTTCTAATAATATAGAGTAATGATGTTCCTTTGCGTAATGCTTGAATAGTTTAACCACTTCTTCTCCTATGCCCTTATTACGGTAGGAGTGAGGAATACGAAGAAGACCTAAAAAAATGGCCTCATGGGTTGAATCGATATTAAAGTCAAGGATGACATTATCCGCTACCATTCCAGCATCCCGCATGGTATCATTCCATCGAAACATATGTCGGTTGTGTTGTATCAATTCATACGTATAATAAATTTCATGGTTTTCAAATATATTTTTCAATTCATGGATAAGATCCACCATGATACAGTCACCTCTAACGATCATTATAACATTTGGTAAAGAAAAAATGATGATAGTTATGTCATTATACCTACAAAATTTGCAAAGCAAGCTAAAAGAGAGGGAATAAGGAATGGATAACAGCTGTGAAATTTATGCTTTTCAACGTCTGGTTAAACGATTTGATTATGATGGTGCCATGGAAGTATTGGAATTGCTGCAATGGCAGGGGACTACGCTATACAAAATCGTGTTAAGCTGTCAGCGCTCATTAAATTTTAATTTTCAAGCAGCTAAAGGATTAACTGACCAAGTTCCCCACCATGAAGTAGATACCTTACTAGGTTGTATTCGGCATATTCAAGAATTGCCATTATTAATAAAGGGAAACCCTCATGAGATCTTTAATGAATTGATCGACAATATTGTGATTCAGTTAGAAAGAGAAGCATACACTGATTTTTTAGGTAGAATTTTTCAAATGCGTGAGCTGTTATTTAAAAATGCCGTAATTCAGTTTAAGCTTCGACAAGAGTATCCTTTACGTGATCGCATTTATCAAAAGAGTGCATTTGAGCAGAGGTTTAAAATGAATCATGGTCTCATGAATGGTATGAAGGAGATTCTTCGTACGGGAGGAGGAAGATGGCAGAAAATAGTCAATGTCTTGTCTGGTAAACAGATGGGAGAGCTAATGGATCTTCGCCATCGCACGATCGTCGCTCATGGAATAGAAACGGCAACCCTAAACGATATTGAACGAATTTATGATTCCACTGATCGGGTAATGGAGGATTTATTTCAAGTGTTCCAATGGTTAAATATCCCCATACGCGAGCATAAGTATAAGCTTATTAATCAAGATATTGATAAGTGGTTAGAAAAGATGAGAAATACAAACACATAAAGATACGTTTTTTAGACCAATCTAAGATCAGGAGGCGATGATCATGGATAAGGATAAGACACCAGAGTTGCCAGATTTTGATTCCTTAGATGATCGATTGATTGCAAAAGCTCCTTCAGGCCCATTTATTGGGATTAAAACCAATTTGGATCCAGAAGATCCAGAAAAATATAATCCCTATAATAAACAAAGTTAAATTACCAAGTTAACAAGGAAAATGGGCTATAAAAATAAGCGAATGTCTACCACCAATAGTATAGGTAAACGTAAGATATTAGAGGTACCTATGCGGAGGTGGAATGATGGGAAAGAAGAAGCTTATCCAGAGTCAGTTGAAAACCAATCCCGAGTTTTCAAAATGGTTGAAGGAAAAACCGGAGCTTGTAAAAAAAGTCAAAGAAGATCCATCTATACTAGAAAAAATGATGATTTCTTGGAATAGAGACCAACATAAAAAATTAAATTTGCTGCGGATTGGTGAAAGCTATCGTCAAATGGTAAATCAAATTCAAGAATTAAATTCTCTCCTTCAGCGAGTGGATCACTTGGTCTCCAATGTAAAGACCATCAGTGAAAAAATGAATGAAAATAAAACACCCATGTCTGCACTAGAATCCGTAAAATCCGTTTCAAAGAAAAAATCAAGATCATAATACTCGGAGGACTACACGATGGATGAATGGTATGTACAAGATGCATCCAATCCTAATAAGTACCCAGTTGTAAATGGTACTCCCTTAAATCCCTTGTTTGAGCATATGAATCGAGAAAATGCTTCGGTTACGAGTTTGGATGATCATTGGGATCTTGATGCAACGGCTGATGATAATGAAGCGTTTGAAATTGAGCAAGATCAAAGTGAATAGTTTTCCTTTTCCTCCACGAAGTGGTATAATAGATTAGACACGACTTCGTGGTCTTTTTTTATTTTTTATCATTCCCGATGTTGTTGAGGAGGTTTTCTATGAACCAATTGCTAGCAGGAAAGAATTTTGTCATCATGGGAGTCGCAAATAAACGAAGTATTGCTTGGGGAATTGCACAATCTTTACATAAGGCAGGAGCAAACCTTATCTTTACTTATCAGGGAGAACGTCTGAAGAAGAATGTGGAAGAGCTTGCTGAAACATTGAATCAAGAGAAAAACATATTGATATCTTGTGATGTTACAAGTGATGAAGATATTCAGACGGCATTTCACCAAATAAAGGAGCAGGTTGGGGTTGTTCACGGATTAGCTCATTGTATCGCCTTCGCAAAGACGGAAGAATTAGAAGGAGAATTCGCTGATACCACTCGAGAAGGATTTAGGATTTCACATGACATTAGCGCGTATTCTTTTGTTGCTGTTGCTAATGCTGCAAAAAAATTGATGACTGAGGGGGGGAGCCTTCTTACGCTCACCTATCTTGGCGGGGAAAGAGTTGTACCAAACTATAATGTCATGGGTGTAGCAAAGGCGGCTTTAGATGCTTCGGTAAGATACCTGGCAGCTGATTTAGGACAGTACAATATTCGAGTAAATTCTATTTCTGCTGGACCGATTCGAACGCTTGCTGCCAAAGGAATCACTGATTTTAACAAAATCATTAGTATGATTGAAGAAAAAGCTCCTCTCCGCAGAACCGTAGATACAACGGAAGTAGGAGATACGGCCATGTTTTTATTGAGTCATTTATCAAGAGGAATTACAGGCGAAAGAATTCATGTAGACTGTGGCTATCATATTTTAGGATACTAAACGAATCGATTGAATTAAGGTAAGGGCTAACTCCCAAGTAGGGGTTAGCCCTCCTTACTATTACGGAAGGCAAAAGACACCCGTGTCAAGATAGGGTGAGGTGCCTTTCTGATTTAATTTTTATACGAATGTAAGTAGTCAGCGATTTCAGCTAACTTACTCTCCACTGCATTTCGAATGGAAACTGGAATACCGGTTGAAGGTGCCAGTCTAGTCATCGAGAATTTCTTTTTTAATAAGGGTTTACCAAAACGGATGGTCATGTTTTCTTGACCTCCATCAACCTGCTCAATTCTTGTAGGAATACTTAGAGCATAAGTATTACTGGTTGCAGAATCTTGTATAATGAGCTGATAAGTGCGCTGATCCCATTTTCCAGAACGTTTAAAGCCTTGTTTTGTTAGGGTAGAGTCAACCTGAGAAAACGTCTTCACTAGACCGGTAAGCCATTTGTCCTTCAATTCCACTAAGGTTCCTCCTTCTTTTTTCCATTCATCCATGCATAAGAGGAAGTAATAAACAGAAATGGTAATTTTGCAGCAGATAGTCAATTCATATGATCGCATTTCTAGAAAAAGAAGTATTTATTCAAACAAAATATAGAAAAGAGGCGAAATAAATGGTGGATCTACATTCCCATACAACTGCGTCTGATGGGACCTATAAGCCCACGGAAAGTGTGATTCGAGCGAAAGAAAAGGGGTTAAAGGCACTGGCGATTACGGACCACGATACCGTAGCAGGGATCAAGGAAGCCTTATTAGCTGGCGACCAATGGGGAATTGAAATTGTTCCGGGAATTGAAGTAAGTACGGTTGATCAAGGCCAAGATATCCATGTACTAGGGTATTATATCAACATAGAGGATGAAATTTTCCTTGAGCGACTTGAATCCCTCCGCAATACGAGAAACCGAAGAAACGAGATGATAATTCAAAATCTAAATCATCTAGGGATAGATATTTCACTGGAAGAAGTAAGCAAGAGAAGAAAAATGGATGAAGGAAACATTGGTAGGCCACATATTGCTGAAGTTCTGATAGAGAAAGGAATTGTCTCCTCGATGGAGGAAGCCTTTCTTCATTATTTGGGAAAAACGGGAAAGGCATATACAAACCCGCCTCGAATTTCTCCGGAAGAAGCCATCCTTTATATTAAGCAAGCAGGAGGGGTTCCCGTTTTAGCTCATCCAGGGCTGTATGATAATGACCAATTAGCGGCTCGTTTGGTCCAATCCGGTTTAGACGGAATTGAAGTATATCATACGGATCATACGCCTGAACAGGAAAAATATTTTCACGATATGGCTGAACAGTACGGATTAATTAAAACAGCTGGATCCGATTTTCATGGAGAAAGAAATGGAGTTATTTTCCACGGTGATTTGGGGACTAGATCAATGACATACGATACGGTCATGCAATTGAAAAAAAGAGCTGGACTCTAGTCAGCTCTTTTTCCATAGCAATATGTTCAATGTCTGCTTCTGAGAAAACATCTCCTCTTCGCACATAACCTAATCGTTCATAAAAGGGTTCGGCATGTAATTGGGCATTAAGCTTGATTTTATGAAACCTCAATTTCACAGCTCTTTTTTTCATCATATTCATCATACTGGCACCGATTCCTAAACCTCTCGCCTCTTGGAGAATAGCAACTCTTTCCGCTTTGCCTACCTCTGGGGAGTATTCTCTTAACCTTGCTGCACCGACTGGAGTATCAAGGTTATAGGCCACAATATGGGCTGTAGAGCTAGATTCATCATGGTCATCGTATTCCAACTCAGCAGGGACTTGTTGTTCATCAATGAATACTTTTCTTCGAACGGTAAAGGCGTCTCTTTTTTCCTGTTCTGTTTGAGCTTGCTGACCCTTACTTTGTTCCTAACAGAAATGTTTGGTGTGTTGTCCATGTTTGATCTCCCAGTTGATAAAGTAATGAAATGCGATCAATATTACTTTCGTAATGAATATTAATCATTTTTAAGCGGCCATAAACATCATGAAATTCATCTTCAATCATATCCTGGCCAATCGTTAAGTGGGGAACAAAGACATACTTTTCTTCCTTTTTTAAAGACCCTAAATCAAACTGGGAGTGCAACGCTGTTAGATGGCCAGGATCTTGTATGCCAAAATATAGAACACGATTGGCTGGATAGAACGTCTTTATTTTATGAAAGTGAATATTGAATGGTTCGGTTTCAGCGGCAACCTTCTCGATATAGCTAATCACCTTAGGAAGCTCTGCGTCTGTAATCTCAAATGGCCACTTTAATTTGATATGAGGCTGAATGAGAGCAAAATGGGAATCATATCTTTTTCTGTACGAATTAGCCCGTTCCTGGACATCTTTGTTGGGGAAAATGGCAATGGCATATTTCATGACGGACACTGTTTTCACTTCCTTTAACGTTTTGATACTAACCTAGGTTTACTTATTGTTATTTCATTATTTTACCATTACATCAGGCGAAATGAAAACGGTGCTATCCCTGTATCATTCATCATAGGATAGCGGTAGATAGAGATTTATTATTTTCTAATTCTTAGGTTTGTCATGTTGTGATATGATAAGAAAGCAACTGGCGTAGCTGTATGCGTATAATACTTGACCGATAAGTATAAGAAAGCAACTGGCGTAGCTGTATGCGTATAATACTTGACCGATAAGTATAAGAAAGCAACTGGCGTAGCCGTATGCGTATAATACTTGACCGATAAGTATAAGAAAGCAACTGGCGTAGCCATATGCGTATAATACTTGTAGTGTAAAAGAACCTTGACGATAAATCATTTGATTTTTGCATAGAGAGGGGATCATTTATGAGGAGAAGACAGGTTCATAGTAAAGAAGTCAAAGCAGCTGCACTTAAAAGATTAGCAGATCGTGGTGTAACGATTGGAGATATTGCCGAGGTTGTTTACCTCATGCAGGCACCATACCACATTGGCCTGAAAATGGAAAGCTGTATTGAAAGTGTTCATGCCGTATTAGAAAAAAGGGAAATCCAACACGCCTTACTAGTCGGTACCGAATTGGACATACTAGCAGAAAAAGGAATCTTGTCAGAACCGTTGCAATCGATCGTTGAGTGCGATGAAGGGCTGTTTGGATGTGATGAAACTTTAGCCCTAGGTTCAGTATTTGGATATGGCAGTATAGCCGTCACCACTTTTGGGCATCTGGATAAGCAAAAGGTCGGAATCATTAAAAAGTTGGACACCAAAAGAGGAAATGGTATTCATACTTTCCTTGATGACCTAGTTGCCAGTATTGCTTCTTCAGCTTCAAGCCGAATGGCCCATCGGCTGAGAGATGAAGAGGAAGCAGAAAGAGACCGAAGTTCCAAACAAAAGCATGATGATACAGATACAGATCAACAGGTTGGATAAAGGGGAATATAAACCAATTTCCCAATAATCACTAATATGGGGAATTATTTCGACTGAACAGGTTCTCGTTGAGCATGTTTTTTAAGCTCAAATCGACAGGTTGCAATGCATTGATTGAGTGGTTTGGTTTGATAATGAATACATTGGCTGCAAAAGGGTTCCACGTATTGCACAATAGGACTGGAATAAAATCGGTCTTCAAATTCAATCAATTGTCTCACAAGAGATTTCTTCAGTTGAAGTAATACGTTCTTTGATTCTGCAGGATCTATAACCGTCATACTGATTTTAATGTAATCTGCATTAACCAATATTTTCGATTTAAGGTGCAGAGATGGATCACTAATTTGAATACCATCCAGTAGGAGTTGCAAGCCTAGAGGTGTAATGGGCTTGATCCTAAAAGTTTCGGATATATGGTGTTGGATTACGCCATGAAATTCATGCTCCAAGCAAAAATGCTGTTCAAATGTCTTGCTCGGGAATTTACTCTTAATCCATGTTTTGACCATTTAAAATCATCCTTTAACTATACAGTGTATACTATATCTTTTACAGATAGGCGACAAAGCATGAAGGAGATTTCCTAGAATGAAATGGATATATTGGTCAAGAATGTTTGATTCAAAATTTCAGGCTGGCTGTCTCATGACGAGAATGAAAGAGGACTGGTGGATTTATGGATATGACAGTCCAAAAGAAGTTGAAGTTTACAAACATAGAAGTGGAAAGTATGGGGTTCGTTATATCTGGTGAGCGTTGGTTAAAATGTAAAAAGTAGTAAAGGGTGCAATGCAATAATTTGATTGTATCCCTTTATTTTTTATACTTAGAGATCAAGTATTATATGCATAAGGCTACGCCAGTAGCTTTCTTAAACTCCGGTCTAAGGCAGAACAAGTTTTCTACTATTCAGCAAAAAAATTGGGTATCAAACAAAACTAATTGCCTTGTCATGCGTATAATTAGATAACAAAGATAGACGGAGGTTTATAACCATGAAACGCAAAGCCATAGCTCTCACTTCAATCCTGCTTCTTTTGGGTTCGACTCCGGCTTGGGGTGCCCCCGTGACAGAAAATCCATTTTTAGTAAAATATAATAATAAGGTTAATGAATTTATCGATTCTCTAGCATACGCAAATATTGTTGTATCTGAGGAAGTAAAAGTTAACGGATCAAATACCCAATTTTCCATCACTCCTTTTTCCGCTGTGTTGAAAGGGCAAAGGGTAACACCAAAAATCTTTTATAGTATTTTTAATGCTAAGGCTACGGACTCCATAAAATTTGTTGTTTTAGATCCAGATGATAAAGTAGTTCAGTCATCTGATCCTATTAAGGTAAATGATAGTGATCTTATTGGAATTAATTCACTTTCCCCTATTGCCTTTGAAAAGGTTGGGGATTATAAGATTCAATTGTTTTTAAATGGAGAAACCAGAATCGGACAAACTATTATCAAATCAAGCCTACCTAAATAGAACTGGTGTGAAGCCAGTTCTTTTTTTATACACTTATCCGAAGTATGATAGGCATAAGGCTGCGCTAGTAGCCTTCTTACACTTATCAGAAAGTATTATACGCATAAGGCTGCGCTAGTAGCTTTCTTACACTTATCAGAAAGTATTATACGCACAAGGCTGCGCTAGTAGCTTTCTTATAGGTAAACTTTTTGGATTATAATTCGGTTTCCATTTCTCCTGTTGAGTGATATAATGTAGTAAACCATTTATTGTATATTTAGCATTTTGAAATAATGAAAGGAATTGAGAGCGCGAATGAAATTAAATGCTAGGCCTTCGCTTGATCCAGATGGCCCGAGTATCCAACTAACTTGGAAGGATTCCACTTCTTTGCGTGTAGTATGGGAGTTAACGGATGAAATAAGGGAATGGATTGAAGATTGGTTCCATATTCCTATAACTGAGCTTCCATTTGTCGTACGACTTTTCGATGTAACGGAAAGGGATATAAAACAAGATGGCTTAGACCATTATGTTGATTTCCATATTAATTATCGGGCATTGGAATGGATTCTTTACGGAATCGAAGAAGGAAGGTCTTATTGCGTGGAACTTGGAGTCCGTATGATTGATGGTCGCTATTATTCGCTTAAACGCTCTAATAAGATTGAATAATTGTTTTTATGCAAATAAAGAGAAGTAATCTTCTTTCCCATTATGAAATGGAGAAATCAGATTACTTCTTATTTTTGTTATACCTATTGGAAAGTATTATACGCATATAGCTACGCTAGTAGCTTTCTTAAGGGATTATTTTCGCGGGTAATAATACATAATCCGATCATTAAAAAGGTGAAGTTCTCCTTGGTATTCTTTAGCCAGGTATTTACAGAACTCATTTGCTTTTCCTTTATCACCATGAGTACTATCCTCAGGCAAAACAACTTGAATGTAAGATTGCTCTTTCTTACCATCTTCCAGTTCAATATCTTCTTTCCCCACTCCAAACATAATGTACTTATAGAGCTGGGGATCATTTCCCTTAAGATAGAACCATTTCCCTTTTGCTTCCGGCCTTTCCGTAATGGTATAAGGAAAAGCAGCATCTGCATAGCCCCAGGATAACTGCTTTCCTGTTTTTTTGGTCATATCTATATAATGGCTGATTTTTTTCTTCAGATCATCAAGCGTCACTTCCTGAACTTTTGAATCTTTAACTAGTTTAATGAACGCACTTTTTCCCACTATCTTTCACTCCTCTAAACCTTTTCTTCCCATCTTAGCATTCTGATATTGGTTTTACAACAGATGGAGTCAGCGAACTGAAAGGATATAGAACAAATGAATAAAAAATGGGTTGACTAAATTTTTAGAAAAATATACAATAAACATAATAGTTTATATACAACACAATGGTAAACATAGGATTTAGATAATAGGGGTTTCATAAAAAAATTAAGTAGATGTAGAGTGAGGAGAAAACGATGAATGATATGCAAGATCGTATTCAGCAGCTCCATGAAGCACTTAATATGTTCCGGGCTATTTCAGTTGTGAATAAGGAGGATTGGGAAGCGGCTGCGAAAAGATTAAACCTTGATTCAGCTGTCCAACTCAACATCCTATGGATTGTTTATTGTTATGAAGGTGTCCGTGTCACACAAATTGCGGATTGGACATTTTGGCACCCATCTTCGGTTGTGATCCACGTTAAAAAGATGATGGAGAAGGATTTAATCACGATTGAAAAGAGTGATAAAGACGGACGAGTAGTGAATGTTTTTCTCACTGAAGTTGGAAAGAGATTAATTGAAGACAGTCGCATTCAAGCATTAGACGATTTCCACATTACGAAAGCGTTGGAAAGCTTCAGGGAGAAATACGGGCAAAATATGATGAATTTATTTTTTGAATGTTTAACCTACTTAGCGCAAGAGCTTCACGGGGAAGAAAAAATAAGATGGATTAGGGAAAGCGAGGAAAAGGCAAAAGAGATTTCCTAGTCCATAAAAGTGAAAAAAGCAACAAACCTCATCAGGAGATCGGTTTGTTGCTTTTTTGTTTGCCCATACTTGATTGCTGCTGTTACTTTCCAGCTACCGGAAAGATCGTAAGCTTTTTCTCTATGATATGACGGTTTTGACTCGTAATCACCATATTGATATTGTGACTCTTATTTAAACTGCTTTGATCAATTCTAAACATGATGGTCTCGCCATGAGTGTTGGCCGGCTCAACCTGGATTTGGTCAGGCAGCTTTACTTCCCAAGAGGAAGGCATGCCTTCATATCGCACTTTATAGTTCATTGGTTCATTTTGGTTGTTTTGTATTTTTAAGATATAGGTGTAGGTAACAAAATCACCGGAAGGAACACCTTGCAGCTGCTTCTCAATGGTTGCCGAAAAGCCACTGGCGGAGAAGATCGAATAGCCTAACAAACTAAACAGAGACAGTACGATAATGAGAAGCAGCAAGCCTGTTCCGCGAAACATATTTTTGACTCCTCCGGATTTTGACTCCTTGTCCGATAGGATCATTTGAAACATCCCATAGGGACAGGCATTCCTGCAGAAATTACTACGTAGAGGGAATATCATGATGAAAAAGAAAACGACTAATATAACATAGGCTCCAAAGGACCAGCTTTTCCATTCAAAGGATAAGATTTCCTTAATTAAGACAATCGGATCGAAGAAATAGGCTACCATACTAAATGCAATAACGGGGGCAAAGAGGATCGAGAGTCCGACATCAATATTTTTACGTAAGGCAGGACTTTCCTTTAAGGTTTTGGAATGGGTGATTTTAGTGATAGAAACAGAAAAAGTATTATGAGGACACATCCATCCGCAGAATTGCCGACCAAACCATTTTGAAATTCCCACGAAGATAAACACCATCAACAAAACGCATAGCAAAAGGATATAACCCTCATTAAATCCAAAGCTTCTCCCGAAAACGAAGAATTTCAGCTGGATCAAATCTATTCGAAAAATATTAAACAGCGGGACAAGGAAGAATAAAATAAAAATGCCAATTTGGGATAATGGTCTTACTGCACCTACCTTCATTTTTGATCCACCTCTCTAATTGTACTTGTATAATTTTCTCATACCCTCCGGGGTAAGGGAAGTGAATAGTTTGTGACCTCTTACAGGGGAATGAGTAAATAGTTGAATGTGTATTGACTTAAATAGTATGACATAATATTATAATAGCATAACACTAAAAGCATCTATTTCATTGTAAAGGATATCAAACCACGGGAAATGGGAGTGTTGAGAATGGGAACAATCGTTTGTCAAAGCTGTGAGGCCATCATCGATCATTTTGAATCAGAAAAATCCGGTGTTCTCTATGGTGTTTGTGGTTGCTGTGACCATGATCATGAAAGCGTTTATCAATATAAAAAATAATAGGAAGTATGACATAATAAAAATAACGGGACCTGATTGGTCCCGTTGTTTTTATTATGTCATACTACTTGATGGGAGTATGACGTTTTATGACCCGAATGGTTTCTATACTTTCATCTTCGGGGCCTTGCACGGGTAAACCAACGGCTAAATTAGTTTGAATATAATCTATATTTTCCTGCGTAATAATTTCTCCTGGAAGGAATACTGGAATTCCAGGAGGATAAATCATGATGAATTCCGCAATAATTCGTCCTTGTGCTTCTTGAAGAGGCATAATCTCTGTTTCTGAGTAAAAAGCGTCTCTTGGCGTTAAAGCAAGGGCGGGAATTTTAGGAAGCGTTACGGTGACCGATTCGATAGTCCGTTTTAAATGAAATTCCGCAGATAGATCTTTTAATGCTTGAATCAGAGCGTCTATTGTCTCATCAGTATCCCCAGGGGTTACGATACAAAGAATATTGTATAAATCACTTAATTCAACTTCAATTCGATAATGTTCACGAAGCCACTTTTCCACTTCATATCCTGTAATGCCTAAATCCTTCACATGGATGATTAGTTTTGTCGGATCCATAGCGAAGGTAGCAGGGCCACCAAGGATTTCCCTACCCACACAGTAGATTCCGGGAATGTGATTTAGCTCCTGGCGGGCAATTTCTGCTAATTGGATGGATTCGTCAGCCATATCATGTCCATAGATGGCTAATTGCTTACGTGCAGTGTCCAGGGATGCCAATAAAATATAACTTGTTGATGTGGTCGTAAGCATGCTAATAACCGATTTTACCCGATTAGCAGAAACCAGTCCTTCCCGGACATTGAGAATGGAAGTTTGCGTAAGGGAGCCACCAAGCTTATGCACACTTGTTGCTGCCATATCTGCGCCTGCTTGCATGGCTGACATGGGGAGATCCTCATGAAATTGGATGTGAACCCCATGAGCCTCATCAACAAGCACCGGAATTTCATATTGGTGCGCTAAATCGACAATGGCAGCTAAATCCGCTGATACTCCAAAATAAGTTGGATTAATAACTAATATGGCTTTTGCATCAGGATGATGTTCTAGAGCTTTTCGTACCGAATCTGTAGTAATCCCATGAGAAATTCCAAGCTTCTGGTCCATAACAGGATGCACAAAAATTGGTACTGCACCGGAGAATATAATAGCTGACATGACTGATTTATGTACATTCCGGGGAACGATGATTTTATCTCCAGGTGCACAAACGGACATGATCATAGACATGATTGCACCGCTAGTTCCTTGTATGGAAAAAAAGGTGTAATCAGCTCCGAAGGCTTCTGCAGCCAATTGTTCTGCTTTTAAGATCATCCCTTTAGGATGATGCAAGTCATCTAAAGGAGCAATATTGATTAAATCGATGGCTAAGGCGTTACTACCGATAAAATCCCTGAATTCTGGATTCATTCCTTGCCCCTTTTTATGGCCAGGTATATGGAATTGAATGGGATCCTTATTTATATGCTCCAATAACCCTGAGAAAAGTGGAGTTTGTTTTTGATCCATTATTGTCCCCCCCAATCCATTGATAAAAATTACAACAAAATTGAGTATATCAAATCGATGGCTATTTTCAACAATATTTTTATTAGTTTTTACTAATATTTCTATTCCAATCTAAAAAACCTCACCATTTTGTTTTGAGAGGTCATTACTTTAGGTATGTCGACATGATTCTATTTAAAAGATAATTTATAAAGTGGCATGAGTGTTTCAAAAGTGTTTTTTGCTATTCCTAAAAATTCGTTGCCATTTGTTAAAGTTGGGTCATGGGACATGATACGGCGTCCGATTAGAAATTCAACTTTTTTTATGTCACGGAATCGTACTAAAGCTTTTTCTAGTCCTTGTTCACCTAAGCTTTCCATGGAAATAGAATCTTTTTTCATGTGGTCTAGGGATATGACATAATCATCAGGAATAGTGGACTTTATTGTGTCCATATGATTTAGGAATTTTTTTGCTATTTCTGTTTTGTTTGGTAATTCATAAATAAAAGCAAGCCAAAGAAAAACATGGTCATCAAAAACACCGACTTGAAAATGAGCGTGTTTTTTATAACCGCGTTTATCGTGGCTAATCGCTAACCAAGTATCTTTAGGCGGGTTCACGGTACGTCGTGCATGTTTGGCTATATGTAAAAACATTTCGTTACCGGCTAGTATGGCAAGGTCGTCGCTTAACGTTTCTCCAATAGCTTTAAACTTGGGTTGTATACGATCTTGAATCGCTTGCATGCGTGCATCAAGACCATCAATGTTGAAAGTATCAAAGTCGTGTTGAGTAAATCCTTTAAACTGCATATTTATGTTCCTTTCACTATCTAAATTAACATAAATATACCATATTGTTCATATAGATATAAGACAATTAAACAGTTAGGATGTCTATAAGAGTAAGTTACATCCTAATTTTTTTGCTTGATTTTATTGTTTATTCATAATATTATGTATTAAAATGACTGAAAATTAAGAGAATGGGGGACCACCAAATGAAGACGTATGAGGAAATGGAATATAGTAATGTAAGCATGCAATTGGAACATTTTCACATCCATGGTCTAATTGAACAGGTGGTTGAAGCGGGATTTTCTGTTGCTTGGAAAGAAAATAGGCGTTTTTTTACCCTCTCCATACAAACTGGATGGACAACACAGCGACTAACGTTTGATAAACACGGAAAATGGTACAAGTTAAGAAATCAGAGTTACCATGTGAAAGATCGAAAGCTTTCGGAAATCCTTCAGAAGTTTATTTATGAGGTTAAAGGGCATGCTGTATTAAAATATTTCACCAATGATCAGCTAGTTGTCCAAAATATTCGCTACGGTGAACCTATTCGGATAATTGAGATAAAGGGACCTTTGAAAAAAGTCGTTTTCGAAAAGGAATGTATGGTTACATCCGAACAGGTGCTAGAAGCGTTTAAACGAAATGATGCAGAAGAAAGAATACCAGTTGTAAAACTGGAAGTTGATTATGCGCTAGCAAGTTTATTTGAAGCCATTCATAAAAATGACCGGGAACAAATTCATTATTACAAAGAAGAATTAGAAAAATTGCGAATCGAAATGATGTTGTTGGAAATTTGAAAAAGAATGATTGAAATGGCCACCCTACCTTTCTTTTGATTGCTTGTCCACTCTTCCCAGTTAACAGTAAATATTGTATGATGTAGTAATGTTTTGGAAGACCCGATTGTGAATTTACGGGCATTCAAAGCACAGACTAGAAGATGGACATTATCAAGGAAGGATGGATTCATCTTGAACACCTGGAGTGAGCCGAACACACTCTTTTTAGTAATAGCAGGTCAAGCAGTTGTCATTTTTGCATTTCTTATTTGTTTAATCTTCCTTGCGGTTCGGACTAAGAGAATACGCAAACAATTCAATCAGTTGCTAAAAGGGTCAACGAAAGAAAATTTAGAGTCGATACTTGAACGATTACTGAAGCGCCTTTCTGAGCTTGAGGAAGATCACCACCTTCAAGGAGAACAAATAAAAAGCTTGGCCCAATCATTAAAAGGTAAAAAAGGAAATGTGGGGGTAATTAGGTTTAACGCTTTCGCTTACGAGGGAAGTGATCTTAGCTTTTCGATCGCGATCATAGACGAAAATACAAATGGTGTCGTCTTAACCAGCATATACGGTCGGGAAGAGTCAAGAGTATATGCAAAACCACTTGACAATGGAACTTCGAACTACCATTTGACAAGTGAAGAAATCGAAGCGATACAGAAGGCGAAAGAAAACTTAGCTGACCCCAAGTGAAAAATGGGTTTCCGTGTTAGTCGAATAACCATTGCGAATCGGGTGGACCATATGATACCGTAATAAACAAAGTGGAGTTGAACGGTATGTTTGTTTTTGACATTGACGGGACATTACTGAACAACCAGGAGAAAATTCTCCCCAATACACTCATCAGTCTGCAAAAGCTTCATGATGAAGGTTACCCGATTACAATATGTACTGGTAGAACTTGGGCTTGCACGAAACCTATTATGAAACGAATATCTCCATGGGTAGATTATGTTGTATGTGGAAACGGATCTCACGTACGAACTGGTAAGGGTAGGGTTCTGTATGATAACAACCTGCCCCCTTATTTTATAAAGCGATTTATCGAACTTGTCTCAGGATTAGCCGATTTCTTGATTGCTACCAATCAGATTGTCATCAGTACCTCGTACAAAACCCCATATCATGATGTGGATCATTGTATGCATTTATTTGATTCAACTCGCTTTCATGATCGGATTCATGCGAAAAATCTGCTTGCTTTCAATATTGGACACCTATCGGATGACCAAAGGGAGTATATACGCCAAGAGTTGGATAGCATTGATCCTGATATCAAGCTTAGTCCCCTTCCTCATATGTGGGAGGTTTTGTCTGGCTTTGACAACAAGGGTAAAGCGCTGAAAAAATTAAGCAAGGCTACCGGAGTAGAGTTGTCAAGGTTTACAGCCTTCGGAGATAATTATAATGATTTAGATATGTTTCGAGTGGTTGGAAAGTCAGTGGCCATGGGGAATTCTCCTGAAAAGGTTAAGGCTTGTGCTCATCATATTACGCTTTCAAATAATGATGACGGAATATTTTTGTATTTAAAAGAACAAGGGTTACTATAAGAAAGCTACTAGCGAAGCCGTATGCGTATAACACTTGACTGATAAGTGTAAAATTGGTTAATACTTCATACGTTATTTCTTGGGGTTTTGTGATATTCTATTTATAGGCTAAAAATATTTCGATTATACCCTTCAAGTGTTGTGGGGTGACCTAAGAATTCGGCTAGTCCATATATAGGGCTAGTTTTCTTTATGTCCTGAGGTCATTCCAATAATTGGATAACGATAGAGGGCCCTTATGCTGGGACCATAAAATTTCGGGGACTTGTTCCTAAAGAAAAGAACAGGTAAAGTAGTAATGAGTGAGGTGAAAAAATTGGATTGGATCAAACATGGCATCGATACCTATCCCTATTATATTATCGTCGTATTGGCAGCTTTGATCTATGAACTCGGTTTTGCAAGAAAGCTTCCGCTGTTAAAGAAGGTTTTCACTTATATTTTGTTAGCAATAGGCTGTATTCCCTTAACCATTTTTAAGGTGCTGGGCTTGCCGATGGTCGAAGCCATGGTAGTAGCTTTTATTATTTTAGTTTTTGCCCGAATGAGGCGCACTTCTGTTACAAGAGAAAATGAAGGGTTGAGGTGACAGGAAAATGACTCTTTTTGATGTATTATATAATTGGCTGCAGTTAAGGCTTGTCCTGGATCATCGTCCACATGATGAATCGGCTAAGGAATCATCTGAGCATCTGGCCAGGATTTTAGCTGAAGTTCATCAAGTGAAAATTGTTCAGGTTCAAAAAGAAGAAGGAAAATATCAAGTTACATATGAGAAGGAAGGGGTAGAGCATTCTCAAGTTTTTATGGCTGATGCTGCTGAGGCTCTGCTTACTTTTATTAGCGATAATCCTGAACGTTATGATTTTGAATGAAAATTTGATTCGCTTTTGAGTGGAAAAATATTATAATGGTACTGTTGAATAGAAGAAGCTATTTTAGATATTTATTTTTGGAAAAGGAGTGAAGGGAATATGGGTAAATCATCAAGAGCCCTGCTCAGCATCTTTGCAGGTGGTTTAATTGTAAGTCTTGGATTAGCCTTTTCAGGCGTAGGTGTTCCAAAGGAAGGTGAACAGGCAGCAGAGGCGCCGGTTGCTTCTGCAGAAGAAGCTAAGGCGACTGTGGAAGCTTCCTGTGCTGCTTGCCATGGGGCAGACCTGAAAGGAGCAGCAGGACCAAGTCTACATAATCTTGACCAAAAATATGATAAGGATCAAATTGCTGAGATCTTAAAAAATGGTAAAGGCGGAATGCCTGCCGGTCTTGTTCCAGGCATGGAGGAAGCAGTGTCCGACTATCTGTTAACATTAAAATAGCTTGGAGGCTTTCAGCTATAACTCTCTACAAGGGAGTTAAATTCACTAGACAGACACTTTTTAAACTCCTACAGTGTAAAAATGGTAACATGTAGGAGTTTTTCTTTATCTTTTCTCCAATTCACTCATTATTTCCTCTGGCTTAAATCCTTGTATCGGTTTTCCGTTGATGACGGTTACGGGTACTCCAAGGAAGTCCCATTTTCTTACCTCTTCCCAGTATTCGGGATGGGTGGAACAATTGCGAATCTCAAAATCAATCTTATGATCCCGTAGAAACATTTTCAATACCTTGCATTCCGGACAATGGCTAGTTGAATAGACAATGATACTCATGATAAAGCTCCTTTCCATTTTGGATTTAATAAAATTTAAAAATATTGTTCGTTATTTAATTATAGCGAAGTTCACTTAATAAGAGCTACATTTTAAACTTTTAGCAGATGGAAATTTGATGACTGGCTATCTTTGGGTATACAATAGATAAAGAAGTTATACAAATTCACTTATATTATGGGAGGTTATGAAATTGGCTGATACGGTTGCAAGTTCCTTAAATGAACAGTTGTTGCCACTTCTTAAGAAAGAAAGATTTATTCTGTTAAGTACAGTGGATAAAGATGGAGGTGCCCCTAACCAAAATGCCATCTCTTGGGTTTATGCCCCTAATGAATCGATGATTTATTTTGCCGTAGATAATCGGTCGCGTATATTGGAAAACATTAAAAATAACAAACAGGTGACACTTACTTTAATTGGTGCTGGCTCGGTTTATTCTATTGTTGGTGACGCCAACGTAGAAGTAGAAAAAATGGATGGAGTACCCCTAAAGTTAGCTAAAATTGTCATCACGGTCACCGCGGTTAGAGAAATCATGTTTTATGGTTCGCGAATTTCAGTAGAGCCGCAATATGAGAAAACGTATGATAAACAAGCTGCAGAGAAACTTGACAATCAGGTGATGACTGCATTGAAAAATGCCTAGTTTTACTAGGCATTTTTTTCAGCTTTCTTATTCCAAGTTTTCTTTACTTTTCTTCCACATCGTTTGGCATTTGAGGTACAAATCGACCTGCAATATCCGCCAATTCTTCGGCAAAGCCTGCGATCGGCCGCCCTTGTTTGATATCTTGATTCATTTCACGAAGACGCTGCACGATATCCGGATCCGCTACCACGATGGCTGTTGCCCCTTGTGGATCCTTCTTCAGCGCTTCAGCTACCGTATATTTAATGGTACCCACCCTTGGACGATCCAATTTGGCATTGACATCGATCCCCACAATGGCAGTTTTACCCAAAACGATTACCGTTGCATCATTCACATTGGGCACTCTAGTAGCTAGTGCTGCCAGCCTGTTCGCTGTGGCCTCTGATCCCTGATCTTTAGGCTTTTCGGGTGAGGTTTGAGGAACTCGTTGGGTTTGCTGTACGGAAGCGTTCTGCCTTTCCTCGTTGGCTTGATTTTTATTTCCCAGCTGGCAGCCGACTAAAATGCTCATTAACAAAATGAAGGGAATCCATTTTCTCATAAAAGAGTCATTCCTCTCTGTTGGTTTCTATTTTATATTTTCCGCATTAGAAGTGGAAACATGCATGCGACTTTTTCGCACATTAAATAAATTAACTCGTCTATATTTTTTTTTGGCTCATAAACTAAAACAAACTCCTAATTTCAGACCATTATTTCCCTTCCCTGCATAAAATAGTATTGACCACCATTTACACTCTACACCGTATTGAGAAGAATTATAGGAGGCGAGATATTGAACAAAATCTACGTCTTGGATACGAATGTATTACTTCAAGATCCGAACGCAATTTATTCTTTTCAAGATAATGAAATCATTATTCCAGCAGTAGTACTTGAAGAAATTGACTCAAAAAAACGATACATGGATGAAATAGGGAGAAACGCCCGATATGTATCTCGATTGATGGATAGCTTGCGATCGCAAGGGAAATTGCATGAAGGAGTTTCTCTGGATACGGGAGGAACACTCCGGATAGAATTAAACCATAGATCTTTTACGAGAATGCAGGAACACTTTGGAGAAGCATCAAATGATAATCGGATCCTGGCAGTTGCTATGAACATCAAGGCAGAGCAAGAGGAATTGGGTAATGGACGGCCTGTCGTTATCGTTAGCAAAGACGCTTTAGTAAGGGTAAAGGCTGATGCTTTGGGTCTGATAGCGGAAGACTTTCTTTCCGATCGCGTTGTTCATGAATATACCAATTTATATACAGGACATTTAAAGATGGCTGTTTCAAGTGATTATATTCAAGCGTTTTACTCTAATAGCAAGCTTGAACTGAGTAAGGCATTTCCGCGTCAGAGGTTTAGCCCCCATCAATTTGTGATTATGCGTGATGAATTAGGTGGTTCGCAGTCTGCAATAGGCAAGGTGAGTCTGGATTCAAAGTGGCTGGAGCTACTGCGGCATGATGAAGAACAGGTTTGGGGAATTAAGGCGAGAAATGCACAGCAAAGAATGGCGATGGAGCTTCTGCTAAATGATAATATTCCATTGGTTACACTCACGGGAAAAGCGGGAACCGGAAAAACTTTAATTTCACTAGCTGCTGGCCTTCATCTTATTGAAGACGAAAGAGTGTATAAAAAACTGCTGGTTGCCCGTCCGATTGTTCCTTTAGGGAAGGATATAGGGTTTTTGCCTGGAGAAAAGGAAGAAAAACTACGTCCATGGATGCAGCCTATCTTCGATAACTTGGAATACCTTTTTAACACCAAAAAGTCAGGAGATTTAGATAAAATCCTGGCGGGAATGGGGAGCATTCAGGTGGAGGCCCTGACCTATATTCGCGGACGAAGCATCCCGGAACAATTCATCATCATTGATGAAGCGCAGAACCTTACTAAACATGAAGTGAAAACCATCTTAACCCGAGTGGGCGAAGGTAGCAAAATCGTACTCATGGGGGACCCTGAACAAATCGATCATCCTTATCTTGATGAATCGAACAATGGGCTAACCTATGTAGTGGAATGCTTTAAGGATCAGAAGATGGCGGGCCATATCCGCCTGGAAAAAGGAGAGCGTTCATCCCTAGCTCAGTTGGCAGCCGATATTCTATAGATATGTTGGAAAAACCCGATAGGATACGGGTTTTTTCTTTTTCTATTTTTGTGTAGAATGAGGTAATAAGTCAAATTCAGGAGGAATACTACTTGCAAATCCATATTTTTCCGTTAGGTGCGCTACAGACCAACTCATATTTAGTATGTAATGAACAAACCAATGAAGCTATCATTATCGATGTTGGAGCAAAGCCAAAAGCATTACTCCAAAGAGCTGAAAAATACCAAGTGAAAGCGATCTTGCTAACACATGCTCATTTTGATCATATTGCTGGATTAAATGAGGTAAGAAAAATGACGGGGGCCCCTGTCTATATTCATGGTTCCGAACAGGAATGGCTGATCAATCCCGATCTTAACGGTTCTTCCCGATGGCCAGGGTTGGGGGGAGCAACGGTTTGTGAAATGGCTGAGTTTGAGCTTGAAGAGGGTCAGCAAATAGAATTAGCAGGATTGTCCATTTCGACATTACATACTCCAGGCCATAGTCCGGGCAGCGTTTCTTTCGTTCTCGGTGAGCATTTGTTCTGTGGAGATGCCCTATTTGCTGGGTCCATTGGGCGGACAGACCTTCCAGGCGGTAATTATGAACAATTAATCACGAGTATACAGGACAAATTGATCGTACTCCCGGATGAAGTTATTTGCTACCCGGGCCATGGTCCGAAGACAACTATAGGCAGGGAAAAGCTCTATAACCCTTTCCTTAGCAGATAGAATTCTTTCGCTGCATAAGGGCAACTAGGCTGCGCCAAGGCTTGGCATCAGCCTAGTTTTCTTTATACTTATCTGCAAAAATAAAACACAACCCTCGGGGTAGAAGGTTGTGTTTTGGGGGAGGTTTACAATTCCGATAAATAGGGTGGGGGAGTTCCCCAAAGGTTCATCACATTTGTGATGTGGGATGGTTCTCTTTTATAATATAGGAATGTTATTAACTTGTCAATGGTGTTAAGGGAAGGAGAGTGAATGGCTTGGCTTTACTTGAAGTGATCAAGCAGTATATCGAAAGTGATAATCGGAGATCGATTTCTTTTTATACCTTTATGCAATTAGCGCTATATCATGATGAATATGGATATTATAGTCGATCTAAACAAAAAATTGGAAAAGAAGGTGATTTTTACACGAGCGTTTCCGTAGGAGAGATCTTTGGGGGAGTACTTGCCGATGTATTTGCTGAAATGGTGGATTCTTTTCAGGGAGACTCCCCTTTATTTCTTGTTGAATTTGGAGGAGGAACAGGGGATCTCACTCGGCAAATTCTTCAGGCATGGGAAAAGGACTACCCTAAACTTCTGTCCAGCATCCAGCCCATCATGATTGAAAAAAGCCCGTATCATCAAAAATTGCAGCAGGAGAAGCTGTCCAATTACGGAGTAACATGGTTTCAAGATTATAAGGAGTTTATCTCACAAGTCGGAAGAGTCAAAGGAGTCGTATTCTCGAATGAACTACTTGATGCGTTTCCGGTTTATGTCATTGAATATCAGGACGGAAATTGGAAGGAAGTGCGAGTCGGCTGGGATGATTCCTCCTCTCATCTCTGTGAGCGGTTAGAACAACTGACCCAACCGGAGGTTTTGAAATTTCTGCAACGGGAGCAGAAGAGCATCCCAAAGGTAGAGGGCTATCGCATTGAAGTGAATGCGGCAGCGGAAGAGTGGCTAGCGGATACCGCAAACGGATTAGCAGAGGGATATCTGGTCACGATAGACTATGGTTACCTTCGTGAAAATTTATACATACCACAACGGAAGAGAGGTACGCTTCTGTGTTATTATCGGCACACGGCAGCTGATAATCCATTTTACCAACTGGGTGAACAGGATATAACGACGCATATCAATTTTTCTTCTCTGATGGAAGCGGGTGAGAAGCATGGACTAGAAAACTTAGGATTCTATACCCAAAGCCAGTTTCTCATCAATGGCGGGATCTTGACAAAACTACAGGAGCATCAGGAAACCGATCCGTTTAATGGGGTAATCACGAAGCAAAATCGGGCTATTCGCCAATTAATCATGCCAGGAGGCATGGGTGACACCTTTAAGGTTCTAGTCCAAGGAAAAGGAAGGGTGGACAAGGAACTCGAATCTTTAAAGTCAAAAGGATGGATGTAGGTACTGATAAGAAAGCTACTAGCGAAGCTATATGCGATAACTTTCTGAATAAAAAAGAAGCTTGTCTCATGAGCAAGCTTCTTTTATGTATTTATAATAATAGGGAAGCCATAGCATGCTCTCCTCCGCCGAGCGGCATCATGAAGAAAGCATAATAGAAAAAGCCAACAAAAGAGAAGACCATGTAAGCTGCAAAAATTAACATGTAAGATCTTTCGGTAAGACTCAGATAGCTCAAGGCCACAAATATAGCAGTTTGGGCAAAGAAAATTAAAGCCATCGTGGTTAATCCGCCCCACATTGCCATTAGCGCAAACATGAGGGTCCAGAATCCTAAAACGCGAAACATGCGATCCACTTAGTTTCCCTCCTTTTATTTATATACTCCATATTGATAACAGTATCATTATAATGGAGAAATTTAGGAATGTAAATGAAAGGTTTAAAACCCTGCAAATGCTGTTCACCAATCACTAGCCATCCTTCATACATAGGCTATTGTTAACTAGGCAGCTTGAATACCGTATAATCGCAGGAACGGCAGCCGCTCATGATTGAATTTTCTTCTATTAGGCTAATATCTCCAAAAAAGGTTTCGAAAATTCCTCTTAAGAAGGTTTGATGCATTTGACAGATGCTATCCGGCATTTTTTTGGCTGACTCTTTAAACGTGCAGTTGAAAATTCGAAACTTAATTGTTTCATTATCGACCATTTCCATTTGCGGGTTTAAGCCTTGTGCAAAGATCAATCGCTCTATATAACTCAGCTTCGTATTTACATCTGCAGTATCCATATTTACCCGTTCACTATCAATGGCTCGTTTCGCGGCTTCCATGCCAAATCTGCGGCCCATTTCGCTTAATGCTTTCTGCCCAGCTTCGCCTAAAGATAAAAGGGTATCAATGGCAATTTCAGCTAGTAACTGGTAATCGCGCGGGGGAAACTGCAAGTTAACGACTTGTTCAGAAATGGAATAAAGTCTGCTTGGACGCCCGCCTTTACCCGTTTTTTCTGAACAGGATGATAATAAATTGACATCCTCAAGTTTGGTTAGATGAAGTCTTGCTACATTTGGATGGATTTCAAAGTGATCGGCAATTTCTTGAACGGTCACTTGTCGATGACTGGTGACCACATATTGATAAATAGCAAACCGAGTGGGATCGGCTAAAACACTAGTTAATTTTAGTGTATCATTTTCCACAGATGTGCCCCCTTTTATTTTGATATACATATTTTAAAACGAAAACCGTCGAAAAATTTAATGTCAGTTTAATAATATCATATTCATTTAATTCCAACAGTTATTTTGTAACATATGTCATTACTTTGTCAATGTTTTAAATGGTAAAAAGAACACTTAACTGATATAGAATAATTTTGAATTGCTTCATAAACACCATTGACATAGTATTAAATTAAGTAATATACTTTTATATAGAAAGTATTTTATTTTAAGCTGACAATTATGCCAAGCAACACATTTATTTATAAAAAAAGCTGCTTCGAAGCCATTCAAAGGAGCCAAACCGCGTTTAGAGGAATAGAGGAAGAATGAATTAAGGAATAGAGGGGTGAACAAAAATGAATAGTACTGTTAAATTCTATACATATCCAAGCTGTACATCCTGTAGAAAGGCTAAATCTTTTCTAAAACAGAATGGAATTGCTTATGTAGAGAGACACCTTTTCCGTGAACCGCCTACAAAAGAAGAATTGCTTGAGATTATAAAAATGACGACAAACGGTACGGAAGATATCCTGTCTACCAGAAGCAGAACGTTTAAGGAATTAGATGTGGAAATCGAGGATTTAACGGTTTCCCAATTACTAGAGATGCTTCATGAGGAGCCTCGTCTTTTACGACGCCCTATTTTAGTAGACGGTGAGAAACTGATTATCGGATATAATCGCAATGCCATGGAAGAACTGCTTGCTTAAGTGACAAAATAGGGGAATGAAATTTGGTTATCTTTAATTTTGTGGCATCCTAAAGTTTTTATGAAAAGGGGAAGGACTCTCATGATTACGGGAGTTCTTCCCCTTTTTCAAACTACTCAACCAGCTGAAGTGAGCTGTTCCTTACCCTATTGGAGCCTTAATATTAACTAAAGATGTTCATCAACGATCCAAATTCTAATTCGGTAAACTTTTTTCTCATCTGATCCTTATTGAGTCGCCATTCGCTTCCTTCCGCTTGATCCTCGACAGGAACATCACAACGGATGGTAACCAGATCCTTTGATAAATGTAACAAATCAAGATTGGCTTCGATCTTCTTGCGAAGAGACGGAGAGACAGATTCCAAATTCTCTAGGATTCCTTCAATATGCTGATATTCCTTAATTAATTTTAGAGCTCCTACTTCCCCAATTCCTTTTACTCCAGGTACATTGTCCGAAGGATCTCCCATAATTGCTTTAACATCAATAAATTGTTTTGGAGATATTCCTTTTTCTTCATTCAAGATAAGAGGACAGTAGACTTTATAGTTTCCCATCCCTCGTTTCATAATGGCTACCTTTACACGATTATTGATTAATTGCAGACTATCGTGATCCCCGGTTAAGATTAATACATCCATTTCCTTTTGGCTGTAAAAGCGAGATAGGGTTCCAATTACGTCATCGGCTTCATAGCCAACGATTCCAACATTGGGAATATTAAAACTCTCTTCAATCACTTCTTTGACTAAATCAAACTGGGGGATCAGTTCTGCTGGTGGTTCGCCTCGGTTGGCTTTATAACCAGTATACAACTCTGAACGAAAGGTTCGTGCCCCCATATCCCAGCAACAAACGACATGGGATGGCTGAAATGTTTGGAAAGCATCGTGGAAATATTTAATCCATTGATAGATTGCATTGGTGGGAATGCCATTGCTCGTACGCATAACAGGAGCAGCATAAAACCCCCGGAAAAGTAATGACATTCCATCTACAAGCATGACTAATGGTTTTTGATTCACGCGTGAACCTCCTTAAATAATCAATAAGAGAATTATAGCATGTTCATAGCAGAATCGATTGTCTAATACCCACCATTTCAGGGGTTATCATCCTTCAATATTACGACAGGATGGGGCAGCGGTAGTAGTCTGGTAAAAAAAATAGGTCGCAACAAGGCTCTAACTCTTCTTTTAACCGGTGAAATTATAGATGCTAGACAAGCGATGCAGATGGGATTTGTAGATTGCGTAATAGAACGTAGGGAATGGGGGGAAGAGAACCTCCATTTTGCCCGAAAGATTGCAAAAAAACCTCTTCCAGGAATTGAGACGTATCAGACGCCCATTACAGTGTTGTCCAAGCCTTCCTGAAGAAATCTACGGACGCTTAGGTTTAAACTCTGTTTTGATTGGACATACTTTTCTACTAGAAAATCATTCTATGAACTCTATTACCTGCATAGAATAAAATACCACCAATCAAAACGGAGGGATTCATATGACAGCAGCTAGGCAGGATGCCTGGACTCCTGATGATGACCTATTGTTGGCGGAAGTGACACTGCGGCATATCCGAGAAGGAAGCACCCAGTTAGGCGCTTTTGAAGAGGTCGGCGAAAAGCTTGGAAGAACGGCTGCAGCATGCGGTTTTCGTTGGAACAGCTTTGTTCGTAAAAAATATGAAGCTGCTATCCAAATTGCCAAAGCTCAACGCAAACATCGAAAGCAGTCTCAGCGTTTGCGACCAAGTGTCCCTGTTCCAACAAGCTATGACGAAAGCGCAATGACGACCTCGACAGCTGCAAGCGGTATACCTTCAAGCACTGTCTCAAGTCCAACGTACGGCAATTTGGAAGATGAATTGTCTTATGATTCGATTATTCGTTTTCTGAAATCACAAAAGGACATGTTCAAGCGAGTCAAACTATTGGAAAAAGACTTGGAAGAAAAAATGGAAGAGCTTCTGAGGCTACGCGAAGAAAATACAAGAATGCATAAGCAACTCAATCATGTCCAGAATGATTACCAGGTAGTCAATGAGGATTATCGAACGCTTATTCAAATTATGGACCGTGCTAGAAAAATGGCGCTATTGACAGAAAATGAAGATTTAGATTTAAAACCTAGATTTAAAATGGATGCAAATGGAAATCTGGAACGGGTGGAATAGGAAAAATGAAGGAACTGGCCTAAATGCCGCTTCCTTCATTTTTTTTGCAAAAAGTGATTCGCTGAAAGGAAATTGAAAAATCATATAGAAATAATATTCATACAATAATACTAAACAGAGATTTCTATCGACCAGAGATGAGTGAATGATCATTCAAAAATTGTGAGTGGCTAACCGTGAGATATTGCCAGAGGGATGCTAACTATGGCTGTATACTTTCACGCGGATCAAGATATGGCTTTTGTGCGCGAAATAGATGAGCGGGTGCTCACCGACCCCCTCCGGTTGCTCAAGCCGCATTACAACATGAAGAGTTTAAGCGAGGGCATTGTTTCAAAATCCAAACTTGCAAAGGGGTAGTGATGATGAAAGAAGTAACAGCAAGTATGGCAGGAATAGTTATTCATGTGTTGGTCCAAGCGGGCGATCAAGTCACTTCCGGTCAGGATGTCGTGGTGTTGGAATCAATGAAGATGGAAGTCCCCATCGCTTCAGAACAAGAAGGAAAAGTGGCAGCTGTTAAAGTAAATGTCGGTGACTTCGTCAATGAGGGAGATACTCTTCTCGTATTGGAGTAAGCAACAAAATTGAGGGCAGGAAGGGAGAGCATATGGATCAAGCTAGAATTGTTGAAGTGGGACCAAGAGATGGATTGCAGAATGAGAAAGAGTTTGTGGCAACAGAAGACAAGATTCAGTTAATCAAAATGCTGGCTCAAACGGGATTAACCCATATTGAGGCTACATCCTTTGTAAACCCCAAATGGATTCCGCAATTAGCGGATGCAGTGGAGGTCATATCTAAGCTGCCTGTTCAAGAAGGAATTCAGTATAGCGCACTAGTCCCCAACTTAACGGGCTTTCAAAGAGCCATGGAAACGGGAATCAAGGAAATTGCCGTTTTCATGTCAGCAAGTGAAACACACAACAAGAAAAACATTAATAAATCAATGGAAGAAACGTTTCCTGTGCTTCGAGAAGTAACAGAAGCGGCTACCGCTCAAGGCATTCGCGTTCGGGGATATGTTTCAACCGTTTTCAGCTGTCCCTATGAAGGGGAAATAGCCACTGAGTCGGTTGTGCGAGTGATCGAGGAGCTTCTTCAAATGGGGATTTATGAAGTATCTCTTGGGGATACAATTGGTGCTGCTACACCGAAACAAGTAAAGGAAAAGCTTAAAGTATTGCTTCGACATGTCCCGGTGGAACGATTAGCCGGTCATTTCCACGATACGAGAGGAACCGGGTTGGCCAATGTATATGCTTCTTTGGAGGCGGGGGTAAGAGTTTTTGATAGTTCCATAGGAGGCTTAGGAGGATGTCCGTATGCTCCTGGCTCATCCGGGAATGTGTCGACGGAAGACTTGGTTTATATGCTAGAGGGAATGGGTGTTTCAACTGGTGTCAAGCTAAGTGAATTAGTGAAAGCTGGTGCCTTTATCCAGGAGAAGCTAGGGAAAATCCTTCCCTCCAAAGTCCTTGCGGCCATGCTGTCTAGTTGTAAATAGAAATCAAGAATGGAGGGAATCGGATGTCAATTCAGTTGCAATTAGAAGATCAGGTAGCCATTCTGACGATCCAACGTCCAGAAGTCTATAATTGCCTGAATATGGGAACGTTGAAGGAGCTTCGCCAAAAAATATATGATATTTCTTTTAATAAGGAAATCCGTGTGGTGATCGTGACGGGAGCTGGAGATAAAGCTTTTTGTTCCGGAGCGGATTTGAAGGAACGGAAGGCGATGACACCTGACCAAGTACAGGAATATATTTTGATGATTCAGGGTACCTTTAGCGCATTGGAACGAATGCCGAAGCCTGTCATTGCCGCCATCAATGGATTGGCATTGGGGGGCGGAACTGAATTAGCATTAGCTTGCGATTTGCGAGTAATGTCCGACAAGGCTCTAATGGGATTAACGGAAACGTCTTTGGGGATCATTCCCGGGGCGGGAGGAACCCAGAGATTGTCACGGTTGGTGGGAAAAGGAATAGCGAAGGAATTGATCTTTACCGCCCGAAAATTGGGAGCAGAAGAGGCTATGGAGATGGGGATGGTGAATCAGGTTGCCAAAGAGGAAGAGGCTATGCTGGCAGCGAAGCGGTTGGCTGCTTCGATCGCAGTCAATGCCCCAATTGCTCTAGCTCAAGCTAAGTATGCCATCGATTTTGGTTCGGAAGTGGATTTGGCGACTGGATTAGCGATTGAATCAAATGCCTACCAGGTGCTTATTCCAACAAAGGATCGCTTGGAAGGATTACAGGCGTTTGCTGAGAAAAGGAAGCCTATTTACACAGGAGAGTAAATACAAGATTCAATGGGGAGGGAATTTATCATGGGTGATATCGATGCGAAGAAAAGCCATAGTGAGGTTCTTGAGGAACGAATTACCCAGGTCGAAAAAGGTGGAGATGAAAAATATCACGAAAAGCTTAAGGAACAAAATAAGCTATTTGCTCGTGATCGCTTACGTCTTTTTTTTGATGAAGGAGCTTTTCAGATCGAAGATGGTCTGATGGCTAATTTTTTAGCAGGTGACTTGCCGGCGGATGGAGTGGTTACGGCTATAGGAAAGGTTAACGGTCAAACCGTCTGTGTTATGGCTAATGATTCCACAGTAAAGGCAGGGTCTTGGGGGGCACGGACAGTTGAAAAAATGATTCGGATTCAAGAGACAGCGGAAAAACTCCAGATTCCTATGGTTTATCTGGTTGACTCCGCAGGAGCCAGAATCACAGATCAGATTGAAATGTTTCCTGGACGACGCGGGGCTGGTAAAATATTCTATAACCAAGTAAAGATGTCGGGAATGGTTCCCCAAGTGTGTATCTTGTTCGGACCTTCCGCCGCAGGAGGAGCGTACATTCCTGCGTTTTGTGACATCGTCATTATGGTGGATAAAAATGCGAGCATGTACCTAGGTTCTCCGCGGATGGCAGAAATGGTCATCGGGGAAAAGGTGACTTTAGAGGAAATGGGCGGGGCACGCATGCACTGCTCGGTTAGCGGTTGTGGAGATGTATTAACGGCCAATGAAGAAGAGGCGATTGCTTCTGCCCGCCACTATCTCACTTTCTTCCCTGCTAATTATTCACAGAAACCACAGGCTGCTGCAGCTAAGCCGGTGAAGGAAGGGGTACGCAATCCTGAAGAGATTGTACCTGCTAACCAGAATGCTCCTTTTGACATGTATGAATTTATTCATTCCATTATAGATGCAGATTCTTTCTACGATATCAAAAAGCTATTTGCCCCTGAACTGATTACTTGCCTTGCGCGTATCGACGGGAAAGCAGTAGGGATCATTGCCAATCAACCAAGAGTAAAGGGCGGTGTTCTATTTGTTGACTCGGCTGATAAGTCGGCGAAGTTCATGCAACTATGTGATGCCTTCTCGATCCCGCTGTTGTTTTTAGCAGATGTACCAGGTTTTATGATCGGAACTAAGGTAGAGCGTGCTGGGATCATTCGCCATGGCGCGAAGATGATTTCTGCTATGGCCCAGGCTACTGTACCCAAAATCTCCATTGTGGTTAGAAAGGCCTATGGAGCCGGTCTGTATGCCATGTCAGGTCCCGCTTTTGAACCTGATTGCTGTCTAGCTTTGCCAACAGCTCAAATTGCCGTAATGGGACCGGAAGCAGCAGTCAATGCCGTTTATAGTAATAAAATCAATGCGATTGAGGATCCGCAGGAACGTCAGGAATTCATTAGGCAAAAACGGCAAGAATATCAAGAGGATATTGACATATATCGATTAGCCTCAGAACTGATCGTGGATGGAATTGTCAGCGGATCTAAGCTTCGTGAGGAGTTGATCCATCGGTTCCGATCCTATGAATCGAAAAACGTGACTTTCTCCCAGCGCAAGCACCCAGTATATCCGGTATAAATCAAACAACCCTTGGTAGGAATGCCTGTCAAGGGTTGTTTTTATGGATTATATGAGCGAACGCTAATAATTGCTCGATAACGAGGTGATTTTCGCCAATATCCATTGAATTTTCGCTGATATATTAAAAATAAACTATAATATTATCTTAATAGAGGAGGAGATAGAATGAATATTGGAGTCATGGGAGCCGGTTCGATTGGATTGCATTTATCGGCGCAGCTTTGGTTGGGAGGACTTAAGGTGACGGTCATTTGCCGCCAGCCTGATCAAGCGTCGTACATAAATGAGTATGGCCTTACCTATATTGATCTTGACGATCAGGCTCAACAAATTCCAGTTCAGGCTTGTAGCTTGTTAGATACACCTGAGCCATGGGATTGGATTTTCTTAACCGTGAAGCAACCGCAAATCTCATCTGCTATTTCCTATCTTCAAAACACCAGAGGGACTCAGCGTATCTTATGTTTTCAAAATGGAATCGGACATCAAGAACGACTAAAGGAAGAACTCCCTCATGCAAAGATTTATGTGGCTGTAACAACAGAGGGAGCCTACCGTCAAAGTCCGGCCAATGTTCGTCATACAGGCAGTGGGCTAACATCGCTTGGGGCGTGGGATGAAGGGGATAGCGATCACCATCACGATCTACAAGAGTTAGTAAAGCTTTTTTCTAAAACGGAAATGAAGATCCATATCGAAGATACTATTAAAGAGCGGATTTGGAAAAAATTAATTGTGAATTCTTGCATCAATCCACTAACCGCTCTTCTCGGGATCACCAATGGGATGCTGCTTGAATCGCCTCCAGCCACACAGGCATTGGAAAAACTGTTTATGGAAGCGCAAGAGGTGGCGCAATTAGAAGGAACTAAAATTGGTCCGTTGTTTTTGCAGGAAATTGTCAATGTTTGTAGAAATACATATTTAAATAAATCTTCTATGCTTCAGGATATCGAAGCAGGAAGGGAAACGGAAATTGAATTTATTAACGGTGCTATTGTCCGGACGGGTCAACAGCATGGTTTCCATGCTATTCAGCATTCCCTTGTAAGGGATTTAATTTTAGCGAGACAAAGGACATAAAGACAAGCTAAGTATTAGTCAGAGATGTTGGAGGGACCAGTTATGGAGAAAATTGCTCACCTATTCGCCGGGATGATGACCATACCTGTTTTTATCCCTTTTGCTGCATTTGCGCTCATCTATTTTATTTTAATCTGGAAGAAGAAAAGTAGAAAGGATGCCCTAACCTTAGCTGTCAATGTGACGACTTTCTTTCTCATTGCAGCGGTTACGATTATGCATGGCCTCATTCGCGAGGAACCATCGATGGCAGCGATATGGTGGGTTCTCTTGTTTTTTCTTCTGACAAGCGGAGGAGTGAGTTTTCTCCAATACAAAGTAAAGGGAAAAGTAAACCCGGAAAAATTGATCCGTGCAGTTTGGCGACTTGCCTTTGTATTCTTTTCGATTGCATATTTCATCCTCTTTATATCAAGTATTGCCCACTTTTTACAGCTCACCTAAAAATTAGGAATAATAACTTTCTCTATGGACATATCAATAAAAACTTGCTTAATCCACCGATGTTCCAAGAATGTTCACAATATACGGCAGGAAGAGGTATGCTGATTGTGGAAATTAAGCATAAGTAAAAATATTTGATAGGCATGATTTAGGGGAGTGGGGGAGCCATGAAGCTACCGATTGAAAGGATTGGGGGAAAAATTAGAACTCTTCGAAAAAAGCAAGCGCAAACTTTAGAGGATTTATCACAAAGCACAGGGTTGTCTAAAGGGCTGCTCAGTCAGGTGGAGAGGGGAATATCTCAACCGTCATTAGAAACACTGTGGAAAATTACGAGAGCATTGGATACCTCTATCGTTCATTTTTTTGAAGATGTATCCCATTCAAAAGTGCATGTTGTGAAAAGGGATGATCGTAGCCGAATTGTATTTCCAAGTATTTCAGGTACGTGCTACGTGTTAGGACATACCGATCACAGCAGACTTAGAATGTTGGAAATTATTTTGCAACCCGGAGAAATGATGAGAGACGAGTTTCCAGGCCGGGAAGGTGAGCAATGTCTGGTTGTAACAAAGGGAGAGTTATTTATTGAAGTCGGTGAAGAAGAATTTACTTTGCAAGTGGGAGACAGCTTGTTCTTCGATAGTTCGCTTTCTCATAGTTCCATGAACAAGACAGATTTGCCAGCCTCTTATATATGGTCCGTTACACCATCGAAGTTTTCTTAGCTACTAATTAAAATCATTCTTATATTCGAATAAAATGACAAATGAAAAATCATAGTTCCGCGGAAGCGGGATTGTGATTTTTTGCACTTATTGGAAAGTATTATACGCATAAGCACGCACTTTCAAAAGGGTTTCATTTCTATATATAGAAGGATTTTATGTTAAAATGAAATTTATACTAAAAGGAGATACTCAAATGAGAGGAGGGATCATATGCGCATAGAGGAGAAGGATTTAAGAGGAGGAAGTCGACTGATGGATGATTATCTCTATCAGTACAACAGACTGCAACCATTTTTTCAATACCATCCCTTCCTCGTTTCTTCTTGGCAAGAAAGGATCAAGTGGTTAAGTGAACATCCTATACCTCATCGAGCCCTATTAGCTGAGGGGTTAATGAGCTATAACAAAAAAGTTCAGAATCATCCTGTAGCATTAGGTCATATTGATTTACTCCTGGATCAAGAAACTTATGTGGTGATTGGAGGGCAACAGGCAGGAATATTAACCGGTCCTTTATATGTGATACATAAAGCTATTACGTTAATTCAACTAGCCAAAAGAATGGAAGCGGAGACTGGCAAAAGGTTGGTTCCGGTGTTCTGGATTGCTAGTGAGGATCATGACTGGGATGAAGTGAATCATACTTTCTTGTCGGGATGGGATGAGGAACTGAAGAAAATTGTTCTATCCCCAAAGCCTGATAAGAAATTGTCTATCGATCAAATAGAAATGGAATCTCATGCTTTCTATCAGCTTACCCGAGAATTTTTTTCTTGGCTTCCAGACAGTCCCTATCAACATGAATTAAAAGAGAAGCTCTTGGAAATAGCGGATCAGTCCAATAAGCTAAGTGACTTTTTTGCTCGAATCATGGCATGGTTGTTCGGTGAACATGGACTCGTTTTGGTAGATTCCGCGGATGCTTTTATAAGGACTTTAGAAAAACCTGTTTTTTCCCAATTGATCCATCATGACTATAGCCATCTGTTGGTGGAGTCAGAGAAAGCTCTGCTAGCTGCAGGATATCATTCACAACTTGACGTTTCTGCTGATCAAGCTCATTTCTTTATCCACCATGATGATGAAAGACAGTTGATGATGAGAACGGAAGAGACGTTCTCTTCAAAAGATGGGAAGGTTTCCTTCCAAGCAGATCAGCTACAGAATCTAGTTGAGACGGATCCAACACGGTTTAGTTCCAATGTGGTAAGTAGGCCGATTATGCAAGAATCGATCTTTCCTGTTCTTGCGTTTGTTGGGGGGCCTGGAGAGATAGCCTACTGGGCGCTGCTGAAGCCTCTATTCCATGAGTTTGGATTTCAAATGCCGATCGTTTATCCTAGATTCACTTTTACGTTAGTTGAGCGAAAAATAGAAAAATATTTAGAAGTATTTGGACTTAGTTATGAGGATGTCCTATCTGGGTGGAGTGCAAAGCGTGAGGCATGGCTACGTGACCTATTCCTTCCTGGTAAGGGAGAGGATGTTTCCGAGGTAAAAACCCAGTTAACCAATATTTATTTGCCATTCGCCGAGAAATTAAGCAAAGCAGAGCCTGGTATCCAGAAACTTGGGGAAAAGAATTTAGAAAGAATATTAAATCATGTCGATTTTCTTTGGGATAAGACGTATCGTATCGTAGAGCATCGCCATGCAACAACCGTAAAACAATGGGACCAACTTCTTCATGCCCTTTATCCGTTGGAAAAACCACAGGAAAGAGTTTATAATGTTTTTGGTTACCTTAACCAATATGGCACCGGGTGGATCCAAGAGCTCATTGATCAACCCTTTTCGCTTGATGCAAGCCACAAACTGGTATACATATAACTTTATTTATTGAAGGAGCGATGAATGATGACGACAACTAAAGAAAGTATCGTAACGGACATGTCTTTGGCACCTACAGGGCATTTGAAAATAGATTGGGTTAAAGAGCATATGCCTGTTCTTAACCGAATCCGTGAAAAGTTTGAGCAGGATCAGCCTTTTGCAGGTCTAAAGGTTGCTATTTCTTTGCATTTGGAGGCAAAAACCGCTTATTTAGCGAAAGTCATCCAAGCAGGGGGAGCGGAAGTCACGATCACAGGCAGCAACCCCCTATCTACACAAGATGATGTTTGCGCAGCGCTGGTTGAAGATGGTATTCAGGTATTTGCCAAATATAACCCTCCGGCTGAAGAATATAAATCACTGCTCATCCACACGCTGGAGACGAAACCTGACCTGATTATTGATGATGGCGGGGATTTAGTGACCATTCTGCATAGTGAAAGACAGGATTTAATGGAGCAGGTTCGTGGTGGGGCTGAAGAAACGACTACTGGAATTTTGCGTTTGAAGGCATTAGAAAAGTCTGGACAACTGAAGTTCCCGATGATTGCCGTAAATGATGCATTTTGTAAATATCTTTTTGATAATCGATACGGTACAGGTCAATCTGTATTTGACGGGATAAATCGCACGACGAATTTGGTTGTGGCCGGAAAAACCGTTGTGGTTGTTGGTTATGGCTGGTGTGGGAGAGGAGTAGCCCTGCGAGCCAAGGGCCTTGGTGCAAAAGTGGTGGTAACGGAAATTGATGCCATTAAGGCGGTAGAAGCCTATATGGATGGATTTGAAGTTATGCCAATGGAGGAAGCGGCCAAGGTGGGCGATTACTTCATTACCGTTACAGGAAATAAGGATGTTATTCGAGGAGAACATATGGCATCGATGAAGGATGGTGCCATTCTTTCCAATGCCGGACATTTTGATGTGGAAATCAACAAGCCGGAGCTAGAGTCATTATCGGTGTCCAAACGCGTGGTAAGAAAAGACATTGAGGAATATCAGCTAGGAGATGGCAGGAAGATTTATTTATTGGCAGAAGGGCGCTTGGTGAATTTGGCAGCTGGGGATGGCCACCCGGCAGAAATCATGGATATGACCTTTGCTTTGCAAGCTGTATCCCTGGCTTACGTGAATGAAAAGTATCAAGAACTGGGGAATAAAGTGGAGAATGTTCCCTACCAATTAGATGAAGAGGTTGCTCGTTTCAAGCTTGAAGCGTTAGGAATTGTCATTGATTCGCTAACAGCTGAGCAAAAATCGTACTTAGACAGTTGGACTGAGTAAATATAAAAAAATCCTGCCGTGAAGCAGGATTTTTTTTTTGTTTCACGAATTACTAGTTTCATGTGGAGAAAAGTGGTGTGAAGTGGGGGATTAGTGGTGTAAAGTGGGGTGAATGGGCATGTTCATGGGAGAACACCAGCATAGCATCGATGAAAAAGGCAGACTAACCATCCCAGCAAAGTTTCGGGATGAGCTAGGGGAAAAGTTTGTGGTTACCCGTGGGCTCGATCAATGTCTATTTGTATACCCTATCGAAGAATGGAAACAGCTTGAAACTAAGCTAAAGGGCCTTCCTTTTACACGTGCAGATGCTCGTGCCTTCACTCGATTCTTCTTCTCGGGTGCAACCGAATGCGAACTGGATAAGCAGGGAAGGGTAAATATACCAGCAACTTTACGTCAGCATGCCAGTTTGGATAAGGATTGTGTCGTGATTGGCGTCTCAAGTCGAGTAGAGATTTGGAGCCGGGCACTGTGGGAGACCTATTTTGAGGAGTCCGCCGAATCCTTCAATGAAATTGCTGAAAAAATTGTGGACTTTGACTTATAGATTGAGGTGAAAATATGTTCCACCATATCACAGTGATGAAACAAGAGGCAGTATCTGGTTTGCATATTAAAGCAGATGGAATTTATGTAGATTGTACGTTAGGCGGAGCCGGCCATAGCGAATTGATTGCTTCTCAATTGTCTGAACAGGGTCGACTCATAGCGATCGATCAAGATGACAAAGCTTTACAACATGCTAGGGAAAGACTTTCTCGTTATAGTGACAGAGTCATATTGGTGAAAAGCAATTTCCGTCATATTCGTCGAGTAGTGGAAGAACAAGGATATCCGAAGGTGGATGGTATTCTCTTTGATCTCGGTGTTTCCTCTCCACAGCTAGACGAGGGCGAGCGGGGATTTAGCTATCAAGCCGATGCACCACTTGACATGAGGATGAATACAGAACAGGAACTTACGGCCCGGGTCATTGTGAACGAGTGGGAGGAAAAAGAACTTGCCCAAATCATGTACCAATATGGGGAGGAAAAATTTTCTCGCCAGATTGCCAGGGTGATCGGGAAAGCCAGACAGGAAAAGCCAATCGAAACAACCGGAGAACTGGTTGAACTTATAAAAAAAGGAATCCCTGCCCCTGCTAGAAGAACGGGTGGCCATCCGGCCAAACGTACTTTTCAAGCCATTCGAATTGCGGTGAATGATGAACTCAATGCTTTTAAAGAGGCCTTGCATGATTCAATCGAGATTTTGCGTGAGGGTGGGCATGTCAGCGTGATCACGTTCCATTCATTAGAGGATCGGATCTGCAAACAGATATTTCAGGGGTATAGCGGGGGATGTACTTGTCCGCCGGATTTTCCACAATGTGTTTGCGGACATCAACCAGTGATTAAGGTAGAGACCCGCAAGCCCATTTTGCCAAGCGAGGATGAACTTGAGGAAAACAACCGGGCTCGTTCGGCGAAGCTTCGCATAGCCGAAAAACTATAGACTGAAATGACAATATCCAAGCGAAAGGAGGGACTGTTTTTTTGAGCAGAAATCATTATGGGAACCTTGCTGTTCAAATGAATCAGGAGAAAATCCAGCCTAGGGTTAAAGAACAAAAGCATGCTGTGAAGACATCTGTTCGCCACAGTATCCCGATGGAGGAAAAGCTGCTGTATTTGTTAAGTGTTATGGTCATCGTTTGCATTTCTGGGTTTATTCTTTCACGTTATGCTTTTATTTCTCAAATGAACTATAAAATTGAAAATATAAAGGAAAACACAGTGAAAACTCAGGAGGAAAATTCAAGCCTAAAGCTAAAAGTTGACGAGTTAAGTAAAAGAGAACGAATTTTAGACATCGCCGGGCGTGAATTGGGCATGACCATGAAAGATAGTATAGTGCGGGTGTTATCCCATTAGCAGCTTGGATTGATGGAGGGAGAAGCCGATGACTGAAAAAAGGATTAGACTGCGCACTTGGTTTTTAGGGGGAGCTTTTACCTTCCTCTTTTTTTTATTGCTTGTACGTTTGTTCTGGATCCAGACTGTAAACGCTGATTGGTTGGTTCAGGAAGCCCAATCGCAATGGGAACGTAATGATATCCTGCATCCTAAGCGTGGAACGATTTATGATCGAAATGGGGAATTATTAGCGTATACAGCCAAGGCGTATACCGTTATCGCTAAGCTGAAACCTTGGGATAAAACGGATGAGAGCTATGTGGTTAATGCCTTGGAAACCGCTCAAAAGCTTGCTCCCATTTTAGGGATGCCCGCTGAAAGGATTGCTAAGCTCATTGAGGATAGCCGTACAGCGAATCGAAGTCAAGTAGAGCTTCGTCCAGGTGGCTGGAAAATCAATGAAGATAAAGCGATAAAGGTATCGAATCTGAAACTCCCAGGCATTATTCTCTATCCAGAATCAAAGCGCTATTATCCGAATGATGCATTCGCCTCTCACGTGATAGGGTATACTGATCTTGATGGAAAATCAGTGATGGGGATTGAGCGTGTCTTTAATGACAAGCTGGAAGGACAAGAAGGAGAGCTTAGAGTTCTTAAGGATCGCAGAGGATTTAAGCTTCCGGGAGGCATGGAGGATTTTAAGCCGGCCAAGAATGGAAATAATGTCTATCTTACGATCGATTATCAGATTCAAAATTATGTAGAAGATGCCCTTAATAATATAACGCAGAAATATAATACAAAGGGGATTTCTGTGATTGTGGCCGATCCTAATACAGGTGAAATTTTAGCTATGTCCAACCGGCCGCATTTTAGTCCAAACCAATATCAAAAAATCACCAATTGGACCAATTATGCCATCAGCAGCACCTTTGAGCCTGGATCAACCTTTAAAATTGTAACCCTCGCTGCAGCTATTGAAGAAGGGGTTTATCGAAACAATGACACCTTTATGTCGGGTATCTACCGGAAAGTTCCAGGTCAGCCCATCCGGGATCATAACAATGGGAAAGGATGGGGGAGAATTAGTTACCTGCAAGGGGTCCAGGAATCAAGTAACGTATTATTTACGATTCTAGGCTATGAGCGGCTAGGTAAAGATAAGTTTTTGGGTTATTTAGAGAAGTTTGGCTTTGGTCAACCAACTGGCGTTGGCTTGCCAGGAGAGGCTTCTGCTGAAATGAAAAACAAAAATCAGCTTTACCCTCGCGATGTTGCATCTATGACATTTGGTCAGGGAGTTGTCGTTACAGCGATTCAACAGGTAGCCGCCGTTTCTGCTATTGCGAATGGGGGGGAACTGATTCAGCCCTATATCGTGAAAGAAATTAGGGACTCCCAGACAGGGGAAGTTTTAGAAGAACAGGATAAAAAAGTCGTGCGTCGGGTCGTTTCGGAAAAAACAGCGAAGCAAGTAAGGGATATATTAGAGACGGTTGTCACGGATGGTACAGGAAGTTACTTCTATTTAGAAGGGTATCATGTAGCCGGTAAGACAGGTACAGCGCAAGTGGTAGGCAAAGATGGAAAATATAAGGAAAATAAGTATATATACTCCTTTATTGGCTTTGCCCCGAAGGATAGTCCGAAGTTTCTAGTCTATGTTGTCATTGATCAGCCGGATGTTCCCGATTCCAATTTTGGCGGACGCGATGTTGCCGCTCCCATCTTTAAGCATGTTATGCAAAATAGCTTGCAATATATGAAGGTGTCACCAGATCACGACACCAAAACGGTGAGAATTGATAAATCCGAATCGATTCCAATCCCTGACCTTAGCGGGAAAACACCGGTTATGGTGGAACAGCTATTAAAGCAGAAAAAATTACAGGTGAAGGTGGTTGGGACCGGATCCAAGGTGGTTGGGCAATACCCTAAGCCGGGCGAGAAGCTCATGGCGGAAGGTGTCGTATATGTGTTGACGGATTCCTTAGCGGAAGATTATCTTCCTGACTTTACAGGACTAACATTAAGGGAGGTTATGGAATATAGTTCGATGCTGGGGATTAAATTAGAAGTAGAGGGAAAGGGATATGTCATTTCCCAAAGCATTCCCCCAGGAACAAGAGTTGCTAAAGGACAGCCTCTCAAGATCCAATTGAATCCCCAATCCCAGCTGCCCTTAGAGCAGAAATCTGAGGATGGATCTAATCTGTCTTCCGTCGACCCTGTTGAGTCTTCAAAGGATGAAGAAGAGAGATAGAGCGTTTCAAACGTTCTATCTCTCTTCTTTTTTGAATAGGGTTTAGGGAGACAAGTTTTGGAAACGGGGGTTAGAGGGTGAGGGTATCCAATGTTACTGTGCGTCGCCGCATTTTTATTGCGCTCCTCATTGGGGTGGTTCTCTATAGCCTGCTGATTGTGAGATTAGGGTATGTGCAAGTGGTGAAGGGGCCGTGGCTTATGGGTCTAGCCGATGATTTGTGGAGCCGGAATCTGCCCTTTGAGGCTAAGCGAGGGATGGTTTATGACAGAAACGGAAAAGTTCTGGCTTATAACATCAGTGTCCCTACGGTGATGGCCATTCCAGTTCAGATTAAGGACAAGGTGGAAACCGCAAAACAATTGGCGAAAGTTCTCAAACAAAGAGAACAGGATATTTATAGAATGATTTCCAAACGAGAGATTATGGTGACGGTCCCCGGAGGGCGAAAAGTTTCCGAGGAAACAGCCGAAAAGATTCGGGAATTAAATCTTCCAGGGGTTCAAATTGCCGAAGATAGCAAGCGATATTATCCCATGGGGGCGTTTGCTTCCCATATTCTTGGCTTTACAGGGATTGATAATCAAGGACTGTCAGGGATCGAAAAGGTGTATGATGAATTACTAAAGGGGCAGCGGGGATCAATTAAGTTTTATGCGGATGCAAAGGGTAACCCGATTCCAGGTGAAATCGAGAAATTCACACCGCCTAAAGATGGGCTAAATTTGTATCTCACCATTGATGCAAACATCCAGACGATTATCGAACGGGAATTGGATCAAGCCTATGCCATATATGATCCCGATGACGCCCTTGTCATTGCCATGGATCCGAAATCAGGAGAAATATTGGGGATGGCGAGTAGACCCCATTACGTACCTGAGAACTTTAGGGAGTATCCTTCTGAGACGTACAATCGAAACCTTCCCATTTGGAAAACCTATGAGCCTGGTTCTACATTTAAAATTATTACGATTGCGGCCGCTATAGAGGAAGGAAAGGTGGATTTGGACAAGGAAAATTTCAGTGATCCCGGATTTGTCAATGTGGCTGGAGCGAGGCTTCGTTGCTGGAAGGCAGGCGGGCATGGACAACAAACCTTTTTGCAGGTTGTGGAAAATTCCTGCAACCCAGGTTTTGTTGCCTTAGGCCAACGATTAGGAAAAGAAACGCTTTTTTCTTATATTAAAGAATTTGGCTTCGGTAAACGCACGGGGATTGATCTCATTGGGGAAGAAAATGGCGTGATGTTTAAAATGGACAGGGTCGGTCCTGTTGAGCTGGCTACCACCGCTTTTGGTCAAGGGGTATCGGTGACGCCGATCCAACAAGTAACAGCCGTATCTGCTGCGATTAACGGGGGCAAATTAATGAAGCCTCATTTGGCAAAAGAATGGCGTCATCCCATTACAGAGGATGTGGTGGCTAAGGTTGAGCCAGAAACAGTCAAACAGGTTATCTCACCGGAAACATCGGGTAAGGTTCGACGGGCACTCGAATCGGTGGTAGCTAACGGAACGGGTAGAAATGCCTATATAGATGGACTGCGCGTGGGAGGTAAAACCGGTACAGCGCAGAAGGTTGAAAATGGTGTTTATTCTAAGAGCAAGCATATTGTGTCTTTTATCGCGATGGCTCCAGCGGATGATCCACAAATTGTGGTCTATACGGCCATTGATAATCCTAAAGGGGTTCGCCAGTTCGGTGGAACGATCGCTGCTCCAATTGTAAGAAATATCATGGATTCTGCACTTCAATATATGGAAGTACCGAAACGAAAAGATCAAATGCCGAAGGAATATATGTATCCGGACAAAAAATTAATCCAAGTCCCGAATTTAATCGGGATAGAAAAACAAAGTCTGCAATCGCAATACTACGCGATTCCCCTTGAAGTAGAAGGGAGTGGAGATGTCGTGACATATCAGTCTCCGAAACCTGGAACGAATATCGAGGAAGGAAAAGCCATCCGCATTTATCTTGGTGGTGACAAAATGAAAAAAGATGATTAAAATGTTAAGCATTGACCTGTGAAAAGGATGGGGGTATTGGGATGAAATTGAGAGAACTTCTTACTTCTCTCGCAATTTATGATACAAAAGGAGATTTGGATCTTGAAATCTATGGTATAGAAACCGATTCGCGAAAAATCAAGCCCGGATATTTATTTGTCGCCTTGCGTGGATTTACAGTCGATGGCCATCGGTTTATCAAACAGGCAGAAGCCAATGGAGCTGTGGCTTTCTTAGTTGAGGAAGAGCAGGAAAATCAATGCGTCCAAATCAAGGTATCGGATACCAAACGATCGCTGGCCTTTCTTGCGGATAAGTTTTATGGAAGTCCAACTAGTAAGCTTCGGGTTATAGGGGTTACGGGTACAAATGGTAAAACGACCATTACTCATCTCGTCGAGAAGATTCTAACCGATGCTGATTATCCGACAGGGATCGTTGGTACCATTCAAATGAGAATGGGGGATTATACTGAGGAGGTAAAGAATACAACTCCCGAATCACTTGAGCTTCAGCGGATGTTTTCGCTCATGCTTGAACGGGGGGCGACCCATGCTTGCATTGAAGCATCTTCTCATGCCCTCGAACTAGGTCGCGTCTGGGGATGCCAAGTCAAAACGGCCATTTTCACCAATTTGACACAGGATCATCTCGATTATCATCAAACGATGGAGAATTATCGCGATGCGAAATCTCTTCTCTTTTCCCAGTTAGGGAATACTTATAGTGATAAACATCATAGATTTGCTATCCTCAACAAGGATGATCCTCAATATGAATTTTTTGCTAAGGTTACTCCTGTTCAGTTGATCAGCTATGGAATTCATGCAGAGGCAGATGTCATGGCCCATGATATCCATATCGGCGCTTCCGGGACCGAGTTTACCTTACGGACCTATGCGGGAACGGTGCCCATATCGATGAAGCTAGTTGGGAAATTCAGCGTTTACAATATTCTTGCAGCTACTGCTGCCTGTTTAGCGGAAGGAGTCCCTTTGTCAGTCATTAAGAAGAGTATCGAGTCTGTTCATGGGGTGCCTGGTCGCTTTGAGCGTGTGGATGCAGGGCAGAAATATGCGGTGATTGTAGATTATGCACATACTCCGGATAGCTTAGAAAATGTATTAAAAACAGCACGGGAATTTATTCCGAACAAAATTTATTGTGTGGTCGGTTGTGGAGGGGATCGCGATCGAACCAAACGTCCGATTATGGCTCGGATCGCTGCCCAATATGCGGATTATGCGATCTACACTTCAGACAACCCACGTTCAGAAGATCCCCAGCAAATTTTAGACGATATGGTTGCAGGATTATCCGGTATGACCAGTGATTCTTCCAAGTATACCAGCATGGTGGATAGGAAAAAAGCGATTGAACACGCCATATCTTTAGCAAATGAGGGAGACTGTGTCATCATTGCCGGGAAGGGACATGAAACCTATCAAATCATCAAGGACCATGTCCTGCCGTTTGATGACAGGGTAGTGGCTTTGGTTGCCATTCAAGCGGGAATCAAGTAACATAGGAAAGATCATATCGGCGCAGGACAGATGAGTATAGAGGAAGGAGGCTGGGGGATGCCAATTCGTGTTTTACTTTTTGCCATAGCAGCAGCATTTCTAATTGCCGTATTACTGGGCCCCCTATTCATCCCTTTTTTAAGAAGGCTCAAGTTTGGACAGAGCATCCGAGAGGAAGGGCCAAAATCACATCAGAAAAAAGCAGGTACTCCTACAATGGGAGGGACCATTATTATTCTGGCCTTATCATTTACTGTTTTTAAATTTGCAAACTCATCCATGGAGTTATTCCTTCTTATGTTTTTAACATTAGGGTATGGATTGATTGGTTTTTTGGATGATTTCATTAAGATTTCTTTTAAACGAAACTTAGGGCTAACCGCCAAACAAAAGTTGTTCGGACAGCTATCGATTGCTGTCATTCTATATTTTATTCTAATGCAGTACCATTTTGATACAAAGATCTATATTCCAGGAACCTCATGGGGTTTTGATCTAGGTTGGGGATACCTTCCATTTCTTATGTTTATTACGTTGGGTGCTTCCAACGGTGTAAACCTGACAGATGGGCTGGATGGATTACTAGCTGGCACGAGTGCGATCGCTTTTAGTGCGTATGCCATTATTGCCTGGATGTCTAGTCAGATGAATATCGCTATTTTTTGTGCAGCAATCGTTGGTGCCGTATTAGGCTTTCTTGTTTTTAACGCTCATCCGGCCAAAGTGTTCATGGGGGATACTGGTTCCCTTGCCCTAGGGGGGGCACTTGCAGCAGTTGCCATATTAACAAAGACAGAATTGCTACTGGGCATTGTGGGTGGTGTTTTTGTATTAGAGACGTTGTCTGTGATGATTCAAGTCGCTTCTTTTAAAACGAGGGGCAAAAGAATTTTTCGGATGAGTCCTTTGCATCATCATTATGAATTAGGTGGTTGGTCTGAATGGCGAGTGGTGGTAACCTTTTGGCTATTGGGCCTGATTTTTGCAGGAATTGCAGTTTATGTTGAGGTGTTAAACTAATGGGTAAATTTAGAAAAGAATGGATAAAGGGTAAAAGCATCGTTGTATTAGGATTAGCTAAGAGCGGTCTAGCTGTATCTGGGCTATTGGTGCAAATGGGAGCAAAAGTAACCGTCAACGATCAAAAGCCCGAACATGAGTTAAAAGGTGTGGATGAGTTAAGAAAATTAGGGATTACCGTGATTACGGGCTATCACCCTGAAGATTTAATCCACGAGGGGATAGACCTCGTGGTAAAGAACCCAGGAATCCCTTATACCAGCTCTCCCATACAGACCGCACTTCATTTACATATTCCTGTCATTACAGAGGTTGAGTTGGCGTTTGCCTGGAGTAAAGCACCGATCATCGGAATAACGGGATCGAATGGGAAAACAACTACAACGACCCTTGTTGGGCAAATTCTGGAGGTTGCTCAAAAACATCCCATTGTCGCAGGCAATATTGGGACCGTTTTGTGTGAAAAGGCCCAGAGTGCCCGGTCGGATGAAATCTTAGTGGCCGAGCTTAGTAGTTTTCAGCTAAAAGGGACCGACCAGTTCCGTCCTCAAATTGGGTGTTTATTGAATATTACCCCAGCCCATTTGGACTATCACGGAACGTGGGAAGATTACATACAATCTAAAGCGAAGCTCTTTGCCAACATGGGTGAGGAAGAAACAGCTGTATTGAATGCAGACAATGAAGGTTGTCTGCAAGTAGCAGAAAAATTAAATTGCCCTATAGCTTGGTTTAGTAGAAAAAAACAAGTAGAGAACGGGGCCTTTGTTAAGGGGGGCTACGTTTATTTTCAACAGACTCAACAGCTGCCGGAAAAAATAATAGCAGTGGAACAAATAGCGATGCCGGGCTCTCATAATTTAGAGAATGCACTGGCAGCTGTTTCTATTTGTAAATCACTCGGAGTAGAAAACCAAGCCATTTGTGAAGTGCTTGCTCGTTTTCAGGGTGTGGAGCATCGCTTGGAATTTGTAGCCCTTTACAATGGAATCAAATATTATAATAATTCTAAAGCGACCAATACTGAAGCAACGATCAAGGCACTTGAATCGTTTAAGGAACCCATTATTCTCATAGCAGGTGGTCTGGATCGCGGGTTTGATTTTATGGAGATGGTTCCGCTGTTAAAAGTTTACGTAAAAGGTTTAGTTGCCTATGGCCAAACCAAAGAGAAGTTTATGAATATTGGGCAATTGGCAGGACTGAACTATCTCTCCTCCGTCGATAATGTTAAGGAGGCTGTGAAAACGGCAACCCAAATAGCTGAGCCAGGTGATATTGTGTTACTTTCACCGGCATGCGCTAGCTGGGACATGTACAGTTCCTTTGAAGAAAGGGGAAGCATTTTTAAGGAGTCTGTGCATAAGCTTAATACAAGCCTACATTGACGGAGGCTAAGTCTATTCAACCTAGGGTAACACATCGGCGCTTCCAGGGAACTCAATCAGGAGATGGTTTTGCATCATTTCCAAGTGTCTTCGGGCAGATTAAGACTCCTATCAATGTCGGCCAAATCTGACGTTGTTGAGGTGGGGGCTATGGCAAAAGCAAGATCTACTCCTGACTTTATGATTATCATTTCAACCCTTCTGTTGCTGTCTATCGGAGTTGTGATGGTATACAGTTCAAGCGCAGTGGTTGCTATAGGTAAAGGCGATCCTTTCTTTTTTACCAAACGCCAGTTAATTTTCGCTTTATTAGGGATAGTGTCGATGTTTTTTACCATGAACATTGATTACTGGGTATGGAAGAAATGGGCGAAGACAGGATTAATCAGTTGTTTCTTTCTTTTGGTAATTGTATTGATTGTTGGAAAAGAGGTAAATGGGGCAAAGAGCTGGCTTGGTGTGGGTGCCTTTGGAATTCAGCCAGCAGAGTTTACCAAACTGGGAATGACGATTTTTTTGGCTAAATGGCTATCAGAGAATCAAAAAGATATCATTTCTTTCCGTAAAGGACTCATGCCTACATTAGGGATATCAGGTTTAGCGTTTGCGCTTATTATGCTTCAGCCTGATCTTGGAACCGGAACCGTGCTCATGGGGACGGCTGTTCTCATGATTTTTGTGGCCGGTTGCCAGATCAAGCATTTGATGGGGTTGGCCTTGGTTGGTCTTGCCGGCTTTATCGGATTAATAATGGCTGCTCCTTATCGCATTAAGCGCATAACGGCTTTTATAGACCCTTGGCAGGACCCGTTAAATTCAGGATACCAATTGATTCAATCTCTTTATGCCATAGGACCTGGCGGGATTATGGGGCTTGGCCTTGGGATGAGTAGGCAAAAATTCCATTATCTCCCTGAGCCCTACAATGATTTTATTTTTTCTATTCTAGCAGAAGAGCTTGGATTTATCGGTGGAGCGCTTGTGCTACTCTTGTTTCTTTTGATTTTATGGAGGGGCATGAGGGTGGCCATTACAGCTCCAGACCAATTTGGCAGCCTGTTAGCGGTTGGGATTGTGGGAATGATTGCCATTCAGGTTGTTATTAATGTAGGAGTTGTGACTGGGATGTTTCCCGTTACAGGGATCACCCTCCCTTTTCTTAGCTATGGGGGGTCATCTTTAACCTTAATTTTAACTGGTATGGGCGTACTACTAAATATATCTCGTTTCGCACGGTAGATAGGGGTAGAATATTGACTTACAGATATTTAAGCGGTGATCAACTATGAGAATTATCCTTACAGGCGGGGGCACTGGAGGACATATTTACCCAGCTTTAGCCCTTGCAAAACAGATCAAAGAGCATCATGAAGAAGCAGAAATCTTATACATCGGAAGCGGCAAGGGACTTGAGTCGGATATTGTCCCAAAAGCGGGAATTCAATTTGAACCTATTGAAGTAAGCGGATTTAAGAGAAGCCTTTCCATAGAAAATATTACAACCATCTATCGGTTTATCAAATCTGTTTATCTCTCGAAAAAGATCATCCGTGATTTTCGTGCGGATGCTGTCATTGGAACCGGTGGGTATGTGTGCGGGCCAGTTGTTTATGCTGCAGCCAAGCTGGGGATCCCTACTTTGATCCATGAGCAGAATGTCATTCCAGGATTGACGAACAAATTTTTATCACGATATGCTTCCCGGGTTGCGGTTTCCTTTTCTGGCTCTGCGCAATATTTCCCTAAACAGAAAGTCGTAGTAACGGGAAATCCAAGGGCAACTGAAGTAGCAAAGGCGAATGCGGAACGAGGACGTTCTTCATTATCCTTGCCGAGTGACAAAAAAGTGGTATTAGTGGTAGGAGGAAGTAGAGGAGCTAGAGCCATTAATGAAGCCTTTATGCAGGCTATCCCCCAATTAGAAAAAAGCCCGAATCTTCATTTTGTCTATGTAACTGGGGATGTCCATTATGACAAAGTAAAAAACGGGTTGGAAATGATGGGAAATAAACCAAAAAATATTAGCGTATATCCCTTTATTTACAATATGCCGGAAGTATTAGCTGCCACGCACCTGATTATTAATCGGGCTGGGGCATCTTTTCTTGCTGAAATCACATCATTAGGAATCCCATCGATCCTTATTCCTTCCCCTTATGTTACGAATAATCATCAAGAGAAAAATGCCCGTTGGCTAGAGGAGCATGGTGCTTCTGTTGTCTTGGTAGAGAATGAATTGAATGCTGATTCTTTAACAGATGCTGTTATGAAAATTATGAACAATCCTAATCACCTTAACAAGATGCGGGAGTCAGCCAAAAAGCTAGGAGAGCCAACGGCCGCGGAAAATGTATACTTTGAAATCAAGAAATTGATTCATTCCTAGTGCGTCAAAGGCTTGGCGCCAGCTAAGTTTCCTTTGCGTTCGTCACCATTTGGGCTGTATGAGCATAAGGTATAGTAATAAACCGTGATATGAAGAAGATCCCAAAGGCATTTATCGGAGGGGGCATAAGGATAATGAACGAAATGTTGAAACAGCTACAATCTGAAAATGTAGGTCTAATATTAGAAAATGAGCCCCTTGCCAACCATACGACCTGGAAAATTGGTGGGCCGGCAGATCTATTTATTCAGCCTAAAGATAAAGTCGGGTTGGCAAACGCTATGAAAATTATCTATAAACATCGACTGCCTTGGCGAGTGATTGGAAAAGGCTCAAACCTTTTGGTGCGGGACAAAGGAATCCGTGGTGTAGTATTTAAATTGGCTGATGGATTGGATCATCTTTACTTTGAGGATGATGTGGTGCATGTCGGAGCGGGATATTCACTGATTAAGCTATCTGTAATGGCAGGAAAAGAAGGACTCACGGGATTGGAGTTTGCAGGCGGAATTCCTGGTTCTCTAGGTGGAGCAGTCTACATGAATGCCGGTGCCCATGGATCGGACATATCACGAATTTTTAAATCAGCCGAGATATTACTTGAAACTGGCGAGTTGGTTCAATTTTCCTTGGAAGACATGTTCTACCGCTATCGCCATTCAGTGTTGCAGGAAAAAAAAGGAATTGTGCTTGCGGCGGTGTTCCAGCTTGCCTTTGGAAATCGCAAGGTAATTGCCGAAGCCATGGCTCATTATAAAGACAGACGAAGAGCAACCCAGCCCCTTCAATTGCCATGTGCGGGAAGTGTGTTTCGAAATCCGCTTCCCGACCATGCGGGACAGCTTATTGAGGCTGCAGGGTTAAAAGGTTATCGGATTGGCGGTGCCCAAGTTTCCGAAAAGCATGCTAACTTTATTGTTAATATTGGAAATGCAACTGCACAAGATGTTCTCATGCTGATTGATCATATAAAAAAGGTTATCGCTGAAAGGTATAAGGTTCACTTAGTTCCAGAAGTCGAGGTGGTGGGTGAAGGATAATCCGGAGGTGAAACCATGGAGAAATTTGCTGTCCAGGGTGGAAGACCCTTAACGGGTGACTTGCGCATCCACGGCTCAAAAAATGCGGCTCTTCCTATCCTTGCTGCCACTGTACTGGCGGAAGGCCAATACTCCATTCAGGATGTTCCTCACCTTACCGATATATCAGTCATGTTACAGATTTTGACTGCTCTCGGTGCAAGCTGTCATCATATACAATCTAGTGTTACCCTTGATACAACTTCTCTTTATTCCTCTCATATCCCCAAGGATCTCATGGGGCAGATGAGATCTTCTATCTTCCTTATGGGACCTCTATTGGCCAAATTTGGCGAAGTAACCGTGTATCCACCGGGAGGTTGTGCCATAGGGGAGAGGAAGATTGATCTGCATCTACAAGGTCTTGAAGCACTTGGAGCTACGATTACTTCCTGCGATGACTATATTTTTTGTCATGCCCAAAGGTTGACAGGTGCTGATATCAAGCTTGCCTATCCAAGTGTTGGAGCCACAGAAAACATTTTAATGGCCGCATCACTTGCTAAAGGAAAAACCATCATTCGCAATGCTGCAAGGGAACCAGAAATCGAGGATCTGCAAAATTTCTTAAATCGAATGGGGGCTCGGATCAGTGGAGCAGGTTCCACGATGATAGAGATTGAGGGAGTTGATCGGCTCCATAGTGTAGATTACAAGGTGATCCCTGATCGAATTGTGGCAGGAACCATGATTCTAGCTGCTTCTTTAACCTATGGAAATCTGCATCTTCATAATATTTTACCGAAACATGTCTATCCTTTGATCGAAATCCTGCAAGAATGTGGTGTTGAAATCAAGCAGGCCCATGATATAATAAAAATAACATCAAAAAAACCAATCAAAGCGATCCCATTAATAGAAACGGGACCTTATCCAGAGTTTCCGACAGATATGCAAGCCCAATTAATGTCTTTCCTCTCCATAGCAGAAGGGTGCAGCCGAATTCGTGAAACGGTATTTGACGGCCGATTTAAGCATGTTTCCCAATTGCAAAGAATGGGAGCGAACATTCGTATCATGGAGAATGAGGCTTATATCCATGGAGGAATAGCCTATCAGGGTGCAGAAGTGGAAGCCACAGATCTTCGTGCTGGTGCCGCCCTCATTCTAGCAGGATTGGCTGCCCGTGGAACTTCGTACATTACAAAAGTTCAACATATAGACCGGGGATACGAACGAATTGAAGTGCAGCTGCAATCGATAGGAGCTTCTATTAAACGAATAAGGAATTAAGGACCAAGCGGCATATTCATATATGCCGTTTTTCAGTCAAATAGGGGGACAAAAGAGTGAATGAGATGGAGCGAGTTCCCACATTAACCAAAGAACCAAAGAGGAAAAAAAGAAAAACAAGCAGGATCATCCTAACTTTAGGATGGATCTTTTTTTTAGGGCTTTCAACGATAATGTTCCTTCAGTCTTCACTGAGCAAGGTGGATCAAATTGAAGTGACAGGGCTACAATTATTAGAACCCTCCCAAGTCGTTCAACTTTCGAAGATTCAAAAGGGAGCTTCTTTTTTTACTGTACAATCTTCAGACATTGAACAAGCTATTGGGACCCTTCCTGAGGTAAAAGAGGTAGAAGTGGCTCGTCATTTTCCTGGTAATGTCAGTATTCAGGTGACTGAATATGAACATGTATTATTTATAATGGAAAATGAAAAAAAGATCATTCCAATTTTGGAAAATGGAACGAGGTTGGAAAATAGATTATGGAATGATAGAGTAATAGATAGGCCAATCCTGCGTAATTGGAAGGAGCCATTACAGCTACCTAAGTTAGGTGAAGAGCTGAAGAAGCTAGATAAAGGTCTTTTGAATCAAATCTCTGAAATAGAACCTGACGTCCGGGCCAATGATCCTCAAAGACTAATCCTTTATATGAAGGATGGATATGAAGTGCATACCTCGATACGTCATTTTTCCAAAAATATGGCTTGGTATCCTTCATTTGTAGCCAATCTGAAACAGGAAGGAAATCAAAAAGGGATTATTATGTTGCTGGATGGAAAATGGTTTATTCCATATGTTCAACCTGCTAATGAGGAAGAGGGTACTGCTTAATGAGAATTCGTAAGATCCATGTTAATTTAACTTTGGTATTATTGGCATTTGGTTTTATGGTTTCTTATTCTATCCAATTTACCAAAAGCATTTCTACAAATAATTCCGCCTTTAATGATACACAATGGGATAAAAAACAAAAGCTGCAGGAAAAACTCTTAGAAGAACAGACACAAATTCAAATGCTGGAAGAACAGCTGCAAAATATTAAACAAAGGGTTTCTGAATTTGAAAAGAAGATGGGACAAAGTGAGTACCAGGCTAAGGAAATTCTGCAACAATTAGAAGAAGTCCGGATGTGGGCAGGTCTTGTTCCTGTAACGGGCAAAGGGATCATGGTAACCATGAGTGATAGTACGAGCTTACCTGAAAATGGAAATATGAATGATTATATCGTTCACGAGGAGAATATTCGCCAAGTGGTTAATGAATTGTTTGCTGCAGGGGCCGAAGCCATCAGCATTAACGGCCAGCGCTTGACGACGAATTCTGCGATTCGTTGTGTCGGTCCTACCGTGTTGGTCAATGAGATAAAGACCGTTCCTCCTTTTCAAATTTCTGCGATCGGTGATTCGAATACATTAGTAACCGCTCTGGAAATGCCAGGCGGAGTGATCCAAAACTTGAATGAGTGGACGAATATTGATGTTAAGGTAGAGAAAAAAGAACGGATTGACCTTCCGGCCTTTACAGGGGATAGCCAAAAGCATCAGAATACGCTTTTAGTGAATAAGGGGGATTCTTAAGTGATTACCTCCAGACGGATTCCTTTTATTATTACGATGATTAGTGTCATTATTGGATTTATGCTAGCTGTACAATTTAAATCCTACAATACGAATACGGGAACCGAATCCAAGGACATTTCGCAACTTCGTCAGGATCTGCAAAAGGTGATGGAACACCATCAGAGAATTCTTACAGACATTTCTAAGTATGATCAATTACTTTATGAATATGAAAATCCATTAAATCAGGCTGATTCCATTAAGGCCATGAAGGAAGAGCTAGATCGAATCAAGGTATTTAGCGGATTAGCCATGGTGGAGGGAAGTGGGCTGATCATTTCCATTGAAGATCAATTATACGAAGATGATCAAGATAATAGCAGCTTAAGCACCATTTTCGATGATGACCTTCGCTATATTGTAAATGAGCTGTTTGGAGCAGGAGCCGAGGCCATATCTATCAATGGATTGCGAATGACACCTACAACCTCTATCCGCAATGTGGGGGAAAATATTCAAGTGGATACGAAGGTCATTAAGCTTCCTTATAGTATAAAAGTAATAGGGGAACCTGATGTTTTGGAATCAGCCATGAAACTAAAGGGCTTTGAAGAATACTTTTTGATTATTAATAAGAAAATTTCTTTGAAAAAACTGGACAAAATTCTTGTTCCTGCCTATGATGGAAAAGGTATGATCCGAAATATGAAACCGCTAAAGGAAGGGTCATAGGATATGTGGTTACCGATTATTGGACTTATTGTTGGCATCATCTTGGGACTGTCTTCTGAATTGACGGTACCAGTAGAATACAGGAATTATTTATCAATAGCTGTCTTAGCAGCACTAGACACCATATTCGGCGGAATCCGTTCCTACTTGGAAAATATCTTTGATATTAAGGTGTTTATGTCTGGATTCTTTTTTAATACCCTATTAGCAGCTGGTCTTGCTTTTCTTGGGGTCTATATGGGAATAGATCTTTATCTAGCTGCTATTTTTGCTTTTGGAGTAAGGCTATTTAACAATATTGCTGTTATACGCCGCATCATGATTGGAAGATGGTTTAAGGATAAGTCGTATAAAGATTGATTTCGCTCTTAAACGACTATTTTTTTAGCTAGAACGTGTCTGAATCCCCCCCAATTTTGGAATTAGTGTATATTATTGTTATATGGTTTTTGAGAAAAAAAAGAGAAAAAAAAAGGGAATTAAAAAGGTATGTTGAATTATGTTAAATAGGAAATAAACCTAAAAGTTCGATGCTCAGTTCTAAATAGATGAAGATGGGCTTCTATAAATTATGGAAGCCTGCTTCCTACTAGTTAGATAAGGGTGTCCATTCATTCTAAAAGATGGAGTTCGTGTAGGGGAGGTGCCAAGGGTTGAACAACAATGATCTACTAGTTAGCTTAGACATCGGTACATCCAAAGTGAGAGTCATCATTGGGGAAGTCCATAATGGATCCATTAATATTATAGGAGTAGGCACTGCTGAGTCCCAAGGGATAAAAAAGGGAGCCATCGTAGACATAGACCAGACTGTTATCGCTATTCGAGAAGCTGTGGATCAAGCGGAGCGTATGGTTGATGTGACCATCCGGGATGTTTATGTTGGGATATCGGGGAATCATATTGAATTAATTATTAGCCAAGGAGTCGTAGCTGTTTCAAGTGAAAACAAGGAGATCGGCGATGAGGATATCCGTCGAGTAACCGACGCGGCTAAAGTTATTTCCATACCACCCGAAAAGGAAATTATTGATGTAGTTCCTATTGAATATGTTATCGATGGATTGTCCGGTGTAAGTGATCCTCACGGGATGATAGGTATACGATTAGAGATGGAAGGAACCATCATTACGGGTTCAAAAACCATCATTCATAATCTTTATCGTTGTGTGGAAAAAGCAGGGCTTCATATTGCCGGTTTTTACCTGCAATCGTTAGCAGCCAGCGATATAGCTTTATCTAAGGATGAGAAAAATCTTGGAGTTGTTCTCGTTGATATGGGAGCTGGTTCGACGACAATCGCCATTTTTGAACAAGGGACCTTGGCTGGGATTCACTCCATTCCTGTAGGCGGTGACTACATAACAGGCGATATTGCTTATGCCCTGAGAACATCTACTGAAGAAGCACGCCGCTTACAAACTAAGTATGGTAGTGCGATGATTGATCAAGCTTCGCCAACGGAATCATGCAAAGTAAAGCGTATAGGCAGTAATACAGATATGGAATGCAGTCAGTTGGATCTGGCTCATGTGATTGAGCCGAGGGTAGCTGAAATTCTTCACCTGGTTCAAGAAGAAGTGATGAAATTAGGGTACTTATCTGATATTCCAGCAGGTTATGTTCTAACTGGCGGAGTCGCTGCGATGCCTGGTGTAGTTGAATTGGCCAGGGAAGAACTCGTTGCTCCAGTACGAGTTGCTATGCCTGATTATATCGGAGTACGCGATCCAGGCTTTACTATTGGTGTAGGACTGATTAAGTATGCTTCTAAGCAGGCTAGTCCCCTACGTGGAAGGACGGTGTCGGCAGAAAAGGAAAGGGTATTACTTCCTGTTAAGCCTCCCAAAAAAGTAGGAAAGCCAAAGGAAAAGGATAACGGAATGATGGATAAGGTGAAAAATTGGTTTAGTGAATTTATCTAATCATAGGATTAATTTTAATACAAGATGCGTTATGACATGTGAGGGGGACTACCAAGAATGTTAGAATTCGATTTGGATATTGACTCACTTGCCCAGATCAAGGTGATTGGTGTAGGTGGCGGTGGAACTAACGCCGTTAACCGTATGATTGAGATGGGAGTCCAAGGTGTTGAATTCATAGCAGTGAATACGGATGCTCAGGCCCTTCAGCTTTCTCGTGCAGAACAAAAGTTGAAGATCGGTGAAAAACTAACCCGGGGGTTAGGTGCTGGAGCAAACCCTGATGTAGGGAGAAAAGCTGCTGAAGAAAGCCGTGAGAATATCGAAAATGCACTTCGCGGTGCTGATCTCGTGTTTGTGACAGCAGGCATGGGCGGTGGAACGGGGACCGGTGCAGCCCCTGTCATCGCTGATATTGCTAGACAAATGGGCGCTCTTACGGTTGGGGTCGTAACGAAGCCATTTTCCTTTGAAGGTAAAAAAAGATCACTGCAAGCTGTCAACGGTGTGAATGCATTAAAGGAAAAGGTGGACACACTGATTGTTATTCCAAACGATAGATTGTTGGAAATTGTCGATAAGAATACGCCAATGCTGGAAGCTTTCCGGGAAGCGGATAATGTTCTTCGTCAAGGTGTGCAAGGGATATCTGACTTGATTGCTGTTCCAGGCTTAATTAACCTTGACTTTGCCGATGTTAAAACCATCATGACCGAACGTGGCTCAGCCTTAATGGGGATTGGTGTAGCTACCGGGGATAATCGTGCGACCGAGGCAGCGAAAATGGCCATTATGAGTCCACTCTTAGAAACGTCCATCGATGGTGCCAGAGGAGTGCTCCTTAATATTACAGGGGGAAATAATTTAAGTTTATATGAAGTGAACGAGGCAGCGGACATTGTTGCTTCTGCATCAGATCAAGAAGTGAACATGATCTTTGGTGCTGTCATCAATGAAAATTTAAAAGAAGAAATTATCGTAACCGTGATTGCCACAGGTTTTGAAGAGGCTGCCCAAAAACCTATTAGTCCGATGGATAAGCGTCCACAGACCATGGTGAATCAGGCAAGAACCCAAGTAGCCAGCACGAAGGAAGAAGAACGCATGGAAGTTCGTCCGTTCCAAAATTTTAATAGCAACAGCTTAGATGTACCTACCTTTTTACGCAATCGTCGCAATCGGAACAATAATAATTTAAAAAAATAGTGTATCATCCAAAAACCGTATGGCTAGAACAAGCTATACGGTTTTTTTACTTATCGGTCAAGTATTATACGCATAAGTGTACGTCAGTAGCTTTCCTATACTTATCGGTCAAGTATTATACGCATATGGCTACGCGAGTAGCTTTCTTATGTTGTTTACATTTTCCTCCTTTTTCGACGAAAAAAGAAAAATGGACTCGGCAGGATTAGACAGACTTTGAATAAGCTTTATTATATACTGAAACCCATAGATATACTGTAAGTAATTGGTATTTTCAGGGGGGCTTTGAGATGAAGTGACGGTTTATTTGGATATCATTCTCATCTATAACTTTTTGATTGACGGGCTCCTTCTTTGGGCTACCGCCTATATCTTAAAGTTAAGACCCAAATGGTATAGAGTAGCAGCTGGAGCAAGTCTAGGAGCTAGTTATACCATCGTTATCTTTTTTCCTACTTTATCCATGATCTTCACTTTCCTGTCGAAGTTGCTTCTATCTATACTTATGGTTTTATGTGTGTTTGGATTCCATCGTATCGTCGTTTTTTTTCGAAGACTTTTATTTTTTTATCTTGTTGCCTTTATTCTTGGTGGTGGGTTGCTTGGAACTCATTATATTCTTCAATCCGAAAGTGAAATCTTATCGGGAATTATGGTCACCCATAGCGGGGGAGTTGGTACTCCGGTAACGTGGAGTTTTATCGCTATCGGCTTTCCCGTACTTTGGTGGCTATCGGGAAAGGGGCTTCAGCAATTAAAGGAAGGAAATCGCAAAGCTTCCTTATACACGCAGGTAGAAGTAGAAATAAAAGGTCAGACGGTTTCCTGTACGGGATTACTAGATACGGGAAATCAGTTATTTGAACCAATAACGAGAATCCCTGTTACGATTATGGATGTAACCCTATTTCGAGAGCATCTTCCAGCAGAATTATATGAGTACGTGATAACCCATGAAGATTGGAGTTCAACATCCTTCATGGATTTGGATGATCACTGGCTTCAACGGATTCGCATGATTCCCTATCGAAGCGTCTCAAGGGGTATGGATTTATTGCTGGCCATTCGACCGGATCAAGTTAAAATCCTATCTGATGGGAAGTGGTATCTAACAACACGTGCTTTAATAGGATTAAATCCCGTTTCCCTATCATCGGATGGCAGCTATCAGGCGATTGTTCATCCGAGTTTGGTCGCGGAGGAACATCTTGTTTTGTCCGATCAGAAGGAATTAGCGATAGAAACCATGTAATGTGGGATAGGATAGCGTCATGATTTAAAGGAGGATGTTATGATTACGAGATGGAAACTAATAACCCAGCTTTTCTGGTATCGTTTATTAATGCGGATCGGGGTAAAAGCTGAGGAAATCTACTACATAGGTGGAAGTGAAGCATTACCGCCTCCATTAAGCAGAGAAGAGGAAGAATATCTTCTTGGGAAGCTGCCCAAGGGCGACGCTGCCGTCAAAGCGATGCTTATTGAACGGAATTTAAGATTAGTGGTGTATATCGCTAGAAAATTTGAGAATACCGGTATTAACATTGAAGATTTAGTGAGTATTGGCACGATTGGTTTAATTAAGGCCGTCAATACGTTTGACCCTGAGAAAAAAATAAAGCTTGCTACGTATGCTTCTCGCTGTATTGAGAATGAGATATTAATGTTTTTACGGCGAAACAGCAAGCTAAAATCAGAGGTTTCGTTTGATGAACCGTTAAATATCGATTGGGATGGCAACGAACTTCTGCTTTCTGATGTATTAGGAACGGAAAATGATACGATTTACCGTGATTTAGAGGATCAAGTGGATCGAAAGCTGCTCTACAAGGCACTTGATAAGCTTTCGGAAAGGGAAAGAATTATTATGGAATTGCGTTTTGGTTTAAATGGTCAGGAGGAGAAAACGCAAAAAGATGTAGCGGATATGCTAGGTATATCCCAATCATATATTTCAAGACTTGAAAAAAGAATTATTAAGAGACTCCGAAAAGAATTCAATAAAATGGTATAGAATACCTGTATTCCCACATTTTTTAGTTTGTGCATAAATTTTCCCTTCGAGGAGATACTTATCTGTAACGCTGCTCCTAGGAGGGAGAAAGGTGACACGAAACAAAGTTGAGATTTGTGGTGTGGATACATCGAAATTACCCGTACTGACCAATAAGGAGATGCGAGAACTATTTGTAGAGCTGCAAAGTGGTGAATATAGGGCCCGTGAAAAGCTAGTGAACGGTAATCTTCGATTAGTTCTAAGCGTCATTCAGCGTTTCAACAATAGGGGAGAATATGTAGACGATTTATTCCAAGTAGGTTGTATAGGGCTAATGAAAGCTATTGATAACTTTGACCTTGGACAGAACGTCAAATTCTCTACCTATGCTGTTCCCATGATCATTGGTGAAATCAGGCGTTATCTTCGGGATAACAACCCCATTAGGGTATCGCGGTCTTTAAGGGATATTGCTTACAAGGCCCTGCAGATTCGTGATTCCCTAACGAATAGGAATTCAAGAGAGCCGACTATTTATGAGATTTCAGAGGCTCTTAATGTACCCAAAGAGGATGTCGTTTTTGCGTTGGATGCCATACAGGACCCCGTTTCCCTTTTCGAGCCTATTTATCAAGATGGCGGGGATCCTATCTATGTAATGGATCAAATTAGTGATGAACGAAACAAAGACGTCCAATGGGTAGAAGAAATTGCTTTAAGAGAGGCTATGCATAGACTCAATGATCGTGAAAAAATGATTTTGTCCATGAGATTTTTTGAAGGGAAAACCCAAATGGAAGTCGCCGAGGAAATAGGAATTTCCCAAGCGCAAGTGTCAAGGCTTGAAAAAGCAGCGATTTCCCAAATGCAAAAGCATGTACAATAGAATATGAATGAAAAAAGCATCCTATGGCAGGATGCTTTTTCCTTCTTTTATGCACATGTTTACACAGAAATGACATATAAATGATCATATAGGTTCGTTGGGTAGAGCTGGATTCAAGGGTGGGCAAAGATGATGAAGATTTCTGAGTTTCAAACGAAGGATGTAGTCAACGTTCTGGACGGTCGTCGTTTAGGGCAGGTGACGGATTTGGAAATTAATTTAAAGCTAGGTCAAATTGATGCCATTGTCATTCCCGGTCATGGGAAATTCTTGGGTTTTTTTGGCGGCGGGAATGATTTGGTGATCCCATGGCGAAATATAGTCAAGATCGGAAAAGATGTGGTGTTAGTCAGATTGGACGAAGCACAGGAAAGATTGGAACAAAAAGAAAGAAATGATGAATACAGGCCTTATTAACGTGCTTAGGGATGAAAGAGTTATATTCATTCCAGAGCATTTTTTTTTATTTCTCACAATCGAGTCTAATTCTGCCGATAATTGAGGTATATAGGAAAATTGTGATAAGATGGATTATATTATATGAAACGGGAGGTATTGTTATTGTTATGGAGCCATTTATCCTGGATCAACCGTCTTCATTGCTCCGATTAGCCATATGGGAAAGGGAGAATCCAAGCCTTGTTGCCGGTTTCACGACCCGAATAGGCGGGCAAAGCCAAAAACAAAACCCGTTTCACGCCATGAACTGTGGCCTTCATGTCGGAGATGATGCGCTGCAGGTTATTCAAAATCGTCGAAAACTATGTGATCTACTCCACTTCCCGTTTGACACTTGGACCTGTGCAGATCAGATTCACAGCAATCAAGTAGCCATTATAGATCATAACCATGTTGGACGGGGAAGAGTTTCAATGGAAGATACCATCAAAGGAACGGACGGTCTGATTACAGGTGAACCTAATATTCTTCTTACTTCTTTTTACGCCGATTGTGTTCCGCTATTTTTTTACGTTCCTGTTCGAGGTGTGATAGGGATTGCTCATTCCGGTTGGAGGGGAACCGCAGCCAATATTGCGCAAAATATGGTTGACACTCTAAGAAATCACTATCAAGTTTTACCTGAACAGATTCAAGTAGCGATCGGCCCTTCCATTGGGGTTTGCTGTTACGAGGTTGATGAGCAGGTTATTCAAGGCATAATGGGCCAAATGCAAGATTCCCAACCATCATCCTTCTTTACCCAAAAAATCAATGGAAAATATACTATGGATCTAAAAGAGGCTAATACTATATTACTCAAACAAGCAGGTATTCCAGCTAAGCAGATCATATCTAGCCAGTGGTGTACGAGTTGCCGAACCGATCTATTCTTTTCCCACCGAAAGGAAGAAGGAAAAACGGGTCGTATGGCAGCCTTCATAGGCTGGCGTAAAGAGGTGTAAAGATTGCAGCATATAAAGCAGTCCTTGATCGAAGTAAACCAAAAAATTCAAGCAGCGTGCAAGAGATCCAATCGGGATCCAAAGGAAATTAACATCGTGGCCGTAACTAAATATGTGAGTCTGCAAACGACGGAGGAAGCGCTAAATGAAGGCCTCATCCATATCGGGGAAAGCAAGGTCCAGGATGCCCTGCCTAAAAAGGAAAAATTAGGACTTCGTGGAGTGTGGCATTTCATTGGTCATTTGCAGACGAATAAGGTAAAGGATGTGATTGGACGATTTCCCTATGTTCATTCTTTGGATCGAAAATCCTTGGCGAGTGAGATTGAAAAACGTGGGGAGCAAAAAGGGGTCGTTACCCAATGCTTCTTGCAAGTCAATGTTTCAGGCGAGGAATCAAAATATGGATTGAATCCCAATCAAGTGTTGGAATTTGTCAAAAAAACAAGTAAGATGAAATATATAAATATATGTGGATTGATGACCATGGCTCCTTATGAAATGAAACCAGAAGACACCCGTCCTGTGTTTAGGAAGTTAAGGCTCATTCGGGATGAAATTAATAGTGTGGAAATTCCGAATGTTTCGATTGAACACTTATCCATGGGCATGTCAAATGACTTTGAAGTGGCCATTGAAGAAGGAGCAACTTTCATTCGTTTGGGTTCTATTTTAGTCGGAAAAGAATAACATGGGGGTGAAATCCATGGGCGTAATGAGCAAAATCATGGGATATTTAGGTTTATCTGGCGAGGAAGACTATGAAGAGGAGTTTGAGGAGCAACAACGTCCGGTTTCAAAACAAGAGCCTGAAGCGGAAGAAAGTTTCTCACAGCAAAAAAAAACCCGGAATAATGTGGTAAGCCTTCAACATGCTAAGGAGCAGGTGAGAATGGTGCTCGTCGAACCTAGATCCTATGAGGAAGTACAGGAAATCGCTGATCACCTCCGGTCAAGAAGACCCGTCATTATTAATTTGCAAAGAGTAAACCAAGAGCAAGCAAAAAGGATTATTGACTTTATGAGTGGCACGATTTATGCCTTAAATGGTGATATCCAAAAGGTTGGTTTGAACATATTTATGTGTGCGCCGGATAATGTGGATATACAAGGATCCATTTCCGACTTGCTAAATCAAGAGGATACATATCCCCGGTAGATTCATGAATATACATGTAAGAATCAAAGTTTTTACAGTGATGAACAGGGGGAAATGGAATGATTCAAACCGTTGAAACTGTGATCCGTTTTATTCTGCAAATCTATACCTTCATGATTTTTGGGTATATTCTCTTATCTTGGATTCCACAACTACGAGATTCCGCCATAGGCGATTTCTTGTCCAGAATGGTTGAGCCTTTTTTACGTCCATTTAAACAGATCATTCCTCCTATCGGTATGATTGATGTCTCAGCCATTGTGGCCTTATTCTCATTATATCTTGCTGAAGAAGGATTAATCTTTCTATTGCATCTCCTGGCCTGAGGAACTTGGATATGAGTTGGTTGAATCATTTTAGACAAGAAGAACACCCGTTTATTAAACGTGCTCTAGACTGGTTAGAACAGGTGGAACATCAACATTGGGAGAGGCTGACCGATTTTCTAGACCCTAGACAAATTTTTATATTAAGAACATTAATGGTGAAATATCCTAATGTATCTTGTAGCTCCTTTGGCGGTTATGCTGAAGCGGAAAGATGTCGGGTCATTCTTCACCAGGAGTATAGAGAGCCTAGCCAAGAAGATTTTGCTCTGTCTGGCTTTGAAGTGACAAGCCCCGCAGCTGGTTTTCAGCAATTGAAACATAAAGATTTTTTAGGTTCGCTCCTAGGCTGTGGATTGAAGAGGGACAAATTTGGGGATATCCTGGTACATCCAGGTCGGGTCCAAGTCATTGTTACCCAGGAAATTTCCGATTATTTGCACATTCATTTAAACCAGGTTCATCGGGTTCCGGTTATACTTGAGCCCATTGAACTAGGTTCTATCACTCCCTTTTTACTAGAATGGAAACAAATGCACATTACGGTTCCCTCTCCGCGTGCAGATGTGGTGGTTGGAGATGTATTCCGGCTCTCGCGCTCTAAAGTATTGCCCCCCATTCGGGCTGGACATTTGAAAATTAATTGGATGATGGTCGACTCACCCTCCTATTCTTTAAAAGAAGGGGATATCATCTCCCTTCGTGGTTATGGCCGCTTTAAGATATTGAAGGAGGAAGGGATGACGAGAAAAGGAAATATCCGCTTAGAAGTGGGGATCTTGCTGTAGCTGTAATACCAACAATTGACGGAGGTGAAGCCTGTGGCCTTAACACCACTAGACATTCATAACAAGGAATTTAGCAAATCTTTTCGCGGGTATGACGAAGATGAGGTGAACGAGTTTCTAGATCAGATCATCAAGGATATGGAAATCCTCATGAAAGAGAAACGTGAAATGGAGGAGAAGCTGGCTGGAGTATCAGAACGACTTGGTCACTTTACCAATATTGAAGAAACCTTAAGCAAGTCTATTCTTGTTGCTCAAGAAACAGCTGAAGAAGTGAAGGCGAACGCTCGAAAAGAAGCTCAGCTAATCATTAAGGAAGCGGAAAAAAATGCGGACCGCATCATTAATGAATCTCTGGTCAAATCACGGAAGGTTGCACTAGAAATTGAAGAGCTGAAGAAGAAAGCAACCGTATATCGAATTCGTTTTCGCAGTTTGTTAGAAGCACAGCTGGAAATGCTAGATACAGGCGATTGGGAAAAATTCGAAAAGATAGAAGAAGAAATGGCTTCAGAAAAAGCTTGAGGATTATGCTTCTCTCCCTGAACTTGATTTGGGTTCGGTTTAGAGGTATAATTCAACGATTACGGTTGATCAAGATAATAGTAGGAGTGAAGAAATCGTATGGATTATGGTAAAACGTTAAATTTACCAAAAACAGAGTTTCCTATGAGAGGAAATCTTCCCACAAAAGAACCTGAAATGCAAAAGTGGTGGGATGACATTGATATTTATCAAAAAGTACAAGAAAGAACAGCAGGCAGACCTAAATTTATTCTTCATGACGGACCCCCGTATGCGAATGGAGATATTCACATTGGACACGCCTTAAACAAGGTCCTTAAAGACATGATTGTCAGATTTAAGTCTATGAACGGCTTCGATTCTCCTTATGTACCTGGTTGGGATACACACGGATTGCCTATTGAGCATGCGATCATAAAGAACGAAAAAATTGACCGTCATAAGGTTGGAGCAGCCGAGTTCAGGGAACGCTGTGCAGAATATGCCTACTCTTATGTCGATCGGCAGCGAGGACAATTTAGACGCCTGGGTGTGAGAGGCGATTGGGAAAATCCTTACATAACATTAAAGCCTGAATATGAAGCAAGGCAAATTCGCGTGTTCGGGGAAATGGCAAAGAAGGGATATATTTATAAGGGGCTTAAGGCTGTTTATTGGTCCCCGTCTTCAGAGACGGCTCTTGCTGAAGCCGAGATTGAATACCATGATAAGCGCTCTGCTTCTATCTATGTCAAATTTGCTGTTGTGGATGGAAAAGAGAAGCTAGCTCAAGATGTCAAGGTCGTCATTTGGACTACGACACCATGGACCCTCCCTGCTAATCTTGCCATCGCGATCAATCCGGAATTGGAGTATTCCGTGGTAGAAGTAGGCACAGAGAAGTTTCTATTAGCTTCTGGATTATTAGAGAGCGTCTCTTCGATGTTGGGTTGGGATAATTTTAATGTTGTCCAGACTTATAAAGGTGAGGAATTAGAAGGAGTGGTATGCCAGCATCCGTTCTATGAGCGCACTTCACCTGTTTTATTGGGGGAACATGTAACATTGGATGCAGGTACTGGCTGTGTTCACACAGCGCCTGGTCATGGTGAAGAGGACTTTAATCTGGGACAGAAATACGGTCTTCCGATTCTATGCCCTGTCGATGACAAGGGTCATTTTACCAAGGAAGCTCCTGGCTTCGAAGGATTATTTTATGATGATGCTAACAAGATCATTACCGAAAAATTAAAAGAAGTGGGCGCCCTGCTTCATTTGAACTTTATTACTCACCAATATCCGCATGATTGGCGCAGTAAGCAACCTGTTATTTACCGTGCAACAGAACAATGGTTTGCATCCATTGATGGATTCCGTAATGAATTGCTCAAAGCGATTAAGGAAGTCAAATGGGTACCTGCATGGGGCGAGCAGCGTCTGCACAACATGGTAGCTGACCGCAACGATTGGTGTATTTCCAGACAAAGAGTATGGGGTGTACCTATTCCGATCTTCTTTTGCCGTGATTGTAATGCGGAAATTATTAATGACGAGACGATTGACCATGTTGCCAATCTGTTTCGCAAAGAAGGTTCTCAAGCCTGGTTTACAAAAGATATTTCGGAACTTATGCCGATGGATAGTCAATGTCCGAAATGCGGTACAGCCGAATTCCGCAAAGAAACGGACATCATGGATGTTTGGTTTGATTCAGGTTCCAGTCATGAATCGGTATTGAATGAGCGGGAACAGCTTGCTTGGCCTGCTGATTTGTACTTAGAGGGATCTGACCAATATCGCGGATGGTTTAACTCTTCTTTATCCACAGCGGTTGCTGTTCATGGACGTGCACCGTATAAAGGAGTTCTTAGCCATGGATTTGTTCTGGATGGTGAAGGACGGAAAATGTCCAAATCTCTGGGGAATGTGGTTATTCCTGCTGAAGTGATGAACAAGCTAGGGGCAGACATCCTGCGTTTATGGGTTGCTTCCGTGGATTATACAGCTGATGTACGGATTTCGGATAAAATCATGACGCAAATCGCTGAGGTTTATCGAAAAATCCGTAACACTTTCCGCTTCCTGTTGGGGAATTTGGAAGGATATAACCCAGATCAAGATCGTGTAAGCTATGAGGATATGCCTGAGTTGGATCAATATGTAATAATTAAAATGCAGCGTGTCATTGAACAAGCTCTAAAGGCTTATGATCAATATCAATTCCATTCGGTATTCCAAGCCGTTCATAACTTCTGTACGATCGATCTAAGTCAATTCTATCTGGATGTTTCTAAGGATCGATTATACACAGAAGGCCCCAATTCGATGGCGAGACGGGCAGCACAAACCGTTATGTATGATGTGCTAGTTGATCTTGTCAAACTGATTACTCCTATTCTGCCGCACACAGCGGATGAAGTGTGGAAATATATCCCAGGCGTAGATGCGATAAGCGCTCAGTTGACAGACATGCCTAAACCCATGGAAAATTTGAATTCTTCATTGGAGGAAAAATGGGATCAGCTGCGGGAAGTCCGCGATGATGTATTAAAGGCTTTAGAAGAAGCTCGCAGATTAAAAGTCATCGGGCATTCTCTTGGAGCATCTGTTCATTTATATCCAAATGAAACAACGGCTGCGCTTCTACAAAAATTCCCACGGTTAGATGAGCTGTTTATCGTATCTGAAGTGAAAGTTCATCTCGAAGCCGCGCCAGTTGATGCCGTGAAATTTGAAAATATTGCGGTAAAGGCAGAACAAGCTGCTGGGGAAAAATGTGAGCGGTGCTGGATTGTGACTCCGGAGGTCGGAAAGGATGAAAATCATCCATCTATTTGTCCACGATGTGCATCCGTCGTCCATGAGCATTATGCAGATATAAAAGAATAAAAGATAAAAGAGGCCGACCTAAAGGCAGAACTACCTTTAGGTCTAGGCCTCTTTTTTTTCTTCCGCATAGGAAAGTTTGATTCACTAAATCACTTTAGTGAACTCAAACTTTCCTATCGGCATAAAAATTTTCCTCTTAACGCGGTCTGGCTTCTTCGATAAGTATTTTTCTACAAAAGTAGTGGGAAAATGACTGCATGATTTGACAGACATTTCTAAATGATTATGACTATAATATGTAGGAGCAAACGGAACAGCAGTTTATTTAGCTGATACACAGGGAGTGGGAAGCTCGTGGATCATCAAATTTACGAACTTAGACGGAAGAAGTTTACTATCGAACAGATTGCTGATTATCTGGGAATGACAGTAGGACAAGTAAAATATAGATTATACAGGAAAAGCAGCATCGCCGGTGAGATTCGACAAAACTCTATAGATGAAGAAAAGGATCAGGATAATCCACCGCCACCATTATATTATGGAAAAGATGAGATTACGCTGATGGTTCAAAGTCCAACCACTCTTTATACATATTGGGAATTAACTTGGCCCTGCAGGAATTTAGTATCTGACTTTTTCCATACATCCTTTGAGCTATTGCCTAGGGCATTACGAGTCTATGATGTGACCGATATCTGGTTTGATGGAAAAAATGCGCATGAATATCAAGATATTTTTATTCAGCCAGATGCAGATAATTGGTTTATCTATGATGTCATGCCTGGAAGAACGTTTATCATTGATTTAGGTATATTCTGGGAAGACCGATTTATACCCCTGGTCCGTTCCATGCCAAAATCAACCCCACCCAATCGGGAAGCAGGAGAATGGTGTGAATATGTCCCTCTTGTTCGAAGCGATCCAAATGAACGGTTTAAACCAAGATGGTTTGAAAACTTTTCTACGTATTCTATCTACTAAGTGAGGTGAAAGAGGATTGAACCAAAATGAACGAGGATATCTTGCACTTGTTCTACATGCTCATTTACCTTACGTTCGTCATCTAGAAGAGGATTGTCTGGAGGAACGCTGGTTATTTGAGGCTATGACAGAAACCTATATCCCTTTATTGAAGACCTTTGAGGGGTTAGTTAATGATGGGGTTGACTTTCGAATCACTATTTCTTTATCCCCTACCCTCCTCACCATGTTAGATGATCAGCTCTTATTATTAAGATATGAACATCATTTAAATAAGATTATAGAATTGGCCAAAAAAGAGGTTGCTAGAACGAGAAAAGATCCAGAAGTAAATTCACTCTCGGTGATGTACCTGAGAACGTTTTTGAGAGTAAGAGAGTATTCGGAGAAGAATGGCTATGATCTGATTTCACCGTTTAAAAATCTGGCTGATCAGGGGGTACTAGAGCTGATCACCACCTCAGCCACCCACGGATTTATGCCTGCCATGGAAACGGAAGAATCAATCTATAGTCAGTGGGAAACCGGTTTGTTGACTTTTGAAAAATATTTTGGATATCGCCCGAAAGGGGTATGGCTTCCGGAATGCGGGTTTACTCCGGGAGTAGATCGGATTCTGCAACAATTGGGGATCCACTATTTTTTTTGTGACTCCCATGCCATTGAGCATGCCTCACCAAAACCGCGAAGAGGTTTGCACGCCCCTTTAACAACAGGATATGGTTTACATGCCTTTGCTAGAGACCGTGAATCGTCTTCCCAGGTGTGGAGTTCCAGTGTGGGCTATCCTGGCGATTATGATTACCGGGAATATTATCGCGATATCGGGTATGATATGCCTCTTTCTTATATTCAGCCTTATATACATCCAAAGGGCATCAGAGTGAATACGGGAATCAAATACTACCGCATTACAGGAAATGGGGAACAAAAGGAATTTTACCAGCCCAATCAGGCCAAGGTGAAGGCCGCGGAGCATGCCGAAAACTTTTTGTTTAACCGGGAGCATCAAGTAAAATTCCTGCAACAGCAGATGGATCGAAAACCAATTATTGTGGCTCCCTATGATGCAGAGCTGTTTGGTCACTGGTGGTATGAAGGACCTACATTTATCGATTATTTATGCAGAAAAATCAATTATGATCAAGACACCATTAAAATGATTACTCCTTCTGAATATCTGTCGGTCTATCCCACGCAGGATACCGGTCATCTTCCCCAATCTACTTGGGGGCGGAACGGATACGGGGAAGTGTGGATTAATCCAGAAAACGCATGGATCTACCGTCACCTGCATCAAGCGGAAAAAAATATGATTTATCTTGCCGAAATGTTTGTACAGCCGAATTCCGAGGAAGAAAGAGCATTAAATATGGCGGGTAAGCAACTTTTATTAGCTCAGAGTAGTGATTGGCCTTTCATTATGGATAACAAATCGATGGTGGATTACGCCATCCGAAGAATAAAGGAACATATAGGAATATTTCATCAGTTATATCGAGAATTGCTGGATCATCGTACCGATCTTCAAAAGCTCGAGAAGTGGGAACGAAGATGGCCGATTTTCCCATCCTTCTCCTTCCAATTCTTTTTGCCACAACATGAGCATAGAGTAGCTATAGCTTCTAGTCTTGAGACCTCAGGTTTACCGAAACGAAGGAAAATATTAATGCTTTCTTGGGAATATCCACCTAAAGTAATAGGTGGTTTATCACGTGCTGTATATGATCTTTCCCGCACTCTGGTGGAACAAGGGGAGGAAGTTCATGTATTTACGAGTCATGTTGATGGGTGCCCAGCGTTTGAATATATGGACGGGGTCTATGTTCACCGCATTTCCTGTTTAGTGGAAAATGATACCTTACATTTCATGGATTGGGTTCTCCAACTCAATTTAGCCATGATTCAATATTTTGCAAGTTGTTTAGCGAAAGGGCTGCAATTTCAACTCATCCATGCGCATGATTGGCTTGTTTCCCTTGCTGCACGCAATCTGCAGAAAAAGTATGGACGTCATATGATCGCTACGATTCATGCTACTGAGCATGGAAGAAATCAAGGGATTTTTACGGATTTACAAAGAAAAATACATGGGGAAGAGTGGAAACTGATACATGAAGCGGAAAAAGTCATTGTATGCAGCGATTACATGAAAAATGAGATTTTTCACTTATTTCATCCTGCTACAGAAAAGATCGTTGTCATTCCTAATGGAGTAGATCAAACGAAAATTGAAGTTTCTTCGGATAGCTCTTTTAAGCATGATAAATATGCATTATCTGATGAGAAAATAGTTTTTTTTGTTGGACGGTTGGTCAGGGAGAAAGGAGCGCAATACCTTGTAGAGGCTGCATCGGAGATACTTGCGGTTTGCCCGGAAGCAAAATTTGTTATTGCGGGAAAAGGGCCTATGAGAGCCCAGTTAGAAAAACAGGCTTTTGATAAAGGTCTTTCTCATAAAATCCTGTTTACCGGATTTATTCATGATGAAGAAAGAAATGGACTCTTAAAGCATGCCTATATTGCTGTGTTTCCAAGTATTTATGAGCCATTTGGTATTGTCACTTTGGAGGCAATGGCAGCAGGAACTCCCGTCATAGTTGCTGATACGGGCGGGTTAAACGAAATTGTTCAACACGGTATCAGTGGACTAAAGGTATATCCCGGTATGGTATCTTCCTTAAGAGATCAGCTTATTTATGCATTAAAAAATGAGCAACATCTTTCCAGAATGGCGGAAACGGCTACCCACATGTTAAATCACTCATACAATTGGGATTATCTTGCTGCTTTAACCAAACAGGTTTATGACAACGTATCTACAAATAAGATCAATGTCTAACACAATAGACCTAAGGGGGAAAGAAGCATGAAAGCGGTAATTATGGCAGGAGGAAAAGGTACGCGTCTCCGACCATTGACTTCCAATATGCCGAAGCCCATGGTACCCTTGCTGGGACGTCCCTGCATGGAGTATATTATCGAGTTGCTAAAAAAGCATGGCATAACAGAAATTGCAGTCACGGTACAGTATCTTCCCGAAGCCATCAAAAGCTACTTTGGCGATGGATCCGATTTCGGTGTCAATATCGTGTATTTTGAAGAAAAATTCCCCTTAGGAACAGCGGGCAGCGTGAAGAATTGCGAACCATTTCTGAATGATCGTTTTCTGGTAATCAGCGGTGATGCCCTTACCGATTTCGATTTGCAAAAGGCTATGCTTCACCACTCAAACCATCAGGCCTTGGCCACGATCGTGCTAACTCAGGTTGAAAGTCCTCTTGAGTACGGAGTGGTCATGACAGATGATGAGGGTAACATCACCCGTTTTCTTGAAAAGCCGACATGGAGCGAAGTGTTTAGCGATACAGTGAATACTGGAATTTACATTTTGGAACCGAAAGTGCTAGATTTTTTTGCAAGGAATGTGGAATTTGATTTTAGCAAGGATTTGTTTCCTCTGCTGTTAAGCATGGAGCAAAAGCTTATGGGATATACGGCAGAGGGCTATTGGTCTGATATTGGCAGCCTTGAAGTTTACCGGCAAGCCCAATTTGATATGTTAGATGAGTTGGTCAAAATAGAATGGAAGGCGAAAGAGATTGCTCCGCGGATCTACGCTGAGGAGGATGTGCGAATTGCTGATGTGGATTCGATTGTACCGCCTGCTTATTTTGGACGGGGAACCTATATCGAAAAGGGGGCTCTTATCGATCGCTATTCTATCATCGGACGTCATAATATCGTAAAAGAAGGGTCTCAAATAAGCAAAAGCATACTTTGGGATCATAATTACATTGGAAGAAAAGTGGAAATTCAAGGAACTTCCATCTGCCACCGTGCCGTTTTAAACGATGATTGCCTTTTATCGGAAGGTGTCGTGATGGGAGATGATTGCCGGATTGGAGACAAAGCAAGAATTAAGGCAGGTGTGAAAATTTGGCCTAATAAGGAAGTGGAAAGCAATTCAACCGTTCATTCTTCCCTCATTTGGGGTGTGAAATTGTCAAGGAATCTTTTTGGAGCTCAGGGAATCAAAGGGATTCCCAATATAGATGTGACTCCTGATTTTGCATCACGTCTGGCAACGGCTTCGGCCACGGTTTTCAAAGCAGGTGCAACTGTCAGTCTAAGTTCATGTCCCCATTCATTTTCTCAGTTGATTAAGCTATCAATTATGATTGGACTCCATGCGGCAGGCATTCATACCGTTGACTTTGGCATAGCCATTACCGCTGCCTCCCGTTATGGGATTGGTGCCTATGGAGTAAACTGGGGAATTCACGTGAGTACGGATTCCGTTAAAGATGGAGCCACTTGTATTGAAGTGTTGGATCATAATGGGATTCCTGTTTGCAAGAGTATGGAACGTAAAATAGAAAATGCTTATTGGCAAGAGGATTTTGTGCGGGCAACAGCGGATCAAATTGGGTATAACCGTCATCAACCTGTAGTGGGGGATGATTATATTGCGGCTTTAAAGCGGGAGATCATTGTAGATAAGGTTTTGGCAAGTAAGTTTGTGATTGTATTAGATTATGATCCCCTGGTTTTAGGCCATACAGCCATGTCACTGCTTTCAAGTATGGGTTGTCAAGTGATCCAGATTTGTTCCATGGATCGTAGTCATCTAGGCGAGCTGATGGATACGGTGAAGAAAAACAGAGCTGATCTGGGGATCCGGATGGATCAAGATGCACGGCATTATTCATTGGTCACCAATGAAGGGAAAATAATCAGTGATGATATGATGATCGGGCTACACCTGTTGATGCATAACCAAACGGGTCGTGAGAGCCAGTCGTTTTGCTTGGGGATTTCTGTAAGCGCGCCAAGGGAGATGGAACGCTTAGCTCATCAATTGAATGCGGATGTCGTGCGAACGAAGGAAAATGCCCGGGATATGATGCAAGTGGTAAAGGGCTTAAAATTCCAGCCTCTTTTTGATGCCTTTTACACCATGGTGAAAGTAATTGGCTACCTAGCGGAAAGGGATCTGCTCTTATCGGAAGTCATTTCCAGACTGCCCCATTTCCATATGGCACGACAAGCCGTATTTTGTGATTGGAAAAATAAAGGGAAAGTCATGCGCATGATGATGGAGGATACAAAGGGTAAGCAGGTTGAACTGTTGGATGGTATCAAAGTATATGATTCGGATGGTTGGGTGTTAATCGTGCCAGACATGGATCAACCTAATTTCCGCGTGATTACCCAAGGGGCATCAAAGGAAATTGCTTCGACCCTTGCAAAAACCTATGCCGAGAGGATTGAAAAATATCAAACCATATAGGAGGTGACCTGAGAATGCCTCGACCTCTTGTCATTGGAAATGGGAAAATGCTGATCAACTTTGATGCATCGCTTAACATGCGAGATTTGTATTATCCTTATGTTGGGCAATTGAATCATATCGGAGGTTACTTTTCCCGAATCGGCATATGGGTGGACGGAGCATTCAGTTGGTGTCACGATTCCAGTTGGAGCATACGTCTTTCCTATTTGCCTGAAACCTTAGTGACTAACGTGATTGCTGAAAATAAAGTGTTAGGGATCCGAATGGCGATACATGATGGGGTCCATCAGCGGGAAACCATCTATTTAAAAAAAATTACGGTGGTCAACCTGTTAGATGTGAAGAGAGAAGTTCGTCTGTTCTTTAATCACGATTATAGCATCAATGAGACTGAGGTTGGAGATACGGCCGTTTTTGATCCCATTTTACGTACGATCTACCATTATAAACGTAATGTATACATCATGATTAATGGAAAGACAGAAGAAGAAGGAATCTATGAATATAGTACCGGAGTCAAACGCTTTAATCATGCGGAAGGAACCTGGCGGGATGCAGAGGATGGCATCCTGTCAGGGAATCCGATCTCTCAAGGCTCTGTGGATAGCACGGTTAGCTTTAGACTAACCATTCCCGGAAAAGGGGAAAAGCCTCTTTGGTATTGGATCGTGGTTAGCAAGACCTTGTTCGATTCAAAAAAGCTAAACCAATATGTATGCGAAAGTGATCCCGACTTGCTTTTGCAAAGGGTGAAAGTCTATTGGCAACGCTGGGTCAATAAGACGAATCGCTCCTTTGGCAATTTACCGGAGGATGTTATTCTCCTCTATAAGAAAAGCTTGCTCATAGTTCGAACTCAAACAGATCATCATGGTGCTATTGTAGCAGCTAACGACTCGGATATCCTCCAATACAATCGTGATCATTACAGTTATATGTGGCCAAGGGATGGTGCTTTAGTAGCCTATGCTATGACGAAAGCAGGCTATGAAGGAATGGTTAGTCCGTTCTTTGAATTTTGCGTCAAGGCCCTTTCGGAAGAGGGGTTTCTCTTTCATAAGTACAACCCGGATGGCTCGGTAGGATCTAGCTGGCATCCTTATGTTCAGAATGGCTTATTTCAACTCCCGATCCAGGAGGATGAAACAGCACTGGTACTTTTTGCCTTGTGGGAGCATTACAGTCAGCATAAGCAAATCGAACTATCCCAAGCGCTCTATGTGACCTTGATTCGCCCCGCTGCCAAATTTTTGATGAAGTATGTCGATGACCGGGTAAATCTCCCAAAGCCTAGCTATGATCTGTGGGAGGAACGGAGAGGGATTTTCACTTTCACTGCCTGCAGCGTATATGGAGGACTGATGGCAGCCGCCAAATTTGCCTCTTTATTCGGGGATGATCGCCGATGCAGCAGATACGAAGAAACGGCCCAAAAGATTCGGGAAGGAATTGAATCCTATCTGTATGATAAGGAAATTGGACGGTTTATTCGCGGGATTTATCTGGATGACGATGGTTCTATCACCAAGGATTTAACGTTGGAAAGTAGTCTCTATGGCTTGTTTGCTTTTCATGTGTTTGAACCGAGTGATCCCCGTGTCATCCGAACGATGGAGGCGGTCGAGAAGGGGTTAACCGTAAAATCGAAGGTAGGTGGGGTTTGTCGATACCAGAACGATTATTACTTTCAAAAGTCACAGGATATTGCCAATATTCCAGGGAATCCTTGGATTATCTGTACATTATGGATGTCCGAATGGAGAATTACTAGAGCTCAGTGCCTGGCTGATCTGCAGAAACCCCTCGAAACATTACAATGGGTGGTACAGAATGCATTAGAGAGTGGAGTTCTGCCTGAACAGTTGGATCCTTATACGGGAAAACCCCTTTCCGTTGCACCGTTAACCTGGTCCCATTCCACGTATGTCCTAACGGTTTTGAAGTATCTGGAGAAGTACGAAGAACTTAAATCTACCGAGTCAGAGCACCTTTCTTAGGTGCTTTTTTCTTTTAGGCTCCTCTATCCCTTGTTCCCCAATTCCCCCTATGCTAAAATTCTATTATTGCCTAGATGCTATATGGAGGGGAAAGAACCTTGTATTACTATGTTATTGCGCTCATTGTTTTTATTGTTGACCAAATCACGAAGTGGTTTGTGGTTAAGGAAATGAAAATTGGACAATCTATCCCTTTAATAGAAGGTGTTTTTCATTTAACGTATCATCGAAACCGGGGGGCTGCCTTTGGTATTTTGCAGGACCAGCGCTGGTTTTTTATTGTCATTACCCTGTTGGTTATGGGGGGGATCATGTATTATCTCCGTAAAGTGGGGCGAGATAAACCTTTAGTTTCTTATGCTCTAGCCTTTATTTTGGGCGGTGCCGTCGGTAATTTCCTAGACCGTTTGCTTTCGGGCGAAGTAGTGGATTTTCTAGATTTTACCCTCATTCATTATCCTATCTTTAATATTGCCGATTCCGCTATTGTCGTTGGTGTTGCATTGATGATTTTAGATACGTTGATGGAAATGAAAAAAGAGAGAAGGGGTTAGCCTATGTCTACGTTTGAGCTTTATGACTGGGTGGTAGAACCTGGCGATGCAGGTGAGCGAATAGACAAGTTTCTGGCGGAGGCAAGTGACGATTGGTCTAGATCACAAATTCAAAAGTGGATCAAAGACGGTCTCGTACTGATCAATGGTGAGTCAGCCAAAGGGAATTACCGTTTAGCTGTTGATGATGAGATCGCATTGAAAGTTCCACCACCGGTGGAATTGAATGTACAACCGGAAAAAATGGATTTGGATATTGTGTTTGAGGACAGCGATGTCATTGTGATCAATAAGCCTAGAGGATTGGTTGTACACCCCGCGGCGGGGCATTATACGGGAACATTAGTAAATGGTCTGTTATATCATTGTCATGATTTATCAGGTATTAATGGAGTGATGCGACCTGGCATTGTTCATCGTATCGATAAGGATACATCGGGTTTACTCATGGTGGCGAAAAATGATAAGTCTCATCATTCTTTAGCCAGTCAATTAAAGGATCATACGGTCAACCGGAAATATGTTGCCATTGTCCATGGGGTGATTCCCCATGAGAAAGGGACCATTGATGCACCGGTTGGAAGGGACCCTAAGAATCGTCAGCAAATGGCCGTGGGTTTTGATCATGGCAAGCATGCAATCACCCATTTTGTCGTACTGGAACGCTTCAAAAATCATACTTTAGTTGAACTCAAGCTAGAAACAGGGAGAACGCATCAGATACGTGTACATATGAAATACATTGGATATCCGCTCGTTGGCGATCCGAAATATGGCCCAAAAGCAGATCAAGAGATGGAGGGACAGGCTTTACATGCTGCCGTTCTTGGATTTGAGCATCCGGGTACAGGGGAATATTTAGAATTTAGTCGTCCCATGCCCGAGGATATGGTGATCGTTTTGGAACAATTTCGCCAATTGAAATAGGCATTGACAGAAATGATTTGTAGTGGGATACTCTTATAAGAATGCAACGAGCTTATGCGATGTTGCGTATAATACTTGATGTATAAGTGTAAGAATGCAACGGGGTTGCATAATGTTGCGTATATAAGTGATAACAATTTTATAGCATGAACCTTTAAATTCAGTCCTGTGAGGCTGACAAGGTTGTCGGATTATATTGTTGTAGCCAGAAGTATAGGAATAAAGTTCGTATACCCTTATTTCATGCTATACAAAAAGGCTCCCTGTCAGTTGCAGGGAGTCTTTTCTGCTTTTTGTTTCATCCTATTCGAGAGAAAAGGCATACTAATAGAAAATCGAGGAGGAGCATGACATGGGCATTTTAATAAAAAACGGTAGAGTCCTAGATGAGGGACAGCTCGTTTCCCGGGATTTGTTAATTATAGATGAAAAGATTGTGAAGATCGCTGAGGATATTCAGGAAGACGGACATAAAGAAATCGATGTGAAAGGAAAATTTGTCTCTGCAGGATTCATCGATATGCATGTGCACTTGCGTGAACCAGGCTTTGAGGCGAAAGAAACGATAGCCACTGGTACGGCCGCAGCGGCCAGAGGAGGCTTCACGGCTGTTGCTTGTATGCCTAATACGAAACCTGTCACGGATCGCCCGGAGGTTGTCCGTTATATCAAAGAAAAGGCTCAAAAAGAAGGTGTAGTACGGGTCTTGCCCATAGGCAGCATCACGCTTAGAGAGCTGGGAGATGAACTCACGGATATGGCGGCTTTAAAAGAAGCAGGAGCCATTGCAGTCTCAGATGATGGAGTCGGAGTACAAAGCAGCCTGATGATGAAGCAAGGGATGAAAAGAGCGGTTGAGCTAGGTTTGCCGGTGATTGCCCATTGTGAGGATGATTCCTTAGCTAAGGGAGGTTCTGTGCATGAAGGTGTCTTCTCGGCCAAACATGGGATCAAAGGGATTCCGAATGAAGCAGAATCGATCCACGTTGCCCGGGATATTTTGTTGGCTGAAGCTACGGGTGTACACTATCATGTTTGTCATATTAGTGCAGAACAATCCGTTAGACATGTCCGCTATGCCAAAGAGCGTGGGCTTAAGGTCACCACGGAGGTTTGCCCGCACCATCTACTCTTAACGGACGAAGATATTCCAGGACTAGATCCGATGTTTAAGATGAATCCGCCTTTGCGTTCTTCCAAGGATCGCCAAGCATTAATCGAGGGCTTAAAAGATGGCACCATCGATATTATCGTAACGGACCACGCGCCTCATAGCGAAGAGGAAAAGAGACGTGGGATGGAATTGGCACCTTTTGGTATCGTAGGCTTGGAAACAGCCTTTCCACTATTGTATACCCACCTTGTAGTAACCGGGGAATTCTCCCTAGAAGAAATCGTGGAAAAGATGACCAATAAGCCTGCTGAATTGTTTGGTCTGCCTTGGGGGCGACTAGCAGAAGGACAAATTGCGGATATCACCATTATAGATTTGGATACAGAACGACAAGTCAATCCAGAAGAATTTGCAAGTAAAGGGAAAAATACACCTTTTAAGAAGTGGAAATTAAAAGGTTGGCCGGTCATGACCATCGTGAATGGTTCTGTCGTGTGGAAACGCGATGAAGTCTTAAAGACGGTATAACGAACGAAAGTGAGGGTGAAATCGATGATAGCAAGATTAATTTTAGAAGATGGAACGGTGTTTGTTGGAAAGTCCTTCGGGGCAGAGCGGGAGTCTTATGGGGAAGTCGTTTTTAATACAGGGATTACCGGTTACCAAGAGGTGTTATCTGATCCGTCCTACTGTGGGCAAATCGTAACCATGACTTATCCGCTGATTGGAAATTACGGGATTAATCGCGATGATTTTGAATCGGTTCGACCTTTTATCCATGGCTTTGTTGTTCGAGAGCATTGTGAGTATCCTAGCAATTTTCGCAACCAGCAAACCCTTGACTCTCTCTTGAAGGAGTATGAAATCCCCGGCATCCATGATATCGATACCCGGATGCTGACGCGCAAAATTCGCCAGTTCGGAACGATGAAAGGCGTTATTACCACAGTAGATGCTCAAGTCGAAGAATTTTTGAGCAAGCTAAAAGCAGTTCCCAATATGACCAATCAAGTGTCCCTCGTATCCACTAAAAGCGTGTTTAGTTCACCAGGTCGTGGACCAAGAATTATTTTGGTCGACTTTGGTTCGAAACATGGAATCCTGCGCGAGCTTTCTAACCGAAACTGTGATGTGATTGTGGTTCCTTATAATACAACGGCAAAAGAAATTGAGCGCCTTCGTCCGGATGGTATTCTTTTATCCAATGGACCGGGGGATCCCAAAGACGTAACCGAAGCAGTACAGATGATTAAGGGAGTCCTAGGGAAGTATCCGTTGTTCGGGATTTGTTTGGGTCACCAATTGTTTGCTTTAGCTTGTGGAGCAGATACCGAAAAGATGAAATTCGGTCACCGTGGCGGAAATCAGCCTGTAAAGGAATTGGATACCGATCGTACCTTTATTACTTCGCAAAACCACGGATATGCCGTGACAACAGAATCATTAAAAGTCACGGATTTGGAAGTTTCCCACATTGCCATCAACGATAATACAGTAGAAGGATTAAAGCATAAAACCTATCCTGCTTTTTCCGTTCAGTATCATCCGGAAGCTGCACCAGGTCCATATGATTCCGGGTATTTATTTGATAATTTTTTAGAAATGGTTGCAGAGTTTAAGAAGGGGGTTCATCCATATGCCGTTACTCGCTAATCTGAAAAAAGTTTTGGTGATTGGTTCCGGTCCCATTGTGATCGGGCAAGCAGCTGAGTTTGATTATGCCGGAACACAAGCTTGTCAAGCCTTAAAAGAAGAAGGGCTGGAAGTAGTGCTTATTAACAGCAATCCGGCCACGATCATGACGGATACAAATATGGCGGATAAGGTTTACATTGAGCCTCTGACCGTGGAGTTTGTCTCTCGCATCATCCGTCAGGAAAAGCCGGATGGTCTTCTTGCGACTCTAGGTGGACAAACCGGATTGAATTTGGCGAAGGAGCTAGCGGAATCGGGGATTTTGGATGAACAGGGTGTCAAGCTATTAGGGACAGACCTTGAAGCCATCAAGAAGGCGGAAGACCGGGATTTGTTCCGTGAATTGATGTTTGAGATTGGCGAGCCTGTACCGGATAGTGACATTATCCATACTGTAGATGAAGCTGTCGATTTTGCCAACCGCATTGGATATCCGATTATCGTTCGTCCTGCCTATACACTAGGGGGAACGGGTGGCGGAATCGTCCAAGACGAGGAGAGTTTAAGGGAAATTGTAGCCAGCGGAATAAAGTACAGTCCTATCAATCAATGTCTGGTTGAAAGAAGTATTGCTGGAATGAAGGAAATTGAATATGAAGTAATGCGGGATGAAAAAGGCAATTCCATTGTCGTGTGTAATATGGAAAATGTCGATCCTGTGGGGATACATACTGGAGACAGTATCGTCGTAGCTCCTAGCCAAACTTTAAGTGATCGCGAATATCAAATGCTGCGATCCGCCTCATTGAAGATCATCAATGCCCTTAACATTAAGGGTGGCTGTAATGTACAGCTTGCCTTAGATCCTTACAGCTTTGATTACTATATTATTGAGGTGAATCCAAGGGTTAGCCGTTCTTCTGCACTGGCCTCCAAGGCGACGGGTTACCCAATTGCCAAAATGGCGGCGAAGATTGCTATCGGATACACCTTAGATGAATTGGAAAACCCGGTTACAAAGCGAACCTATGCTTGCTTTGAACCTTCTTTAGACTATATAGTGACCAAGATACCTAGATGGCCGTTTGACAAGTTTATTTCCGCTAACCGCAAGCTTGGAACCCAGATGAAGGCTACGGGAGAGATCATGGCCATTGGCCGGACGTTTGAGGAATCCATGTTAAAGGCAGTACGCTCGCTAGAGATCGGGACGCACCATCTTGAACTTAAAGAGGCTGGGGATGTATCAGAAGAAGATCTCCAAAAACGGCTAGTAGCAGCTGATGACGAACGAATCTTCTTAGTGATGGAAGCCATTCGCCGTGGTAAAACATTAGAAGAAATCCATGAATTAACAAAAATTGATCTCTTCTTCCTCGTTAAGTTGGAACGGATCGTATCATTTGAAAATAAATGTAAGACTGAAGTATTGGACAGACATCTTCTTCGGGATGTGAAACGACTTGGTTTCACGGATCGCAAGATTGCTGAACTTACGGGCAAAACAGAAGAAGACATCCGTATTATGCGCAAGCAAGAGGGGCTATCTCCCGTCTATAAGATGGTCGATACTTGTGCAGCCGAATTTGAAGCAGCCACTCCTTACTACTATTCTACCTATGAGGAAGAAGATGAGCGGGAAGAAACGCAGAAGAAAAGTGTAATCGTATTGGGCTCCGGACCGATCCGCATCGGACAAGGGATCGAATTCGATTATGCCACCGTCCATGCGGTTTGGGCGATCAAAGAAGTGGGTTATGAAGCGGTGATTATCAATAATAATCCTGAAACGGTTTCGACGGATTTTAATACTTCAGACCGACTCTACTTTGAACCGCTATTTATAGAAGATGTGATGAACATTATTGAAGCGGAAAAGCCGGAAGGTGTCATTGTGCAGTTTGGTGGTCAAACGGCCATTAATCTTGCGGATGCCCTGGTCAAGAATGGAGTTCGCATTTTAGGCTCCGATCTGGAAAGCATCGATACGGCAGAAGATCGCGAGAAATTTGAAAAATTGCTTAGAGAGTTGAAGGTTGCTCAACCGCTTGGCAAAACGGTGACTACCGTAGATGCTGCTGTAGTTACAGCTGAGGGGCTTGGCTACCCGGTCCTTGTCCGACCTTCCTATGTATTGGGTGGGCGAGCAATGGAGATTGTCTATAACGAGAAAGAATTACTTACTTATATGGAGCAGGCCGTTAAAATCAATCCTCAGCATCCCGTTCTCATCGACCGCTACATGCTGGGGCGTGAAGTAGAAGTAGATGCCATTTGTGATGGCAAGGACGTTCTTATACCAGGTATTATGGAGCATATTGAGCGGGCTGGCGTACACTCTGGGGACTCCATTGCGGTATATCCCCCGCAGAGCATTAGTCCGGAATGCAAGGAGCAAATCATTGAGATTACCACGAAGATCGCATTAGGGTTGAAGGTAAAAGGATTAGTGAATATCCAATTTGTGCTTCATGAGGATCAGGTATATGTGATTGAAGTTAATCCGCGGGCATCCCGAACGGTTCCCTTCCTCAGTAAGGTAACGGGAATTCCGATGGCTAATTTAGCAACCAAAGTCATCCTGGGTCATTCCATTCGTGAAGAGGGCTTTCAGCCGGGATATCATCCTGAAGCTGAGCATATCTCGGTCAAAGTGCCTGTGTTCTCTTTCGCAAAGCTTCGCCGGGTCGATATTACACTGGGGCCAGAAATGAAGTCAACGGGAGAAGTCATGGGTCGTGACAAAAACTTGTCCAAAGCGCTTTATAAAGGACTGGTTGGCTCTGGAATGAACATCCCGGTTCACGGTTCCGTACTGGTTACGGTTGCTGATAAGGATAAAGAGGAAGCCATGGATATTATTCGCGGGTTCTACGAGCTTGGCTTTAAGCTGTTGGCGACAAGCGGTACGGCCTCTTATTTGGAAGGCGCAGGAATGAAGGTAACAACGGTCAATAAGGTCAGAGAAGGATCTCCTAATCTGTTGGATATGATCCGCAATGGAGAGGCAAGCATTATCATCAATACCTTAACCAAGGGCAAAACCCCTGAGCGTGATGGATTCCGCATTCGCCGGGAAGCTGTAGAGAATGGGGTCGTTTGCTTAACCTCTCTGGACACGGCAAGAGCCTTGATGCACGTAATCGAAACGATTACCTTTGGCACGGAATCCATGCCTGCTTTTTTAAAGCCAAAGCAGGAGGCTGTATTGCATGGATAAGGGCATCCTTCAAGTGATGAGTAATGAACCTGTAGCCGATCGGGTTTTCCGCATGCGGCTTCAGGGCGATTTGGTAAAAAAAATGGATTCGTCAGGTCAGTTTCTTCATGTTAAATGCGGTTCTGGGATTGACCCTTTATTGAGAAGGCCAATCAGCATTTGCGATGTGAATAGGGAACAGGGAATTCTAGATATGATTTATCGTATCGAAGGCACAGGAACAAAAATGTTGAGTGAAGCTGTACCAGGGATGGAGATTGATGTTCTTGGTCCGCTTGGGACAGGCTTTCCCATCAAACATCGGAAAAAAGGGGAACATGCATTATTGATTGGGGGAGGAGTAGGGGTTCCCCCCCTTCTTTATCTGGCCAAACAACTGGTGAAAATGGGTATTCGGGTGACGAGTATCATCGGATTCGGCACAGCCAATCAGGTGTTTTTAGAAGAAGAGCTCGGTAGATGCGGGGAGGTCCATGTAATCACCATCGATGGTTCAAAGGGACATCAAGGATTGGTGACGGACTTATTAAATGAAGAATACGGTTTGGATAACTCATCGTGGGATGTTCTCTATTCCTGTGGGCCAATGCCTATGCTAAAGGCTCTCCAAGATCGATATAAAGAAACGGAAAAAGAAGGGTACTTATCTTTAGAGCAACGTATGGCCTGCGGTGTAGGTGCCTGTCTTGCCTGTATTTGCCCTACAGTCGAGGAGGCAGATAAGTCTTATTATAAGATTTGCACTGATGGCCCGGTTTTTGATTTAAGGAAGGTGGTGCTGTCATGACATCTTCTCGTTTAGAAGTAAACATCGCCGGGATGAGAATGAAAAATCCGGTTATGCCCGCATCCGGGTGTTTTGGATTTGGTAAAGAGTATGCCAAGTTCTATGATTTGGGGTTACTGGGGGCCATTGCGGTAAAGGCTACCACAAGAGAGATGAGAATGGGCAACCCGACTCCTCGTGTGGCTGAAACCCCAGGAGGAATGCTCAATGCGATTGGACTTCAGAATCCAGGCTTGGATCAAGTGTTGGCTGAAGAGCTCCCGTGGCTAGAACGATATGATCTTCCTGTGGTTGTGAATATTGCCGGGACGACAACAGAAGATTATATAGAAGTAGCTGAACGTATATCGAAAGCATCTAATGTGGCTGCTATTGAGTTGAACATTTCCTGTCCAAATGTGAAGTGCGGGGGTATTACCTTTGGAACAGATCCCGTGATTGCCGCAGAGCTAACCAAGGAAATCAAGCGGGTCAGCCAAGTTCCTGTCTTCGTTAAATTGTCTCCGAATGTCACGGATATTGTCTCCATTGCCAAAGCCGTTGAAGAAGCGGGTGCGGACGGTTTAAGCATGATCAATACTTTGTTGGGGATGAGAATTGACCTGCGAACCAGAAAGCCGATTTTGGCAAACCAAGTTGGGGGTCTCTCAGGTCCTGCGATTAAGCCAGTGGCGATCAGGATGATCTGGCAGGTTAGTCAACAAGTCCAGATTCCGATTATCGGGATGGGCGGAATTCAAACCGCGGAAGATGTAATCGAGTACTTTTTAGCCGGGGCCTCTGCGGTTGCGGTAGGAACAGCTAATTTTGTTGACCCTTATGCCTGCCCGACCATCATTGACGAGTTGGAGTCGTGGTTAGACCGGATGGGCGTGGATTCCATTACGGAGTTAACCGGAGTGGGGTGGAAAGGATGAATATAAGGGAACGAATCATCATAGCCCTTGATTTTGCCAGCGGAAAAGAAGCATTATCTTGCGCGGATTCTTTAGTTGGTGCTGCATCCTATGTCAAGGTAGGGATGCAGCTCTACTATGCGGCAGGACCTAACATAGTAGATGAGCTAAAGAAGAGGGGCTTCAAAATTTTTGTTGATTTGAAAGTGCATGATATACCGAATACCGCCAAAGGAGCTATGCAAAGCTTAGCTGCTTTGGGAGTAGATATGGTGAATGTTCATGTGGCTGGTGGAAAAGAAATGATGATGGCGGCTAAGGAAGGACTGGAAAAGGGGGCTGTTCATGGTGTGAAACCCCTCTTGATTGGGGTGACTCAATTAACCAGTACGACACAGGACGTCATGAATCATGAATTAGGCATTCCGGGTTCGTTATCCGAATGTGTTAGAAATTATGCGCTCCTTACCAAAGAATCAGGATTGGATGGAGTCGTTGCATCCCCGTTGGAAGTAGAGTTAATCAAACAAGCATGCGGAGAAGACTTCATAACGGTCACACCGGGCATTCGTCCGCTTGGTTCGGATGCAGGAGATCAAAAGCGGATTACTACACCTGATCAAGCCTTTTCTATGGGATCGGATTACATAGTCATCGGTCGGCCGGTGACGAAGGCACAGAACCCGGCGATCGCCATGCAGGACATAATCGGAAGTATAGGGGAGAGATCACATTGAACCAACGAGCAAAAAAAGTGGCGGAACAACTGCTATCGATTGGAGCTGTACACCTTCGCCCTGAACAGCCTTTTACATGGACCTCAGGTTTAAGGTCACCGATTTATTGCGATAATCGAATGACGATGTCGTATCCGGAGGTACGCCGGTTTATTGCCGAATCCTTCGCCGACACGATACGTGAAAAATATCCAACGGCTGATGTCATTGCCGGAACAGCAACTGCAGGGATTCCACATGCTGCTTGGGTTTCGGATCTGCTTGAGTTGCCTATGATTTATGTTCGGGATAAGGCGAAAGGACATGGCCGAAATAATCAAATTGAAGGAGTCCTTCGCGAAGGCCAGCAAGTCGTTGTGATCGAAGATCTCATCTCCACAGGCGGAAGCTCGATTAAAGCGGCGGATGCCGTGGTGGCCGCAGGAGGTAAGGTATTGGGAGTCGTTGCGATCTTCTCTTATCAATTTGAAAAAGCAGAGAATGCCTTCACCAAAGCAGGTTATGCATTTGAAACCTTGAGCCATTATACCGCTTTATTAGAACAAGCAAGGGAACAGGGCATCCTCAAGGATGAGCAGATGGACGAGCTGTCAGCTTGGCGGGTAAATCCCGATGAGTATACGCAAAAATGGAATGGGTAGTTCTACTTTCGGGCAAAGTATAGGTAATACTTTGTTTAAAAGGAGAGATCTTAGTGAAACAAAAAAAAGTAACTACTGAAGGCTCTTATCAGGATATGGAGCAGGTAACGAACTTAGATCAGGCAACCATTCAGGGAGCTATTGATATTGTGGAGAAAGCAGCAAATATTGAAGTGGAAGTACCTGAGGAGAAGTAAAGAGCTGTAGCTTGAACAAAGCAAAAACCCGGTGAGTACCGGGTTTTTGCTTTGTTCAGATTGTATTTCCGTCTTAGTGTATGATAAAATGGAAACAATAATAGTGCTGGTACATCAATCGACACCCGAAAAGTAAGACCTCCAAGCTGCGATGCTCAAGGGGGTCTTACTTTTTTTGTTCCGCCAGCAAGGTGATAACAATTTATCAGCGTTCGCCAATATTTGCTCGATATCGTGGTACTTTTCGCTGATATCTATTCGATTTTCGCTGATATTTTCCCAGATTAGGAATTTGAGGCTTTCTGATGAATCCTTTTGTAAGATAAAGTGAAGAGAAATATGTTTATGGTTCAAAAAAACAAAAAAATTTAGCAATAATAAAATAATTAGAAGGTCTTTGATCAAAACCATTAATTACATGTAAAATATAGAAGTGAAAATCAGTCAAAATCTAAAAAAACGGAGAAATCTCCTTCAATTGAATTCAATTCAATTCAACTCAAAGAGTAGCTAGGATATAATATGATCATAACACTTGTGCGAGGTGAAATGGTAATGGCTATACCGCAAGAACGGTCTAATTTTACTTACGCTGATTATTTGAAGCTGGGCGATGATGCAAGGTATGAGGTTATTGACGGGCAGATTTATAATATGTCACCTTCGCCTATTCCTAAACATCAAAGGGTACTAGGGGAATTGTTTACGGAGTTTTCAGTATATCTTAGAGGAAAAGAATGCAGGGTTTTCATAGCCCCAATTGATGTATGTTTGTCCGAAGAAAAAGAGGACTTATCCAAGGTTAAAGAATGGGTAATCCCTGATATGGTCGTTGTGTGTGATAAAGACAAAATTGGTGAAAAGCGTATCATGGGTAGTCCTGATTTGCTTGTTGAGGTTCTTTCTACTTCTACGGCCAAGCATGACAGGTTAACAAAATACAACAAATATCAACAAGCAGGGGTAAAAGAATATTGGATAGTTGACCCTGTGCATGAAACAATTGAGATATTTTCGTTGCAGGATGGCAGATATATTCCTTTTAATATTTACGCAAAAGAAGATTCAATAAAAGTATCGATTTTTGAAGATTTGTGTATCCATTTGAATAATATCTTTGTAGATTAGAAAAGGCCCCTTTAGGGGTTTTTTGACACTTATCAGAAAGTATTATACGCATAAGGATACGCCAGTATCTTTCTTATTTTATCATAATAGCCATTTTATGGGGTGTGACGAGACGTATCTCTGTCAACCCCCTTCAGGCGCGCCTCCATCTTTTCTTGATGTAGAATACAATTCCAATCAAGAGAATAGTCAGGATGAGGTATTTTGCATTTTGCTTGTCTATGTGAATTACGAAATGACTCATCCAGGACTCCACAAAGGTGAGTGGAAGATTGCCCGCAAAGGTAGCGATGATAAAGCTTTTGTGATCAATGCGCGAGATGCCTGCAGTTAAATTGATAATACTGGACGGTACAATGGCACTTAATCGACTGAGGAGAATCGTTAAGAACCCATTTTTGCTGGCATACCTGTTAAACTTTTGAACAAACGGTATGTGCCTGACTTTATGCTCAGCCCAATCTCTAGCCAAATAGCGAGCGATAAAGAAAGCTAGCACGGCACCAACACTTGTAGCCAACCAGCATAATAAAAAACCTACCTTAAACCCAAACAATAGCACGCATACCCCTGCCAATACAATAAAGGGGACATAAGGAAAAATGGCTTGGAGCATGATGAATATAAAAGTGATGATGTAAGCGATGGAGCCAAATCTTTTAATATAGTGAACAATGGAGTCGATTTCTCCCTGCAGTAGTAAATGTCCTATTTCAGATCGTATGAAAAAGCTAACGAAGATCATCAATAACAAGATAAAAATTACTTTTTTCATAAACTATCACACCTTAATCAGTCATTCCTATCCTATCATAGCCGAAAACTTAGGAAGAGGATAGACATTACTTCAATTTAGAAAAAGAGAAAGGTTCCCTGTTAATCTGTCAATTGTTTTTTAGGCGTATAGGAAAGTCTCCGCATAAGGACATGCCGCACAATCTTATTGATCTCATCAATGTCAATAAGATTTCTGCTCCGTGTTTTCTTTACACTTATCGGAAAGTATTATACGCATAAGGCTACGCCAGTAGCTTTCTTACCAAAAAAAGCCCAATGAAGGTAGTTCGATGGCTGTTCATTGGGCTTTCGTATAACTATTGCTTCTGTTTACTCAGTTCAATGAGTCCCAGCACCTTTAAAGCCTGAAATTCATCAGGAGAAATCCGGGATAATAACTCAGACTTAATCGCTGCTTTTTCCTCAGCGGTGATCCCCCCTTGCGCTTGGCCAGCGAAGCTTTTAAGCTCCTCCATCGTAAATTTTGCCAGAAGGAATTTTAAGGCTTCTTCTTTCGTTGTGAATGCTACGGTATGTTCCTTTGGTGGTTCAGTAACCGATTTCCCCGGGGTTGAAGCTGGTTCTGTTTTTTTGTCTTGTTCCAATGAGGACTGTTCTGTGCTGCCTATCTGTTTTTGAAGCTGTGCAAGTGCTTCTGTTCCGGCTTGTTCTTTAATAGACTGTTGGACAGCGGGATCATGAAGCAATTCATTCACTTCGTCTTTAGTCAGAACTTGTTCGGCAACTTGATTGATCATTTTTTCTGAGGCATAATTCATGCCTGCCTTATAGCCTGCAACACCCAAAACGGCAAGGATACCTATTCCAATGATCCATTTCTTCATGGTTTGATTCTATCTCCTTTTTTGAAATAATAACAAATAAATATAACGTTTATACTAACGAAATAGTTTTTTTATGGATAAACGAAAACTTACAATCCCTATGTGGCTAAGTATGAACTACTAAACGGGAATTTTCCGAAGGGATTTTCAAATAAAAGTGCCACGTCCCCTAGACAGCTCTTTACATAAATGGTGATGACAGTTAAGTCATGATTATATTTTTTTATCTTTAACCATGGATTCATCTGAATTAACAAACAGCGTTTTTTGATGATCATAGATGACATAGCCAGGTTTTGCACCACTTGGTTTACGTACATGTTTAATCAGGGTGTAATCTACCGGAATCTGATTGGACCCACGAGCTTTACTGAAATAAGCGGCAATCATCGCTGCTTCCTGTAACGTTTTCTCTGAGTACTCCTTTGCCCGTATTACGACATGGGAACCGGGGATATCCTTGGTATGAAGCCAGGTATCCGTAGAATAGGCTACCCGATTCGTTAAGTACTCATTCTGCCGATTATTTTTTCCTACTAAAATTTCAATTCCCTCAGAAGAGATATATTTTTCCAAATGCGGTTTGTCTGCCTTTTTCTTACGGGTATCCTTCTTTCCACGGTACCGGAGGTATCCTTCCTCCCTCAACTCATCACGAATTTCTTCAATATCATAAAGAGAGGCTTCTTCTAGTTGCTGGATAAGTCCATCAAAGTAATGCAGTTCCCTATGGGCAAGCTGAATTTGTTCATCGACGATCTGCAGACTGTTTCTAGCTTTGTTATATTTCCGGTAATAGGCCTGTGCATTATCAGAGGGAGTCTTCAAAGGATCAAGAGGGATCTCCATAAGTGGAGAATCTTCTTCATAGTAATTCATCACTTTTGCCATGGATTCCCCTTTTCTTAACTCATGCATATAAGCCGTTATCAATTCACCATATAAGCGGAATTGCTCTGCTTCCTGCGCTTCTTTTTTGGTCTCCTCCAGCTTTACAATCTTTTTTTGATTTTTCTCCCATTCATTGGATACAAAGCGAATGAGATCATGCGCTTTTTGACGTACAGCATTACGATCTGCCTTACCGGAGAAGAACGCTTCTAAACAAGAATAAACGGTATCAAAATACTGCCTTTCTTCACCCAAATGGGTTAAATCCACAACGGAAAAATAGGATTTATCGCCTCTTCGGGCAAGTTGGGGAAGGTATCTCTTAGACGTCAGATCCTCCATAATGCTAGAAAAGCTAACCCATAAAGACTCCCGATTCCCCAATTCGGCGCGGTGAAGGATTTCACGGGCGACCAAGGGACTTAATCCGGAAAATTGATCCACTAGCTGCTTGTCCAATTTGCCTGCATTGTAATCAAGTGAACCGATAAAATCTCCCTTCGTACAGGTTAATGGGTTTTTCTTTTCTTGTTCGGGTGGATATACGTAGTTTCTCCCAGGCAACACGACTCGATGTTTACTCATTCCAGGGGTTACGTGATGAATCCCATCGAGAATCAAATTGCGTTCTATATCAAGAAGAATGATATTACTGTGTCTCCCCATAATTTCCACGATGATTCTTCTGGATTTCCAATCTCCCAATTCGTCACGGGACTTCATATTAATATGAATGATTCTATCCATCCCAACTTGTTCAATGCTGTCAATAATGGCACCTTCACAATGCTTTCGGAGAAGCATACAGAACATGGGCGGTTCCAGTGGATTAGGATAGCTTTCACTTGTCATGTGAATACGCGGATAGGTTAAATTGGCTGAAATCAGTAATCGTCTATTTTCACCGCCTGCTCGAATCTGCAGAATGATGTCAGTTTCCGTAGGTTGATATATTTTGGATACTCTACCTGTTTCTAACAAGCTTTTGCATTCATTCACTACTGCTTTAGTAACCAAACCGTCAAAGGCCATTCTCTCACTCCTATCTTCTAGCCGGAACTGTATCTTATCAAAGTATAAACCATAACTAGGAGGAAGGTAAAATAATCATGTTTTAATGCTTGTCTGAATATGTTAGCTAGGAAGATGTCCGAGGGAGGAGAGGAGGATTTAAGGTGGAACCAAACCAATGGTATAATCTCACGGTTCAAGAATGTATGGATCGAATGCAGACTGACCTGGTAAAAGGATTGACAAGTAAAGAAGTTGAGCATCGTCTACAGCAGGTGGGGGAGAATATGCTTCAGGAGAAAAAGAAAATTTCCCCTTGGGTAATTCTGCTGAATCAGTTCAAAGACTTCATGGTTTTAGTATTGCTCGCAGCGACATTAATCTCCGGTTTGCTTGGAGAATTCACGGATGCCATAACGATCATTGCCATTGTTGTGATTAATGGGATTCTTGGATTTATTCAAGAGTTTAAAGCGGAAAAATCGTTAAATGCACTGAAGGAATTGACAGCCCCTATGGCGCATGTCATCCGAAACGGTGAACTCGCCCAGATCCTTGCCAAAGATATCGTTCCTGGTGATTTGGTCTATTTTGAAGGGGGAGACCGAATTCCTGCTGATGTGCGTATCATTGTAAGCCATGGACTACACATTGAAGAATCCGCCTTAACAGGGGAGTCAGTTCCCGTATTGAAAGTGGATGGTACGATCCAAGATACCGAGGTTCCTCTAGGTGATCAAAGAAATATGGCCTTTATGGGTACCTTAGTAACTCGTGGAACCGGTCAAGGTATTGTCATTGGGACAGGGATGCATACGGAGATGGGGAAAATAGCAGATCTTATTCAATCAACGGATACTATGCAAACGCCATTGCAGCAAAGATTAGAACAACTGGGCAAGATCTTGATTGTGGTTGCGCTGGCTTTAACAGCAATGGTGGTCATCGCAGGCATTATGCATGATCATAATCCTTATCAAATGTTTTTGGCTGGTGTTAGCCTTGCCGTTGCTGCCATTCCGGAAGGGTTGCCGGCTATTGTAACCATTGCGCTCGCTTTGGGGGTTCAGCGGATGATTAAACGGAAGGCGATTGTCCGAAAGTTGCCCTCCGTCGAAACCTTAGGCTGTGCATCGGTCATCTGTTCTGATAAAACAGGGACATTAACGCAAAACAAAATGACCGTTACCGAGATCTGGGTGGAAGGAATGAAGATTGGGGTTACGGGTTCAGGCTATAGTCTGAAAGGAGACTTTCTTTTCGAAGGAAAAGGGGGAAAGCCGGATCGAACATCCTCCTTTCATAAGTTAATGGAATTAAATTGCCTTTGCAATAATGCTCAAATCAGAGAGGAAAAGAAAGTGTGGGGAATTGTCGGAGATCCAACGGAAGGCGCTTTGTTAGTAGCGGCGGCTAAAGCGGGTGTGACCCATGCTTCGATGCAGCACTGGGATCGTGTAAAAGAGTTTCCGTTTGATTCTGAGCGAAAGATGATGTCTGTGCTTGTAAAGAACCATCGGGGTAGTCAGACGATTGCCGTAAAAGGCGCACCAGATGTATTATTGTCGCGATGCACGCATGTGTTATGGAATGGAAACGTGATAGCTCTTACCTCCTCACAGAAAAAACAAATCCTAGAAACCAATCAAATGATGGCCGGGCAGGCGCTTCGGGTATTAGCCGTTGCTTATCGGGATGTACCTGCGGGTGAACGGATTGTGGATGAGCAACAAGCTGAAAATCGCCTGATCTTTGTTGGTCTTTGCGGTATGATGGACCCTCCCCGTGAAGAAGTGCGGGATGCTATTAAAAAATGCCGTTTGGCAGGCATTAGAACGGTCATGATTACGGGGGATCACCAGAAGACGGCAGAGGCTATTGCTAGGCAATTGGGAATTCTGCCAAAGGGTGGGTTGACAATAAATGGACAGGATCTATATAATATGTCCGATGAAGAATTCGCGAGAAAAGTCGAGAATATTTACGTTTATGCCCGTGTTTCTCCAGAACATAAGTTAAAGATCGTCCGAGCTCTACAGGCAAGGGGTCATGTAGTGGCAATGACGGGTGATGGCGTAAACGATGCACCCGCGATTAAAGCAGCGAATATCGGGATTGCCATGGGGATTACGGGTACTGATGTTTCGAAAGAAGCATCTTCTTTAATCCTTGCTGATGACAACTTTGCCACGATCGAAGCGGCTATTGAAGAAGGGCGTACCATCTATGATAATATTCGCAAATTTATTCGATATCTCTTAGCTTCTAATGTAGGGGAAATATTGGTTATGTTTTTGGCCATGATGGCAGGCATGCCTTTGCCTCTTGTGCCGATTCAGATTTTATGGGTTAATCTCGTTACGGATGGATTGCCAGCGATGGCACTCGGGGTGGATCAGCCTGAGGGAGACACGATGAAGCGTCCCCCGCGCTCTAGCAAAGAAAGTATTTTTGCTAGAGGATTAGGTTGGAAGATCATCTCTCGAGGATTGCTGATCGGGGTTTGTACCTTAGCGGCTTTCTGGATCACGCTTCAGGCAGAACCAGATAACCTGGTAAAAGCTCAAACCATGGCTTTTTCCACGCTAGTCATGGCTCAGCTTATTCATGTGTTCGACTGTCGGAGCGAACACTCTGTATTTCATCGGAATCCATTCCAGAATAAATACCTTGTTCTCTCGGTCATCGTATCCGTCCTATTATTGGTGGGCGTGATTTATTTAGCCCCCTTACAGCCGATTTTTAAGACGGTACCGTTAAACGGCAAAGAGTGGATGATTTTACTTGGTTTTGCTGCTATCCCTACCTTTGCTGTAGGATTGATGCGATTGATGATCGATGCGGTAATAGGGAAAAAGTAAACGTAAGGCAACGGCTAAAAGCCGTTGCTTTCTTTAAAATATTGAATAAGTCGGTGAAAATATGATAAAAAGCATGACTGGATATGGACAAGCACTCATGAAGGAAGAAGATATTCGAATTTCCATAGAAATGAAAAGTGTCAATCATCGGTTTCTAGAAATCTCGGTAAGAATGCCGAGAGACCTATTATCGTTGGAGGAAGGGATTAAGAAGAAAATAAGTGATTATGTAAAGCGTGGCAAGATTGATGTTTTTATCAATATCGAAAAAGCAGAAGCAAATTCAGGTAAGCTACATATCAATTGGACTTTAGCAGAAGAATATTTCGGAGCGTACCAGCAATTAACAGAACGTTTTCCGTTTGAAGAATCATCCATAAGACCTATAGAGTTAATGAATTTAGCGGAAGTGATTCGCATAGAGGAAGTACAAAAGGATGTACAGCAATATTTGCAACCCATTCTACAAACCGTTGAATCGGCTTGTCAGCAATTGATACATATGAGACAATCGGAAGGAAATCATCTTCAGGAAGATTTGACAAGACGAATCCAATTCATAACGCGGTTAGTGGAAGATATTCGAGTCCGCGGTCCCTTGGTTATTCAACATTTTCGAGATCGGTTAAGCCATCGCATGAAAGAGTTTTTGAACGGCCAATGGGAAACAGATGAAGGCAGAATTCTTACGGAAGTAGCCGTTTTTGCAGAAAAAGCAAATATTGATGAAGAATTGACCCGCTTAGCGAGTCATTGTAAGCAATTCCTGAGTAATCTAGCTTCAAAGGATATGGTAGGCAGAAAACTTGATTTTCTGGTACAGGAAATGAATAGAGAGGTTAATACGATCGGCTCTAAAGCCAATGATTTGGAAATAAGCAAATGGGTTGTAGATTTAAAGGCGGAATTGGAAAAGATGAAAGAACAAGTGCAAAATATAGAGTAAATGGGGGGAGGGGCAAAATGGCTATTAAATTAATTAATATCGGGTTCGGAAACATTGTCTCTGCTAATCGGATCATTTCCATTGTCAGTCCGGAATCGGCTCCGATTAAGCGAATTATCCAAGAAGCAAGAGACCGTGGAATGCTAATTGATGCGACCTACGGACGAAGGACAAGAGCTGTGATCATTACAGATAGTGACCATGTTATATTATCTGCAGTCCAACCGGAAACAGTCGCTCAGAGACTTTCTACGAAAGAGGAAGACCCTGATGAATAGGAGAGAATCGGACATGGAACAGGATAAGGGATTACTGATTGTTTTATCAGGGCCCTCTGGTGTTGGTAAAGGAACAATATGTGCTGCCTTAAGGCCTAGGATGCCTGAATTGGTATATTCTGTCTCCGCGACAACGCGAAGTATGCGTCAAGGGGAGCTGGAAGGAGTTAATTATTTTTTCAAGACGATAGAAGAATTTAAGAAGATGATGGAACAGGACAAACTGTTGGAATGGGCAGAGTATGTAGGCAACTACTATGGAACTCCGCGTGATTTTGTCGAGAATACATTAGAGCAAGGAAAAGATGTTATACTTGAAATTGAAGTCCAGGGAGCACTTCAGGTCAAACGAAAGTTCCCCCAAGGGATTTTTATTTTTCTGGCACCTCCTGATTTAGATGAACTGCGAAATCGTATTGTAGGACGCGGAACCGAATCGGAGGAGACGATCAATAGCCGAATGAACGTAGCTAAGGAAGAAATCGAATTAATGGATAAATATAATTATGTAGTTGTAAATGATCAGGTGGAACTGGCCTGCCAACGAATCCAGTCGATTATTACAGCAGAGCATTTACAAAAAGACCGTCAAATTGCAAAATATCGTAAATGGTTACAGGAGGTAAAATCATGATCTATCCATCTATTGACAAATTGGTTGAGAAAGTAGAAAGCAAATATACGTTGGTATCCCTGGCATCGAAAAGGGCTCGACATTTGCGGGAACATGAAAAGGATATTAAAATAGATCGTCCCGATTCCAAGAAACACGTAGGGATTGCTTTGGAGGAGATTGTAACCGATAGGCTTCAATATGAAAGACCAAGGACCATTGATCGTTAAAACGGATAACAACCTTTGATGGTTGTTATTTTCCATTTTGTGGTGATACCCATTGTCTGCACCTTTCATAAGGGGAGAGAAACGCATGTTAAGAGGAAAAACTATTATTTTAGGAGTTACGGGGGGAATCGCGGCTTATAAAAGTGCGTCGATTTGCAGTTCGCTTGTACAAAAAGGAGCCCATGTTCACGTGATTTTGAGTGAGTCGGCGCTTCAATTCATCCAACCGCTTACTTTTCAAGCCCTTTCAAGACATCATGTGATTGTTGATACCTTCGAGGAGAAGGATCCTTCAGTTATTGCCCATATTGATTTGGCGGATCGGGCGGATTTAGTGGTAGTCGCTCCGGCAACCGCCAATTTTTTGGCTAGAGCTGCCTATGGGTTTGGGGATGATATGCTAACCACTACCCTATTGGCGACAACGGCTCCAGTCATGATTTGTCCAGCCATGAATGTGCATATGTACGAGAACCCGGCTGTCCAAAAGAATATGGGTATCTTAAAAGAGCGTGGGGTCTTATTGGTGGAACCCCAAGAAGGTTTTCTAGCTTGTGGTTATGTTGGGAAAGGAAGATTGGCCGAACCAGTTGATATCGTTCAGGCTATCGAGGCTGTCCTCACTCCTAAGAGGGATCTGTCCGGAAAAAAAGTGTTGGTTACTGCTGGAGCAACCCGAGAATCCATTGATCCTGTTCGTTTTTTTACGAATCGCTCGACCGGCAAAATGGGGTATGCCATTGCTGAGCAGGCGAAGGCTAGAGGGGCAGAGGTTGTACTGGTAAGTGGAAAAACGAACTTAGGCCTGCCTAGTGGTGTGGAAATGATACAAGTGGAGTCTGCCGAGGATATGTTTCAAGCGGTTAACCGAAAAGCTGGAGAAGCGGATATCATCATCAAGGCTGCTGCCGTTGCTGATTATCGGCCTGCTATGATCCATGAACAGAAAATGAAGAAAAAAGACGGGAATCTTACGATCGAATTCGTCCGCACGAAGGACATTTTGAAATTTCTAGGTGAACAAAAAGAATCTCAACAGGTCCTCGTCGGCTTTGCTGCTGAAACGGAAAATGTAGAAGAAAATGCCATGCGGAAAATTGTTGCGAAAAATCTTGATTTGATCGTGGCCAATAATGTGGCACAAGAAGGAGCGGGCTTTGGAACGGATACGAACATAGTTAGCTTGTACGATCCAAACGGTCTTGTGATTTCACTTCCCCAGTTGTCTAAAAAAGAAGTGGCTGATCGGATTTTAGATCTTGCATTGCAAAAGTATGAGGAAAAAGCAACGTGTTCGCCCAGATAATCGTGGATGTTCCCCATGTAGACACAGATAAGCCGTTTGATTATCGTGTCCCAACGGAGCTAAAGCCCTTCATTACGGTGGGTAGCCGGGTAACGGTTCCGTTTGGAAATCGGGTTATTCAAGGTTATGTGGTCCATTTAATGGAAACGACGGAGGTTCCCAGAGTAAAGGATATAACTGATGTTTTGGATCCTACCCCTCCTTTGACTGAGGAGCTTATTCAATTAGGCCATTGGTTAAGCAAGCGATATATTTGCCGCAGGTATCACGCTTATCAAGCTATGCTTCCGGCAGCCCTGCGTTCCAGCTATAAAAAAGAGGTATTCTTGACGGAATGGGGAAAATCGCTGTCCGCGTTACTGCCACAGGAAGAAGTCGTTTTGGCTTACTTAGCTAAGCATCAATCGGTTGACTATGAAGGGCTGATGAAACTCTTTCCTCAAGAAAAATCCTTTATTCTTCGCGGGATAAAAGAGAAGTGGCTTAGGACCGAACAAGTAGTGAAAGACCGGATTACACGAAAAATGCTCACGTATGTCATGCTAGATGGGTCCGAAGAAACGATCCGTGCAGCCATGGAGTCGCTCTCCAAACAAGCGGAGCGCCAACGGGCTATCCTTGAGTATTTGCTTCATATTCAACGGCCCATTGCTGTAAAGGATTTGCTCCTACAGTTAGGAATCAGTTCTTCCTCCATTAAAACACTTGTAAATAAGGGGCTATTAAAGACCGAAGAAGTGGAAGAAAGGCGTAATCCATATGCGGGAAGAACGTTTCAATCTGAAGAAGCCGTTTCCTTTACACAAGAACAGGAAGAAGTGATATCCCGGATCGATTTTTCACTGTCACAGCAGGAGTTTACTTCTTTTTTGCTCCATGGTGTGACCGGCAGCGGAAAAACAGAAGTATACTTAGAAACGATTGCCCATTGTATGGATAGAGGGCAGCAAGCCATTGTGCTTGTTCCGGAAATATCCCTCACTCCACAAATGGTGAATCGGTTCAAGGGGCGCTTCGGGGATCAAGTCGCTGTCTTACATAGCAAGCTTTCCCAAGGTGAACGATACGATGAATGGAGAAGAATCCGGGAAGGAAAAGTGGATGTCGTGGTTGGGGCCCGATCCGCCATCTTTGCCCCTTTTACCCGTTTGGGCTTAATTATTATCGATGAGGAGCATGAAGGCTCTTACAAGCAGGAAGAAGCTCCGAGGTATCATGCCCGGGAAGTCGCCCGCAAAAGAGCAGAATTTCATCATGCGGTAGCCGTATTCGGCAGTGCAACACCGGCTATGGAATCTTATTTCGAGGCGACAACCGGGAAGTCTGAGTTGCTGGCCATGCCGCAAAGGGTGGGGAACCGTCCTTTGCCCACGGTTCACGTGGTAGATATGCGGGAGGAGTTAAGAGAAGGAAACCGAACCATGTTCAGCCGCATCTTGTCAAAGGCCATTCAGGATCGACTGCAAAGAGCGGAACAGATGGTCCTTTTCCTGAATCGACGCGGTTTTTCCACCTTTGTTATGTGTCGGTCCTGCGGACATTCCATGCAATGTGCCCATTGCGACATATCGCTTACCTATCATCGATTCAATCAAACGGTTCGTTGCCATTATTGCGGCTACACCGAGAAGGAGCCAAGCGAATGTCCCTCTTGCGGGAGCCAGCACATTCGTCATTTTGGAACCGGCACACAAAAGGTGGAAGAGGAATTAAGCCGGCATTTTCCCGGCATCCGCGTCATTCGGATGGATGTGGATACGACATCGCAAAAAGGGGCTCATGAGAAGCTTCTAACAATGTTCCGGAAGGGGCAAGGTGATGTCCTTTTAGGAACACAAATGATTGCCAAGGGCTTAGATTTTCCAAGAGTCACTTTAGTAGGGGTCATAGCCGCTGATACCATTCTCGGCATGCCAGATTTTCGAGCAGCAGAAAGAACCTTTCAGCTCCTCACTCAGGTCGGAGGCAGGGCAGGTCGACATCTCCTGCCAGGGGAAGCCATCATTCAAACCTATAATCCGGACCACTATAGTATCCAACTAGCGAAAGATCATGCTTATGAAGGTTTTTTTTCAATGGAAATTAAACACCGGTATGAAAAAGGGTACCCTCCCTACTACCGCCTAATTCTCTTTACTTTTTCTTCGCCTGATGTTCCGCTTGTGGTGAAAAGGGCTGATGCATGGGCAAAGAATCTGAGGAGGATTTTACCCGCGAGTGTGTTCTTATTGGGGCCTGTTGCCTCCCCCATTCCTCGGATCAAAGATAGATATCGATTCCAATGCATGATAAAATATAAAAACGAACCGGAAGTATTATCCAACGTGAAAAGCATGGTGGATCAATTTGTCCACCACTATCGAAATGAGGATATTCAACTGACCGTGGATGTAGATCCTCAGATGTTAATGTAGTTACCATCCCCCCTCTTGACATCAAGGGGTAAACCCTCAGTTCTGATGAAATTCATTTTATCAGAACTGACCCGAAGGGTTGATGTCAAGAGGGGGAAGAGAGATACAAGGAGGAAATCATAAATGGGTATTCGCATGATCGTAAAGCACCCTGAAACCTTACTTAGAGAGCGATGCATAGAGGTGAAAAATTTTAACGCAAATTTGCATAAGCTTTTAGATGATATGGCACAAACGATGTACGATGCGGATGGAGTTGGTTTAGCTGCCCCCCAGGTAGGAATCTTAAAACGCGTGATTGTCATGGATTGCGGAGATGGCTTGATTGAAATGGTTAATCCAGTGATTGTAGAAAGAGAAGGAGAGCAATTTGGGCCGGAAGGTTGCCTCAGTATACCTGGATTGATGGGGGATGTCCGCAGAGCGATGAAGGTGAAGGCTACAGGCTTTGACCGAGATGGAAATCCAATTGAAGTGGCGGGAGAAGAGCTATTAGCTCGCTGTATTCAGCATGAGATTGATCATTTAAACGGTGTTTTGTTTATTGATCTAGCGGAACAAATGTACGAAAAGGATCCGAATGAACCTGATCGTTAAAGGGAAGTGAGAAACTGGCATGTGATGCCAGTTTCTTCTTTAGGTAAAGTATTATACGCAAATAGCTACGCATCTAGCTTTCTTAGGAGGAAACATGAAAATGAAGATTGTCTTTATGGGAACCCCGGATTTTGCGGTTCCATGTTTAGAAAAGTTAATCCAAGCCGGCTATCACATCCTGGAGGTCGTCACTCAGCCTGATCGCCCCAAAGGGAGAAAGAGGGAGATGACTCCACCCCCTGTTAAAGCAGCCGCCCTCGAACATGGCATCCCTGTTTTTCAGCCGGAAAAATTAAGGGAAATAGGTGCTGTTGAGCATCTGCTAGCCCTGAAACCAGATCTTATTGTTACTGCGGCATATGGTCAGATCCTACCGAAGGAAATCATTGAGCTTCCCCAATACGGATGCATTAATGTACATGCTTCATTACTGCCCAAATACCGTGGAGGAGCCCCGATCCATAAATCAATCATAGACGGCGAAACACAGACAGGGGTCACCATTATGTATATGGTGGAAAAACTAGATGCCGGCGATATCTTAACTCAAGTAGTGGTGCCCATTGAAGAAGAAGATCATGTAGGGACTGTTCATGACAAACTAGCCAAAGCGGGGTCTGATTTATTGATACAGACTGTTCCTTTGTTGCTAGAGGAAAAGCTAGTTCCGAAAAAACAAGAGGAATCGGAAGTTACTTATGCTTGGAATATTCAGCGAGAAGATGAAAGAATTGATTGGAATCGATCGGCCAGGGAAATCTATAACCAAATTCGCGGTTTGAATCCATGGCCGGTTGCATACTCTCAATTAGAAGGTCAAGTTTTCAAAATTTGGTGGGCTAAGGAATTAGCTCAAGCGCAAAGTCATTTTGAGCCAGGAACTATTATGCAGATTAGTCCAGAAGGAATTGATGTAGCTTGTGGCCAAGGTGTTCTTCGTTTATTGGAGGTTCAACCGTCGGGTAAGAAAAAAATGGATGTCATGGATTACGTGCGGGGTATGGGACAAAGTCTGCAAGTAGGGATGAAGTTTATTAAGTAATGCACGTAGTTGTGAATTACTTATCGGAAAGTATTAAACGCAAATAGCTACGCATGTAGCTTTCTTACACTTATCGGAAAGTATTATACGCAAATAGCTACGCATGTAGCTTTCTTACACTTATCAGAAAGTATTATACGCAAATAGCTACGCATGTAGCTTTCTTACAATAAGGAGGGATCAGGATATGGCGGTTGCAAATAATCAGTCTGGCCGTTCAATTGCCCTGGAAGTATTAATAGAAGTGGAAAGAAAAAGGGCATTTAGCAACCTTGAATTAAATGCAGCTTTAAAACGTTCTACCCTCGATCGCCGCGAGGCGAGTCTTGCTACAGAGCTTGTTTATGGCACCCTTTCCCGTTTAAACACGTTGGATTGGTTAGCCAACCAACTCTTAACCAAGCCAATCCATAAACTAGAGCCATGGCTTCGCAATCTTCTTCGGCTCTCTCTTTACCAACTGAAATATTTGGACAAGATTCCTGATCGTGCCGTTGTTCATGAGGCAGTAGAGGAAGCGAAGCGGCATGGACATCAAGGAACCGTCGGATTGTTGAATGGCGTTCTTCGCAATTTTCAACGAAGGAGAGAGGAACTGCAAATTCCTGCCCCTTGGCCAAAGTTTAAAAAAATTGCTATCGAACATTCCCATCCGGAGTGGCTAGTGAAGCGATGGTTAGGGATATATGGAGAAAAAGAAACGGTAGCGATGTGTCAAATGAATAATCAACCCCCATCGATCAGCCTTCGGGCGAACCGATTAAAGGGGACAAAGGAAGATTTGATCCAGTTATTAGAAGAGGAATTCCCTGATGCAAGAATGAAAGCATCCCAAGTTACGGAAGAAGGTTTATTGATCTCCCAGGTTGGTAATCCGGCTTTATCCCACGCTTTTCAAAAAGGGTGGTGTACGATTCAGGATGAAAGCTCCATGTTAGTGGCTTATGCTCTTGCATCGAAACCTGGAATGGCTGTTTTGGATACATGTGCTGCACCGGGAGGGAAAACTACGCATATTGCTGAAACGATGCAGAATCAAGGGAGTATTATGGCTTTGGATATACATGCTTACAAGCTAAAGCTCATTGAAGAAAATGCCGCCCGATTGGGAATTAATATTATCCAAACGAAGCAAGCGGATGCCATGGACCTGCCGGCTGACTTATCCAAGGATCCGTTTGATCGCATTTTAGTGGATGCTCCATGTACAGGATTTGGAGTGATTCGCCGAAAGCCTGATTTAAAATGGCAAAAAAGTGAGAAAGATATGGAGGCTATTGCCAAAATTCAGCTTCAGATCCTTAAGCAAGCTTCTCAATGGATCAAATCGGATGGTTATTTGATATACAGTACCTGTACGGTTGATCCTGAAGAAAACGGACGTCTCGTTCATCAATTTGTAGATGAAAATCCTGATTTTGCTTTAGATTCTTCTCTAATAAAGGATATGCCCGAAGAGCTCCATCCATATTTTCATAAATCCGGCAGTTACATTCAAATCCTGCCTCAGTATTTGGGGAGTGATGGATTTTTTATTGCTAGGATAAAAAGAAAGCCATAACCTGATGTTTTGAGAATTTTGTTCTTTTCAGAATCGTTATGTTAAAATGAAGGAAAGAATTGAAGCGTACATATTGAACAAAATAGATAAAAAGGAAAGAAATGGTGATTTTATTGAAACCATTAATTTATGATTTGCGTTTCGAAGGTCTGCAGGACTGGTTGGAGGCAAATGGAGAAAAGAGTTTTCGCGCAGGTCAAATCTACGATTGGTTATATGTCAAAAGGGTATCAAGCTTTGAAGACATGTCAAATCTTTCGAAGGGGCTCCGGGAGAAGTTAAGTACTCATTTTACAATTGCAGGTTTACAAGAGATCACACGCCATCAATCAGCTGATGGAACCGTAAAATTCTTGTTCTCCTTACATGATGAACATGCTATTGAAACGGTGATCATGCGTCACAATTATGGGAACAGCATTTGTGTGACGACGCAAGTAGGGTGCAGGATCGGCTGTACCTTCTGCGCCTCTACCTTGGGAGGATTAAAGCGTGATTTGACAGCGGGAGAAATTGTGTCACAAGTGCTGATGGCGCAGCGTGCACTAGACCCTGAAGAAGAAAGAGCGAGCCATGTAGTCGTCATGGGGATCGGTGAGCCCTTTGAAAATTTTGATGCTTTGCTCGATTTTCTTTATATCATTAATCATGATAAGGGTTTGAACATAGGACAACGGCATATTACAGTTTCTACTAGTGGCATCGTACCCCAAATTTATCAATGGGCAGATGATATGAATCAATTTAATTTAGCGATCTCCTTGCATGCACCGAATACAGAAATTCGTACACGCTTAATGCCGGTCAATCGACGGTTCCCCTTGGATGAGCTAATGGAGGCCTGCCGCTATTATGTCAATCAAACGGGCCGACGCATTACGTTTGAATATGGATTATTCGGCGGCGTGAATGACCAGGTCAAGCATGCTGAAGAACTAGCTGAATTAATCGGCAATTTGAATTGCCACGTGAATCTTATTCCTGTCAATTATGTGCCGGAGCGGGATTACGTGAGAACATCCAAAAATGACATTTTCAACTTTCTAAAGACGCTGCAGAAGCGAGGGATCAATGCAACGATTCGCCGTGAACATGGCAGTGACATTGCAGCTGCCTGTGGACAATTAAGAGCACAGCATGCAAAGACCCAGGAAAAGGAACATACGAGGTGAAACGGGAATGGAGGCAGCCTACAAAACACATATTGGCTGTGTGAGGGCTTTAAATGAGGATACGGGTGCGGTTGTCGAGCATCAAAATGGCTATTTGATTGCCATCGTCGCTGACGGGATGGGGGGGCATCAGGCTGGCGATGTAGCTAGTCTGATGGCGGTTGATATTATGAAGATGGAACTTTTGAAGCTTCCCGATCATTTGACGCCGGAGGATGGGATTGATTATCTTGACCGTGCGATTCTGAAAGCAAATGATGCGATTTACCAATATGCCAAGAGCCATGATGATTGTCATGGCATGGGCACCACGATTGCCGCCTGCATGGCCAACAAGGAGTGGCTCGTTATTGGGCATATTGGAGATAGTCGAATCTATCGCATCTCTAACGATGGCATCCGGCAACTGACTCAAGATCACTCTTTAGTGAATGAGCTGTTAAAAAGTGGTCAAATCTCACAAGAAGAGGCTCTTAACCATCCGCAGAAAAATATTTTAGTCCGTGCCTTAGGCACTGAATTTAGTGTGGATGTGGAGCTTAGAGCGATGGAGTGGGATCCGGAGGACAGGCTATTAATTTGCTCAGATGGCCTCTCGAATAAAGTGACCTCACAAGAAATGTGGCAGACCATTCAAGAAGCCCGATCAACAGAAGAAGCGGTGGAGGTTTTGATCGATCTGGCCTTGACGGCTGGCGGGGAAGATAACATAACGGCGATTGTGATTGCCCATCATTTGTCCCAGGATGAGCGAAATGGGGTGTCTGAATGATTGGGAAACGGCTAGGTGGTCGTTATGAAGTGGAACAGCGGATTGGTGGAGGAGGCATGGCAGTTGTTTATAAAGCCCATGATAATCTACTCAACCGTACGGTTGCATTGAAGCTTCTTCGTTCCCAATTTGGACATGATGATGAATTTATCAATCGATTTCGAAGGGAAGCTCAAGCAGCAGCCAGTTTGTCCCACCCCCATGTAGTCAATGTTTACGATGTGGGGGAGGAAGATGAAATCCAATACATTGTGATGGAATACGTAGAGGGGCAGACACTAAAAGAGCTGATTATCCAAGAAGGCCCCCTCAATATCGAGGATGCCATCCAAATTGCCAGTCAAATTTGTGATGCCCTGGAACATGCCCATCATAATCATATTATTCACCGGGATATTAAACCTCATAATATCTTGATCGGTAAGCGTGGGAGAATCAAGGTTACAGATTTTGGGATAGCTCGTGCGGTAACGTCAGCTACGATCACTCATACGGGTTCGGTCATTGGTTCGGTTCATTATTTCTCTCCTGAGCAAGCTAGAGGCGGAATAAGCGGCGAAAAGTCGGACATCTATTCTTTGGGGATTGTTCTCTATGAAATGGTAACAGGAAAAGTCCCTTTTTCCGGAGATTCACCGATTAGTGTGGCATTAAAGCATCTTCAGGAAGAGATTGTCCCGCCTCGCCAGATGAATCCCGATATTCCGCAAAGTGTTGAAAACGTCATTTTTCGCGCTTTGGTTAAGGATCCTTTGCATCGGTATCAATCAGCCAAAGAAATGCAGCGTGATCTGCGGACCTGTTTAAATCCGGAAAGACTAAACGAACCTAAATTTGTGGTAGATCACGATGATGAAGAAGCAACAAGGGTAATTCCGGCGATTACTCCTGATATGCTGAATCAGTACGAAGGGGAAGCTAGTGAGGAATATGGACCCGTCCCAAAAGATACCCCTCCGATCATACAGGGGAAACCCGAGCGCAGATGGTTGAAGTCCATTGGGTGGATCAGTTTTCTATCCTTGTTCTTTATTGTGGCACTTTATGGGTTTAACTTTCTCATCAGTATTTTTTATGTTCCAGAAGTGGTGACTCCTCGAGTAGAAAATATGCAGCTAGAAGAAGCCTTAAAAGATCTTAAGGACAAGGATCTGAAATACGTCATTGAGGAAAAATTCAATGATGAAATACCGAAGGGGATGATTATTCGGCAGTCCCCGTCACCAGGGATGAGGGTAAAGCAGAATAGTGATATTACCCTTTACGTAAGCAAAGGACAACAACAAATGCCGATGCCGGATCTCATGGCTTTGCCGGAAAGGCATATAGAGGTGAAATTAGCCAAATTTGCCAAGGTGAAAATAGAGCGAAAACCAAGCAACGAATACGCAAGCGGGATGGTCATGGCTCAAGAACCCCCAGCTGGAACGATGGTAAGTCCATCACAAACCGATGTTATCATTACGGTCAGTAAGGGAAAACAAACGGTGGAGATGCCGAATCTCATAGGATTGACGGCCGAAGAGGCTAAGTCGGTTCTCTTGAAAAATGGATTGGAAGAAGGGAAAATAAAGCAGGAACCTAGCTATCAGAAAAAAGGGACCGTCTTTCGGCAGTATCCCTTCCAACCGGGGAGTCAGGCTTCACCTGGAGCAGAAATAGAGTTGGGAGTCAGCAACGGTTATCCTTCGGATGCTAGAATGGTTTCGGAGCCTGTGCTTGTCATGCTAGGAGACCAGTCTGCGGCAGATATTATGATTGTGGTAACAGATGCTCGCGGAACGGATCAAGAATTGGTAAAAAAAACCATTCGACAATCTGAAACGTTTACCATCGAAGTTGTCCTGTCCCCTTCACAAAATGCGACAGTCACGATTTATAAAGATGGAAGTTTACTGGAAAAAAGGAACATCCAATATGCCAATGTTCCATGATCGGGAGGATTTTCATGCCTGAAGGCAGGATTATTAAGGCATTAAGCGGTTTTTACTATGTCCTTGACGGAGAGACCATTTGGCAATGCCGGGCAAGAGGACTGTTTAAGAAACAAGGGATTTCTCCTTTGGTTGGCGATTGGGTAAGTTATTCTCAAGAGCAAAATCAGGAAGGATATGTACTCACTATTGAAGATCGAACCAGCGAGCTGGTTCGTCCCCCCATAGCAAATGTTGACCAAGCAGTGTTGATCTTTTCCCTGGTAGAACCCGATTTTAGCCACCATCTCCTTGATAAATTTTTGGTGCATACGGAATCAGCAGGGTTAAACGCGATTATCTGCTTGTCTAAAGCGGACTTGTCCAATAAGGGGTTAGATTCGATCAGGGAGCTGTATCAAAGTATTGGGTATAAGGTGTTGGCGACCAGCAAGGGAACAGATCTGGGTAAAGAGGAACTAACGGATATATTGAGAGGCCATATCTCTGTATTTGCTGGTCAATCAGGAGTAGGAAAGTCTACTTTATTGAATGCCATATTACCCGGTATTAATTTGCAAACAGGTCTAATCAGCGAGCGTCTTCGACGTGGAAAACATACGACACGCCATGTCGAGTTAATTCCTATTGATGGAGGCTTTGTAGCCGATACTCCGGGATTTAGCCAACTTGACTTTATTGAAATGGAGCCGGAAGATCTGAGTCATTATTACAAAGAAATGAAGGAGTATGTCCCTGATTGCAAGTTTCGTGGCTGTTTGCATGTCAGTGAACCCAAATGTGCAGTTCGTGCCGCGCTGGAAAAAGGGGAAATTCAAACTTCAAGATATGAAAGCTATACGCAGTTTTTACAAGAGATAAAAGAAGAGAAGAAGCGGAGGTATTGAGTTTTATGGCTGATTTACCAATTAAAATTGCTCCATCGATTTTATCTGCCGATTTCGCCAAATTAGGGGAGGAAATCCGCGAGGTTGAAGCAGGGGGAGCCGATTATATTCATGTGGATGTTATGGATGGGCACTTTGTTCCTAATATTACGATTGGGCCACTCGTGGTTTCGGCCATTCGTCCCCATACGCCATTGACTTTAGATGTACACTTGATGATTGAGAATCCTGATCGTTATATTCCTGATTTTGTTAAACAAGGGGCAGATTTGATCTGTGTTCATCAAGAAGCGTGTATCCATTTACATCGAACCATACATCTTATTAAAGATTTAGGGGTTAAGGCCGCTGTAGCCTTAAACCCAGCAACCCCGATTTATACGATTGAGCATGTGTTAGAGGATCTAGATATGGTATTGCTGATGACAGTTAACCCTGGATTTGGAGGACAAAAGTTTATTTCTAGCGTTCTTCCAAAAATCAAAGAACTTCGCAAGAAGTTGGATGAACGGGGACTTCAGCATGTGGAGATCGAAGTCGATGGAGGAATCAACGCCGAAACGGCTCGTTTAGTTATCGATGCGGGAGCGAATGTATTGGTGGCTGGAAATGCGATTTATAGTCAGGCAGACCGGAAATCAGCCATTCAGGCGATCCGAAATGCTTATCTATAGTAAATAAGATATGTAAGTGGCTGACTCCATTCGAAGAATGAGTCAGCCATTCTATTTTCAAATCTTTTGCGCTTGCTGTTCCCAGAATTCTTCATATATTTCACGCCGTTCTTTTTCATCAACGAGTACTCTAAATCCTTGTTCTTTGAGGAATAATTCGATCCTTGAATCATGCTGATTCCAATAAATTGGCTTTTGCAGCAGGTAGGATTCATATTTTAAAAATTCGAGACAACGAAGGGCATCCGGTATAGATTTGGGCGTGTAGGTGATTTCCTCTAGTTCGATGTGGCGGTGATATACCTTGTAATGAAATTCAAGAACATCGTTGACCATCGTCATTAATCCTTCCTGATTACTAATAAATTTCCCTTGTATACTTTTACAGAACTGTTTGACCCTGCTCCTTTGCAAATATTGAGGAAATAGAACCATATTGGTTTTATGAATAGATGGGGGAGTAAACAGTGCCGCTTGTCCCATAGTGTAGCCTCCTTAAATCTTTTAGTACAACTTATGAAGTATAAATAGGTATTAGAACGAAAATGGACCAATATTATTTTTAGGAACATTTCTGGGGGGAAGTTGAATATACTTTACTACATGTGATTTGATCATCAATCCACAGAGGCACTCATAACTTTCCTCAAGGGACAGGGTTAATGACGGAGTGAATTTTTAGGAGGCGAGGAGGGACAGTCATGAAATTTTATACAATTAAGCTACCAAGGTTTATCGGGGGGATGGTAAAGGCTGTATTGGGAGCCTTCAGAAAGAAATAAAAAAAGCACCTGACACGGTGCTTTTTTTTTATATGGTAATTATACACGGGTAACCTTACCAGATCTCAATGCCTTTGCGCTAACATAAACGCGTTTAGGCTTACCGTCTACTAAGATACGGACTTTCTGAACGTTAACACCCCAAGAGCGCTTCGATGCGCGGTTCGAGTGACTTCTTCTATTACCAGTACTAGCTTTCTTACCAGTTACGAAACATACGCGTGCCATTTTTTCCACCTCCCTGATACAACACTATCAGTAAACAAAATACTAAAATATAATAACATACTATGATTGCTTTCGCAATAGAAAGTGGACCAGTTATTTTCGGGAGCAGGTTGGAAGCCTTTTAATTAAAAATTATTTATAGTAAAATTGGAAGCAATGATTCTATGTACCGTTTGGAGTTATTAGCATTCAATAAACAAATGCTATGAGCATGATCTTCTGCCAACCCAAATAAAAATGAGGAGAAGATGCATATGAATATGGAGATGAATACCTCTTTAGGAAAGATTGATGTTTCAAATGAAGTCGTCGCTACGATAGCTGGAGGAGCGACAGTGGATTGCTATGGATTAGTGGGTATGGCCTCTCGAAAGGCCCTTAAAGATGGATTTACAGAGCTTTTGGGTAGGGAAAACTTAAGCCGGGGTGTTCTGGTTCGAGACCAGGATGGCCGGATGGAGATTGATCTATATATTATTGTAAGCTATGGCGTAAAGATTTCTGAAGTAGCCCACAATGTGCAAACCAAGGTGAAATATACGCTAAAACAAATGCTGGGTCTTGATGTGGATAGTATTCATGTATTTGTTCAAGGGGTCAGGGTGTCTGAACCGTAGGTCAGGAGGTGCTATTTGTGACAATGAAGGAATTGCAGGCAAAAGATTTAATGAACATGTTGTTAGCTGGAGCATCGGAGCTATCCCGTCAAGCTTCCCGTGTGGATGCCATGAATGTCTTTCCTGTACCCGATGGGGATACGGGAACCAATATGAATCTGACGATGTCTTCTGGAGCATTAGAGATACAGAAACGACGTGGTGACGAACATGCAGGGAAAGTGGCTCAATCCTTTTCAAAGGGACTGTTAATGGGGGCTAGAGGAAATTCAGGAGTGATTCTTTCCCAATTGTTTCGTGGATTCAGCAAGGCTATTGCGGAGGAAGAGACAATCTCTGCACAAAAGCTGGCTCATGCCTTCACTCAGGGGGTGACCATGGCTTATGAGGCGGTCATGAAGCCTGTTGAAGGAACGATTTTGACCGTTGCCAGGGAAGCGGCAGCAGGTGCTGCCAAGGCAGCCCAAAGAACAAGTGACGTCCTTGCTGTCATAAAGGCTACATTAGAGGCAGCAGAAGAATCATTAGCTCGTACCCCGGATCTCTTGCCTGTCTTAAAAGAAGTAGGTGTCGTTGATTCAGGTGGACAAGGCCTCGTCATCATTTATCAGGGATTTTATCAAGCGCTTTCTGGAAATTCATTCTTTGTTGTCCATGAAGGGAACGGCGAAAGCCACAAGGAAGCTGATTTTGGACAAGCTTATCAAGTAGAGCGTGCCCAAATGCACTTAAAGACAGAAGATATCCATTATGGTTACTGTACGGAATTTCTGGTGCGGTTAAAGGGGGAAGAAGGTTTCCAACAGTCCTCTTTTCGGGAGAACATGAGCCGTTTCGGTGATTCTTTATTGGTGGTTGCAGATGAGGATCTGGTCAAGATCCATATTCATAGTGAACGACCAGGAGAAGTGCTGTCCTTTGGTCAGAAATTTGGTGAATTAATTGGGATTAAAATTGAAAATATGAGAGAACAGCATTCTCAGATTGTGGAGCAAGAAGGCAAGGATGAAGCAGTCCGGGAGGGTGCTCAGAAATTGTCTCCTGACAAACTCCCTCTTCCTTACGGGGTTGTAGCGGTAGCCATGGGGAATGGGATTACCGATGTGATGAGGAGTTTAGGTGTGGATCAGGTAGTGGCCGGCGGACAGTCCATGAATCCCAGTACAGAGGATTTAATCAACGCCGCTTCACGTCTTCAGGCAGAGCACATCCTATTTCTCCCCAATAATAAGAATGTGATTTTGGCTGCTGAACAGGCGGCAAAATTATTATCCATTCCTGCTACCGTGATTCCCAGTCGATCTATTCCTCAAGGAATGGCTGCCATGTTGGCCTTCCGAATGGATCAGTCTCCTGAAAAAAACAAAGAAGAGATGGTCAATGCTATTTCTCGTGTAAAAACAGGGCAGGTGACCTATGCTGTTCGCGATACAAAGTTGGATCAGCTGGAAATTAATAAGGGTGATTTCTTAGGGATGGCAGAGGGAGAAATCATCACAACCGGACATACATCATCGGAAGTGGCTCTTCAACTGCTTTCCCAAATGGTAGATGATGATGATGAGATCATCACTATTTTTTACGGAGAAGAAATTCAAGCACATGTTGCAGAAAACCTGGCAGATACCTTGGAGGGGGTGTATCCCGATCGGGAAATTGAACTTCACCATGGCGGACAGCCTCTGTACTCTTATATCTTTTCGGTGGAATAAAAAAAAGGGGGAAAACGATGGCTAACATTATAATGGTAACGGATAGTACAGCGGATATTCCGAAGGAAATAGCGGAGCAGCTGGATATTCACATCGTGCCTTTGAAGGTACATATAGACGGACAAACCTATTTGGATGGTGTGACCATTACTCCATCGGCATTTTTTGATAAGTTGGCACAATCCGAGCAGTTTCCCTCAACTTCTCAGCCTTCTCCCATCGATTTTGAACAGAAGTACCTGGAAATTATTGATCAATATGGTCAAGATGTACAAATTATTTCTATTCACCTGTCTAGTGCATTAAGCGGCACTTTTCAATCTGCTAACTTAGCCCGAAACATGGTCGGTTCAGATTTCGATATTACGGTCATTGACTCCAGGAAGGCTGCTTTTTTATTAGGAACGATGGTGGTACAAGCTGCAAGAGCGGTGAAAGAGGGACATAACAAAGAAGAATGTATTCAAATTATCGAAAAAATGAAGGCAAGCCAAAAGGATTTTTTTGTTGTTGATACACTGACCTATTTGCAAAAGGGTGGGAGAATTGGAAAAGCACAAGCCTTAATTGGGGCCTTGCTCAATGTCAAACCCATTCTAACGCTTAATGAAGCAGGGGAAGTCATTCCTTTTGATAAAGTGCGGGGAAAGAAAAAAGCAGTAGCCAAAATGATGGAGGAATTAAAGCAATATGCACAAGGCAAACGGGTCGTGGCCAGTGTTCTCTATGCGATAAACCTTCAAGAGGCAGAAGAGCTTAAAAACCAATTGCAGGAACAATTTGATATTGAAGAGATTACATTGTCAGAAGTAGGACCGGTAATTGGCGCTCATGTTGGGCCTAATGTCCTTGCTGTTTCGATGTGTAAGCTTTAGAGGGAAGGAATAAAGTATTTCCTTCCCTCTTCCGTTATAGAAAATGGAGAGGGGATCGCATTTTTATGAAGTATCGCTCTGTTTTTGATATTATTGGACCAATCATGATTGGTCCTTCCAGTTCCCATACGGCTGGGGCTGCCCGTATTGGTTTAATGGCCCGCAATTTATTTGGCAAACAGCCGAAAAAGGCGGAAATCCTTTTTCTAGGTTCTTTTGCTAAAACGTATAAGGGGCATGGGACCGACATTGCGATCATCGGGGGTATCCTAGGGCTGAATACTTTTGATAAACGAATTGTAGATTCTTATCAAATGGCGCAGCAAATGAATATAGAAATAGAGATTCGAGTTTCTGAGGATGTTCCCAATCACCCGAATACAGCTTGGATTACGCTGATGGATGATAAGGATCGGATAACTGTCCAAGGCATCTCCATAGGTGGGGGGAAGATGGAGATTACTGGAATTAACGAGTATGCGGTTCGCGTCACGGGAGAGGTGCCCACCTTGTTGCTTTGGCATGAAGACCGCTATGGTGTAGTGGCATCTGTTTCTCAGGTTCTGGCAAACCATCGTGTGAATATCGGTTATATGGAAATGGCCCGCCTTGATAAAGGATTGGAGTCGCTGATGGTCATAGAAGCGGATCAACCCTTGTCCCCTGACGTGTGTCAAGAGATTGAAGCCTTCTCTTACATCCACAAGGTGTTGAGTTTAGCTAGCTTATCTTAAGTTGATTGGTTAGGAAGTGAACAGAATGGGTTTTCGAACGATTGCAGAATTAGTGCAGCTCACTCAATCAGAAAACAAGTCCATTGCACAGATTATGGTGGATACGGAAGTTGAATTTTCTGGCAAGAGTCGTGAGGAAGTCATCCAACTCATGGAGAAAAATTTAGGAATTATGGAAGAAGCAGTCAAACGGGGAATTGCCGAAGAAGAGCGATCCCGCAGCGGACTGACAGGAGGAGATGCTGTTCTCCTGCAAAAATATATGAAGGAGCGTAAACCCCTATCCGGGGAGTTGCTATTGGATGCTGTGAGCAAATCGGTAGCTACTAACGAGGTCAATGCCAAAATGGGTACGATCTGTGCAACACCAACGGCGGGTGCTTGTGGTATTGTACCGGGAACTCTTTTTGCAGTCGCTCCTAAGCTGAATGCATCTCGTGAACAAATGGTCAATTATTTATTTACAGCGGGTGCAATGGGTTTAGTTATTGCGAATAACGCTTTCATTTCCGGGGCTGCTGGTGGATGCCAGGCAGAAGTTGGCTCGGCTACCGCCATGGCTGCAGCAGCTGTTGTAGAGATGGCAGGCGGGAGTGCCGAGCAGTCAGCACAGGCAGCAGCAATTGCCCTGAAAAATCTGCTCGGTTTAGTATGTGATCCTGTAGCGGGTTTGGTTGAGGTGCCTTGCGTTAAACGGAATGCGATGGGTGCTGCGGTGGCCCTGACCGCTGCGGATATGGCTTTAGCCGGCATTCGGAGTGCGATTCCGCCGGATGAGGTAGTGGAGGCCATGTACCGGATTGGCTGTGCCATGCCGAATACGTTAAAAGAAACAGCGTTAGGGGGGTTAGCGGCGACACCGACAGGTAAAGAATTGGAACGTCGGATTTTTGGTTCGCCGGAAAAAGGATGAACCGCTTGCTGCTCCCTGTAACAGCCGTAACGGGGGTTAGCGAAGAAAAAGCGAAAGACTTAAGAGGCCTAGGCATTGATACCGTACATGATCTATTGTTCTATTTTCCGTCCCGATATGAGGATTATACGATACGAGATCTGAGCGAGACGGTGGATGGAGAAAAGGTGACGATTTGTGGAACCATTTATGGGGAGCCGTCTGTTCGTTTTTATGGCAGAAATAAATCCAGGATGATGGTGCGGCTTGTAGTAGATTCCCTCGTCGTAACCGCCATTTGGTTTAATCAACATTTTTTAAAGAGCCGTCTTGTCATCGGAAATGAAATTCAAGTCAGTGGGAAATGGGAAAAGAGCCGTCTGCAGATTACCGTCTCAGAAACGAAAACTTCGGTTCCAAAGAAGGGCGACGACAGTCAGCAGGAGCAAAAAATTGAACCCGTTTACCCGGTGTCCGCAGCAGTGACGATAAAGCAAATGCGGAAGTACATCACTCACGCACTGAAACAATTTAAGAATGATGTACAAGAGATTTTACCGATGGATATGGTCATGAAATATCAATTCACCACCCGGCAACAAGCCATTGAAGCCATTCATTTTCCACTATCACCAAAGCACGGAAGTGAAGCGCGAAAAAGGCTTGCCTATGAAGAGTTGTTTTTTTATCAACTCAAAATGCAAGCTTATCACCTCGTACAGAAAAAACAGGCTGAGGGACTTTCTCTTCCTATTCCATTGGAAGAAGTGAGAAGCTTTGTCCGTTCGCTGCCGTTTCGTCTAACAAGGGCCCAAAAAGGGGTAGTAAAGGAAATTCTCGATGACCTTCAAGGACACCATGCGATGAATCGACTTTTACAAGGGGATGTTGGCTCGGGTAAAACGGTCGTGGCGGCAATAGCTCTTTTTGCAGCTGTTCGAGCAGGATACCAAGGAGCACTCATGGTACCGACCGAAATTCTAGCTGAACAACATCTGCACTCACTTGTTCAGCTGCTCTCTTCTTACGGTATTCAAATTGCCTTGCTGACAGGGAGCCTGACAGCAAGGAACAGAAGAGAAATCCTGGCTGGCCTTCAAATGGGAATGATCGATGTGGTTGTGGGAACCCATGCCCTCATTCAAGACGATGTCTATTTTCATCGGCTTGGCCTCGTCATTACAGATGAACAGCATCGATTTGGCGTGGGGCAAAGAAAGATATTGAGAGAGAAGGGGCTCCATCCGAATGTTTTGTTCATGACGGCAACCCCTATCCCTCGAACGTTAGCCATTTCTGTTTTTGGGGATATGGATGTGTCCACGATTGACGAGCTCCCCGCTGGTCGTAAGCCGATCGAAACCTATTGGGTTAAGGAAGAATTATTTGAACGGGTGCTGACATTTGTCAGCAAAGAACTGCAGTTAGGTCGACAAGCTTATGTGATCTGCCCGCTCATTGAGGAATCCGAGAAGATCGATGTACAGAATGCGATTGATCTTCATGCCCAGCTCACCCATTATTTTCACGAACAGTTTAAGATCGGACTGATGCACGGTCGACTTTCCACTAAGGAAAAAGAAGAAGTTATGAAGGATTTTAGCCAAAATGAGGTGCAAGTCCTGGTATCAACAACCGTGGTGGAAGTAGGGGTAAACGTGCCGAATGCCACCGTCATGGTCATATACGATGCAGAGCGGTTTGGCCTAGCACAGCTTCATCAGCTTCGCGGACGAGTGGGAAGAGGATCGGAGCAATCATACTGCATTCTGATTGCGGATCCGAAAACAGAGGAAGGCAAAGAACGGATGCGGATCATGAAAGAAACCCATGATGGGTTTGAAGTGGCCAGACGCGATCTGCAGCTTCGCGGTCCGGGAGACTTCTTTGGCACCAAGCAAAGCGGATTGCCGGAATTCAAACTGGCAGATCTTTCCCAGGATTTTAAGCAGTTGGAGATCTCGCGAGAGGATGCTTTAGACCTGCTCCATCGGAATGATTTTTGGAGTAATCCGGACTACGCCTTTTTACGGCATTATTTGGAGAAGCAGGATATACTGGAGATGAAAGTATTGGATTAAGGGACAGCCGAAGGCTGTCCTTTATTTGTGATGATCAGGAATAGTCACCCGATCCATATCATTATCTATTGGGAGGTTCGTAAGGAAAAGGAAAAGTCGACTTGTCCTATAAGTGGCTTTACACAAATGGGGCAAGTGGAAGTGTATAAACTGTGGTCAATGGAATGGGAGTTGAGGTGACTTGGGTGTTAAGGAAATTTCGTAATTACTTATTAGCAAGGCCCACACTTTCTATGTTTTGGTTTTATTCTCTCTATGATAAACTGATGAAAAGGAGGTGGACATATTGACAGATCTTAAGAGCATAGAACAACAAATAAGCCAATTGATTGGCATGGTAGCCAAGAATAATGAGATGTTGTATGATCTAAAGTCTCAATTTGAACAAGAAAGAGAAGTCAACCAAGCAAGATCTCAAGAAATTCTAAAAGAGATTCGAAACCAAAAGTATGTTATTAATCATCATCGAGATAAAATTGCAAAAAATGAAGAAGAGTTAAGTACAATCAAACAAATGATGCAATCCTAGAAGGGTATGAAACTAAAATTCACCTAAATATTGGTGCAATAACAAAGGAATACATGTTTAGAGAAACACAGAAACAGTCCCAGTAGCAACATTTCATGTCCTATGGCAGTGTAGGATGAAAATCCCTCATATTACCTCACAACACTTAGTTCATAAATAGTTCCCCTATGATCTTTATTCTTAGTGTTTAATGATCGTATATTTGAAAAATGAGTTTAAAAGCGAACAAGTACCCCATGAATCAGAAGCCATGTTTGTAAATCAGATTAAGCATAAAATACACCAGTTTTAACCTGAAGTTGGTTATATAAGGGTAATGTATAGGACCTGTAAATGAATTACAGGCCCCAAGTATCCTATTGTCTTTATTTCTAGGTTAATCGTCGATTGATTACATGTACACCTTTAGCTTCCTTCAACAAGACCATGATTACACGATTTGAGCAACGGTTCGGATAGTAGGTTGTAAATGATTGGGTTACTATCCTGATGACATTGGGACTGACCCTGTCGAAGGTGAGGTGAAGCTTCGTCGTTGTCTATCAGAAAAGTACTCTGCGTTTTCTTAATCTAAGGTTAGTATCCGTTTTTCTCCTGTTATGGCTTGAATCGGATCGATATTTTGTGTGAATTCAAGTGTACCGATATACTTTTTGTTCTCATCACGAACAGCGAAATAGCGAATATACACATATTTATCACGGAACTTGATCCAGAAATCCTCGCTATCTTTCTTTCCAGATTTGAAGTCATTCAATAGTTCTTCCACAATGTGAGCACTTTTGGGCGGATGGCAATTTTGAACGGTTCGCCCAATGATCGCCTTTGTTCGTGGAAAGACTCTTTCTTTTCCATGAGAGAAATAGCGGACAACATCATGATCGTCAATGAATGTAATGTCTACAGGCAAATGGTTTAAAATCAGCTCAAGCTGCTGTAAGGACAGGATTCCAGTCTCCAACTTAATATATCCCTCAGATATTGTTTTCTCATCCAACTCTTTTCTTTCAGGCTTCCATTTTATGGAAGGACTAGTTAGGCAATAACCGATTTCATCGCTTTCATGGGCTATTTTAATCCATTCATCTTCGGTCAGATGATCTAAGGACATCGGAAAGAGAATGGTTTCTTCCCTGTATATCATTCCGTATACTTGCTCAATAATGTATTTTGCACCATCCATAATGACCTGTTTATCCCCATTGTAGTTTGTTAATTTTTGTTTTGTTTCCTTGATAGCATCTCTGATAAAATCATCAACCCTCCACATATTCGTAGATGGTCCGTATATACCGTACTTTTCCAAGTAAGGGAAAATAAGATGCTCTTTGCGGATGTAGTGCTTATCAATATCGAGTAAGAGGTTGTAATCTTCCAAGAGCTTGTATACATGATCATCAGAATCTTCTTTTGCAAACTGTTCTAAATGCGGTTGCAACCTGGATTGGATCAACTTTTCAATTTCCCTATTCTCTAGTTTGAAGGTATGAACCGGATGTCCCGGCTCGTCCTCAGGTTGTTGAAGGTTTTCGATATTCCCTTTCAGAATGGACATATGCTCAGAGGATAAGCGTTCCACTTCACTTCTAGGAAGATCTCTCATTTCTAAAATATGGCGTTGAAGCTG
>JAKFCU010000037.1:0-2054 GCA_036676475.1 Brevibacillus sp.
CGCAGCGACAGGAAAAGGTTAGAGAGCGCATTTCCGAGCGGCAACCCTAAAAAGCTGTGGGATGTTTCGGTTCGGGGCCGGTGATCCTTCCGACACAAATGAATGACTCGTGCCGCTTCGCTTCCTGACGCCGCAAACCCCGTGGCGAGGGAGCTTGCTCCCGCTGGGCTGCGCAGCAGCCCCAAACCAGACTCCTCGGTGTATCAAAGCCGAAATCAAAAATATCCTTTGACACCATAAAAAAAGCGAACGCCACTTGTCCACGTTTGATGAATGTGGACAACCGGAAATTAATCCGCCGTAAAAAATTAAGGCGCCTTGCTCATATACAAATGATTTACAACAACTTATTTATCTTTTACAAAACTCACATAAACTGTCTCTATCACAGCGTCCTCTTCACCGATATCAGGCGCATAAACTCTAAGACCCAATCCGTTCACATCAAACCCTGAGCTATTAAAGTTCAGGGCCTCACCTTGCGCAACCATGTACTGCTGAACTTCAAGTACATCTGCACCGGACAAATGCTGTCCGCGCCAACTGAGATCGCTCCATTTCAAGAACTCCACGCCGATGACCCTGTAACTCTCATCAAAATAAACGTGTACTCCTAAATCATCGTACGCGTCAGTTGGAACTGTAGAATCAGCAGCTTTTAAAAACTCCTCAAAACCGCGCCCCAATAATGCCCTCGATTGATCGCGAGTCATACCGATATGCACAGAACCTAAATCACCAAAACCCAACAACTCGAAACTCATCATTAGCTTTCCGAAAGTTATCTGGGTTTAACTTTGACGCACAACCCACCAGTGCATCTAGGGATAGAGCACGCTCCCCACTTAAGAAACGGTATGGACAACGCGCCCCCCGTGACTCCCAAACCAATTAACAGAAAAGGGTCAGATTAATTCCTGCCTCTTCGCCTGAGAAGGAACACAAGCAAATCGACCTCCCCCATTATAACTGCGCGAACGGCAAACCGCCGCACAATTACAAAATAACAATTAACGCTCTATCAAACTAAATGGAACCTCTGCCTGCTTAAACAGATAAACCTTCTCAACAGGGCAGTCGGGATATATCCATTTAGCCCAGTTTTTGACTACCCACTCCCTTGAAAGGCCCCAAGTACCTGGCAAACGACTTTCCACAGGCAAACGCACCACTAAAAGCCCCGCCTTATTACCTGAAGCAACGGCTATAGAATGCCCGTATTGCTCGTCGGGAATATCGAGAACCATAAAATCTACAATTTCTTCATACGGCCATCGGGCAGGGAGTCGGAATATCTGCCCTCGGGTTATCGCCGAAGCCAAACTATCGACCAACTTAATGCCTTCCATTATTCAACCTTAAACCATGTCCACGAAACGAAAACAGTAAAAACGGGGACAGACCACGTTACCCTTTAAAACCTACCCCCTTTCTCGCGCATCTCTTTGATTTTTTCACAGACCGCTTTCAAAATCTAGAAAAAAAACGATTACGTATAGAGTGAAAGAGAATATCGCTAAAGCAGCTCGCCACTCAGGATCAGCATCTTCGCCCAAGCTGCTAGGTCCGATAGCGATCCTAGCCCCTCTCAAATAATTCCAGACAGCTTGCACAAATAACAGCTGAACTACAATCATTAGAAAAAAACGCCCCCATCCACCATTAAATTTTAGAACAGCATTCAAGACCGAAGCAAATAACAGCCCAATTGCGACATAATTCCGGTATCTAAACAAAGCATCAATCACAACCCTTGACCTTAAAAACATCATAAAACCCCGTTACCCTTTTATCGAACTCCACAGAAAAAAGGGGACACCCATTAGCCGGTAAAGCGGTCGGCCAGCTCTTTCTCTATTCATTTCGTAATAACCACTGGAATGAACATCGGAGAGGGCCCCGCTGGTGGGCTGATCATGCCTTCGCTTTTAACCACCGGCACACCCTTGCGTTTAATTGCCTCAAACAGTTCCTTGGTAGCTGCCGAGTCGATATAGCCCCCCTCATCTATAGACGCGCTCAACGCCAATTGACGCCGTTCTTCCGTCATCTGG
>JAKFCU010000038.1:0-103097 GCA_036676475.1 Brevibacillus sp.
GATAAGATCACGGTATCAACCGTGGCTGTAGGGGATGACTCAGATACGCTATTACTGGAGGAAATTGCCCAGCTGGGGAATGGTCGTTATTACTTAGCCAATGACCCCAGCAGTATCCCTAAAATCTTCAGTAAGGAAACGGCGATGGCCAGCCGAACCTTTATTGTGGAAAAGCCGCAAATCCTGCAACGCCTCGGTGGAGGTGATTGGTCTTATTTGAAAGGCGATCTCCCGCCGATCCATGCTTACATGGCAACGACAGCGAAGGAAACGGCGGAGAAAGTGTTAATGAGCGTCGACAATGATCCGGTCTTGGCTCGCTGGCAATACGGATTAGGCCGCACGATCGCCTGGACCTCGGATCTGGAGGGAAAATGGTCCCCTCTCTGGGCGAGTTGGGGAAAAAACGGATTTCTTTTGAATCAAATGATCGCCTGGATCTTCCCGCAAGTGAGTCAAGGCGGTTGGGAGACCGAGACCGGGCTGGACGGCATGCAAGGGAACATTTCCGTCACGCTGCCCCGAGGGAGCACCATGCCTCAGCAAATGGAAGCCATCGTGCTAAACCAAAAGCTGGAGCGGGAGGTCATTCAGCTAAAGCCGATGGCACCAGGCAAGCTGCAGGGGAATTTTGCGGTTCATGAACTCGGGACGTATATGATTCAAGTGGTGGAAAAGAAAGGCGAGCGGATTGTCGCAGGCGAAGCCGCGGGGCTCACGATTTCCTATTCTCCGGAGTATGGGCTGAAGCAAAACGGGGAGACCTTCCTGCAGGAGTTGGTCTCTACCGGAGGCGGACAATTAATAACCGATCCTGCCCGTGTTTTTGGCGGCGAGCTGCCCCGTAAATGGGAAGAGCAGGACATCAGCGATCTCTTGCTGATGCTCGTTACGATTCTATGGCCGCTGGATATCGCGGTGCGGCGCGTACAGCTCTCTCCTGCTCTGATGAAGAGATGGAAAGAGTGTTGGACCAGCCGCAGGTCCGCTCCCGCTGTTTCGGAAACGAGAAGCAGGGTGCTGAGCGAGCTTCAAACGAAAAAGGAAGTGGTGACGGTGAAGAAAAAGGCAGTAACCCGAGGGGTACCTGTAGAGGAGAAGCGGCCTTCCACTCCGCAAGTGGAGACTATACCAAAGGGGGCACCACCCCAAGCCAGGAATGTTGAGGCCTTCAACCGTTTATTGGAAGCCAAGAAAAAGAAGAAGATGTAAAAGAAAAGGAGGGGCCGTCCCTTCTTTTTTTAGTTTGTACCCAAGGATTTCGGTCGAATATGGATCAATAATACAAGTAAACAAACGTTACTCACGGAACTCAGTGAATATCCAGCGTACTTTGCTTATAGCTTTCTTGAAATAGAACTTTTTCTATAAATAATTAAATAACGATGAATGATTTTGGATAATAACCGACTCCATTACCTTGAATATCTTCATATTTCCCATAAAATCTACGATGGAGACACTTTTAATCATTGTATAAAGTATGTCTAGAATTATCAGTAAATCAATGGGGAATTTTATCATAAAAATATCGAATTTTGTCGTTTTGTGTAGTAAAATTTATGAAGAACTGAAATTAGGAGACATACATTTTGAATTCAGAAATTATGAAAAAGGAACGATAAAAATGGTGGATAAAAAAGATTTAACTTTATCTCTAGTAAAAGGAAAGGGAATACCGTTAGGAAAGCAACAAATTCAGATTAATTTGAATAAGGAAACAGATGATGTTATAAAACGACTAGCCTATTCATGCGGGATAAGCAAAACGAAAATGATTGGGAGAATTCTAGAAAAGTTTATTAATGATCCAGACCATATGACATCTGTGATGAACGAATACCATACAAATGGAATCTCAGTTATTCCATTTAAAGACCTATACTGGAAATAATGAACTGTATCGATGGAAACGATCTAAGCTTGAAGAAAAGAGATCGATAGTCAGTTGGTATCTAAAAAAGTGCATGAATAAAAAGGAAAAGGTTCTGAAAATGTCGCGACCTTGCGGCTATTATCAGAACCTCTTTAGTTTGATTAGCTTCATTCAAAATTAAAGAACTCATCCCAAAGAAGAGAGGGAATATGGCAATCATCATTGTAATGTGAAACTTCTAGTCAATCCGAACGTAATAACAAATACAGGTAATATTGGAAGAGGGTCAGGGGATGCGTTTGTAACTAACATGGGTTTAGTAATATAGGCCATTTACCACGTTCATAACGGCAAATAGTTCACCTATTAAAAATGAATAAGTGAAAGTGGGGGAAAGTGAATGCTTCTCCGATTAATTGTTAGTGGGTTTTCCCTTTGGATTGCGGATTGGCTGATTGATAGTATTAGTTTGAAAGGATTTGGCACCGCGATATTTGCAGCTATTATTCTGGGTCTTGTCAATCTTATCGTGAAGCCATTATTAGTTTTGTTTACCCTGCCAGCGACGGTTGTAAGCTTTGGATTATTCTTGTTGATTATCAACGCTTTTACGTATTGGTTTGCTTCCTTATTCGTACCTGGATTTGAGATCTATAGTTTCTGGGGCGCATTTTGGGGAGCCATTGTTACTACCATTATAAACGGAATTCTTAACGGTTTGGTAAAAGACTGAGATAGATTTACCAGAAAAATTAATCCTTCACCAATTGACAATAAACTACAGGATATGGTATTAAAATATTGATTAGCACTCAAGTGGAAAGAGTGCTAATCATTTGATCATTTTTATGTCATGTAGTTTTTATAATCAAAGGAGAGATTTTAATGTCAAAAAATCAATTTAAAGCAGAATCGAAAAGGCTATTAGAAATGATGATTAACTCCATTTATTCTCATCGAGAGATATTTATTAGGGAGTTAATTTCAAATGCCAGTGATGCGATTGACAAAATATATTACAAAGCATTAACCGATGATACGTTAAGTTTCGACCAAGACAGTTACTATATAAAAGTGGTGGCTGACAAAGAAAACAGAACTTTGAAAATTTCCGATACAGGGATAGGGATGACCAAAGAAGAGCTTGAAAATAACCTTGGAATTATTGCCAAGAGTGGCTCCTTAGTATTTAAAAATGAAAATGAATTGAAGGATGGGCATGATATCATTGGTCAATTTGGAGTTGGATTTTATTCGGCTTTTATGGTAGCTGACGTTGTCACGGTCATCAGTAAGGCTTTAGGTAACGATGAGGCTTACAAGTGGGAATCTGAGGGTGCTGATGGATACACGCTTGTGCCCTATGAGAAAGATTCAGTCGGTACAGAGATTATTCTAAAAATCAAAGAGAATACAGAAGATGAGAACTATGAAGAGTATCTGGAAGAGTATCGATTAAAAGCGATCATCAAAAAATACTCAGATTTCATTCGATACCCCATAAAAATGGATGTTACTGGAAAAAGGCCTGCAGAAGGCGATGAGAATGAATTCGAAGATTATCAGGAAGAACAGATAATCAATAGTATGGTCCCGATTTGGCGGAAAAATAAAAATGAGCTTACTTCTGAAGATTACGAGAATTTTTATATGGAAAAGCATTACGGGTTTGACAAGCCTATCAAACATATCCATATCAGTGTCGATGGTGCGGTAAGATATAATGCTATTTTATTTATCCCCGAGAACATACCTTTTGACTACTATTCAAAGGAATTTGAGAAGGGGTTAGAGCTCTATTCCAATGGGGTATTGATTATGAGCAAATGCCCAGACTTACTTCCTGATTATTTTAGCTTTGTTAAAGGAATGGTTGACTCGGAAGATTTATCTTTGAACATATCCAGAGAGATTTTACAGCATGATAAACAATTGAAGTTAATTGCCAAAAACATCAAAAACAGAATATCAAGCCAATTGCAAAGCTTGTTAAAAGATGATCGAGATCAGTATGAAAAATTCTATAAATCCTTTGGTAGACAGTTAAAATATGGGGTTTATAGCGATTACGGAATGAATAAAGACGTATTGCAGGACTTATTAATGTTCTACTCATCCAAAGAGAAGAAGATGATCACATTGGATGAATATGTATCAAGAATGCCTGAAGAACAAAAATATATTTATTATGCTTCAGGAGAAACGAATGAAAGAATAGAAAAATTACCACAGACAGAATTAGTATCAGAAAAAGGCTATGAAATTTTATATTTCACCGATGAAATAGATGAGTTTGCCATCAGAATGTTAATGAACTATAAAGAGAAAGAATTCAAATCTGTGTCAAGTAGTGACTTAGGTATTGAAGCAGACGAGAGTCAGACTCATATGGATTCAGAAGAGAAAGAAAACAAAGACCTCTTTGATTATATGAAAGGAATATTATCAGAGAAAGTTAAGGATGTAAGGGTATCAAAAAGATTAAAGACTCATCCTGTTTGTTTATCTACAGATGGCGAAGTCACGATCGAAATGGAAAAAATACTGAAATCAATGCCCAACAGCCAAGATGTAAAAGCTGATAAAGTCTTAGAAATCAATATCAATCATGAGGTATTCCAATCATTAAAAGATGCTTTTGAAAAAGATAAAGAGAAACTGAATTTATATACAAACTTATTGTACAATCAAGCACTTCTCATTGAAGGATTACCTATCCATGATCCGGTAGAGTTTACCAATGATATATGTAAAATCATGGTGTAATTTAAGCGTAATTTGAAAACATAACTAAGCTCCTGAAGAAAAGGATAGAGCCACTGGCTATAATCCGCATCTTTAAAGAAGAAACTGTGTTGCATAAACTAAAAAAGGAGGGTGCCAAGTATTCCTTTGGTCACCCTCCTTCTGCTTAGTTGACGCTCAATTATTTTTCTGGACAGGATAGATGGTCATCTCTTTTTTAAACAATATCCAATTATCCTCCTGGTCGGAAATGTTCATTTCGATACTCCACGTTCCGGGTATGGAAAGAAATGGTCCTACACAGGAATAGGAATATCGATTATTATTTGCATCACTTTGCTGAAGATGCTCCAACGGTACATAGATAGGGGCAATGTTTTGTTCTCCATGATGGATTAATCGCAGTTCAAGATTTTTCACCCTTTTTTCATTTGGCATGGTGATCGATATGTTAAAAGTGTTGGTAACTCCCGGATTATTCGGTGTGATCTCCATATCCATAAAAACGGACGATTGTCTGTCCCTCCAAATCAGCGGGTCGTTGGACGGAAGAGGACTGGCATCGGTCAAAATGCCAACGATAAACACGATGATCGTTAATAATCGATAATCCCATTTTAACCAGGACTTAAGCTCTTTCCCCCCTGACATTCTTTTCCTAATCATAACCGCCACGGCAATGACACAGATGACGAAAACACTTTTAGCGAGGATCAACTTGCCCCACAGGGTATGAAGTAAGAAAGATGGGGTGGGCAAGAAAATGATTGTCAGAATGATCCCCGTACCGATTAGTGTAATCATACTCCAAAAAGAAAATTGGGATAAAACCTGCAAATAAGTGGCCCGCTCTTTCTCTGGCCCCTTCGATAAGAAAAGCAGGTAAACTAATCCCCCTAACCAAATCGAGGCAGCAGCCAAATGAATGAAATCCATGGTTACAGAAAGCCACATCGGCTGAAAAGTGACAGCGTGCCCGATTAATCCTTCTGCTCCAAACAAAAGAAATAAAAATAAAAAATCAAACCATTTGTATTTCCCCAACAGGAAGAAGCCGAGAATCATCAAAACAAGCGAAAGGCACCATGCCAGTCCGAAGATCGTATGAAAAAAGGCTGCTGGAACATGCTCGATTCCAAATTCTTCCCATACATTTGAAAACTGAATAAAACCTATAAATATAAGAAACGAAAAATAAGTTCTTCTGGTATATTTGAACCACAAATGAAATAGATCTATGCTGTCTTTCTGATAGATAGGAAATATATATTTCCATATAATTAAACCGCATAAAGCAAGGAACGAGAAATAATAAGATGCTTTAATCAGCCAGAAAAAAGGGCCGGCATGGTTGGCGTCATATACATAACGATAAGAGTCATATTTATCCCCTGTATTTCCTACGGAAAGAAGATAAGCTTGGCTGATCGGATGACCATCTGCAGAGATTACGCGATAGGATACCGTATAATTTCCATCTGTTAACTGAGGAAGATCAACATGGATTTCTTTCTGATTCTGACTCATTTCCGTTTCATGTTCCGTGACCGCTTTACCTTGTTCATCAAATACATGAATATAATAAAGCTCCTTCTCCAACCTTTCATTAAACTTTAAACGAATTTCTGAAGGGGATAAATCCAAGTGGCTATTTATAGATGGAAATGCTTCCAATAGAGCGGAATGGGCAGAAATAAGACCGGGCTGAATAAATAGAAAGAAAAGGGGAATTAGGAATAACTGTAAGATCCATTTTCCTTTGTAAAACATATCAGCAACACCTTTTATTTGGATTTTCACTTCGAGATACTAAGGATCAGATTATATTTGTTATTTTAAAGGTAGATTGCTGCTCCATCTGTGATACTGTTCACATTAGTAAGTTATTTATGCATGGAACGTAACAATTACTTTTAATGCCCCATATCTCGCACAGATCAAGAACAATTGAAAACCTAATCTACAGTATATTCTTGATCTCAAGCTTAATTTTGGAATATAATGTTATTGTGTTTTATACGATAGCATAAGAGGAAACCAGGGTCTTGTTGGATTTTCCAAGGTTTTTAGTGTCACTTTCTGCAAACCAAGTAATACAATCATTCGATGTTTACGTAGGTCTTTTTAGTGATTGTTGGATGTACATACACTAAATATGACTCTCTAAGCGAGGAGATTACAAATGAAAACAGCTTTAGTAACGGGCAGTGCATCAGGACTGGGGAAGTCAACGGTTATTGAACTGGCAAATAAAGGTTATAATGTCATCATTAACTATAGGAATAGCCGTTCAAAAGCCGATGAATTAGCTGAATTTATTGAAAATAAATACAAAATAAAAGCGCTTACAGTTCAAGCAGATGTTTCTAAAAGTCAGGATTGCGAAGTTCTGTTTAATACCATCGTAAGGAACTTTAGCAGCCTTGATGTTCTGATCAATAATGCGGGACCTTATATTAATCAAAGAAAAAAGCTAATTGATTATGATGTGGAAGAATGGAACTATATTATCAATGGAAATATCAATAGTGTTTTTTACTTATCTAAATTAGTCATACCAGAAATGCGTAAAAAGCAGTGGGGGAGAATAATTAATTTTGGATTTGAGCAGGCCGAAACTTCTGCGGGATGGATGTACAGGTCTGCCTTCGCTGCTGCCAAAGTGGGTTTAGTATCTTTAACTAAAACTTTATCACTTGAAGAAGCAGAAAATGGAATTACAGTAAATATGATATCTCCAGGAGATATTATTGGCAGTTGGAAAGAAGCTTCCATATCTGAAGCCAAAGGAAGCTTAGAGTTTAATACTCCAGTGGGACGTTATGGAACAGGAGAGGATATTGCAAGAGTGGTTTCCTTTTTATGCGATGAACATTCTGATTTAATAACGGGAAGTATTATTCCTGTTACTGGAGGAAAAGATGTTCTTAACAAATACAAAAAAGAAGAATAACGCAAGTTGTAAGTGACAATCAGCCCTACCATCTAGTGAATAGAAGGTAGGGCTGATTGTTGTTTATCTTTTTCTGGAGTTACCTATTTTGAAAGTTTCATGACTTCTAGAGTAAGACATAGTAATCACTCACCCATTTCTAAAAAGCATGGGTGTACATACTGACCTTTTTCGGACGAAAAGTATAGACTATACTATCCGTCAACGTGAAGAGGAGGATTTCCTTGAAAAAAAGAGTTGCCTTTGTCCGCCTCAGGTACCTGCCACCTTCCGAAACCTTTATTTATGAAGAATTGAAGAATATTAAAAAATACAAACCGTTTGTCTATACAAGAAAGAAAATGAATGTCCGGCGTTTTCCTTATCGATATGTGAAACGTCTGCCTAAATCGACTAAGAAAATCATGAGGGCCTGGAAAAGGGATCGCATTCGCCTTATTCATGCCCGCTTTGGCAAGGCGGGAGTAGAGGTGATGAAAGCGAAGAAACGACTAAAACTACCCATGCTGACCTCTTTTCATGGATATGATCTGCCTACCAAGGTCGATCGCACCGATAAATATCAACGGAAGCTACCGGCTCTTTTCCGTATGGGGAACCACTTCACCGTGCCATCCCAACAAATGAGGCGAGTTCTGATCCGCCGAGGCTGCCCCTCCAAAAAGATTACCGTGCACTACAGCGGAATTGATCTTAGCAAATTTTCCTATGTCAAGCGAAAGCAGAAGATCAAACGGATCCGCATTCTTACCGTCGCCAGACTGCATGAGAAGAAAGGACTTTCCTATTTAATCAAAGCCTTCAAAAAAGTACTTAAATCCCATCCCGACAGCAGACTCACCATAGTCGGGGAAGGACCTGAGCGATCAAAGCTGAAGTCGCTCATTCGTTCCTTAAAATTAAAAAAATATATCCAGTTGAAAGGGGATCTTCCTCATCGCAAGGTGGCCAAGGAAATGAGGAAAGCGGATATTTTTTGTCTTCCTAGTGTAACGACGAAGGAAGGAAATCAAGAAGGGATCCCTAATGCACTAAAGGAAGCGATGGCTACCGGCTTGCCTGTGGTGACGACGAAGCACGGCGGCATTCCTGAATTAGTCACAAACAAGAAGGAAGGATTGCTTGTAAGGGAACGGGATGTAAAGGCGTTAGCTCGCAGTATGCGAAAACTGATTCGCAAGCCTACACTCCGTATCCAATTAGGAAAGAAGGGCCGCAACAAAGTGAAGCGTTTATTTAACTCACGAAAACAAGTCCGGCGTCTTCAAGCCATTTACTCAAAATTAATGAGGGGGAAAAGTAATGGCTAAGAAGAAAACCCGCGTAACCGTTGTTATTCCCACTTATAATCGGGCAAAGTTTCTGTCCAGGACCATCCGCAGCATCAAACGACAATCCATGAAAAACTGGAAGCTCCTGATTATGGATGATGGCTCCACCGACAAAACCCGCAAAGTCGTTGCTCGCTTCCTAAAGGACCGACGTATTCGTTACGTTCGACAAAAGAAAAACAAGGGAGTCTCCTATACTCTGAACCATGCGTTAAAGCTCGTACGCACCAAATATTTTGCTCAGCTTGATTCCGACGACTGGTATGACCGGAAAACCCTGCAAAGATGTGTAAATTCAATGGAAAGATCCAGCCCGAAGGTGGCTGTGGTATATGGACATGAAAAGGTTTGGAGAGTGAGAGGAAACGGAAAAATTAAACGGGTGAAATGGAAGAGAAAGAAAAAAATAAAAAGTAAATATGATTTAGTTACCTTCCGCAAAATGATTTCTCCTCGCTTTTACCGAACGAAAGCCCTGCGAAAAGTAGGAGGTTGGTCTACCAAGGTACCATATGGAGGGCGTTACGCTGAAGATAGACAAATTCTATTAAAATTGGCGGGCAAATATAAGTTTAAACGGATTAACAAAACGCTATATAACCGACTGGAGCATAAGAAAAATAATTCACGCCAAGAAAATCGGATGAAATACGCGAAAGTCACCCGCTATCTGTACAAAAAGACCCTGAAAAAGTGGGGAAACAAGTATCGTCCGGTATTCAAATGGATCCACGGGCGATTAAAAGTCCACAAATTAAAAAGGGTCAAAAAGTGAGCGATAAAAAAACCAAAGTGCCCTCTCCTCATGTTTTTAGGCTAGGGCACTATCAAGGTTACCTATTCAAAGCTTTTTTCCAATTCATCAACTAAAGAACCTACATACGCTACCGCTTTTCGGATCGGATCCGGGCTCAACAGATCAACCCCTGCGAGTTGCAGCAAGTCGAGCGGTTTTTTCGTCCCTCCGGCTTTTAAAACGTCTAGCCATCGGTCAATGACTGGCTGTCCTTTTTCTTGAATCAGCTGGGTGACTGCTGTCGAAGCGGTTAATCCTGCCGAATAGGTATAAGGGTAGAGACCCATATAATAATGCGGTTGACGCATCCAAGTTAAGCGTGCTCCTTCATCGATGTGTAAGGCATCGCCCCAGAAATCTGCCAGAATATCCCCTTTGAGATCAGATAACATAGTTGCGGTAATCGGCTTTCCAGCTTCCGCGTGAGTATATACTCGCCTTTGTAACTCAGCTTCCAGCATATGAGTGACATAATTATGGTAGTAGGTCCCTAGAAATTGCAATATGACAAATCGTCTCATCCGGGGATCGGTTGTCTTGGCTAAGATATGATGGCCCAAAAGTAGTTCGTTCATTGTGGAAGGTGCCTCAATAAAGAAGAGGGAAGGTCTCGTATTGACCATTCGCTGATAGTTTCCGGCTAAGCTAAAGTGGCCCCCATGTCCCAATTCATGAGCGAGAACAAAGGTATCCCGCATACTATTCGTCCACGTCACGAGGATGTAGGGATGAACGCCATACGGACTTGAACAGAAAGCACCTGTTGACTTGCCCACGTTATCGGCCAGATCTATCCATCGCTTGCTCAAGGCATTGTTTATGTACTCCATGTATTCAGAACCCATGATACTCAATGCCTCTTTTATTAAGGTAGAAGCTTCTTCATAGGTGGTACTCGGGTTAAAGGTTGTGTCCAACGGAGCACTTAAATCGCAATGAAGGAGGGTATCCAATTCGAGAACGCGCTTCTTGAGCTTGGCCATCCGTCGCATGTGAGGGGCAAGTTCCGCTTGAATGACGTCCAAAAAGGTATGATACACCTTAAGGGGAACTTGCTGATTATGTAAAAGCATATGGGTAACCGATTCATAGTTTCGCAGACGGGAAAGGACCACCTGTTTCTTCACTTCGGTTGCATACACAGCCGCAAACGTATTCTTGTATGGCTGAAGCCCCGCTACAAAAGAAGAATAAGCCTTCCTGCGTAATTCCGTATCGGGGGAGGAGGCATATTGGTTTTCATATAAAGCGAAGGAATTCGGCAGTTCTTCGCCTTGCTCAGATATAAAGGAATCAAATTGAATATCGGACGACTTGCTTCGTTGATAGATCGCATAGGGCGAGCCAAGCACTTCCCCTAAGGAAGCAAGCACCTTTTCCGATTCCGGGGACAAAGTATGGGGTTTGGTTTCCAGGAGTTCGATTAGCTTCTCTGAAAAAGAGTCCAAAGACGGTTCTTCCTTGAGGTAGCGTTCTACGGTACCATCTGACAGTTGGAGAATTTCGGAATCAATAAAGGATAGAGATGCACTGATCATCGCCCATAACGAAGAGACTTTAGCTGAGTTGGCTTGGTTAAGCGGGTTACTTCCGTCCTCGGAAGCACGCAAACTAGCGTAACTGAACACTTTCGTTAATCGTTGGGAAAGCGCTTCTTGAGCATGCAAGCAAGCCAATAATTGCTGCGCGTTTTCTCCTAGACAGCCTTTATATTGTGTGACATTCGGTAGGTCTTGTTCTACAGCGAAGCATTCAGCTTCCCATGCCTCTTGAGACTCGAATAAATCGGCCAAATCCCAGGTTTGCTCTATGGGAACTTCACTACGGGTCAACCTTTTATTCATAAACGTGTCCTCCTTTGAATGGCCCTGTAATCTTGCTTATTATACCATGATATGGAAACTTGTTCTTCCCATGGGTACGATTACACTTTTTTTTCTAGATTTATGGCAAGCAATTTTACGGAATACATTGAGACTGGTTTACAAAAAGTTCAGTACTTGTTGCATCTTCCGTTATTAGTGGGGTTTCCGCTGTTACTGGGTGTGGTGATATGGATTCAAAAGCAAGTTGCTAAGTAAAGACCTAAAGACCAGAGTCGATCCGCATGGTTGATTCTGGTCTTTATAATCTTATGCACCGATATAGGTTGCCGAACCCACCGTACCAATCAGAAAACAAGAGGAAATGGCAGTCCTTCTTACCGTTTCTACTGTTCCTTGATCGTATTGGGAAAGGGTTTTAAAGTTGGGAAACATGGCTTCATCCATCAGATAGGCAGATGTTTGGGCACCGTCTATTCTTTTTTGGTTTAACGTGCGAATCATAAACTCTTCGGATCCAATTCCAATCCCATGACCAAAAAAAGTGCCGTCGCCGAGATCGATGGTGTTTTCTCCTTGCCACTCCGAATGTTCAGGATCGAAATCCGGATTTTTAAAATAGCGGATATCTCCAGCTAGGTTATCCGATTGAGGGCGGCGGGTCAATGCCAAGTCTTCATCGTAATAACCATCCCATAAGAATAAATCTTGGAAAAGTTGATTAAAGATGTGTTCTGGAATACTGTCTAAAATGGCTTTGTAGCACATAATCATGATGGCTGTGGTACACTCGAAAGCATAATCCCGTCCATGGGCAAAAATGTCGCGGATTCCCGCGGCTGCAGGAACTTCAAAACGAAGCTGAAACCCGCCATTGTCTTTTCGTATCCAAAGTTTTTCATTACATTTAGATTTTTTAAACGTAGCAAATCTGGCTCCGCTATCATTAAGAGCTAACGCTGCTTCTACAAGCTTTTTTCTAAGCTTAAGTTCAAATTTTAATTGCTGAAAGGTCCTATAGTGATAAGGCTGATGACTTTGAGCCATCTTGAGTAAAAGGTTTTTCTGTACATCATCAAGTGCCCATGTATTTATCAGACTTGGGATATCCGGTTGAGTTTCGGATACTTTGATCATGGCTTTCCTCCATTCTCTACTTGCTGGTGCCCTATTGGGGCTGATAGGCTATCCTTCTTCTACTTTATGACCAAGATTGAACATGGTGCCTAACAGGTTTGTATGAATGTTTTCTTTTTGTATACAGGAACCAACTTTTACAGTAGAGAATCGAGCTCTTGCTGGATTTTCTTTTTCTCTTCGGAAAGCTGCATGAATTGAACCTTATTACCCGATTCCAAACATTGATCAATGGCCTGTTCCAGTTCAGCTAGCCGGTGCATTAATAAGGATTGATCTAGGTAAATATCCGCGAGAATTCGGAACAACATAGGAGGATCTTGCTCGATCCGCATTTCCTGTTTAATATTCTCACGTACATTCATGTAGGGATGGCAAAACATTTTCCCGCGAAAGTGGAGGACGATGTAGATTCTTTCCTTACTATTTAATCGCAGGTCCTGAATGGATTCCTCTACGTGATTCATGATTTTCGAGCGTTTGTGAAACTCAAAAGGTTTGGTTTCCGAACATATCGTCGATATGAAAAAGGTTCTTCCGTTCGGGTTCGCTTTATCCGTAAAGTGAACTCTTTCTAATAATTGTTCGTGAGCCAAAAGAAAATCGAAAAGTTTTTTTACCTCTAGTTTTTTTAAACGATATTGATTAAGAAACCAGCGAATAAATTTCTTCTTGTCAGAAACCGGTACCCATTTCTCCATGTTCTTGTCCTCCCTACGTCTTTGGCACAGGTTTTCAGAATGGCATACATACTCTATTCGATTTCTTCTGTCTTTTTTCCTTTTGGAAGTGAAGGTGCGTTATAATGAAACATACATCCAGATTGACACGGTAGTGCTGACAATCCATAGATAGGGTAGGTGTGCTTGATGGAGGAGAAAAAACCAATGGATCTAGGAAATCGAATCCATATCATTGACGGCATTGACTTGGGAATGGATGGGAGAACAGGTACCTATGTGATCCAAGATGAACAATTAACTATTGTAGAAACGAGTGCAAGTCCTTCTGTTCCGTATATATTAAAGGGCTTTCAAGATTTAGGACTGGACCCCCACGATGTAAAGTATATCATCGTCACCCATATCCACTTAGATCATGCAGGTGGAGCAGGACTCTTGCTGCAGCATTGCCCGCAGGCTAAAGTCGTGGTTCATCCGAAAGGTGCCAGACACTTGTCAAATCCTGAGAGGCTCATCATGGGAGCGCGAGCAGTTTATGGAGATCAATTCGAAAAGCTGTTCGATCCCATTTTGCCGATCCCGGAGGATCGAATTCTCATCAAGGAAGATCAGGAGACCCTTTCGATTGGTCCTCATTGTGATCTCCTTTTTTTGGATACACCTGGTCACGCCAACCATCATTTCAGCATTTATGATCCGGTGAGCCAAGGGATTTTTACAGGGGATACGATCGGCGTGTACTATCACCAGCTACGTGATCAAGAGATTACCTTTTGTCTGCCGTCTACTTCTCCCAATCAATTTAACCCAGAGGCTATGCTTCGATCATTAGATAGAATTCAAGAGTTGCAGGTGGAACGCATCTACTTTGGCCATTATGGGATGAATACCGAAGTGGAATCGATTTATCAGCAAATTAAAGTTTGGCTCTCCCAATTTGTAGGGACAGCGGAACAAGTTGTTCTTGAAGGAGGTGACCATGTCGAGGTCAGTTCAAGATTGATGCGGCAAATACGCGATCACTTGGCGGAAAAGAATGTTTCGAGGGAGCATCCAGTCTATAATATCATACAATTGGATATCGATATTTGTTCAATGGGGCTAGTAGATTATCTGCAGAGAACGCGTCATCTTAAATAGAAAACTGGGGTTGTTTCCATCGGGAGACAGCCCCTTTCTGTTGTATCGGAAAAATGGTATATTTTTACTTATACGAACAGACGGAGGGACTAGTCTTGTCTATTACGGTTCAATCCTTAAGTAAGCATTATAAAGTGCATCAAAGACAAGCAGGGCTTAAAGGGGCATTGCAAAGTTTATTTAATCGCCAATTCAACCTTGTGAAGGCAGTAGAGAATATTTCTTTTCATATTGAAACAGGGGAAATAGTCGGATTTCTCGGACCCAATGGAGCGGGGAAGACAACCACCATCAAAATGCTGGCGGGATTGCTTCATCCTACCTTGGGCACCGTTCAAGTGGGAGGATATAATCCATTTATGCAACAAAATGAATTTAAACGGATGATTAGCTTAGTGATGGGGCAGAAAAGCCAACTGATTTGGGATATTCCACCTATGGAAACCTTTCTCGTGATCAAAGCGGTATATGAAATTGCAGAAAAATCTTTCCGTGAAACATTAGGTGAGTTGAGTGGCTTATTACATTTAGAGCCGCTGCTGAACAAACCTACTCGTCAGCTTTCCTTAGGAGAGCGGATGAAATGTGAGCTTGCCGCTGCGCTGCTGCATCGGCCGAGTATTCTGTTTCTCGATGAACCCACGATCGGATTGGATGTGCATATGCAGGAAAACGTCCGTCAATTCATTCAGCAATACAATCAACAACATAAAACCACGGTGCTGTTAACAAGTCATTACATGGCTGATGTCACGGCATTATGCAGCCGAGTCATGATTATCAATCAAGGTCACCTTCTTTACGATGGAGATTTAAGCCTACTGTCGGAATCCCTTGTTCCACATAAGTATATGGAGCTCACCTTTGATCAGAATGTAAGTGAAGAATCCTTCGATATTTACGGAGAGTTGATCAAAAAGGAGGCAAGCAAAGTGACCTTACGAGTTCCCAGACATCAGGTTGCTGCCATCTCCTCACGTCTGTTGCAGGATTGGCAAGTAACGGACCTGACTATTCAGGATCCTCCGATGGAGGAAGTGATTGGGCTAGCCTTTAAGGAGAATAGGCATGCTAAATAAGTACTTTGTCCTCATTCGAATGAAATGGATCGAAATGTTTGAGTACCGGGCTGAGTCTGTGATTTGGATTGCTGGAGCCTTAACTCAACCCCTGATAACGATGGCGGTTTGGTTAGGCATTTCTAGCGGAGTCGGAGTGGGCGGCTTCTCGTCAGAACAGTTTATTCTCTATTTTGCCTCCTTGATACTTGTGGAAAGAATGACAGCCTCATGGGATGTGTGGGAGCTAGATCGGGAAATTCGCCATGGAACGATTTCATTTCACCTGCTCAAGCCACTGCATCCCATCCATTGGGCTATAGCAGAAAACATCGTATACAAGGCCTTCTTTCTTTTCATCCTCATTCCTCTCTGGGGGATTGCGGCCATGTTTGTTCCGCCACTGCGCCTATCCATTTCCTTTAGCCAAGGAGTTGCCTTTGTCCTTGCTGTGGTTTTGGCATTAGCGATCCGCTTTCTACTGGGGTGGTGCGTTGGACTATTAGGCTTCTGGGTGTCAAGGGTAGCGGCCATTTATAGTGTTTTGGAGGGAATTTCCTTATTCTTCTCCGGAAGAATCGCACCTCTCTCCATTATGCCTCCCTTAATTCAAGAGATCGGCAAATTTCTACCCTTCTCCTCTATGATTTATTTTCCTGTGAACATAATGATGGGACATGCCACGGGAGAAAAAATCATCTTAGGCCTCGCCGCTCAACTGGTATGGATATTGATTTTAGTTGTCTTGTTCCGTCTTCTTTGGCAGGCAGGGGTAAAAGCCTACCATGCAGTAGGAGGATAATGATGAAAAAGCATATTAAATTATTATTTGAGTTCTTTCGTGCTTGTATGGTGGAAGATTTGGAGTACCGAACCCATTTTTTCAGTAATGTATTCACTAGTCTTTTTTGGATCATCATCGCTATCCTGACCGTTCAAGTCTTTTATTGGCAAACCCCTGCCATTGGTGGATGGTCTTATTATGAAACCCTTGTACTTCTTGGCGTATTCAATACCATCAATGGATTTATTGAGCTTGCCCTAAGGCAAAATATGGGAAGAATGGTGGAGCATATCCGCAAGGGAACCATGGATTATATTTTAACGAAACCCATCGATAGTCAATTTTTCGTGAGCTTCCGTCATATGGTGTTTTGGCGAGTGGCCGATATGGTTTGGGGTCTCCTGTTAATAGGGTATGCTCTGCTGAAAATAGGGAAGTGGCCCCATATGGGGGAGCTCCTTATCTTTTTCATTCTCCTTGCGTCCGCTCTATTGTTGGTGTATTCCATGTGGATGATTTTAATGACGACGTCTTTCTGGTTTGTGAAAATTGAGAATCTGTCTTTCATTTTTTCCTCATTTTTCGAGACAACCCGATTCCCGGTCCAGGCTTACAGCGGATGGCTCCGCGTTTTTCTAACGTATGTTCTTCCGGCTGCCTTCATTACGACTGTCCCTTCAACTGTTCTTATTGATGAATGGACATGGACTAGTACCTTCTTGTCTTTTGTTGTATCCTTTGTCTTCTTTGCGTTATCCCGTCTATTTTGGAAATTTGCCCTAAAGCATTATACGAGTGCGAGCAGCTAAACGTAAGAAGGAGTCCTAAAAGGTTATCAGCCTGGGCTCCTTTTTTTAACACGTCTAGCCATCTTCCAATTCAGCCTCGAAAAGCTTTTTTATTCGACAACATACAAAGACAATTTTTTCACTAGTTGTATAGTAAAATCTACCTATTAGAATGGATATATAGGAATTGGAAAGTCCCTTCTAAAAAGAGCAGATCACCCCATGCCAAAAGTCCTTTGATAAAGTGAAAAAATGAGAGAAACCGAAGGGCATTCCTGAATAGCGTGATAGCGATTTTATTTGAAGATGAACGGAGGGGAAACATGGACAAACATAGGAAGAAATGGGTACTGATTTTTGGCATATCTATCTTTCTTTATACGATGGGGTATTATGCCTGGCTCCTTATATGGAAGGATGATGAATGGGTATCCTTGTTAGGCGGTGACTTATTCTCTATGATTGGCCCTTTCATTGCGGCCTTTGTTTTATTTTTAGTTTATAGGCAAGTGAAAGGAAAAGACAAATATTTTTGGCTGTTTCTTTCGATGTCCAGTATGATTTATGGTATTGCTGAAGGAATTTGGAATTATTACGATCTCATTTTAAAGGTTGAAATTCCTTTTCCCGGTTTGCCTGATCTATTTTATATCGTGTCATCTCTATTTGATTTGATCGCTATTGGCTATATTCTTTATCAGCGGCGGAATTTAAGCAGCCTACGAACCCTATTTGATATTTTAATTACAATGGTAGTGGGGACGACACTGTGTTGGGCATTCATCGTCCAGCCAATCCTTCAGCAAGAAGAAATAAACCGGCTCGCTTTGTTTGTCTCTGTTTATTATCCCGTAGCAACCCTAGGTCTGCTTTTTGGAATGGTAAGCATTTTTTTATCTCACAAACCAATTTTTTCGCCCAACGTCGTTTTTTGGATTATCTTCGCTTTATTTAGCCGGATTTTTGCTGACTGGACCTATACTTCTTTAGTCCTTAAGGATGAGTATGCTTCAGGAACGTTGTACGATCCATTGTGGACCTTGAGTTACTTATTATACATTATGGCGGCAGTACAGTATCGAGAGATCGAGCCATACCCAATACAAGATTCTGATGGGAAGCTGACTATATCCAGGAAGCGAATGCAGCTTAAAAACGCGATCCCTTACTTGTGTGTCATCGTATTGTTTATCATTATGACAATGAGAATAGAAAATGTGAATAGTATTGTTATTGGGTGCGCCATTTCCATTCTTCTCGTGGTGATTCGCCAACTGATTACACTTTGGGAGAATGACTCACTGCTCTATGAGTTGCGCCTCATGACCGAACAACTGGAGACGAAAGTAAAACAAAGAACGGAAGAGTTATGCTATGCGTTAAACAATATGGAGCATATGGCCTATCATGATGTATTGACGGGACTGCCCAACAGACGGTTATTTGAGGAGAGATTAGCGCAAGGTTTACGGCAGGCGAAGCGGAAGAATGGCTCTGTAGCCGTGATCTTCATCGATTTAGACCGTTTCAAGTTTATAAACGACAGTTTGGGACATACATTCGGTGATCTGTTGCTTCAAGAGGTGGCAGAAAGACTAATCACCATTGTAAGAAAAGATGATACCATTTCCCGCCAGGGTGGAGATGAATTTACCGTCTTAATCGATGGGATGTCAGACCATCAGGAGGTCCTAGAAATTGCCAGGCGAATCCAATTCGATATTTCCAAGCCATTTCTTATTCAAAATATGGAGGTTCAAATCACGACAAGCATCGGCATTTCCATTTACCCCGATCATGGTAATACCGTAGAAAATCTGATCAAGTATGCTGATACAGCCATGTACCGTGCAAAGGAAAATGGCAAAAACAACATCCAATTTTATACCTTGGAAATGAATGAGACTGTTTCTAAGAAAATGAACCTGGAAAATGCCCTTCGCAAAGCAGTCGAAAGGGATGAATTATTTGTTCTTTATCAGCCCCAAATCGCTATTCAAAGTTCGGAATTGATCGGAGTGGAAGCCTTGCTGCGGTGGAACCATCCAGAGTTGGGCCTGATTTCTCCATCTGAGTTTATTCCGTTAGCTGAGGAAACGGGATTAATCATTCCGATCGGTGAAAAAGTACTCATGATGTCTTGTCAACAATTAAAGCGGTGGCATGACGAAGGGGTGGATTCGCTAAAAATGTCCGTCAATTTGTCTTCCACTCAGTTTATGGAAGAAAATCTGGTTTCTTTCGTCAATCATGTAATTTGGAAAACGGGGATAAATCCTCAGTTTCTTGAACTGGAAATTACGGAGAGTGTCGCCATGTATAACGAAAAACAAGTCGTAGCCAAAGTAACGGCTTTAAAAAGTCTTGGAATCGGAATTGCGATTGATGACTTTGGAACAGGATATTCCTCATTCCATTATCTAAAAAAGCTTCCAGCAGATACGCTGAAAATTGACAAGGCATTTATTAAAGATTTATTGGAAGATACACGAAATAAGGCGCTGGTTGCCGGGATTATTTCCATGAGTAAAGAAATGGGCTTTAAGGTCATTGCGGAAGGAGTTGAAACCCCTCAACAATTAGCGATTTTAGGCAAGTTTAAATGTGATGGGGCTCAAGGTTTCCTTTTTAGCAAGCCGATTCCGGCTAATGAGTTAAAGCCATGGATGAAGGGATTTCGGGCCGATTCTATGAAGTTCCTATGGTCAGGCATCCAAGATGCCAGAACACGATGTGAAAAATGTTTGTAAATTTATCCAGTGGAGTCAAGGGACATAGAAGAGCATGATGCAAGCGTAAGCAGCTAAAATAAATAAAGCCTCCTGACGGAGGCTTTATTTCACTACTTATCGGAAAGTATTATACGCATAAGGCTACGCTAGTAGCTTTCTTATGAATGAGATGGCTTCTTCAATTGTTGGAGGATTTGATTGAATTGTGGTTCCCGGTGATCTATTGGATAACCAGCTTGACCTTGGTTCTGCTTATTAATATTAACACGAAGAATAGGCTCACGCATTTCTTGGTCTGTCGTAATATACAGATTATATCCCGCTAATTGAGGTTCCTTGCTTTTCAGTCTTGTTCGCACTTTTTTTGCTATCTCCTCTGGGGATTCCAATGGATCCGCCTTGGTGGATAAGCTCATAATCACATCATTACCCTGAACAACAACGATGGCTTCTTTTACGTTATAAACGCGTTCCGCCTCGTTCGAAATCCGTAGAGATAGGTCGTCGGCCTTCACCGAACCTTGGTCAAATGTATAGGCTCTCATTTGATTGAATTCATGGGCACCATGCCGATCTCCAGAAGTCAGAGTTTTTTGATTGATTTGAGTATCGTTTTCGATCCCACAACCAGTTAATATCACTATTGAGCACGACGTAATCATTATCCATTTTCCTAAGTGATAGATGGTTGACACCTCCTTTAATTTAGTTTGGGTCACCCTTCAAAAAGCTACTCAGGGAAATGAGTGTAATTACAATCTGTAATGGCAACTGCCTGTCACATACTCATTATTCTTATTACCTTGGTTTCACTTATTTCATAGGATTTAAAAGGGTATCATATTTAATCTCTGCAGCTTGGTAAATACGGTCCTTATATTCATAGCTGATTAGGATTTCTCCTATGTAATCCGTGGGGGATATTTGGGCACTTAGATAAGCTATTAATTGATGATCCTCTACTTTGAAGGAAATTTGGTTGCCAAAATAAACTTGGGAGAACCAATTTTCATATTTTGCAGAAATTTTCTCTCGCGGAAACCTAACAGGTTTGTTATGGATCGTAATCGTTACCCCTTCGGGGTCAATTTTAGTATCTACATTTTTCCATGTAATGGCAAGAGGATTGTCTACATATACTTCTTTCAACAAGGCATCTGCCTGTACCACATGGGCCTCTGCTAAATACAGGCCTGTCCCCGTATTCGTGGTTAACACGACAATGATTTCTTTACTTCCATCCTGATTGATATCATGATGCAGAATTTGCGGCACATGGCTTCCCATGCTTCTCCAAAAGGGGAAGGTTCGGACAGCTTGACCTACCCGGAGCTCAAATCCTTCGTAGATCCCATTATGGAGGGTGGCATAAAGCGAAGCCTCCGCTTCAGGTAAGTGGGCTACCAATTGAAGTTCGGGTGTTTTTCGGATAATGGTTACGGATTGATTGTATTCATTCCATTCCACTTCTGCATCAAGCGCCTCGGCAACCGACCGAACCGGAACAAACACTCTTCCATTGATAAGCTGCGGTGCAACATCAGATTGAATTTCCTTGCCATCTACAATCAACTTAATCTCTTGAACAGCGAATACTATAGCAGTCGAGACAGCAAGGAGGATCACACATAAAGGAATCGTCCACCATTTTTTCATCCTAATTCCCCCCAGGAATGTACTCTTATTAGTATTCCCTGATCAAGGCATAATAAAAGATGCACCATTTTCCTGTGCATCCTGCATTTGGCGATTAAGAATTTGTGAATTTTATCAGAATTCTTTCACTGCATAAGTGCAACTAGGCTGCCGCACAATCTTATTGACCTAGCAAGCTCAATAAGATTTCTGCGCCAAAGGCTTGGCGCCAGCCAAGTTTTCTTTAGATTATTCATCTTTATTATTTAAACATCTTTCACATTCATACAAATAGGACTCATGCTGTTCTACAATATGATCACCACATTCAACACAGATCTTATTGGGCAAATTCCGGTAAAATTCTAAACCTTTCATGATTACATCCCTCCGTTTAGTTTCTACAATAGTGTATTATAACAGTATGATTTATGTTACTGTGTTATGTTACTATTTTTGGTTTGCTGCTTTGTTATTCCTATTTGAATACATATTGAACGTTTCTACATGAAAAAAGGCTGTATCTTCGAAGATTCCCCTTCTCAAAACAGCCTCCAATTTAATTATCATTGAGAAAATGAGTGTAGTTTCTGTTCAAATTGCTCCAAAGTTAACCCATTGAATTCGGGATACCCATACCCTTTGAAGGCAACGGTTTTCCCATCAAAAAGCGGATAGACGCCTTGCCACCCTCCAATCACAGCATACAGATTCGTTCCGGGGACTTTCTTTAAAAAGCAAATGTAATCACCTTCTGCTAATGGTCCAGGATACTGCAGATTCAGAGGGCTGGTGGTAGGGGGGAGAATGTCCGTACCCGTAGACAAGACCTTGACGAGGGTGGTAGAGGTACCCTTTAATGTTTTTTTTACATGAACCGTCTGTACAAAATTAACGATCTTGTATTGCTCCACCATTTGTTTTGTAGGATATGACTCATCTGCGCTATCCGGCCAACCTAAGACTATCAAGGATGCTTGATTGACCAAATCCTTTATATTTTTTGCCGGGGTAGTGTCTACCCGAAGAGATGCAATGTCTACTTGAGCAGAAGCTCCTATAGCACAGATACTAAACAGTAAGAGAGTCATACCAACCGTCCTAAACCATCTCATTTTCTACTTTCACTCCTTGTACTTTTTGAAATGAACACACCAGTTATTGTTTATAAAGAAAGAGGTTTGTATGTAAAAAATCTAATTGAATATAGAGCTCTCGCTAAAAATAAAAACATAATATACATTATGTTAATTAGAAAATAATTTTATTGTGTCAACAGAGTTTGAGTTGTATCAAATCAGTCGAAGCTAGGGATAAAATCATGGGAAAGGGCTTGATATCTATGATAGTCAATGTATTTTTACTTTTTATGATCGGTGGATGGGTCATTTTTTTACTCTCATTCAAATCAAGTAATTTACCCAATGAAGAGAAGCCCAGCATAGAATCATTAAATGTTTTGCAGCGCAAGCTTTACCATATTTTGAAGCTAAATGGTTACAAGGTTCAATTATTCCAACCCTGTGGACGGTATACGATTGAGATGGCCCTTCCTCATTATCGAATTGCGATTGAATGTCCAAGCAAAGTTATTCCTTTCCCCAAACATCAAGAATCAGCTTATCCTAAAAAGGATCTTTACTTAGCAAACCGGGGATGGATCATTCTTCGGTTTTCCACATCGATGCTCCAACATCATTCCCATCAAGTGCTAAAAAGGATAGAAGACAAAATACTCGAGACACAGGTCCCTTAAACCGTGTTATAATAGAGCTTGTATCCTTACAAATGAGGTGAATAAAATGCCCCAGTTATCAACATGGAAGAAGGAATCCTGGGAATGGGGAAAATCCATTGGAATTGCCATCGTATTGGCCGTCTTTATGCGTACGTTCTTGTTTGCTCCCTATTTGGTTGAAGGGGCCTCGATGGAATCGACTTTACATAATCATGACAGATTAGTGGTCAATAAAGCGATTTACTTTATGGGAGAACCCAAACGCGGAGACATCGTGGTACTACATGCAACTCCTGATAAAGATTACATTAAGCGAGTCATTGGGATTGCCGGAGATCAGATTGAAGTGAAAAGCGACATCTTATTTATTAATGGACACCCTGTAGAAGAATCCTACCTAAAGGAGAACAAGGCTAAAGCCAACCATGAAGGATATTCTTGGACAAGCGATTTTGGCCCGATTACGGTTCCTGATGATCAGGTCTTTGTTTTAGGCGACAATCGGCCAAATAGTCTAGATAGTGAAGAATTGGGACCGTTCGATGTGAACAAAGTAGTGGGAAGAGCGGAATTCGTGTTCTATCCTTTCGGAAAGCTGCGCATCACACAATAACAAACCGGGCGAATTCCTCGCCCGGTTCTTTTGAGTTCACCGAATCAAGGGATTTAGAGCATATTCCATAAGTTCCCTTTGGAAAAAAACAGATAATCCCTCCATTCTGGATAGGCTAAAGAAATACAAAATCGGTTTAGAGGAGAGCTTCGAATGTCCCTAGCCCAATTAACGAAAAAAATCGAGCAAGTTGAAACTCAATTTGTCTTGCAAGAGTGCAAGGAAATTAAAACCGTTCAGCATGCCAATAAGCGTGAAGGAGCATTACGGGTGGCCATTCAAAGTCTGTCCACCTGGATTGCTCAAGTGCGTAAGCTGGCAGGTACTGAAGATGAATTATACAGTAAAGCCTCAGAAACAAAAGAACAGCTAAAGAGGAAAATGCAACAGGTTTCTCAAATTATTCTGGACTCCATCAATAAAGAGTATTTAACTTCCTTTTCTTTGCCTGAGATTATAGGAGAAAAGGAATGGTACTATTATCGATACGGCATTTTGAAGATGATACAAGAAAGCGGAGTGATCCGTGATTTATACCAAAAGCTGTTAACAGATACGATTCCTCCTCACCCTAAAGATGAGTATCCGCTCGCAAGAAGTATGAGCAGGAACTTTATCATTCATACAGGACCAACGAATTCAGGGAAGACACACCAATCTCTGGAATCTCTAAAAAAGGGCAGGAAAGGCATCTATCTTTCCCCTCTTCGTTTATTGGCTTTAGAGATTTACGAGCGTTTAAATGGGGAGGGTGTACCTTGCGATTTGCTTACGGGAGAGGAAGTCATCTTTTCCACTGGGTCTAGACATGTGTCAAGCACGATTGAAAAAGCAGAATATGAAACGATATATGATGTGGCCGTCATTGATGAGGGGCAAATGATTGGGGATCCTCAACGTGGTTACGCATGGACAAGAGCTGTCCTTGGCATACGTGCCCATGAGGTTCATATATGCTGTGCAGCTGAGTCTGTACAGCTATTAAAACAGCTGATTGAAGATTGTGAAGATACCTTAGAGATTAGGGTGCATGACCGCCAGACCCCTTTAACGGTGCAAGACCAATCCTTTTTCTTTCCCCGTGATGTCAGGAAAGGGGATGCTCTGATCGTTTTTTCCCGAAAAAAAGCGCTGCAGGTCGGGGCAGAGCTCGCTCAGCATCATATCACTTCAAGCATCATTTATGGGAATCTTCCACCAGAAACACGGAGAAAACAGGTCGAATTGTTTTTAAATAAAGAAACCGATGTCGTCGTTTCGACGGATGCGATCGGAATGGGACTGAATCTCCCAATTCAGCGAGTAGTATTTTTAGAAACAGAGAAGTTTGATGGTACGGGGATTCGTGAATTAACCGTGCAGGAAGTGAAGCAAATAGCCGGGCGGGCCGGTCGAAAAGGAATTTATGAACATGGATTTGTAAACACTTTAAGGGAAAAATCCAAATTGAGAAGAAAACTATCAGCACTGGATACCCCATTACAATTTGCTTATATTGCACCTCATGATACAACCATCCTCAGCCTACCCTTTGGGACCTTACGGGAACGATTAAAGGCTTGGGATCAATATGGCATCCAGGTGCCCTATTTTCAAAAGGCGGATATCTCCGAAATGTTAGAGCTGCTTGAGAAGGCCAAGGATTATGAAACGGTGCTTCCAACGCACATTTTGTATAATGCGGTCATGATTCCCTTTAATTACCAAGAAAAGGAATTATTGAGTCAATGGTTTCTTTATCTGGACTGTCTCAAATTAAACCGAACCCACCTGCCTAAGCCTCGAAGCAGAGGATCTCATCTTTCTGCTTTAGAAACGTATTATCGCGCAATTGGGCTGTATTATTCCTTTTCCCATCACTTTAGCTTGCCATATGATTGGAGATGGGTCAAAAAAGAGCGTCAAAAGACATCTGAAGAGATTCATCAATGGTTAAAAAGTCAAATGCAAGTCCAAGTATTACAATTATCATAAAAGAAGCCAACCTTTTTTCGAGGTTGGTTCTTTTTTACTATCAAGGCTTAGCTAGTAGCTTTCTTATCTTGAAAAATCATATACTGCTTCCAGTGCTTTTAATCTATCTTCCCATTCTTCGAGTTGACGTCCGATTGAAGCGGAGTAGATCTGCACTTCCGTTCCCCAAGTTGGGGAGTAACTCCCGGTCGCAAGCCAAACCTCCTTGGTCGAGGGATGAACAAAATATTCCCCTTCACTAAATACAGGGCCTCGATCAATCCACCCCTTGCGTGAATTATACGTAGATAGGCTTTCTAACAAACGGTGCTTCTTTTTCTGTAATAAAATACGATCTTTTTCCAGTTCCCATTCTTCTTTATGATGATTCATTTTAACTATGGCCCCCAATATATATTCCTCACTGTATAGTATGCCAATAAAGGGAAAAGATATATACCTTTGTTAAATTAATAAATGAAAATTCAAATATTAACATCACAGTGAAACTGAAAGGGATGAAACTCGTATAATTAGTTAATAAAACGAGGGAGGATTACCATGAGAAAAATGGCCATGATGAGTTTGATAACCATCATTACGCTCAGTGTAGTGTCGGGATGTTCCTATAACGGACAGGAAATTGTATCTGAAAAGGAAGTAGAGGTTTTGAAAGAAGCTGGGCAACAGCTTGGTCAGCTCGCTAGTGACGTAGCGCAGAATATTATTCAGGACCCAGAACTGCAAAATGCATTGATGGAATCAGCAAAGGTAAGCGCATTGGTTGCGACTCGTTTCCTTGAACAGGTCATGCAAGATCCCCAAGTCCAGGAAGCGGCTCAACAGTTGGGCGATCAAGTGGTCCAAGATGTCATCCAACAAGTGGTTCAAGAAAATAACGGAAGTCTAAATGAAGCGGTTATTCAATTAATTATCGAAGAATTGCAAAATCGCCAGAATCAGTAATAGGTTAAATGAGCGGAAGAAGGTCCATAAGCAGCCCACCTATACCGGTTACCAACACAACAACTAATTCTAGCAAAAACATGTAGAGAAGAAATTTCAGCATAGCTAACCCTCATTTCTATCTTGTCTATTAATCTATCAATATGAGCGGTTTGGATTATTTAGAACTAAACCCGGAAGTTAACATGGACAAGAAAAGGAGACCGACATACATGGAAGCAAAGGAAGCAGAATTCTTGAAATGGGATATGGCCACCCTCTCCCATCATATACAAACCAAACAGATTTCCCCTGTTGAAGTCATAGAATCTTTAATACAACGTATTCAAAAGCTGAATCCATCATTAAATGCCTTTATAACCATTCTTTATGATGAAGCATTACAGCAAGCGAAGAAAGCGGAACAAGAAATTTCACTAGGTAAAACCAAAGGCGCTCTGCACGGGATTCCCCTTGGCTTAAAGGATTTGATTTATACCGCAGGAATCCGCACAACCATGGGATCGGAAATTTATCAAAACTATATTCCAGAAGCTAATGCGGCAGTGGTGGAAAAATTAAAACTGAGCGGTGCCATCCTGATTGGAAAATTAAATACTCATGAATTTGCTTATGGACCTACAGGGGATGTTTCCTTTTTTGGTGCTGTGCGAAATCCGTATGACCAAAGCCGGATGACGGGAGGATCGAGCAGTGGTGCAGGAGCTGCCGTGGCTACCGGACTATGCTATGGAGCAATCGGAACAGATACGGGGGGGTCAATCCGAATCCCCTCATCTGCTTGTGGCATTGTCGGGATGAAACCCACTTTTGGACGAGTCAGCAAGTTTGGCGTTTTTCCTCTTGGGTACACGCTTGATCATGTGGGACCTATGACCCGAACCGTGGGGGACAATGCCATGTTGTTAAACTACCTTGCGGCCTATGATGCGAGAGATCCTTATTCCGTAAAGGGAGACCCGGAGGATTTTACAAGAAGGTTAGAGGAAGGGGTAAAAGGAGCCGTTATCGGCATTCCGACAACCTATTATTTTGAGAAAATTGACCCGGAAATCAAAAATCAAATAGATCAAGCGGTTGTTGTTCTTTCACGGCTAGGAGCGGAGATAGTAGAAGTTGAGATGGATCTTTCCCAAGCCGCATGGGCTCAGCTCATGACGATACGCAGTGAAGCTTACGCCGTCCATGAAAAACATATGGATCAAGAACCCAATCTCTTACATCCAGATGTGAAAGACCGATTAGCAGCAAGCAAAGAAACAACAGGATATGAATATGTGAATGCACAGGAGATAAGGCGTCAGATCGTCCAACAATTTAAAGACGCGTTTGCAAAAGTGGATGCCTTAATTGCGCCTACACTTGCTATACTTCCGCCTGAGATCGGACAACGAGAGGTGATCATTCAGGGAGAGAACGAGCATGTGTATTCTGCTTTGCTTCGATTGAATGGGCCGGCAAATCTTACGGGATTGCCTAGCATGTCGCTTCCTTGCGGGTTTTCTGAAGGGGGACTTCCGATTGGTTTGCAATTAATCGGAAATCATTTCGATGAAGCTAATCTATACCGAATAGGTCAGGCCTTAGAAAATGAACTACAACTGCCAACCTTGAAATGGGATATCCAATAAAGAAGAGAGTGTTAATAAAAAAAATTCGATAGTCCCTTGGGGTCAATCGAATTTTTTTTTATTCAGTAACTGTATTAATATCGAAAACACTTTTTTTCCAAACGTTCAATTCTCTTGAGAAAAGAAGCTTTTTCCTGACTGTTCAGTCGATAGAGTTTTTGCTGGGCCTTCCAGCTTTCATAGGCCTGATCCGCAAAATAAAGCGCTTTTTCATAATCCTTCGCTTGATGCTCATTCGTTTTCGATAATTCGATGTACGCTTCAGTTACATAAGGAGAATATTCCTTTACGATCTCATCCCATAAGAGGACCGCAGAATCCCATTGCTTCTGCTTCTTGTAAAGGGAAGCAAGTGAAAATTTCACGTGATTCATATAACGCGTATCAGACCCTAGACACTGTTGATAGAATCCAGCAGCCTGACCCATTTCCCCTATTTGCTCATACCACCGTCCGATTTGAAACATCTCTGATTCTGAACCTTTCCCTTGGTGTAGCAAAGTAGAAATATGAATATAAAGACTGATTAAGGATAAAATATCCCATTCGTTATGTTCGAAGACACCTTTCATAATGTCCGGATTTCCTTCCTTTAGATAATCAAAATAGAGGAGAGGAGCTAGATATCCAGGGGTATCATCCTTGCGCTCAAACTGTAAGATCTCCTTCTCTACCATGGATAAACGACAGGACTCCAAGGTATTCTTCCAAAGCCGTCTTGCCCCATGCAGCAGATCATAATGGCCAAAAGCGGGCAGCGTAGGCAGCAGGTTCCGAAGCAAGGTGTGCCGGGTTTTGACTTGAGGCCAATCAAAGGCTTTTCCGTTATACGTCACCAGGTTTTTCATATTCCCTACCTCAGCTAAGAAACCATGATAGAGGGCGACCTCCGATTCGGGTCCTGGAAGGAAATATTGCCTGACTATGACTTGGTCGTCCAAAACCCTCCCCACACCTAAAAGAAAGATCGTATTTCCTGCGCCGCCATGTAATCCCGTTGTCTCAGTATCAAAGAAGATGAGGTCACTAGCCAAAGTCCCGGATGTGGACAAAGGATGAGTGAATTCTGCCTGATTCCATTGATCGACGACACGATGGATTTCCTTAAAGGCATATCTGCCATGCTGAAAAGCCAACGGATAGGCAACTTCTCGAACAATGGCATAATCTTCTTCATAGAAGAATGGCTTGGCCTGGATCTGGTTCCATTCTTCTTGAAATGGAACACGGTACAGGCCTGCCTTTACTTCTGCAGGTGCAGCAGAGCAGAGGCTTGCCGCCTGATTTTCGCCGTCCAAAACGAGATGAGATTTAAAGCGCTGGAGCTTACCTTTTAACGACAAGACGGTCATCTCCTTTCATCATGCCGATGAGAGTCATCGATAATCGTTTTGAATTCATCCCTAAATCTTCTCCTGGTCCTATACACGAAGGGCATCCTAACTCACATGGACAGCCTTCGATCAGCAATTCAGCCTCGGACAACACTTCTTGAAAATGCTTATACACTTCCTCGCTTAATCCGACACCTCCCGGATATCGATCGTATAAAAAAATCGTCGGAAGTCCGGAATGAACAGCCTTTCGTTGGGGCACCACATACAAATCCGCCGGATCACACATGACAAACAAAGGGGCCACGTGGCGCAAGACATGGGCAATCCCGATTAAGCCATGCTCCACCTCTTTTGTACCTAACGTAGAGAGGACTTCTTCCGAAAGACTTACCCAAGCGGCGCTCGTATGCAATTCTTCCTCCGGAAGATGGATCGGGCCTGAGCCGATATTTTCATGCGTCTCAAATTTGATCTTTTTAAAAATGGTAGCCATGGCATTGACCGTCACTTCCCCAAAAGCTCTTTCTCCATGGATGGTTTTTTGTTCCTGATCCATCTCTAGCACTTTGAGCTGAACGGCCAGATTGGCATCCGTATAATAATCCACATCAACTTCCCGAACATAGGCCTTTTTTTCCTCATAATCTAGCTTCTCTACTTGATATTGAATCCCTTGATGAAGATAGATCGCCTCATCGTGGAGCAAGGTCATCGCACTAAACCGATCCATTTCCCCAATGACTTTGACATGAGCCACATCGGTCTGATCGATGATCACCACATTTTCCTGAGTAGCGGAACGAAGACTGATATTATGGGCGGGGAAGGAATCATTCATCCAATACCATTTATTCCGTTGAAAATGCAGGATGTGTTCTTCCGTCAAGAACTCTAGGATTTCTTCAATTTCCAGTCCTCCAAATGTTTCTCCCATCTGAAAGGGAAGTTCATAAACCGCACATTTAATATGATCGACCAAAATAATTAAGTTATCGGGGTTTATCCGAGCCGCTTCCGGGTTTCGTTCAAAGAAATAATCCGGATGTTGGATCACGTATTGATCTATTGGGGTAGAACTGGCTACCATGATCACCACGGACTCCCCTTGGCGACGGCCTGCCCGTCCGGCTTGCTGCCAAGTACTGGATACCGAACCGGGATAGCCACTCATCACACAAACCTGTAACTGGCCAATATCCACACCTAATTCTAAGGCATTAGTACTGACCACTCCCATAATTTCTCCATTTCGCAAGCCTTGCTCTATTTGACGCCGCTGAGTCGGCAGATACCCTCCCCGATAGCCTTGAATACTTTTTGGTCCGAGCTCCTTCGATACCAGCTGTTGAAGATAGGTGAGCAAGATTTCCACGCGTACTCGACTACGCGCAAAAACGATGGTCTGAATTCCGTTCTTAAGAAATTGTTCAGCCAACGAACGAGTTTCCAAAGTGGCACTGCGACGGATGTTTAGTGGCTGATTCACCACTGGCGGATTGTAAAAGAGAAAGTGTTTTTTACCTGAGGGAGCCCCATTATTGTCAATCAGTTGAACTGATTCACCTGTTAACCGCTCCGCTAACTCTTGAGGGTTGGCGATGGTCGCAGAGGTGCATATAAATTGGGGATGACTTCCGTAAAAAGCACAGATCCGCTTCAATCTTCGGATTACATTGGCCACATGGCTGCCAAATACCCCCCGGTAGGTATGCAGCTCATCGATGACAATATAAGTTAGGTTTTCAAAAAACGAAACCCATTTCGTGTGATGGGGTAGAATGGCCGAATGCAGCATATCTGGATTGGTAATGACAATATGGCCGGCTTTTCGAACGACCTGGCGGATATTGGATGGAGTATCTCCATCATACGTATAGCTTTTGATTGGAAGCCCTATATCGGCTATCCATTCGTTCAACTCGCTCTTTTGATCCTGTGCCAATGCTTTTGTTGGATACAAATAAAGGGCTTTTGCTTGTTCCTGTTTTGCGATGGACTGAAGGACAGGGAGGTGGTAGCACAAGCTTTTTCCTGATGCGGTTGGAGTAACGGCGACAACATGATGTCCCTCACGAATCTTGCGAAACGCGGTTTCCTGATGAGTATACAGAGATGTGATCCCCCTCTTATGTAAGGCTTCTCGAATTCCTTTGTCAACATCATCTGGAAAAGGGGCGATCTTAGCCTCTCTAGGGGGTAGAGTATGCCAGTGAACTATATTTTTAGCGAAGCGGGAATCTTCACGTAAACAATCTAATATTTGCATGGTTTGAAGTTTTTTTCTCATTCTATTCACCTCGATAACTCTATTTTATCGAATAAACGTTCGAATCGTAAAGCATATAGGGATTTATTTTTACTTGCTACTCTGTTCATTTGATGTAGAATGAGTAGAGTATTCTTTTCAGATTAGGAGCGGAACAACAGTGAATCCACCCATTCGAATGATTGCCATTGATATCGATGGTACATTGCTAGATGATGAATATCGTTGTGACCTAGACACTATTCAGTTGCTGGATCAACTGCAAAATCAAGGAGTTCATATCCTTCTTTGTACAGGTCGCCCTCTGCGAACTACCCTTCAAATGGCCAAAGAAATCGGGATATCTTCCTATATAATTACTGATAACGGGGCAGTCGTCCATCACATGCAAACCAATCAGCCTCTAATCGTCCATCAGTTCTCTCAAGATATCTATCAAAAGATGATCCCTGTCCTGGAACAAACGGGATTGCACCTGGATGTTACGTCTCTGACCGGGATGTATGCCTTGCCCCATAGCCCGGATATAGGAGATATGTATAAGAAATATCTCGTTCAACCTACCGTATTAACTGGAATGTCCCAAGTAGAGGACGGAATCGTGAAAGCAACCCTGTTTGCTGAACCAGAAAGTATCAGCCAAGCAATGTTAAGACTGCCCGCCCAACTGGATCACCTTCCCGTTCAATGCTTTCGAAGTGGACCGACTTTCATTGATGTCATGCATATCAAATCCTCCAAAGGCAGCGCCCTTCACTTTTTGTCCCATCATTTAGGCATAGAGCCAAGAAACGTAATGGCGATTGGCAATTACTATAATGATCTGGACATGATTCAGTTTGCGGGTGTCGGAGTGGCTATGGAAAATGCTCCATCAGAAGTGAAGGAAGCTGCAGACTTTGTTACGTCGAGTAATAATCATCATGGAGTAAGGAAAGCACTCCAAAAGTTCGTGTAAAGAAGGAGATAATCATGAAGCATTTGAATATACAGGATATTATTTTAGCGAACCATGTCCTAAAGGATGTCATCTTAAAAACGCCTCTGCAAAAAAATCAAATCTTATCTGATCGCTACGATTGCACTGTTTACTTGAAGCGGGAGGATTTACAGGTGGTCCGATCGTTTAAGATCCGTGGGGCCTATAATATGATTCGCCATCTATCCGATGAAGAGTTGAGCAATGGTGTGGTTTGCGCTAGTGCCGGAAATCATGCACAGGGGGTGGCCTTCTCTTGCCGCCATTTGGCCATTACAGGAAAAATCTTCATGCCTACGACCACACCCAGACAAAAGGTATCGCAAGTCAAGCTGTTTGGCGGTCCTTATGTAGAAGTCGTTTTGATGGGAGATACCTTTGACGATTCCTTTTATGAGGCGATGAGATTCTGTCGTGAAAACAACATGGCTTTTGTCCATCCTTTCGATGATCTCTATGTCATGGCCGGACAAGGAACCGTAGGGATGGAAATTATGAATGAAATGGATGAGCCCGTCGATTTTGTCTTTGCTGGAATAGGGGGCGGCGGATTAGCTTCTGGTGTGGGAACCTATGTAAAGGGGATTAGTCCATCGACCAAATTAATTGGGGTGGAGCCTGAAGGAGCCCCTTCCATGAAACAATCGATCTTGCATAATGATGTGGTCACCTTGCAGGATATCGATAAATTTGTAGACGGGGCAGCCGTCAAACAAGTCGGCCAACTCACCATGGAAATTTGCCAAGAGCTGTTGGATGACATTGTGCTTGTCCCGGAAGGAAAAGTGTGTACAACCATCCTTGAACTGTACAATGAGAATGCCATCGTGGCAGAACCAGCCGGGGCTCTATCCATTGCAGCCCTTGATTTGTATCGAGAAGAGATCAAAGGAAAAACGGTGGTCTGCATTGTGAGCGGAGGAAATAATGATATTGACCGCATGCAGGAAATCAAAGAAAGGTCCCTGATTTACGAAGGGATTAAGCATTATTTCGTGGTCAACTTCCCCCAACGTGCAGGCGCCTTAAGAGAATTCCTGGACTATATATTAGGACCAAATGACGACATCACCCGCTTTGAATACACTAAGAAAAATAATAAGGATAATGGACCTGCTTTGGTCGGAGTCGAATTAAAGTATAAGGACGATTATCAGCCTCTCATTGATCGGATGATGGAGCATGGCATCGATTATGTGGAGATCAATAAGGATAAAAATTTATTTAATTTATTGATTTAAGGAGGGGGCGTAAGCTTCCCTTTTTCTTTTTAAGCGTATATAGTCGAGGGAGAAGTTGTCCAAGTCCAGGTCGAAAACGGGCAATTATCGAATATGGGCAACCTCTATTTTTAGTTAGACCCCAATCCTAATGGCAGACCTAGAAAGGATGCTGAGACGATGACGGATCGAAAAGATAAAAAGCAAACCGCTGTTATGCCTAGCTTTGAAGAATTCCCTCAGCCAACGTATCAAGATTGGCGGCTGGCGGCAGAAAAATCTTTAAAGGGGGTTCCCTTTGAAAAGCTGGTCAGCGATACGTATGAAGGCATTTCGATCAAACCCTTATACCTTCAGGAAGACATCCAGAATCTCCCCCACATTAAAGCCATGCCAGGCATTGCGCCCTTTGTGCGCGGAAATGAACCTTTAGGCTATTTAACAAACCCTTGGGAAGTGAGTCAGGAGTTTTCTCAAGGCTCTCCTGAATCCATGAATCAATCCATCCAGAACGATCTTAAACGAGGACAGGGAACCCTGCATATCGTTTTAGATAAACCCACTCGACATGGTATCGACCCATGCGAATCTATAAAGGAAGAGATCGGAAGGGATGGCTGCTCCCTTTTTCAACTAAGTGACTTGGAAACTCTGTTGACTGGAGTTGAGGTCAGGAATTATCCCGTTTTTATTCAAGCAGGTCCCACTAGTTGGCCCATGATTAGCTTGTTCACAGCCTATTTCAGGAAGAAGGGTTTAGCTTTAAGTCAATTAACAGGTTGCATAGGTGCTGATCCCCTTGGTGAATGGATTATGGAAGGTACGTTAGCTCATTCTCATTCCCAAACGTATGAGTCGATGGCCATTCAGGCGAAATGGGCGGCTACTCATGCACCTCAGCTGCAAACCATCAGTATCCAAGGATCTCTTTATCATAATGGTGGGGGAAGTGCCGTACAAGAATTAGCGTTTGCCTTAGCAACAGGCGTAGAATATATTCGCGAGCTGCTTAAACGAAATGTATCCATTGATGTGGCTGCTTCACAGATTCGCTTCCACTTTTCCATCGGAACCCAATTCTTTATGGAAGTCGCAAAGCTGCGTGCAGCCCGCCTTCTTTGGTCTAAAATTGTGGATGCCTTCGGTGGAACAGAAGAAGCGCAAAAAATGAAGATTCATGCCCGCACATCAGCTTGGACTAAAACGATCCATGATCCCTATGTCAATATGCTGAGAAGTACAGTTGAAGCATTTGCAGCCGTCGTTGGAGGTGCAGGCAGCTTACATGTTTCCGCTTTTGATGAAGCGATTCGCAAAGCTGATGACTTTTCACGCAGGATCTCGAGAAATACTCAATTGATCCTAGATAAAGAAGTTCACCTATCCAAGGTCGTCGATCCGGCTGGAGGTTCATGGTATATGGAAACCTTAACAGATCAATTGGCGGAAAAAGTTTGGGAATTACTTCAGGAAGTGGAAGGTCAGGGTGGTATGTCTCAAGCTATCATCCATGGTTTTCCGCAGGATTCCGTGGCTAAAGTCGCAGCAAAGCGGGCCGAAAATATGGGAAGCCGCAAGGAAAAATGGGTGGGAACGAATATGTATCCCCATTTGCAGGAACCCGACCTGGATCCGAAGCTTGATCCATTGCTTTCTCTTCAGCAAAAACGAATCGAATGTGCAAAGCAGCTTGCTGCTAAGCTAAATCTCGAAAATTTGACCGTTGGGTCGGAAACATTCCTCGATCTGGCTGCAGAAGCGATCGCTGCTGGGGCTACGATCGGTCAAATCAGCAAACTTACTAGTGAAGAAGCCTCTGATTTACCTCATGTAAAACCGATTCATCTTCACCGGGCGGCCGAACCATTTGAAGCGTTACGCAAGGCATCACGTCTTTATAAAGAAAAAACGGGTTCTTTTCCCGAGGTTTATTTGGCGAATCTTGGATCTCTTGCCCAACATAAGGCACGTGCGGATTTCAGCACTGGTTTCTTCGCTGCTGGTGGCTTCGAGTCCATTATGAGTAAGGGATCACTCACAGCTAAAGAAGCAGCAGAGAGTGCTTTGAACTCCGGCGCATCCACCGTCGTGATTTGCTCGACCGATGACCTGTATGTGGATCTTGTACCTCCTTTAGCCAAGCAGCTCAAAGCAATGAATCCGGAAGTGACTGTCCTATTGGCAGGCAACCCGCCAGCGGATCAACGAGAGATTTATTTACAGGCAGGCGTGGATGATTTCATCCATATGCGAACTCATTGTTTTGATTTACTCTATCATCTTCAGCAAAAGAAAGGGATTACCTTATGACAAAATCACCTGACTTTACGAAGATTTCCTATCGTAGTGACTTCAGGGCCTCTGAACTGAACGAGTGGAAGAGACGGGCGGAGGTAGCAGCCAAAGAAGCTTGGGATCACTACCATTGGCAGACATTGGAACAGATTGAGATTAAACCGCTTTATACGGAAAAGGATTTGCAAGGGATGAATCATCTAGGCTATGTGGCGGGGATTCCTCCTTTCTTCCGCGGACCTTACCCAACGATGTACGTCGCTCAACCCTGGACCGTTCGCCAATATGCCGGTTTTTCTACAGCTGAGGAAAGTAATGCATTTTACCGAAGAAATCTGGCGGCTGGACAAAAAGGACTCTCCATAGCCTTTGACTTGGCTACTCATCGCGGATATGATTCCGATCATCCCCGTGTCGTTGGGGATGTGGGAAAAGCAGGGGTGGCTGTTGATTCCATCTTGGATATGAAAATCCTATTTGATGGGATTCCCTTAGATAAAATGTCGGTCTCCATGACCATGAATGGTGCCGTCCTTCCGGTTCTGGCGTTTTATATCGTCGCGGCAGAAGAGCAGGGAGTTGCCCAAGCTCAATTAAGCGGGACGATCCAAAACGATATTTTAAAAGAGTATATGGTTCGTAATACGTATATCTACCCTCCAGGACCGTCCATGAGAATTATTGCGGATATTTTTGAATACACCTCCAAGCATATGCCCAAGTTTAACAGTATCAGTATTTCAGGTTATCATATGCAGGAAGCGGGCGCGACAGCGGATATTGAATTGGGCTATACGCTTGCGAATGGTCTAGAGTATGTACGAACCGGGTTGAAGGCAGGGATTGATATTGATTCCTTTGCCCCAAGACTCTCCTTTTTCTGGGCGATTGGCATGAATTATTTTATGGAAGTAGCTAAAATGAGAGCGGCCCGATTGCTCTGGGCCAAAATGATTAAACCATTCAACCCTAAAAATGACAAATCCATGGCTCTTCGCACCCATAGTCAAACATCCGGATGGAGTTTGACAGAGCAAGATCCGTTCAATAACGTAACGAGAACCTGCATTGAAGCAATGGCAGCCGTACTCGGTCACACCCAATCGTTACATACGAATGCTCTAGATGAAGCGATTGCCTTGCCTACCGATTTTTCAGCGCGGATTGCTCGAAACACGCAGCTTTTCCTGCAGGATGAAACAGGAATCTGTCAGGTGGTCGATCCATGGGGCGGATCCTATTATGTTGAAGCTTTGACTCAAGAGCTAATGAGCAGAGCTTGGGGACATATCCAGGAGATTGAAGAGCTCGGGGGTATGGCAAAAGCGATCGAAACTGGTTTACCGAAGATGAGGATTGAGGAAGCAGCTGCCCGACGCCAGGCTCATATTGATTCAGGAAAAGAAACGATTATTGGAGTCAATCAGCATCGTCTGGAAAAGGAAGATCCGATCGATATTCTGGAAATCGATAACACCGCCGTACGTCAGGCTCAATTGAAGAGACTGGAAGAATTGCGGACCCATCGTGACGAAGCGAGAGCCCAGTCCGCCTTGCAGGCCATTACTCATGCTGCGGAAAGCGGCGAAGGCAATTTATTGGAACTTGCTATTGAAGCGGCTAGAGCCAGAGCAAGTCTTGGAGAGATTTCGGATGCTTATGAAAAAGTATCCGGGCGACATAAGGCTATCATTCGCACGGTGAGCGGGATTTACAGCTCGGAATTTGCCGATGAAGAGGAAATAGCGAAGGTTCGTCAGATGACCGATGAGTTTGAGCAAATGGAAGGACGCCGTCCGCGGATTCTTATTGCGAAAATGGGTCAAGACGGACATGACCGTGGGGCCAAGATCATTGCCACTGCCTTTGCCGATTTAGGTTTTGATGTGGATATCGGTCCGCTTTTCCAAACACCTGAGGAAACGGCTCGACAAGCCGTCGAGAACGATGTCCATGTGATTGGCATGAGTTCTTTGGCAGCGGGACATAAGACATTACTGCCTCAGTTGGTCGAGGCGTTAAAGAAGCTGGATCGGGAAGATATCCTGGTTGTTGCAGGAGGGGTTATTCCGGCACAGGACTATGAATACTTAAAAAAACATGGTGCAGCTGCCATTTTCGGCCCAGGAACCGTGATTCCTGTTGCCGCACAAAAGGTGTTAGAGGAAATTATTCGCCGCATGGAGGAATGAATGAATCATGAGCAAGGAAAATCAAAGGCCGGAATGGGTTCCGAACGATGCCGATGACGCCTTTACTACCCAGGTGATGCCGGGGGTGATGGGAGGACATGATGGAATGGGAGGTGCCAGTGGTGGTTCCTCTTCCAGCGGACCGTCCACTACCTCGGGAAGACGAAGAAAATCCGTTGAAGATTATGTAAAGGGAGTATTGGATTTCAATCGGACGATTCTAGCGCAAACCATTACCCTGGTAGAAAGTAATCATCCTGCTCATGCCCAGAGGGCACAGGAAGTCATCAAGCAACTTTTGCCCCATACGGGCCGCTCCATCCGCATAGGGGTTACAGGGGTTCCAGGTGCGGGAAAAAGTACCTTTATCGAAGCACTAGGAATACAGCTCTGCAGTCAAGGGCATAGGGTAGCAGTATTGGCCGTCGATCCGAGCAGCTCTGTTACTAAAGGAAGCATACTTGGGGATAAAACCCGGATGGAGGAGCTATCCCGTCAGCCCAACGCCTTTATCCGTCCCACAGCATCTGGCGGGACCTTGGGCGGGGTTGCCAAAAAAACGCGGGAAACCATGATGGTTTGCGAGGCGGCAGGCTATGATGTAATCTTAGTAGAAACCGTCGGAGTGGGCCAAAGTGAAGTGATGGTCCGGGCTATGGTTGACTTCTTCTTGCTCTTGCAAATTACAGGCGCGGGAGACGAGCTTCAAGGCATGAAAAAAGGAGTTATGGAATTAGCTGACGCGATTATCATCAACAAAGCCGACGGGGATAACAAACAGCAGGCCAAAATCGCTCAAGCGGAATATAATCAGATTCTCCACGTGTTAAAACCGGCAACAGAAGGCTGGACAACAGAAGCCTATACCTGTTCCTCCGTAACGGGGGAGGGAATCGATGATATTTGGCAAGTCATACAGGACTTTAAGCGTCGGACCTCCGAATCCGGTGCTTTCGAACGTCGGCGTCAAAATCAAATGTTAGAATGGATGCATGCCTTAATTCATGATTATCTAAAGAATTGCTTTTTTCAACATCCCGGAGTGAAAGAGAGCCTTCCAACCATGGAACGGGATGTTCAAAATGGAATGATCTCACCTGTAAAGGCGGTTCAAGAACTCATACATCAATTTGAAACCTATAAAAACAAACAGACATAGATGAAAGCTTCCATGAGAAGCTCATTTTTTCGGGAACACGGATTAATAGTTGCAAAGAAAGGTAGGGATCACATGAGCATGTACGAAAAAATTGATGAGCTGATGGAACGGAAGCTGAAGATCGAGCTCGGAGGCGGAGATGAACGTATCGCTGCTCAACATAATCGTGGTAAATTAACGGCTAGAGAACGGATTGATTTACTCCTAGATAACGATAGCTTTGTAGAGTTGAATGCTTTTATTCAGCATCGAGCTACTCATTTTGGAATGGATAAACTAGAAGCGCCAGGTGAAGGGGTTGTTACAGGATACGGAAAAATCCATGGGCGGCTCGTGTATGTTTTTGCCCAAGATTTTACTGTATTCGGTGGAGCCTTAGGTGAAATGCATGCTAAAAAAATCGCTCGAATCATGGATTTAGCCGCTCAAAATGGGGCTCCGATCATCGGATTGAATGACTCAGGCGGTGCCCGCATCCAAGAGGGTGTGGTATCGTTAGATGGATATGGGCATATTTTTTATCGAAATGCGATCTATTCTGGAGTCGTTCCGCAAATATCCGTGATTTTAGGGCCTTGCGCAGGAGGAGCCGTTTACTCACCGGCGATCACTGATTTCGTCTTTATGGTGGAAAAAACAAGCCAGATGTTTATCACAGGACCAAAGGTCATTGAAACCGTAACTGGGGAAAAAATTTCTTCAGAAAGTCTGGGAGGAGCAAAAGTTCACTCCAGCATTAGCGGGAATGCCCATTTCACCGGGGAGTCGGAACCGGAAGTCTTAGAGCAAGTGCGGAAGCTGGTCAGCTTCTTGCCTCAAAATAGTAAGGAGATTCCACCACAGCTTTCTGCTGATCAAAACGACGATTGGCGAGATGATTTAGCAGAAATTGTTCCCGTCGAAGGAACAAAAGTGTATGATGTTCGTAAAGTGATTGAGCAAGTACTAGACCAAGGTGATTTTATGGAAGTTCAGCCGGATTTCGCCAGAAATATTGTGATCGGCTTTGGACGAATCGGTGGGAAAACCGTGGGTATGATTGCCAATCAACCGAAAGTGATGGCAGGCGGTTTAGATATCAACTCTTCAGATAAACTATCCCGTTTCATTCGATTCTGTGACTGTTTTAACATACCATTAATCACGTTTGAAGACGTAACCGGATTTTTCCCGGGCATCAATCAAGAACATGGGGGGATTATCCGCCATGGGGCAAAAATCCTTTACGCCTATTCGGAGGCAACGGTTCCTAAGATTACCGTTATTCTTCGTAAAGCCTATGGTGGCGCTTATGTGGCCCTCAACTCCAAAGCCATTGGAGCCGACATTGTCTACGCCTGGCCTAATGCGGAAATTGCGGTTATGGGACCGGAGGGAGCAGCGAACATCATTTTTGCAAAGGATATGGAGCAAAGCGATAATCCAATGGCCACACGTGCCGAAAAAGTTGGCGAATATCGTGAGAAATTCGCTAATCCGTATGTTGCAGCAGCCAACGGGATGGTCGATGATGTCATTGATCCGAGAGAGACTCGCAAAAAGCTAAGAGAATCCTTGGAAATGCTTCAAAACAAACAAGAAACACGTCCTGGTAAAAAACACGGAAATATGCCCTTATAATAGATGGGAAAAGGAGTGATGAACAGCATGATGAAAATCCATGAAATTAGAGAACTCATTAAGTTAGTGGACCAGTCCAGCATTGAAGAGCTCGAATTAGAGAATGACGGCGTACATATCACATTAAAAAAGGCTCAACTCGAAGTGGAGGAGACAGCCCACTTTCCAACATCTCCTGCCATTTTAGGGGATGACTATCAACAAGCAGCGGTTACAATGGAAATATTAGAGCCAGCAGTACAAATCGATAACCCTACACCTGCTATAGCGACTGTCCCTGTAAGTCTAACAGAAATTAAATCCGACTGGGTTGGCGTTTTTGCCTCGTCGCCTAAACCGGGTGTAGAGTCCTATGTGAAATTGGGTGATAAAGTAAAGGCAGGCCAAGTGGTATGCCGTTGTCATGTCGACATTTTAAAGCTTTCCCATGACATTGCTTCTCCTATAAACGGGGAAATAGTAGACCTATTAGTCCATGATGGCCAATTTGTCGATTATGGTCAACCGCTATTCGTAGTGAGAGCGGATTAAGGCCCTCAAGGGCACGACATAGAGCACCAGCAATTAGATGATGGAGGAGAATTACATGTTCCAAAAAGTACTCATAGCTAATCGCGGCGAAATTGCCGTTCGTATTATCCGTGCCTGCCGTGAATTAGGAATTCGTACGGTTGCCGTATTTTCAGAAGCAGACCGGGAAGCCCTGCACGTGAGAATGGCAGATGAGGCCTATTGTATCGGGCCTACTGCATCCAAAGACAGTTATTTGAATATGACCAACCTCATTAGCGTTGCCTCTTTAACCGGTGCGGATGCGATCCACCCCGGATATGGATTTCTCGCTGAAAATGCTAATTTTGCAGAATTATGCGCAGCTTGTAATATTACTTTCATTGGACCGGATGCAGAATCCATTACCAAAATGGGTGATAAGTCGGTTGCTAAGGATACCATGAAAGCTGCCGATGTTCCGACTGTACCTGGAACCGAAGGATTGATCGAAAGCGATGATGAAGCCGTTGAGATTGCCCATCATATTGGATATCCAGTCATTGTAAAAGCAACTGCAGGCGGTGGTGGTAAAGGGATGCGCGTGGCCAAAGATGAAGAAGAGCTGCGCAAAGCGATTCGCCAAGCCCAGAAGGAAGCAGAAACGGCTTTTGGAAATCCCGGTGTCTATTTGGAGAAATACCTGGAAGAACCACGCCATGTGGAAATTCAGATCATTGCCGATAAGCATGGGCATGCCGCTTATTTGGGTGAACGGGATTGTTCCATCCAGCGTAGACATCAAAAACTTGTCGAAGAGGCACCCTCACCTGCCTTGGATCAGAGCCTTCGCGAGAAAATGGGGAATGCGGCCGTTGCTGCCGCTCAATATGTCAATTACCATGGGGCAGGGACCGTGGAATTCCTGTTAGATAAGCATGGTCAATTTTACTTTATGGAAATGAATACACGGATTCAGGTTGAACATCCTGTAACCGAAATGATTACCGGAATTGATCTTATTAAAGAACAGATTTCTGTTGCTGCTGGCTATCCTCTGTCTTTTGCCCAGGAAGATGTCAAGATTAATGGATGGGCTATCGAATGCCGGATAAATGCAGAAAATCCAGCCAAGAATTTTATGCCATCCCCCGGCAAGGTCGTCAACTACTTGCCGCCAGGAGGATATGGAGTGCGTGTCGACAGCGCCGTTTATCCGGGATATCAAATCTCTCCTTTCTATGATTCTATGGTTGCCAAGCTGATTGTTTGGGGTAAGGATCGAGACGAAGCTATTCAACGCATGAAGCGAGCTTTAAGCGAGTTTGTGATTGAGGGAGTGAAAACAACCATTCCGTTCCATACCCAATTACTTGAGCACGAAGCATTTGTGGAAGGAAACTTTAACACCAAGTTTCTTGAAACCTATACCTTAGATATCAAAGATTAATAAATTAGCGAAGGCTGTCGGAAAAGTTTAGTTTTTCGACAGCTTTTCCTTATATAATGTAGTATAAATGTTCTATATTGGATAGGCTGAATGGTAATGGGGCTAGTTGGATTAACCGTCCAGCATTTCACTTTTTGCACAGGGAAAAATTTTTGCCGCAAAAGGGGGAACCGTGAATACGATTATGTTCTTATAAGGAGCTATAATGTGCATGGTAAACCAAAGTTTAATAGAAGCAAGTATTCAGTGGATAGAGAAAAAGATTGGCTGTGAGGTTTACATTTTGCCTCACCCTGAGAAGACCAACGGTTTTGCTGAGTATCGAAACGAAGGTCATATCATATACATCATTGGAAATCTTGAGACGATGTCTCTCGAAACATTTATCGATATACTAACCCATGAATCCGGTCATGTATTATATAATCAGGAGAAGATGAGAGAAGGGGTTCCCTATGGGGAAATCATTCAACGAACGAAAAGAAAGCTAGCTGTCTTTGATCAGCTTTTAGAGGAGCAAGTGATATCTGCGAGTGAATACGACCGGCTTTATGAAGCCATGGAAGAAGAGTATGACAGTAATCAGAAGAAAGAAATGCTCCTTCAAGAGTTGAAGTGTCACCTTGAAAATATGAAATAAACGTTTGGTATGACATTACTAATCAAATTGCTCAATGATTTGCGATTGATCACATCAGCATCGAGTTTCATCCGCGGTATAATATTGCACCAGGACAAAATATCATCGCTGTCATTTCCCATCGGGGTGAACGAAGAATGGGGTTTCTGCGCTTTATTATACGCAGAAAGCTACAGCACCAGTAACTTTCTTACACTTATCAGAAAGTATTATACGCAGAAAGCTACACCGCCAGTAGCTTTCTTAAAAGGGGTTTTCCATGGAGAATCAATTTGAACTCATCCTGCTTTTGCTTGCCTTAGCTACCGGGATCACGGCCATTGCAAAAAAGTTAGATCAGCCCTATCCCATCGCCTTGGTCATTGTAGGGGCCATGATTGGCCTGCTGCCCATACACGGATTAGAGAATCTAAAAGCCTTTATCGTTGAAGATGAAGTATTCCGATTTGCTATTATCTCTATTTTCCTGCCCACTTTGTTAGGTGAGGCTACGTTAAAATTACCCTTCTATCACCTTTCAGAAAATAAGAAGCCGATTTTAGCTCTAGCATTCGCAGGAACCTTGATCTCTTTTCTTGCGGCTGGTTACCTTTCTTTTCAATTTTTAGGTTTACCGATACAAACAGCCTTTGTCTTTGCTTCCTTAATGGCTGCCACCGATCCGGTCAGCGTTTTGTCTATCTTTAAGAGTATGGGTGTGGATCATCGCTTGTCGGCCATCATGGAAGGGGAAAGCCTCGCCAATGATGGGGTGGCCGTAGTCCTTTTTACCATTTCTTCCGTGTATCTCCTTGAGTATATGGAATTGGGGTGGGTGGGTGTTGCCCTTGGGGGATGGACATTTTTAAAGGTCGTTTTTGGTGGGGTTGCCATAGGAACCGTCTTGGCTTATCTGTTCTCCTATCTCACGAAGCTATATGATGATTATCCGTTGGAAGTTATCTTTTCCATGATTTTGTTTTACGGGTCTTTCTTTATTGCTGAGCATTTTCATGTATCCGGCGTCATTGCAGTCGTTGTGGCAGGCTTGATCTTCGGCAATTACGGGGCAAGAATCGGAATGAGCCCCACCACCAAATTAAACATTAGAACGTTTTGGGATGTTGCCGCCCAATTGGCTAATTCTCTTGTTTTTTTGATGGTTGGATTGGAGATTACCCGAATTGAAATGTGGTTTAAATGGGAGGCGATGTTACTCGCCATCCTCATTGTTTTGATTGCAAGAAGTATGGCCGTTTATGGGAGTTTAGCATGGATCAGAAATCTCTCCCCTTCCTGGCAGCATATTGCGAACTGGGGAGGGCTGAAGGGTTCTCTTTCTATTGCTTTAGCGTTAAGTCTTCCCCATTCTTTTACCGGAAGAGAGGATATTATTGCTCTTTCCTTTGCCGTTGTTCTGTTCTCCTTAGTTGTACAGGGGCTTTCCATTAAGCCGCTCGTCTCTATGCTTGGAGTCCGCAGCAACAAGCAAGGCGTGACTCAATACGAACAGGCGATCAGTCTTCTGCATCGCTCCCAAGCCGCACGAAATGAGCTTCTTCGAATCAAGAATGAGGGAAGTATTTCCACAGTTGTATTTGAAACATTGGATCAAGAATATCAACGTAAAATAGATGAGGCCTATTCCAGTTTAGAAAGTTTATATGATGAATACCCTGCTTTACAATCGGAACAGAAGGATTCCATTCGAAGACAACTCCTATTTGCTGAGCATCAGGCAGTCGAACAATTATCGCAAAAACACATCATATCCGATAACATGGCAACAGATCAAAGTGAAGAGATTTTGGATTTGATCGAGAAGGTGTCTAAACAGCATTAATTCCCTTGTGCTGTTAGGGTTCAGCATAAGTGGAAATACTGCCATTAATCGTCTTTTATATGATGAAATTATTTGGGAGGAATTCCAAGACTGTCGATTAAATAATACCTCGGGTTGGACAGGCTATTGGGATAGGGGATTTTTATTCTCTTATTTTAAGTTATCCTGTTGAAAGGAGCGTTAGGAGAGATTTTTTCCCTTATTTATTCTTTTCCCGCCCCTTTTTTAAAGATAAGATCCATTTTTTCCTCTATATCACTTTTTCCAGATACCATCAAGGCTTGGTATCATACAGGCGATATGGCGACCATAGTTAACTAAAAGTGAAAAAAAGGCGACTATGATCTGTCGCCTTTATTTACCACACGCCCATTGATTCTATATGCTCTTTGGTATCGGTTGTTCCCAAACGATGAATCATCCTGTAAATGTCCATTAATGCTCGATCGTAGTTGTGATTTTCAGGGTCATCGTGATACGGAATCACCGGCGTAGCACCCCGAAGGAATGTATCCATTTCTTTTTGATGGGCTAGTTCAAAAAGCTCCTGAAGTTGATGGATCTCTGTATCATTAGCTACCACCACAAATTCATAAGTGGCGACCGTTGGATCTTCTAAAATGACCCCTGATTCTACAGAAATGTAATATCGCTTCTTGTCCATGCTAACCTCCCGCTATTAAAATGGAACTTTAAAATAAATCCTTAAAAACCAAATCGCTACAAAAAATAATGCAAAGAAAAAGAAATAGCTTAAAAGGACTGGATTTAGCATCAGGGGATTAGCTCTCACTTTTGAACTTACACCGCCATCCATTTCTTGTTTCTGCCTTGCCCGAAGACGGAGGGACCACACTAAACCAGCCAACAGAACGATAATGACTAAAGCTTTCAGAATTATAAATAAAACGTCCATTTTCCTTTTCACCTCAAAACGGATTTGCGTTTATGTTTTGTTGTTTCACTAAAATAAATACAAGATTGGACACAATACATGATGTGACTTAATTTTTTCTTTGGTGAGAAATAATAAGGTATTGCTATCTAATTGTAATTATTATAAAATAACATTAGTTAGTAATAAACAATATAAATAAGGAGTCGATGATCATGCCTAATGCAATCATATATACAAGTACCGGATGTCCTTATTGTGAAAAAATTAAAAAAGACCTCAAAAATTGGGGAGTAAAATATGAAGAACGAAATGTAACCGAGAACCCGGATTATTTTAATGATCTTCATGAAAAGGGAATCTTTTCGGCACCCGTTACCATTATCGACGGGGAATTCTTTATCGGATATAGACCAAATAAAATGAAGGAATACTTAGGGATTACTGGAGAGACCGTTAAAGTTACGGAAGAGACCCAGGAAAGCCAAGAAGAAATTTTTGTTAATGTGGACCAATCCATTCTTAATGAAGTATACGACCTCGTTACCATCGGGGGAGGACCAGCTGGATCCTCTGCTGCCATTTATGCTTCCCGTGCCAAGTTAAAAACCTTAGTGATTGACAAAGCTCCTGCTGCTGGAACGCTAGCCATCACCCATAAAATTGCCAACTATCCAGGAGTCAGAGGAGAGCTTACAGGTCTTGAGCTGCTTCAACAAATGCAGCTGCAAGCCCAAGACTTTGGCACCACCTTTGTTCGCACAAATGTGTTAAGTGTTGATTTCTCTGATAATGACATCAAAAAACTTCAGGTTCCAGAAGGAGTCATTCAAGCCAAAAGCATATTTATTGCTGTAGGAGCCAAAGCACCTTTAAATAAGATTAAGGGGGAAGAGGAGTTTACTGGTCGGGGAGTAAGCTATTGCTCCACATGTGATGCAGCTTTTTTTCAGGATAAGAAGGTAACCGTTGTTGGAGATAGTGAAGAAGCGGTTCATGAAACTGAAGCTTTAGCTAAGTTTTGCAAAGAAGTTCGCTTAGTGGTTCCGACTAATCAATTTAAAGGAGAAGTGGATTTATCGGAGCTCGAGAAAAAGGATAATGTGATTATCTATTATAAGCACCGTCTAAAAGAAATCCAAGGTACGAACAAGGTTGAAAAGTTGATCATCCAGGATGACCAAAAGTCTGAACAGATCTGGGATGTAGATGGTGTGTTCCTCTACCTGGCAGGGCTCAAGCCGGGAACAGATTTTATTAAGGATGCCTTGAAGAGAGACGAAGAAGGATATGTCATCGTCGATGAATACTTGCGTTCTAGCGTAGATGGTGTATTTGCCGGAGGAGATGCTCGTCGAACACCGATTAAACAAGCGGTCATTTCAGCTGCAGATGGAGCAATTGCTGCATTAGGTGCTGATCAGCATGTCAACAAGAGAGCAAAAATGAAGCCACAATATAGTTAATCTGATAAAGATAAAATGATGATAAAAACCCGGTGAAAAATCACATCGGGTACTTTTTATGTAACGCAGTTTTTGGGTCATAGCTAGTGTTTATTCGAATTTTGTTCAAAAAACCAGTAATTTTGTGCGAATCAGCTTTATTTTTGTTTGAATCATCCCATTTTTTGTGCGAATCAAACCTATTCCTTCAAAAACAAATAAGCAGGCAAGTGCCTGCTTCTATAACAACATAATTAAGTTCTATTGTACGCGCTTTCTTTCCAGTCTTTGCATAATTTTAGGTACGAAAGGTGCAACCAAAGATACCGTTACCGCAAAACAGACTTCAGCGACAACAATCACTTTAACAAATTCACTCATGAATTCACTCATGTAATAACACCTCCCATTTTTTCTCAGAATATAACAAATTAAACACAGTGTCAATGGTTTATTCACAATATTGTCACACAATATTCGAAATATGTTCATATTTCTTATCTTTTAGTTGACTAGAGTATCAAAGCTTTGGTGAGAATCCGTTTGTATCCAAAAATGAAAGCTGATAAGATGAGGGAATAAAAGGGTGTAGGCTCACGATAGAAAGGTGTGAAAGAATATTGAAAGTACTTGTAGCCCTCTTGCTCATTATTCCTACTCTGGAGATCTGGGGACTGGTTACGGCTGGACAAAACTTCGGTTGGCTACCCACACTGCTTCTTGTTATATCAACTGGAGTCATTGGGGCATGGCTAGCTAAACGACAGGGATTACAAATTTTTCAAAATGCTCAAAGGCAGCTGCAGCAGGGGCAAATACCTGGTGAAGTGGTCTTGGACGGTATTATAGTATTTGCTGGAGGACTCACGTTACTTACGCCCGGTTTCTTTACGGACCTGTTAGGTCTATAATGCTTAATACCTGTTACACGCGGAATCATCAAAATTTATGTAAAGAGATGGATATGGAACAATATTCAAAAGGGGAATCTGTCATTTTACGGAGGTAAATCCTGGCGGTGGTAATAAGATCGAACATCTTTTATCACACCGATTGAATTTTGCCAATGAAATGAAAAACGTTAACAAATTGATCATAGTCGTTACGTTCAGTACAATAGGAAGAAACAATGGGAATAAGGAGATGAGATGTGTGGTATTTAAGATCGAGCGAATCGAGGATAAGGTTGAATTTTTTGAAGCCTTTGACTTAAAGCGATTAGAGAAAATGATTGATGAACAAATCGAGAATAATAAAGCATTAATGCTGAGTGTACACTCGGTCCAACATCAAGCCCTGTTGGATCCGAATACAGCAAAGAGGCTATACAGTGCAGTTGTTCATTTTAAAGCCAAATGAGAAGGAAACTTACAGACATGAAACCGATTGATCATGATCATGATCATTCATTCATATTAGAGGTTGAGAGTCTTCTAGGAGGATATACCGGGCGAAAGCCCATCCTTCACAATCTTTCCTTTCAAGTAGGTCCAGGACAGATTGTCGGACTAGTCGGATTGAACGGAGCAGGGAAAAGTACGACGATCAAACATATTTTGGGACTTTTGGAACCAATCCAAGGGACTATTCGCATAAATGGAAAAGCCCGTCATGATTCCAAACAGGATTATCACGCTCGTATGACCTATATTCCGGAAAGCCCGGCCTTGTACGGGCAACTTACCTTGTGGGAGCATCTAGAGCTGACCGCCTTGGCCTATCATCTAGAAAAAAGGGAATTTATCTCCCGAGCTGATAAGCTTATGAAGGAATTTCGCATGGAGCGAATGAAAGACTGGCTTCCGGAGACCTTCTCCAAAGGGATGAAACAAAAAGTCATGATTATGAATGCCTTTCTGGTCCAACCCTCTTTGTATGTTATCGACGAGCCCTTTGTCGGCTTGGATCCACGAGCCATTCATTCTTTATTAGCCTTAATTCGATCGGAAAAGGAGCGCGGCGCCGGGATTTTAATGTCCACCCATATCTTGTCCACAGTAGAGAAATTTTGTGATCATTTTATCCTACTTCATGAAGGTCGTATTCTTTTGCGAGGGACTCTGGATGAATGGAGAGAGCAGACGGGATTATACCAAGCCTCTCTAGATGATATCTTTATGAAGGTGACTGAGGTAGAGCGGAATGAATGAACTTGATCAGCTGTGGAAAAAAAGAATGACCTTGTTTTGGAAGGATGCTATCTCTTATCTGCGGATTATTATTACAGGATACATGTACATCCCGATTATCCTATTGATTCTACTGGCTTTTCTATACAATTACTTATTAAAAGCATGGCCCGAGGCATGGTCAATGGGGTGGGTGTTTGCGTTGATTCTCTCCCTCTTACTTACGAGGAATCGAATCCGCACATTTTTGCAGGAGCCCGACCTGATCTATCTCTTACCACTGGAAGACCATATGAAAGGATATTTCCGAATATCTTTCCTCTATAGTTTTATCATGCAAGGCTTCATCATGCTGATCCTGATGTTGTTACTCTCCCCTTTGTATTACGAAGCCATCAGCTCTGACCAGAGCAGCTATTATTCGATCATGGGCCTAAGCCTGTTGCTGAAAGGGGGAAACCTCTATGCGACCTGGAGAGAATGGCAAATACGATCGAAACGTATACGAAATGTACACATGCTTATTCGCTGGGGGATCAATCTCATCGTTAGCTTATTGATTTTTCAGATTCTTTTGATTGGCTTTTTTTGGTGGTTATGTTTAATAGCAATTGTTTGTTTTTATTATTTCTGGATCAGAAATTATAGGGGATACCATTGGATTCATCTTCTTCAGATGGAAGAAAAGCAATTGCTTGCCTTTTATTCCTTTACTCAATGGTTTTTCGATGTCCCCCAATTACCGGTGCAAGTCAAAAGGCGTATGGGATGGATTCGAATTTTACGATACTTCCCAGGGCAAAAGAAAACCGCCTTTCATTATCTCTATACGATTTCTTTCCTACGCTACAATGATCAATTTTACCTTTTCCTTAGGCTGCTCGGGATAGGCATGCTTCTTCTCTTCAGTGTGACTCATTTGTGGCTTGGAATCACCCTGTTTATCGTTCTTCTGTTCCTCAACGCTCTTCAATTGGTTCATAGTTGGAAGCGGTTGAATATGAATTTTTGGGATGCCATCTATCCTGTGACTCTTTTCGAAAAAATAACTGGATTTTGTTATACCGTATTCATCTTTTTGTCTGTTCAAGTGATCATGACGGCCAGTATCCTAGGCCTTTACCATGGATGGCTGATCGGATCGGCCGCTTTCCTCTTCGGTATGGCTGTTTCTTATATCGGGATATATGGGCTATGGTCCAAAAAACTGAAATCGTTCGTCGTCCAATAACACCGCCTTTCTGTGGTGTTATTTTTTTGTTCCGTTCAAATCACACATTTCATTTTCAAGCATATCCATAAAGAAAAGGGTATACGGTATACCAAGAGCCAAAAAATAGAATTTTAATTGACATCCAGAATGGATCGGAGAGGATGAAAGTTCATGTGTGGAATTACAGGTTGGATAGATTGGGAAAAAGATTTAACGAATGAGCATCAAGCACTGCGGAAGATGACAAATCCGCTGATAAATCGGGGGCCCGATGCAGAAGGTATGTGGCTGTCTCAACATGCAGCGTTTGGACATAGAAGATTAGTTGTGGTGGACCCTGTTGGAGGAGCCCAACCCATGTCCCGTCAAGTTGGAAATAATCATTTTACCATCGTATATAATGGTGAGCTCTATAATACAGAAGACATTCGTAAAGAGCTTCTCGCATGCGGGCATTTTTTTCGTTCTCATTCTGACACCGAAGTCCTGTTAACTTCATTTATCGAATGGGGGCCAGCATGTGTAAATAAGTTTAACGGGATTTTTGCTTTTGCGATTTGGAATGAGAAGGAACAACAATTATTTATGGCCCGTGATCGTCTAGGGGTAAAGCCACTATTTTATACCCAAAAAGGAAGTGCCTTATGGTTTGCCTCTGAATTAAAATCCCTAATGGTCCATCCCTATGCGAAAACAGAGGTAGATCAGGAGGGATGGGCAGAATTATTGGTCATGGGACCGGCGCGTACGCCAGGTCATGGGATTTTTCGTAATGTAAAAGAATTACTTCCCGGACACTCGCTTTATTTCAATAGAAATCGATTAGTGGAACGTCCCTATTGGTGTCTAACGAGTAAACCGCATCGGGAAGATTTAGAGACCACGATCCAAACCATACACGACTTATTTCAAGATTGTGTATCCAGACAGTTAGTGGCGGATGTACCTGTCTGTACGCTGTTATCCGGAGGACTTGATTCGAGTGCCATCACGGCTATTGCCGCTCAAGAATATAAAGAGAAGGGATTAGGTCCTTTACATTCCTTTTCTGTCGATTATGTAGACAATGACATTCACTTTCAGAGCAATGAATATCAACCTAATTCAGATGCTCCCTGGGTTAAACGGGTTTCAGATTATTTGGGAACCGAGCATCACTATATTACCATTGATACGCCGCAATTAGTGGATGCCTTAACCGAAGCCATGCGGCTTCGTGATTTACCGGGAATGGTAGACATTGACGCTTCTCTGTATTTATTTTGTAAGGAAATTAAGAAGGAAGCAACTGTTGCCTTATCCGGAGAGTGCGCTGATGAAGTTTTTGGAGGATATCCTTGGTTTCATCGTCAAGAGCTGTGGTCTGATCAACGTTTTCCCTGGTCCCGAAATCATGATTTCAAACAAAGCTTTTATTCATCCGACATGGTAGCTCAGTTAAAGTCGGATGAGTATCTCAGTCAGCGATACCAGGAGGCTATTTCAGAAGTTCCCATATTAGAAGGGGAGAGTCAGGATGAACGCAAAATGCGAGAAATGTTTTATTTGAATCTGACGCGTTGGATGCCTACTCTTCTGGATCGAAAAGACCGCATGAGCATGGGGGTCGGTTTAGAGGTCCGTGTTCCGTTTTGCGATCATCGTCTTGTCGATTACATGTGGAATGTTCCATGGTCCATGAAAACTGCTGGAGATCGGGAAAAAGGCATTCTGCGTCGCGCGCTTAAGGGAATTCTCCCTGATGATGTCCTCACTCGAAAGAAGAGTCCTTATCCCAAGACCCACCATCCTGCCTATCTATCTGCTACAAAAAGTTGTCTTTTGGATATTTTAGCCAATCCAAGTGCCCCCATTCATGATATGGTGAATAAAGAAACGATCTATTCTTTTGCTAGCCGACCTGATTTAGCCCAACTCCATGTCCCCTGGTTCGGTCAGTTAATGAACGTCCCGCAATGGTTTGGATATTTGGCTCAGATCAATACGTGGATGGAAGAATACAAAGTGACGATGGTGTAAGAAAGCAACTGGCGCAGCCTTATGCGTATAGGGTTACCGCCGAAAAAACGCGAAAAACCCGATATTCCTTCGCTAAGGAACCATTTTCTAAGTTACTCCCACGCCACGTTCCCTCAAGGGACTGTGGCTTTTTTTCATGGGCTTCCAAAAAACGATTTCCATTTGAGAAAAGCGGTAGTTATAGACAATGCGGCGAATTGTATTATATAAAAAACAGACTTTATTCCGTTAACAGGGATCGTTAGTTCAATAGTAAAGCCCGGTTTTTCTAGATATAAGGATAACGGATTTATCCAGCTTGTTGTATTCAGCTAAGAGACCGAAAAAGATGGAGGAATCGAATTGTTTACTTCTTTTTTTCTCATTTTATTAGTCTGGGGAGGTTATCGCAGGATAAGAACCATCGTTGGAAAACGTCCATTTAGTCCAGTGAAAATAGGAATTCGGCTATTCATTTTAGGATTAGCTATGGGACTTCTTTTCTTGATCCATCCTTTAGAGAAAGCTACCATCCTATATGGAGGAATCGGGGGCGTTGCGGGGGCCCTGTTTGTGTATGTCATGTGTAACGGGCTCCACTTTACTATAGAAGGAGATAACCTTTACTACCAAATCAATCCTTATCTTAGCATGTTTCTTGTTGGGCTGGTTTTCATTCGTATTGTCATGAAGTTGCCGGAAATTTTATATCTTACGGCTTGGTTAGATGCTTCAGACAAACCACCTTTGGATCTGTCTAACACCTACAGAATAATGGATCCCGCTTCTTTTCTAATCATTATGATGCTGTTTGTCTATTTTGTAGGTTCATCCTGTTGGATTTATTACAGAGGGAGTAGAATTACGCGCTGATTGAATATACATTCAGTTTCGCCAGTTATTCCTCATTACTCGAGTAATAAGCTTGTCCAACTGTTGACTTATAGCGATTACTTCAGGGTGCTGAAAATTGTATTGATTGTTTCGGGCAATCTGCTCTAACATTTCTTTAAGCTTCATGATTTCTTCTTCTAGGTTTACTTCCGTTACCAACTTTAACGCCTCTTTCCTTTACCGGATTACATGAAGAATACTAGTTTATAATATAGGAAAAAGTGATAAAATTCGATTCTTTTTACTCGTCATTTCGTGACGAATCTCGACAAGACTTATGGAACACTTCCCATACCTCTTGCAGGTCTCTTAACCCTTCAAACCATTTACACTCAGGGGAGATTAATTCATAGTGATGTTGGGTCTGCTCTCCCTTTAACAAAATCCAGACTTGCTGACTATTTGGAATTTCCACTCCGATATCTAAAATCTCCCGATTATAATCTTCTTTAATACGGGCTTCAGGAAACCATTCTTTGATCCGTAAAAACTCAACCCATTCCTTTGTTTTATCTTGATTATTCATAAAATTTACCTCTATCCCAAATTTTTGTAAGTTTTTTTGTGTATATTTCTATTATAATGGGTTTTGTACCTATTGAACAATTTCTAAATGAAGATCATGATGGGGGGAATGAGTTTTGGAAAAAAAGAGAGAGAACAAGCTTGGCTATGAATTTACTCCATATTCTTTTGTCATCGAAAGGGGAAAAATCAGAGAATTTGCCCATGCGATTGGGGATAGCAATCCGATCTACCATGATGTCGAGGAAGCAAGGAAAGCAGGCTACCCTGATCTGGCAGTTCCCCCAACGTTTGCCACAGTTATCGATATGTGGGCCGGTCCAAGCTTTGATGATTTGATTCAAACCTTAGAATTAGATGGACTGAAGGTGTTACATGGCAAACAACATTACGAGTATATAAAAGACTTTTATCCTGGTGATGTCATCTCATGCCGCCAAAAGGTTGTCGAGGTATCGACCAAAAGAAAAATGAATTTTATTGTTCTGGAAACGGTGTATACCAATCAGTATGATGAAGTCGTATTAAAAGCAACTTCCACGCTCATTGAGCAAATGGAGAAAAGGTGAGAAAATGGAATTTCCTAAACTACAAAAACAACCGATTACGCATACCCAGTTGGTACGTTATGCTGGCGCCTCAGGTGACTTTAACCCGATCCACACCGTTGTGCCTATTGGGGAGAAAGCCGGGTTAGGCGGAGTCATTGCCCACGGAATGCTGATTATGGGATTTGCCGGACAGGCCATCACCCATTGGTTTCCAAGAAAAAATTTAAAAAGCTTCAGCGTTCGATTTTCCGCTAAAACCCAGCCAGGAGAAGTAATTTCCATCGAAGCTCAGAAAGTCGAAGAAAAAGAAGGCCTGCTCACCTGTAAAATAGTTGCCCATAATCAGTTGGGTGAAGTGAAATTAAAAGGTGATTTTACAGTTAGCCTATATGAGGATAAATAAGATCTTGTCATTTAGGACAAGGTCTTTTTTTTTTATACGCATGAGGCTAAAGCCAGTAGCTTTCTTTTAGAAAAAGAAACTTTTTGGGAATTTCGTTTTTATCTGCTATCATAAGCTTTATGCATAATCTTGTATTTCATTAAGAAAGAGGAGTGTACACCATGTTTTTATCGATTAGCTATTGGGTGCATGCCATCGCGATTCTTGTCTTTGTTCCCTTTCTGTTTCTTCCGGTGAGCATTAGACAATGGGAGAAATCTGGGCGACCCTTGGCCTCTGCATCCATTTGGAAAGGATTATTTCATCTTGGTCACCTATACATCGTTTTAAGCTTGATTACAGGACTGATCCTTGCACCTAGTTATACCTCTAGCTGGTTTTGGTTTGTGATTCTTATTTTTTTAGCTGTAGGGGCACTCCTAGGAATAACGGCTAAGTATTTTCGATTATCGCTTGAAAATACCAAACAGCAGCCTAATTCCAGGGTGCATTTACCAAAATTGAGACGATTTAGCACCCTTTTAGCTATCAGCATCCTACTTATTTCGATTCTCATGTATTATCGGTGGTAAATTCGCAACTTATGGCAAAAGAGAGGTTTTAGCATTGGGGCTTATCAAGAGAAGGAGACTCAGTTCAGTTCAAATCATTGTGTTATTCTATTTTTCCTCTGTTTTAATTTCAACGGGACTTTTATATATCCCTTTTTTCCATAAGCCAGGAGTCGAGCTATCCTTCACGGATACTTTATTTACCGCTGTCAGTGCGATCAGCGTGACAGGCCTGACGGTAGTCAGTACAGCCGATACCTTTAATTCATGGGGGATTCTAGTTTTGGCGGTTATTATTCAATTTGGTGGAATCGGAATCATGACCTTAGGAACTTTTTTTTGGATTCTGTTAGGCCGGAAAATAGGATTAGCTCAACGGCAATGGATTGCCATTGATCAGAATCGCTCTACTTTGTCAGGGCTTGTAGCGCTGATGCAAACCGTATTGGAAATGACCTTAATTATTGAGGCTGCAGGCACTTTAATTTTAGGAAGCTATTTCATCCTTGCAGGCTATTATCCTGTATGGCACGAAGCCTTTTATTACAGTTTTTTTGCCTCGATCAGTGCCTTTACGAATGCCGGCTTTGATATTTTTGGCGACTCCTTTATGCGGTTTAAAGACGACTATTTTATCCAACTGGTGAATATTCTTCTTCTCATCTTAGGGGCAGTTGGTTTTCCTGTCCTCATCGAGGTTAAGGATTATATTAAGCAGCGTCGTTTAAAGAATCGGTATCATTTTTCACTCTACACCAAGCTCACCACCTGTACTTTTTTCGGATTGATTCTAGCGGGTGCCTTGATGTTTTATCTGTTTGAGTTTAAGCATTTTCTAGCGGATCAATCATGGCATGCTTCGTTTTTCTATTCTTTATTTCATTCCGTGACCACCAGGAGTGGAGGCTTGGCTACTATGGACATCAGCCAACTAACCGAATCGACGCTCTTATTCTTATGTATCCTCATGTTTATTGGGGCCTCGCCAAGCAGTGTAGGGGGAGGAATCCGTACCACGACCTTTATCGTCATGATCCTTGCCACTATAGCCTATATGCGGGGGCGTTCTGAGGTGAAGGTATTCAGAAGACAGCTCTATCCGGAGGATGTTACTAAGTCCTTTGTTGTGTTCATTGTGGCCATGCATTTAGTGGTTGGTGCGACACTTATTCTGATGGTCATAGAGCCCTTTTCGATGATGGAAATATTTTTTGAAGTCTCCTCAGCCTTCGGAACCACCGGACTGTCGATGGGCATTACTGCTGATTTAAGTACGACAGGAAAATATATCCTCATGCTCCTGATGTTCGTAGGAAGAATCGGCATTGTTCATGTGTTATTCCTCCTGAAGAATGAAAAACCGCTCGGGTACCAATATCCGAAGGAAAGAATGATTATAGGATGATAAAAAGCTGCCAGAACCAAAGGCAGCTTTTTACTATTGTCCCATTGCAAATTCCTTTAGCACCAATTAGCCCAATCAAAATAAAATAATAATCATACCCATAGTGCACTAGAAAGTGTTTCAATATTAAATCATTTTGTTGGCAATATAAAGAAAAGCATCTGAAGAATTTCACCATGAAAAGAGGTTGTTCCTATGCAAATTCATCAGGGCGTGAAGTCGCTTATTGGCCATACACCTATAGTGGAGATTACCCAGTTTCCGCTACCTGATGGCGTTCGTTTGTTTGCTAAGCTTGAGTATTACAACCCAGGGGGAAGTATCAAGGATCGTTTAGGTATAGAGTTAATTCGTGATGCTGAAGAAAAAGGTTTACTAAATAAAGGGGGAACGATTGTCGAACCTACTGCAGGTAACACGGGAATTGGGATAGCTTTAGCTGCGGTCGGAACCGGCTATCGGGTCATCTTTGTAGTTCCTGAGAGGTTTTCCCAAGAAAAGCAAGAATTGATGAGAGCCTTGGGTGCTGAGATCGTGAATACCCCTACGGAAAAGGGAATCAGAGGAGCGATTGTAAAGGCCCAGGAACTGGCAACAGAGCTAGGAGCCTATTGCCCTCAGCAATTCGCTAATCCTGCCAATCCACAGGCACATTACAGGACAACAGGTCCTGAAATGTGGAGTCAAATGGATGGAAACATCGATATTTTCATCGCAGGAGCAGGGTCAGGGGGTACCTTCATGGGATGTGCAAAATATCTGAAGGAACAAAACCCCCAAATGAAGACCGTGATTGTGGAACCGGAAGGTTCAATTTTGGGTGGAGGGGAAGTGGGGCCGCATAAAACAGAAGGAATCGGGATGGAGTTTCTCCCACCTTATATGGAATCCCAGTATTTTAACGAAATTTATTCGGTTCTTGATACCGATGCCTTTATGATGGTAAAAGAATTAGCAATAAAAGAGGGGCTCCTTGTCGGCAGTTCATCAGGAGCCGCCATGTGGGCCGCACTAGAAGAGGCGAAGAAAGCGAAGCCAGGTACACATATCATGACCATTTTTCCGGATAGTAGTGAAAGATATTTAAGTAAGAAAATCTACCAGGGGGGGATATAGGCTTATGCGAATGAAAACAAAGCTCATTCATGGAGGAATTGACGGAGATCCCCATACAGGCGCTGTCGTTGTTCCCGTTTATCAGGTGAGTACCTACAAACAGGAGGCCATCGGCAAGCATAAAGGCTATGAATATTCCCGGACAGGAAACCCCACTCGGTTTGCGGTTGAACAGTATATTGCTGACATTGAGGGAGGCACGAGAGGCTTTGCCTTTTCGTCCGGAATGGCCGCTATTTCGACGGTCATCATGCTATTTAATCAAGGAGACCACATCGTATGCGGAGATGATGTATATGGTGGTACCTATCGTGTATTAAGCAAGGTGTTTCAGCGCTTTGGCATAACGGTAAGTTTCGTGGATACCAGTGACATATCTATAGTGGAGCAGGCGATTGGACACCATACGAAGGCGGTAATGCTCGAAACCCCCAGTAATCCTCTGATGAAAGTTACCGATATCAAAGCGGTTGCCGCCATCTGTCAGCAAAAAAACGTAAAGCTGATGGTGGATAATACCTTCATGACCCCGTATTGGCAAAATCCTTTAGACTTGGGAGCGGATATCGTTTACCACAGCGCCACCAAATATTTAGGAGGTCATAGTGATGTCGTGGCCGGCCTGGTCGTAGTAAAAGATGAAGCACTTGGTCAAGAATTGCATTTTGTGCAAAATTCTGTAGGTGGAGTGTTGGGCCCTCAGGATTCCTGGATTTTATTAAGGGGGATGAAAACCCTTGGAGTCAGGATGGAGGAACACGAGCAAAATGCCCTGAAAATTGCACATTGGCTGAAAGAGCGTTCAGATATCGAAAAGGTATATTATCCCGGATTAGCAGATCACTCTGGACATGAACTAGCCATAAAGCAGGCTCGCGGCTTTGGTGGAACCTTTTCCTTTGATGTAGGAAGCGGGGAAAGGGCAGAAAAAGTATTAGAGCGTGTTAAACTATTTACTTTAGCCGAAAGTTTGGGGGCCGTGGAAAGCTTGATTTCAGTCCCGGCAAGAATGACTCATGCCTCGATACCAGCCGAACGCCGTGCCGAATTAGGGATAACCGATGGATTAGTGCGAATTTCGGTTGGGATTGAAGATGTGGAGGATTTATTGGAGGATTTGGAGTTTGCCCTAGCTTAAAGGCAGAAAAAATAAATTGAGTCGTATGGAACTCATACTCTGGATAGTATACGGCTCTTTTTATGTACTTTTTCCTTTCCAATTTCTATCGTGGAGTGGTAAGATTAAGTACATAAAAAATTTCTGTATTATATAAATAGGAGTGAATGAGATGGAAAAACTACGACACGCACACAACTTTAACGCTGGTCCCTCTGCTCTTCCCTTACCAGTGCTACAAAAGGCCCAGGAGGAATTACTGGATTTCCGCGGCACCGGAATGTCTGTCATGGAGCTTAGTCACCGTAGCGCAGCTTATGAGAGTGTCCACAACCAAGCGATTGATCTAATAAAGGAGCTCTTGGCGATCCCTGATGGATACGAGGTTCTATTCCTTCAAGGCGGAGCTAGCTTACAGTTTAGTATGATCCCTATGAATTTCCTGCAGCAGGGTCAGTCCGCTGCTTATGTGATGACAGGGGCTTGGTCTGAGAAAGCTATATCTGAAGCCAAGCTATTTGGAGAAACTTACCAAGCTGGCAGTACAAAAGAAGAAAACTATAAGCGCATCCCAAGCCTGGACGAGTTGAAATATCAGCCAACGGACGCTTATGTTCATATCACTTCGAACAACACGATTTTTGGAACGCAATGGAACCAATTCCCGGATACGGGAGATATTCCGCTAATAGCCGACATGTCCAGCGATATTCTGTCCAAGCCGATTGATGTCAGCAAATTTGCTATGATTTATGCAGGAGCACAGAAGAACTTAGGACCATCCGGGGTTACCGTGGTCATTATTCGCAAAGACTTTATGGAGACCGCTCAGAAGAATATTCCGACCATGCTCCGTTATAGCACGCATTCTAAAAATAATTCTCTTTATAATACTCCGCCAACCTTTGGCATTTATATGTTAGGTGAGGTCCTTCAATGGGTGAAGGATTTAGGAGGTTTAAAAGAAATCGCCAAGCGTAACGAAGCGAAAGCAGCCTTAATCTATGATGTCATTGATGCTAGCAACGGATTCTATGTAGGACATGCCGAAGCGGATAGTCGTTCCTTAATGAATATTACCTTCCGCTTAAAGGATGATGAGTTGGAGAAGAAGTTCCTGGCCGAAGCTAAGCAAGCCGGCTTTGTCGGGGTAAATGGGCACCGCTCTGTGGGAGGATGCCGAGCCTCCACATATAATGCTGTACCTTATGAGACGTGTCAGGCATTTAAAGAGTTCATGGTTCAATTTCAAAATGTGAATAGCTAAATGTTATAACCGCCTTGCCCGATCCAAGTGGATTAGGCAAGGCATTCTACTTTTTAAGGTTTATGGGCCAGAATCGACTGCAAGCCACGCTCTTCATCTTCAACAAAATGAATCAAGTTCCAGTCTGAAAACTGATCTATTAGCTCTTGGGAAGCTAATTTATATTCTTTGGAGACCGAAGGCTTGGTGTTCAGGGGAGAATTGTAAAAGGTCTCCATAAAGACCAAACCACCTGGTTTGACTGCTCTTTTGATTTCCGTAAACAAACGTCGATCAAGAAAAAAAGTGATGACAATGAGATCGTAGCAATCATTTGGTAGTTTAAACTCATCTAAATCAATGACTTTTCCGACAACGTCCAATTGCTGTTGTTTGGCTGCATGATTTAGATAATGGATAGCAATCTCAGATATATCCACTGCCAACACCTGATAGCCCTTTTCAGCCAAGTAAAGGCTATTCCCGCCAAGACCACAGGCCAGGTCTAGACAGATTCCTCCAGTGAGAGAAGGGGTCCATTCCATCAACCGCGGGTTGACAGAAGGAGATTGGCCTTGCTCAATCATAGCAGAGTACTTTTGATTCCATTTTCTCTTATCTTGTTCAGACATTGATTACCTCCTATGTAGCTGTTCTTAGATACTCTATGACGTTCTCCCGCGAGCATCTACCTTCCAAGTCTCTGCGATTATGCTGTCCTTAATCAAGTACACCTCATCCGTCAAATTCACCACCGGACAACTGTGGTTCGGAATGATCTCGATAATATCCCCTACCTTAAGTGAAGACCATTCCGCTATTTGTACGATCCCATGCTCTTCAGAAAGACGCGTAATGGTCAATTCGGGATGGCCGACAATATAACCATAACCGCTGACCCCTGCTGTCCCATGTGCGCCTTGGTCCAATGCCAGGGATTTAGCTCCCGCATCGATAATGAAGCGATCTGCAGCAGGGTGGCCAACGATTCTTGCGGCTACCCGTAGCGCACAATCCATGTGCGAAGCCACGCCAAGCCTAACTTGGGTCATATCGTTAAATACATAGTTTCCAGGGCGGATTTCGGAAACCCCTGGAATCGTACCGGATATTCTTACCGTAGGAGTCGCTCCGACACTGACTTCCTGTAATGATATCCCGTGTTCCTGGAATAGAACAGCTGTTTCCACCATTGAATAGCCCTCTTGTTGGGCGATTTCGATTACTTCGGTTGGTGAGCTTGCTCCATAGGCATGTCCGGCATGGGTCATGATTCCTTTGATATGGACTCTTGGCAGAGTAGTCACTCTTTTATATAGTTGGAGGGCAGCTTCTCCTGGCGGAACTCCACATCGTTTCAGTCCCGTGTCAATTTCCAGCAGGACATCAAATTGAAGATCATGCTCTTTACCAAACCGGGACAAGGCCTCTGCCTGTTCAAGCCCATCGACTACCGTTGATATTTGAGCGGTTTCCTTTAACTTTTTCAACCGTTGCAGTTTACCTTCTCCTACGATGGGGTAGGCGATCAAAATATTGTTTATTCCCTTTTGGGCCATGATTTCCGCTTCACCAAGCTTCGCAGCCGTAATCCCAACTGCACCTTTACGGATTTGCCACTGAGCGATCTCAATCATCTTGTGGGTCTTAATATGCGGACGCAAGGCCACCTCATATTGTTTGGAAAACAAAGACATGTTATCAATATTTTTACTTAATGTTTCATAGTCGATAAGAACTGCTGGAGTATCCAGGTCTATAGCCAGCCATTTCATCAGGACAAAGCCTCCTTCCGTATATAATAGCTCTGTTCATCTTACCACATTTGATAGTCGGGATAGCTCGACCTTGATAATCATCTGCGATATGATATAGAACGAATTGGAATTATGAGAGGAGTATAGTAAAATGTCAAAACTTTTCGAACCCTTTTCAATGAAAGGGTTACAGCTGAAAAACCGCGTGGTCATGGCACCAATGTGTCAATACTCCGCTTTGGGGCAAGATGGTATGCCATCCGACTGGCAATTCGTCCATCTGACCAGTCGGGCCATCGGCGGCACGGGTCTCATTATTGTAGAAATGACTAATGTAGAAGAGAGGGGTCGAATCTCCGATCATTGTTTAGGAATATGGAGTGATCAGCATATTCCTGCATTTCGACGAATCATCGATGAGTGCCACAAATACGGGACAAAGGTAGCGATTCAAATAGGTCATGCGGGTAGAAAAGCCGAGGATGCTCCCGAGCCGATTTCCTGTTCGCCGCTTGCTTTTAATGATAAATCTAAGGTTCCCCGTGAATTAACCACTACAGAAGTCAAAGACATGGTGCAAAAATTTAAAAATGGGGTTCAGCGTGCCCTTGAGGCTGGAGTGGATACAATTGAACTGCACGGAGCGCATGGCTATCTGATTCATCAATTTTCTTCGCCTTATACGAATATCCGTACCGATAAATATGGCAAAGAAAAATTTTTATTTGGTGTAGAAGTGATTAAGGCGGCCAAAGAAGTAATGCCTCCTGACATGCCCTTAATCATGCGGATTTCCGCTGTTGAATACGTGGATGGCGGCTATGGTTTAGATTACGGCGTGGAAATGGCCAAGCGATTCCGCGATGCCGGGGTGGATATTTTCCATATTACTTCAGGCGGGGAAGGTCCGATCGGTTCTGTTGGCCGTCCGGGCGTTCATCCGGGTTATCAGGTTCCTTTTGCCGAACGGATCAAAAAAGAAGTAGGCCTTCCTGTGATTGCGGTCGGACGTTTAGATCATCCTTTTCTCGCAGAATCCGTATTAGGAAACGACCAGGCCGATTTGATTGCGGTAGGCCGTGGCATGTTGCGCAATCCTTATTGGGCGAATGAAGCCTCTATATTATTGGATGGTAAACCTGTGACACCATCGCCTTATGAGAGAGCCTATTGATCATCTAAGACCTTCCTTATGGGAAGGTCTTTACGTACCCTGCCGAGAACGCCCCTCTTTTCAAAGAGGCAGATAAATCGGCTTATTTTTTGTAGAAATACTCCCCTGAAACAAACGTGCGTTCTTATAATGTGGTATAATATGGATAACCGAATAGAGATGAATCGATGTCGATCATGACCTTTTTAGTCAAAATCAAACGACCAACGGTAATAAAACAACACCTATGGAAAACACAACAACAAGAGTATGCCCGTTGTGTCAATTGGTGCGTGAAGCAGCTACAGGCAGGGAAAAAACTCACCTCTAAACATGTTCCGCACCACTTAAAATCCGCCATTCAAAATGAAGCCATTCGTCGGGCGAAGAAGGCGATCTCCGATCATAAGGCTGGACGAGCCAAGACCATTTCCCGATTTAAAAACGACCTTCCCCTTTCGATCAACAACCAAAATTGGGATACCCGTCAGATCCAACTCCTGCGTAAAGGGAAAGACTGGTATGTGGCCCTCCCCGTGGAAGTTTCTTGTGAAATCACGAATTGGTCTGCCATTCCTCAAACCCGAATTGGAGTCGATGTAGGTGTTCGGCATATTGCGGTAGTCAGTGAACCGACATCTGGTAAACGTCAGTTTTTCTCAGGCAAAGAAGTAGGGTACAAACGCCGACATTACCGTTCTCTCCGCCAATCCTTGGGCAAGAAAAAGGCTCTGCGAGCCATCAAGAGAATCAAGGATAAGGAACAGCGGTGGATGACGGACTATAACCGAAAGCTGGCAAAGGCCATCGTGGATTATGCCCTGTCGTTTCCACAACCCGTCATTCAGATGGAACAATTGACCGACATTCGAAACACCTGCCGCAGTATGAAACGAGCCGATCGGACGATCCATTCTTGGGCTTTTTACCAACTCCAATCGTTCATCGTCCAACGGGCCTATCGATGCGGCGTAAGTGTTCGCATGATTGATCCGGTTTATACCAGCCAAACTTGCCATGTTTGCGGTCATCGGGAAAAAGCCAATCGCCACCGAGATCGGTTTGTTTGTAAGAAATGTGGTCATCGAAGCCATGCGGATTTAAACGCATCGGTTAACATCGCAAGAAGCACGAGCGTGGCGGAGTAACGCTATGTCGTTATAGACCACGTGCCTGCCCGGTAGAATCCGAGGTAGGAGGATCGTAGTGACATGATCTATGGCGTCCATGAGGATGAGGGGTCGGAAACGGAACAACGGGTCCTGTCGAGAGACAGCACCTCCCTTGGAGTGAGTCGCCTCCGAACTTCCACAGGGAAGCTCCTCATTTCAATGAGGTGAGGATGTCACATTTATCTATGATTCAACTTCTATTTTTGCTATACTGTTCAGGAAGAGTGTTCGTAATTCCCTCCACTCTTACAAAAAAACTAGGGAGAGAAAATAATCAGCAGTCTGGCTGCCTCGAAATGCTTCGATGAAGCTTTTTTTATTTTCTCCGAGGAGGTCCATATGTCTATTTATAACATCCCGAGCAAGGTTCAAAAGTTGGGTCTTGACATTTCATTAGAACAATTAAGATACCACAATAGAAGAGTCGGCGTGGTCAAGGAGTTCACGTTTGATGCGGCCCATCATCTTCATGCCTATGAGGGTAAATGCAAAAGCCTGCATGGCCATACCTACAAGGCTATTCTTCATTTTAGCGGCTATGTCAATAACATAGGGATTGTGGTTGATTTTTCTGATATGAAACAAATCTTTAAAGAACGAATTGAATCCAAGCTTGACCATCAATATTTAAACGAAGTTTTGCCGCCCATGAATACAACCGCCGAAAATATGATTGTTTGGATATGGCAAGAGTTGGAGGAAGCCATTAAGGAGCTAGGTCGTGATGATATTCGCATTGAAGAAATCACGCTGTATGAAACTCCTACTAGCTATTCTTACTTAAAGCGGGAATGGATGGAAGCCTAATGGAACAACATGCTGTGACATTACCGATGGTGGAAATCTTTCAAACGGTAGAAGGAGAAGGGGTAAAAACAGGATTTCCTACGACCTTTATCCGGCTTTACAATTGCAATTTGCGCTGTACTTGGTGTGATACGACGTATAGTTATGCCCCCCATCCACCTGAGTTCTTCGCAGCTATAGAGGAGATTGTTAATAAGGTTAAGACTTACAACAATCCGGTCATCTGTTTAACGGGCGGGGAGCCTTTGATGCATGGACCTAAATCATTAGCCCTTATTCAGGCCTTAGCGGAGTTAGAGGAAATTGAGGATATTCATATTGAAACCAATGGTGCCATTGATTTGCTGCCGTTCATTCAGCTAAGAGAAGCTCATGTGGAGGCGGCCAAAAAGGTTCGGTTTGTCATGGATTACAAGCTTGCCTCTAGTGGGGAGAAGGATAAGATGGTCCTTGAAAACTTTCAGTTTCTTGAACCGCAGGATGAAATTAAGTTTGTGATTGGCAATCAACAGGAGTTTCTCGAAGCGTGTGATATAATCGAACAGCATTATAAGCAAGGTCAGCTTCTGTTTAGTCCTGTTTGGGGAACAATGCAACCTGCTGATCTCGTCCAGCTTCTGCTTTCATCTCCCTTTAAGAGAGCGAAGCTAAGCTTACAGACCCATAAATATATCTGGCATCCGGAATTAAAGGGAGTGTAGTACATGAAAAAACGAGCTGTAATCGTATTAAGCGGTGGATTGGATAGCACGACTTGCATGGCGATTGCCAAAGCCAAAGGTTATGAACTTTATCCCATTACCTTTCATTATGGTCAAAGACACTATCATGAGGTAGAGCACGCCAAGAAAGTAGCGGAATTCTATGGAGTTACCGATCACAAAATTGTCGATATGGGCTTCTTAAAGGAAATAGGAGGCAGTGCCTTAACCGATCCTGCCATTGATGTTCCCGACTATGAAGATCAGGACGATATTCCGGTAACTTATGTGCCTGCCCGCAACTTAATCTTTTTGTCCTTGGCAACGGCCTATGCCGAAGTGATCGGTGCGGAAAACATATTTATCGGAGTCAGTGCTGTTGATTATAGCGGGTACCCGGATTGCCGGCCTGAGTTTATCTGTTCCATGACACACACCATCAACTTGGCGACAAAGATGGGAGTCAAGGAAGGGAGTCTGCAAATTACAGCTCCCTTAAGCCATCTTTCCAAAGCAGAGACCATTCGACTTGGACTAGAATTGGGAGTTCCATATCATTTGACTACCTCCTGTTACAGGGGGGAAGAACAAGCCTGTGGTACATGTGACAGCTGTCAGCTTCGTTTAAAGGGATTCCAGGAAGCTGGCGTGGAGGATCCTATTCCATACGCATAAAACAAACATAGCAGTATAACGAAAGTTGATATCTTTTCAGGTTATTTTTTGGGTAATTATGGATATACTAGCGGAAACAGGAAAACAAGGGAGGGAACCCTTTGAGTTTCAAATTGGTTGCCGTTAGAAAAGATGCTGCAGGAAACATTTCACACTTCATGACTGATCGAAATACTGTTCTCACCTTTTCTGAGGCTGAACAGCTTGCCCGAGATGGTGAGATTGATTCCTTGACGGAACTGTATGCAGATGGTTCTTGGATTATTGATGATGCCGATCAACATGTAGAAGGTATGAATCTAGGTGATCTTCCGATATTTTAAGAAAGCTATATGCGAAGCTATATGCGTATAACACTTGACCGATAAGTGTAAGAAAGCTACAAGCGAAGCCATATGCGTATAACACTTGACCGATAAGTATAGAGAAACTACCACAAGTCCTGAATCGGGCTTGTGGTTTTCTTTATTCTACATCCTTTGTTAAAATAGATAGGATAAAGGGAAGAGGGAGTGTAAAATATTGAAGATCGGATCACATGTTTCATTTTCGAAGACGGGATTACTCAATGCAACTGAAGAAGCTATTACCTATGGCGCAAGCACATTTATGATTTATACAGGGGCACCGCAAAATACCAGACGAAAACCAATGGAAGACCTTTATATACCTGAAGGCAAAGAGTTAATGGAGAAGCACCAGATTCATGAGATTGTGGTTCATGCTCCCTACATTATCAATTTGGCATCCTACAAAGAAGATACGTTTGAATTGGCGGTTAATTTTTTGCGGGAGGAAATCAAGAGAACAGCATTTATTGGGGTAAAGCACATTGTTCTCCATCCAGGTGCCTATACCGAAAAAGATCCGGAGTATGGGATTAAGCGGATCGCAGAAGGGCTAAATGAGGTCCTACAGAAGGACCAGTCTGTACATATCGCCTTAGAGACCATGGCTGGCAAAGGGAGTGAGATCGGAAGAACCTTTGAAGAATTGGCAGCCATTATCGATAAAGTCAACTATAATGATAAACTGTCAATTTGCTTTGATACGTGCCACACTCATGATGCAGGATATGATATTGTCCATGATTTTGATGGGGTAATGGAGGAGTTTGATCGGATCATTGGACTCGACCGATTGGCCGTCTTTCATATCAACGACAGCAAAAACTTCCGCGGAGCAGCTAAGGACCGCCATGCCCCCCTTGGCTCAGGGCTGATTGGCTATGAGGTTTTAAAGAGAATTGTGCACCATGACGCCACTAAGGGCAAGCCTGTCATTTTGGAAACACCGTGGATCGGGAAAGAGAAGAACAATGTGAGGCCAATGTATGAAGCGGAGATTGCATTGCTCAGCAACCGGATTCAAGATCGGTTTGGCTCGAGCTTTTTAGAGGACGTGGAGCGCCTCAATTATTTCTTTGAACAGCAGGACATGCATCCACAGGATAGTGTTCAGCAGATTTGGCATGATTTACAGGATAAGAAGAAAAAGAAGGAAGATAAACGGGAACCTTTGGAACGCTTCTATGATTTGGCCGAAGAGCATCAAATTTTTCCCGATCTTTCAGAGGAACAGATCAATCATCGAATCATTGGATGGCTGGCAAATGCGCATAAAGAATAAAAAACCGAGGTCTCTGGCCTCGGTTTTTTATGTGCAAGAACGCAATATTTTAGGAACAAACTTTCTATGAATTAGTTAAAGAGGACGGTTTTATTTTTGTGAACCAGTATCTTATCCTGAATATGCCAAGTGACCGCTCGGGCAAGAGAAATACGCTCAGCTTGTCTTCCTACAATCTTCAGTTCATCCACCGTATAGCGATGGTTTACGCGGAGGATGTCTTGTTCAATAATTGGTCCTTCATCCAAATCAGTAGTGACATAGTGAGCTGTTGCCCCAATCAGCTTAACCCCGCGATCAAAAGCACGCTTATAAGGATTGGCACCTATAAATGCTGGCAAGAACGAATGATGGATGTTAATGATCCGATTGGGATAATGGGAAACAAACTCTGGAGTAAGAATTTGCATATATCTAGCCAACACGATAAAGTCCACTTTTCCCTTCATCAAGCAAAGAGCTTTCTGCTCCGCATCCGGCTTTGTATCCGAAGTCACAGGAATATAAAAGTAAGGAATTCCATACGATTCCACGACTTCTCGAGAATCTTCATAATTGCTGATCACCATGGAAATTTCTGCAGGAAGCTCACCAGCCTTCCATCTCCAGAGTAATTCCATGAGACAATGATCTTCTTTGGAGACGAAAATCGCCATGCGCTTGATCTTCTTTTCTGCGGAAACCTTCCAATCCATGCCAAAGTCATGGGCGACGCTTGAAAAATCTTTTTCCAAAATAGGAAAAGAAGTATCAAAATCCTCTAAATCAAATTCGATCCGCATGAAGAACATACCGCCTTCGGGGTCCGTTGTATATTGATCAGCATGAACAATATTAGCATGATGCTCATACAAAAACCGTGAAACAGCCGCAACAATTCCTGGGCGGTCTGAGCATGATATTAACAGCTTGGCTCGATTTTCATTGGTTTTCCATTTCATTTCCATATCCTCCATCTCATCTTTAGAGAAGAGACAATTATCAATCTTCTCCTTTTTCTACTTATCGGTCAAGTATTATACGCATAAGGCTACGCCAGTAGCTTTCTTATCGATTTCAACAGTATAAACGATTCCTCCCGAATTATAAATGCAGGTCTCTCATATTTTTCTTATTTCCTCTTATGAAGGGAAGAGAAGGAGGGCATAAAGAGAAATGAAGATTGCATTTTAAAGGATGAGAGAATGAATGATAGATCAAATGAAACCTTCCTATCTCGTGACAGATCGATTTGTAGATTCGGAACACTGGACCTGGACAGAACGACTCATAGGGGAACAAAACTGTTTTTTTTCTGAACCCTTTATTTCAAAAACGGAATGGAAGGCTGCTGATGTCATTCACTATTTTCAGTCATCTGCACCTCACTCTGAATGCGTGCTCCTTCACTATTTAGCGCCTTTAGAGCAGGTCTCTGATCAACCTCCGATCTTGTTGATTCACGGGGCAGGTCATCATGCTAGAAAAGCGTGGGGAGACAGGAAGAAGGGACTTATACATGCCTTGAGTCTAGCCGGTCGTCACGTTTTTGCCCTTACCTTTGCCCATCCCCATGGAGATAATCTGCTCCAAGCCATACAACTTCAAAATGGAATTCAACGCATGAAAGAGTTATGCGGATCGGAAACTGTAGATTTGATTGCTCATAGTAAAGGTGGTATTGTCGCATGGACTTATTTAGCGAATAGGGGCAGCCTCTGGAATGCGGCCTATGATGACGATGTCACTCGCTGTTTTTTATTGGGTTCACCAAATAAGGGGCTAGATTATCCGTTCCGCCATATGTCTCCCAATTGGATGGTGCAAAGCTTTGGGATTAGTGCCCCCATAGCTTGTGATTCTATGTTTTACTTAGGTCATTATTTTGACACTATGAGATATAGTATATATAAAGAGGGGGGAGCTTTTCCTGGGTCTTCCCAATTACTGTATCGTTGGGATGATAAATATCCCGTCCATTTAGGAGCGCAAAAAATATATGAGGGAGGACAAGATCTATTGTTTCATTCTCGAGGCATCGATGCTGCTATCCAGGATGGGGGAGATTACATGGAATGCCTTATGAAAACCCCAATTGCCCCCGACATTGAAGTCCATATTCTTGCCGGAAACTCACCTTTTATCCATGGCGTCTGCACGGAATGGGATGGGGAAAGTGATGGACTCGTTTTTGTAGATAGTGCGTTAAGCACGGAAGGCCTCGTTGTAGATGATCACCAAGTTTGCCGAAAGACTGTTTTACCTTTAAATCATTTGCAACTTCTTTATCATCCCTTAGCCCATCAATGGGTGTTGGACGGTTATCAGCAGCATCATAAGAGATTTCATTAATGCAGGTACAATATAGAGAAAGAGGGGAAAATATATGTATGCAAAATACAAAATGGAATTGAACAGAGAGGACGGAGAAGTGGAGCGGATGGAATTTATCCTCACCCCTAGTAAACTTACTTTGTTTGAAGTATTACTATCCGAAGGATGGGAAATTGTGGAGACATTAGAAGAAAAATTGGATTGATCCCCCTATGTTGTGCATAAGGGGATCCATGTGTAGGTTTATAGCAGACTTTTCATCCTTATCTTGCAGGTATAGGGCGAGGGCGAGCTCCATTATAGGGATACTCGTAGTTCAATTCTTCATCAAAGGTGGCATAATCAAAGTTCACCATCAGCAGCAAATGACGAACGCCAGTTTGTGGATCGCTTATAATGATATGATCACGCCCCGCTGCTTCAACAATGCCTTTGTAGACTTTTGCATTCCAATCCTTATTGTTCTCGTAAGTAAAATAAAAAGTCCCTAATTTCCCTTTGTTTAAGCGAAGAATATTTTCAATGTAAGATTCCTCTAGTGGAAGCATACCTGGAATCTGACTTGTTAGACCTGGCATTCCTGGAATTCCGGGAATGGTGGCACCACTTGGCTGAGGCGGGAAGATAGGATAGCCTTGTTGAGGATACGTTTGTTGAGGATAGGATTGTTGAGGGTATGCTTGTTGAGGGTATGCTTGTTGGGGAAATGGCGTACCATACCCATACATTCCGGCATAAGGGGATGCAGTCGTCTGACGGCTCCCATCCATCAAATAATCTTGTTGATACATATCTTTCATTACTTTCACTCCTTCATTTGACCATTATAAAGTTCAGGGACAATAATTTAATGTCACAATTACATGATATTTAGGCTTTGAAAAATGGTGACTCGCCTAGCAGAAATTTCCTGATTATTGTTTTTACGAAATTTTGAAACCTGATGCTCAAGAAATACGTATCAATAAGTACAGGCACATAATAATCAATACACATATCATTTCATGAACATGCAGGAGGAGATTATTTATGATAGGTTTTACCCCATTTACTTTTCTCATCATAGCCGCTTTTGGACTCAGTCTGTGGGCATCATTTCGAGTAAAAGGGACCTTTAAAAAATTTGCTGCAGTACCTGCTTCCTCAGGGATGACAGGAGCGGAAGCAGCAAGACAAATGTTAGATGCCAATGGCCTCTCTCATATTCCGGTTCAGCATATCCCAGGAAATTTGACGGATCATTATGATCCCTTGAAAAAAGCTGTTCGGTTGTCAGACCCGGTTTACTTTGGCAACTCCATCTCAGCTTTATCTGTTGCCTGTCATGAAGTAGGGCATGCGATTCAGCATAAAGTAAGTTATCCCATGCTAGTAGCCAGACATAGGATTTTTCCGGCTGTCAACTTTTCATCCGGTATTGCCCCGTTTCTCCTAATCGGAGGAATTATCTTCAGGTATGAAAGTCTATTGTTCCTTGGCATCATTTTGTTTAGTATTGCGGTACTGTTTCAATTGATTACCTTGCCTGTGGAATTCAATGCGAGCAGTCGAGCTAAAGACATCATGATTAAAATGGGATTTATCCGCAACAATGAAGAACGTGGAGCAAGCCGTGTTCTCGGTGCTGCTGCTTTAACTTATGTATCTGCCGCCTTAATGTCCGTATTACAACTTGCAGAATATCTTTGGATTTTTAATTCTCGAGACGAAGACTAAGAAAGCTACTGGCGTAGCTCTATGCGTATAATACTTGACCGATAAGTGTAAAACAGGAAAGGGTGAGCACCTTGGATTAGGTACTCACCCTTTTGTTTGCCCTCTATACCTTTACCTTTAAATGATGGAGGTATGGGGAGAAGTCGATCTTTTTCTCTTGTAAACATTTAATGAGCCATTTATGATCTCGTGCAGGCGTGGCTAATATATATCCTTTGATCACAAGGTCCTGATTTATGGTAACCGCATCTTCTTCTAAAGCAAGCTTGCCTATTTTGGCTGCAATGGTTCTTCTTGCAACATCCCGAAACAGCTCAGGCACAGGCTCTACAAGATCGTTCAATAGCTTCATCGTATCATCTGTCCAACGTTCCCTAGTTTGATCAATATAATAATCCTGCCAGTCCAAATCTGATTTTCCGTCCTGCTTGGGCATGGACTTGAGAAACTTACGAAACATAAAATATCCGCCGATGGACATGAGGGAGATGAGGGCAACCATCCAAATGACAATAAAGGATCCGAATAGGGAAGACATGTCATTACACCACTTTCTTATGAATGAACCTGTTTTATGAATAGGGAATTAGACCATTTACCCCATCCATGATAGGATGGGGTTAAATGTATCCTCCTCTGAATCATCGGGAGCGCACTCTTCACAAACATTGAGTTCAACACGACGCATATCACCTTGTTTGAGCTGACCGCAGGTAAGGCAAAAATAAGTATGCAGCATGATCTACTCCCTTCGATATAGATAAAAGAAATTATATCATAAATCATCCAAAACAAGAAGGGCAGAGATTTCCTAATCATATTAAAGCTTAGGGAGAAGAAGGGGCCGCCCATGGGGAATTTGCATCTTTTCCTGGGAAAGCGCAGGATTAGACGATTTTTTTTATTCAGTAGGTAAATTTGACGAATCAGGTAAAGTGGTCAGAAGTGGAGGAGGCCACCAAATGAAGAGGGTGGCCCATGCAATTTCAAGGTTGAATTTCTTAGGAGCGTCCTAAATGAGTTTGAGCGGATTCCTCATGAGACTCGCCAAGTTCATCGACAAACATAAAGCCTTTCATCTGATTCGAACTTTCCATCTCTTCCTTGTTGAGTCTAGCGTCCTCTATTTTCGTTACTTCTACTTCTCCTGCTTGGATATCAGGCATAAACATGAATACATTCCTCCTTTCTAATCCTTAGTATGTCTCGTTCAGGTTTAAAAACGGCGCTATTTGTCTAAAATTATAATTATCGTCGATAAACTATATTGACATATTTATAAGAAAATGAATAAAATATAGCTATTAGTTTTTATATACAAATATGTGAATGACAGCTATGAAGAGGAATAGTACATATACCAGATGTGACAGAGAGTTGGCGGTTGGTGCGAGTCAACACAGATGGCATGGAACTCACCTCAGAGCTGCAGGATTGAATATAGTAAATTCTGCCGTATTCCGCGTTAAGGATTGAAAGTGAGTACGTTGTACTAATTAGGGTGGTACCGCGGGAGCTGAACACAAGCCTCTCGTCCCTAGCGTTATGCTATGGATGGGCGGCTTTTATTTTTTTATTAACGATACATATGGAGGTACTATGATGAGCCTATACAATCATCGCCAAATTGAACAGAAATGGCAGAAGTATTGGGAAGAAAACAAAACTTTTAAACTTGTAGAAGCCCCTGAAAAACCTAAGTTTTATGCCCTTGATATGTTTCCTTATCCATCCGGAGCGGGGTTGCATGTGGGACATCCAGAAGGTTATACAGCCACCGATATTATTTCCCGGTTTAAGCGTATGCGCGGATATCAAGTTCTTCACCCAATGGGTTGGGATGCCTTTGGCCTTCCGGCTGAACAGCATGCTTTAGATACAGGGGAGCATCCACGCGATATTACGATCAAAAACATAGACAATTTCCGCAGACAAATCAAGTCACTAGGATTTTCTTACGATTGGGACCGGGAAATTTCAACGACCGATCCCGCCTATTACAAATGGACCCAATGGATCTTTTTGCAGCTGTATAAAATGGGATTGGCCTACGTCGATGAAATTCCTGTCAACTGGTGCCCAGCTCTCGGTACCGTTTTAGCGAATGAAGAGGTCATTGATGGGAAGAGTGAACGTGGAGGGCACCCTGTCATCCGCAAGCCGATGAGACAATGGGTATTGAAAATCACCGCCTATGCCGACCGTTTATTAGAGGATTTAGAAGAACTGGACTGGTCAGAAAGCATTAAAGATATGCAGCGCAACTGGATCGGTAAATCAGAAGGGGCCGAACTTGAGTTCCCTATTGAAGGCCATGAACCTCTTCGTGTGTTTACAACTCGCCCCGATACCTTATTTGGTGCAACTTATTGCGTTATCGCGCCAGAGCACAAACTCGTTCAGCAAATTACAACAGCTGACCAAAAAGAAGCTGTTGAAGCTTATGTTGATGCGGCAGCCCGTAAGAGTGATTTGGAAAGAACCGATTTAGCTAAGGATAAGTCAGGCGTCTTTACTGGTGCCTACGCCATTAATCCTGTAAATGGTGCAAAGACCCCGATTTGGGTGGCTGATTATGTGCTGGCAAGCTATGGAACTGGGGCGATCATGGCGGTACCGGGGCATGATCAAAGAGACTTTGAATTTGCCAAAAAATTTGATCTTTCGATTATCGAGGTGGTCTCAGGCGGAAATGTGGAAGAAGAAGCCTTTACGGGAGATGGTCCACATACCAACTCTGACTTCCTAAACGGTTTAAACAACAAGGAAGCCATTTCAGCTATGATCGCGTGGTTAGAGGAAAAAGGGAAAGGAAGCAAGAAAATTACCTATCGTTTACGGGATTGGTTATTTAGCAGACAGCGTTATTGGGGAGAGCCGATCCCCATCCTGCATCTAGAGGATGGTACGATGAAGCCCGTTCCAGAAGATCAGCTTCCGCTTGTCCTCCCGGAAACTGATGCGATTCGTCCATCAGGCACAGGGGAATCTCCTTTAGCTAATATCGAGGATTGGGTGAATACGATCGATCCAGAAACCGGAGTGAAAGCGAAGAGAGAGACCAATACGATGCCGCAATGGGCAGGCAGCTGCTGGTATTACTTGCGTTATATTGATCCACACAATCATGAAGAGCTTTGTTCAAAAGAAAAGCAACGGTTCTGGCTGCCTGTGGATCTGTACATCGGGGGAGCAGAGCACGCGGTTCTGCATTTGCTCTATGCTCGTTTCTGGCATAAGGTGCTCTATGATTTAGGGGTAGTCGAGACGAAGGAACCTTTTTATAAGTTAGTAAACCAAGGCATGATCCTTGGAGAAAACAATGAAAAGATGAGTAAATCCCGCGGAAATGTCGTCAATCCAGATGATATTGTGGAAGAATTCGGAGCAGATACCCTCCGCATTTATGAAATGTTTATGGGTCCACTAGAATCCTCTAAACCTTGGAATGTGAATGGGGTAGAAGGATCACACCGATTCCTCAGTCGAGTCTGGCGTTTATTCATTCAAGACAACGGAGAGCTTAACTCTAAAATTGCCAATGTAAAAGGTTCAGAATCCTTTAATCGCACCTTTCATAAAACCATAAAGACGGTCACACGGGATTTTGAAGAACTGCGCTTCAACACGGCTATAAGCCAGCTTATGATTCTGATGAATGAGGCGAACAAAGAACAAGTACTCCCTAAGAAAGCGATGGAATCGTTCGTACAAATGCTGTCTCCGCTTGCTCCTCATCTAGCGGAAGAGCTATGGAGTCGTTTAGGTTACGAAGGGACACTGGCTTATCAGCCTTGGCCACAGTATGAAGATGAATTAACCATCGAAAATGAAGTGGAAATTGTCGTCCAAATCAATGGAAAGATCAAAGATCGATTGGTCATTCCTGCGGATTTGGATCAAGAGGGAATGAAAGAGAAGGCTTTGGCTCTGGAAACCGTACAAGAAGCTCTGGCAGGCAAGCAGATTCGTAAAAGCATTATTGTGCCTGGCCGTTTGGTCAATCTGGTCATTGGTTAATTGGATTAATAAGAGGCTGACTCAAAAGGGTCAGCCTCTTTGCTCTTTTTTCCAGGAAAGGGATATTCTCTAATTACATTGTTTCCGAATGGCATGAATTAGCTCATGATTTGCACTAATCAACAAAATATCTCCTAGTTTAATCTGGGTATCCCCGTGGGGGATGATCACGTCATTTTCACGGAAAACACGGATCACCAGTGCGTCTTCAAGGAAGGGTAAATCCTTGATGAGACGATTGTGAAGCCGTTCATTATCAACAATAACTTCTTGCATAGCTTGATCAGCCTGAAGAAACCGAAAGAGAGAGGGATATTCAATCAGAGCCTGCAATAAGATACGGTTCGCAGAAAAAGTGGAAAACGCTTCAACCCCTACTATCAAGTCAACGGGTTGTTCCTCTGAATCGATCCGGCAGATAACATTCTCTACCCCGTTTTCTTTAGCCCAATTGGCCAAGTGAATATTTAGCAACTCGTCACTGGTTAATGCCACAACATATTGGCTTTCTAAAACCTGGTGGTCCTGTAGTTGATCAGCCTCGAACCTTGGCAAGACAACAGTTTTAAAGGAATAATTTCTGTCTTGTTTTAATAGAGTCTTATCTGAGGTGAAGATCGTGACCTCATAACCATCTTGATCAAGCTGTTTTGCAAGGGCTAGATTAATGGTGTTCGCCCCAATTAATGAAATCCGTTTTTTTACATCTGCTGCATGGTCAGGAACTGTTTTTTGGAAGAGAATGGGGGATATAATTGCCGAAATGACCGCACTTAGGATGAGCGCCGCTTGTGTTGTAGGCGTAATGATTTCCAGATCAATCCCAATAGTCGTAGCGGCGATTACCAAGCTAAGCGTAGAGGGAAGAAGAACACCTGCTCCTAAGGTTTCCTTCCATGTAAACCAATTTTTCCAAAAAACAACGGCAACAAATTTTGAAACATAAAAGCTGATCAGAATGAATGGAATGATTATAAGGGCATTGATATCGCTAAACAAGGTCCGAAGATCAAGAGTAGCCCCGACCATAAAAAAGAAAATAGGGATCAGGAATCCAAATCCGAATGAAGTCAATTGATGTGTAAACTCCTTCTTCGGGGAAAGCAAGGAGATCAACACTCCAGCGAGAAAAGCTCCGAGAATACTTTCGGCCCCCACTTTTTCTGATAAAACAACAAAAAACAAGATTAAGGCAAATACACCACGTGTTCCAAGCTGAATTGTTTCTCGCGAAATTCGTTCAATGACCTTCCCTTTTTGAAAGCGAAGCATTAACCGATAAAAAAAGAAAACAACCACAAAGAGGATTAATAATAAAAAAGGCTTTGTGATATTATCTGCCTGTAAGGCAACATAAATAGACAACAGAATCATCGTGGCAAAATCAGATATGACTGCAGTTAGCAATATTGATTGGCCATAAGGGGTATTCATAATTCCTTTATCCTTTAAAATGGGGACGACAATACTCAATGAAATGGTGGAAATTATAAGAGTCATAAACATGCCATCATCGACCATCCCGCTCCATTGAAAGGCAAATCCGAACCCTGCAGAAATCGCTAGGATCAAGAGAAAGGCAAGCGAGGAGACCGCAAGCGGATTCGCTTGTTTCGAGTTTCCTTTTACTCGGAAGGAATCAAAATCAATTTCCACCCCACTTAAAAACATCAGATAAATTAGGCCAAGAGAGGAGAGGAGGGTTAACCATTCATCATCGTGTATCCATCCCAAACCACTTTCCCCTAAAACAATCCCTGCTAGAATTTCTACAACGACAACAGGGAGAAAACGCCAACGCAGTCGATCCAGGAGAATCGGTATGATAAAGGATAAAGCCACGACAATCATTAATGAAAAAAGGGAATGTTGTTCTTCCATTCATTTTCCTCCCACCAGTAAGTCTTTTCCCAAAATAGTATTGTCCATTCTAACCTATTCCATGATTGGCTTTCTTTATGAGTACTGTATAATAAAAGAATCATTTACCTTATTCTTCTAATTGATAAGTACAGAGGAGGCAGCTATGACCATTGCAATTTTAGGTGGAACAGGCTTTATTGGTTCGGCATTAGTTGAACATTTGCTCCAAGATGGGCATCGTGTCGTATTATTTACTCGAAGCAACCGGAGGCCATCCCCTGTTCCCCATGGTGTTAGCATCGTTGAATGGCCTCTAACCGAAAAGATCACGCATAGTGTAGATGCCGTTATCAATTTAGCGGGAGAAACGATTAATCAACGTTGGACCGATCAAGCTAAAAAGAAAATCTTTAAGAGCAGAATTGAAACTACCCGTCAGCTAGCTTCCGCCATTGAAAATGGACAAATCCAAACTCAAACGCTAATAAATGGTTCGGCTATCGGATATTACGGTCACGATGAAACGAAGGTATGGACGGAAGATGACCGGCCATTGAACAGGCCTGCCGATTTTTTGGCTTCTGTTGTTGAAGCCTGGGAACAGGAGGCCATTCAGGTCGAGAAATCGCAGGTGAGATGTATTGTTGCAAGGTTTGGAGTGGTGTTAGGCTGCCATGGAGGAGCCTTGCCGAAGATGCTAGCCCCTTATCAAGCGTTTATCGGAGGCTGTATTGGGCAGGGAAGCCAACCGGTGTCTTGGATACATGTAGAGGATGTCATCGGTTTACTGCTGCATTGCCTAAAGAATGCAGAGATCACAGGCGTGGTGAATCTGACATCCCCTGCCCCCATTAACATGAATGATTTAGGGCGAAGCATAGGACGAATCATGGGACGGCCACATTGGTTACCGGTTCCCGGATGGGCTTTAAGGCTCTTATTCGGGGAGATGTCCGATTTGCTGTTAAAAGGTCAGAAGGTGATCCCTAAGCGGGCTATAGAGACAGGATATCGTTTTAAATACCCGACTATCAATTTGGCTTTGCAAAACCTGGCTTGTTTAAATAGATCATAATTTGCTAGGATACAGATAAGGCAGGTGAATGAAACATGACAGAGTGGTTTGAAAGATCATTCCAAGAGGATTACTTAAAAATATATGCTCACCGGGATGAGCAAAAAGCAATCCAAGAATTAGAACAACTGCTGCCTTTTTTAAATATGAGAAAAGGACAGCAAGTGCTGGATTTATGCTGTGGGCAAGGTCGGCACAGCCGTTGGCTGGCCCATCAGGGAGTTCGGGTCATTGGCGTAGATCTGTCGGCCGTTTTACTTCAGGAAGCCATAAGAAATTCGCTCAATCTTCCGGTCCTTTATATGCGTGCAGATGCACGACAGATCCCCTTCGAAAACGAAATGGATCTTGTTGTTAACCTATTTACTAGTTTCGGCTATTTTGAGGAAGATGAAGAGAATGAAAAAGTCATTCAACAAGCAAGCAGGGCGCTAAAACCGGAAGGAATGTTTCTTTTCGATTATCTAAATCCCCTGTATGTAAAAGAGAATATAGAGCCATTTACGGAGACGAAATTAGACGGCATGGAAATCCTTCAATACCGAACCATCAATGAAAGCTATGTAAAGAAAAGAATTGTGATCCAAGAACCAGGGGAAAGTCAGAGGCATTACGAAGAAAGAGTCAAGCTCTATAACCAAGAAGATCTTACCCAGATGCTAGAAAGAAATGATTTCAAGGTGATTCATCAGTTCGGTAATTATGATGCAAGCGACTATCAGACTCATACTTCACCCCGAATGATTTTTATTTGCCAAAAACAGTAAGAGGATGAACCGGATTTCCTTCAAAAGGATGTTCTCCTGTTATTTCAAAAAAGAACCTCAAAAAATAATTATAAAAGGAAAAAAATCCGCTTATCACAGATCATTTCGGTCGAAACCGTGGAGATCACAGGAATAAGCGGAGATTCTTCTGTTATTTTAACAGAGTTTAACAATGACTATCACCATGTAAGAAACTTCCCTCTATTCTTAAATAGAGAACGTTTAGTTCGCTGATTTTTCCCGAGAGGTCATTCAAGGCTTCCATAATTTCAAAGAAGTCTTCAGGACGTGACTGAAGCTCTTCATACTTTTTCATGTATATCTTATCAAATTCAAGAATTTTTGCCGGGATTTTTGACGTGATGGCCTGTGTTTTATCGTAGAAATCTGCGATCTCTGCAGCCTCCCAATTTTCCATGGGGATGTGGATGACCGGCATATCTAGTTCTATTCGCGGATCATATATAAAGTTAAATTTCATCTCTATCTCCCTCCATTCCCTGTATTATACACGATATAATTAAAGATTGGCAGGGGGGAGAGAGCATATAAGATTTCCTATTTTTAACGAGGTATATTCCAATGAGACTCTACTTGTCTGTTGCTTTCGGCGGCTTTTTAGGTGCGCTTGCTCGCGCTTTCAGCAGTCAGTTGCTTCCAGGGGAAGGAACCCTATTTCCTATCGGAACCTTTATCATTAACCTTATTGGTTGTTTCTTCTTAAGCTACCTGATCCATCTTCCATCTTTTCAAAAAAGGTGGCCGCTTTACATTCGAACGGGAATCACAACCGGATTCATTGGGTCTTTCACGACCTTTTCCACGCTTAGTGTTGAATCCCTGCAATTACTTCAACATAACCAATGGGAAGTGATGGCTAGCTATTTGTTGCTAAGTGTATTAGGAGGCTTTATTTTTGTGCATTTTGGCTTGCTGATGGCTACTAAAAGAAATCAGCAAGGAAATGAAAGGGAGAATCAATCATGACCGAATGGCTATTGATTGGATTGGGCGGGATGCTAGGAGCGCTGGTTCGCTTCAGCGTGGCTAAATTATTAGCAGACCGTTGGCATCATACCTTTCCTCTCCCTACTTTTATTGTGAATATGTTGGGCTCCTTTTTGTTAGGTTGGGTCATTCTGTTGGACCTTCCATCACTTCAATTATTTCTCGGTGTAGGTGGGATGGGAGCTCTTACTACTTTTTCTACTTTTATGGTCGAGGGGCACCAATTGATTCAAAAGGGGAAGTGGGTTCTTTCTTTCGTTTACATGCTAGGAAGTGTATGTTTGGGTGTTATGCTGGCCTTCCTGTCCCATCAGTGGATATAGACAAACAATAACATACATAAATAGGCAGGAAACACACAAACTATACATAACTCCTTCGATGGAGCAACAGGAGTAATACATGGGGATGTCCCATGAGGGGCGTATCCTGCTAACAGCCAGCTTGTCCTGATATTGAATATTTGGGGGATTTTCTAGAAAAAAAGGAAGAAGGAGGATTTATCGTGGCTAAGAAAAAAGCAACCAACTTAGAGGCTGAATTAAGGGATCTTGGCACACATGCAGCAGGGGCAACCCATTTGCATGAAACCCATGAAACAGCCACACCTCAAGTGATTAATGCACCTGTTGTACCGAATCCGGGTCCATACGATACTCGAACAGGAAATTACGAATAGAGTTAGAGGTGGCCACTAAGGCCACCTTTTCACTAATGTTGAAAAAATGTCACATAACCGAATTTGTACTAGCTTGTTAAATCCTTCTAATAACGTCATAATGGAAAATGGTATATTGAAAATGACAGAAAAGAGGATTTTGCAATGAATTTTAATGACACATTTGTTAAAGCCTGTCTAAAGCAAGAAGTGGATCATGTACCGGTATGGTATATGCGTCAAGCTGGTCGTTATCAACCTGAATATCGTGAAATTCGCAAAAAATATACATTACTTGAGATTTGTCAAATCCCAGAACTTTGTGCTGAGGTTACTACGCTTCCTGTACAGCAATTAGGCGTGGATGCAGCTATTCTTTTTTCTGATATTATGGTTCCACTTGGACCTATGGGAGTCAAATTCGATATTATCGAAAAAAGAGGTCCAGTATTAGAAACTCCCTATCGCACGATTGATGATATAAATAGCTTGCGTCCCATACAGCCGGAAGAAGATCTTCCATATGTTTTGGACACCATTCGCATTTTAGCAAGAGAGCTAAAAGTTCCTCTTATCGGTTTTACCGGAGCGCCTTTCACCTTGGCTAGCTATATGGTCGAGGGCGGACCTTCCCGAAATTACATACGTACTAAGCAGCTTATGTATAGCCACCCTGATGTATGGCATAACCTAATGGAAAAGCTAGGGGACATGATTGTTACTTATTTGAAAGCACAGGTAGCAGCAGGGGCGAAGGCCGTACAAATTTTTGACAGTTGGATCGGTGCATTGGCGCCGGCGGATTATGTCCAATACGTCTACCCAACCATGAAACGAATTTTCCAAGAATTAAAAGAGATTGATGCACCTAAAATTTATTTTGGTGTCGGGTCTGGTGAATTACTTCCCTATTGGAATGACTTAGATACGGATGTCATTGGTTTGGATTGGCGTGTATCGATTCCAGAAGGACGCGAAAGAATTGGCGAACGCTATGCCGTCCAAGGAAACCTGGACCCCACTTTACTATTAGCTCCATGGTCTGTTCTTGAAAGCAAAGCAAAAGAGATTATCGACCAAGGGATTCAGAAGCCTGGATTTGTATTTAATTTAGGGCATGGTATTTTCCCGGAAGTTCCTGGAGATATGTTAAAGCGATTAACTGATTTTATTCATGAATATAGCGCATCTGTATTAAAAAATAAATAAGGAGGCCCTATAGCGTATGGATAAGCAGAAAATAGGTTTGCTTGTTATGGCCTATGGGACCCCTTCAAGCCTCAATGAAGTTGAGGAATATTATACTCATATCCGCAGAGGAAACCCGCCAACACCTGAAAAACTCCAAGAACTAATTGACCGTTATGAGGCTATTGGTGGTGTATCACCGCTTAATGCGATCACCAAGAGTCAGGTGGAAGGCTTAGAAAGAAAGCTGAATGAGAGCACCTGCTCCTTCCAAGTATACGTAGGCATGAAACACGCTCACCCATTCATTGAAGAAACGGTGGAGCAAATGGCCAAAGACGGCATTCATCAGGTGATTGGAATTGTATTAGCTCCCCATTATTCTATTATGAGCATAGGGGCTTACAATAAAACAGCAAGGGAAGCTGCCCAAGCACATGGATTGGAAATTTCTTGTGTCGATAGCTATCACTTAGAGTCCCTGTTTGTTGATGCTCTTGTATTGCGAGTCGAAGCGGCTCTTGCTCGTTTCCCGAAAGCTGAGCGGAAGGAGACCATGGTTTTATTTACTGCACATAGCTTACCTGAAAAGATTGTGGAGATGAACGATCCTTATCCGCGACAGTTACGTGAAACTGCAGAAGCGATAGCTACCCGCGTCGGAATATCCCACTGGGACAATGGCTGGCAAAGTGCAGGGCAAACCAATGTTCCTTGGTTAGGTCCTGATATTCTGGAGAAAATGACTATGCTGAAGGCAGAAGGAGTCAAACAACTCTTGATCTGTCCGATCGGCTTTGTAAGCGACCATTTAGAAGTATTGTATGATATTGATATAGAATGCCAGAAGCTCGCCCAAGAACTTGACATTCATTTGGAGCGTACGGCTTCTCTCAATGATGATCCTTTATTCATTGAAGCATTAGCTGATGTCGTTTTAAGAAAAGTGAATGAACATTAGGATTAAAGGATAGATACCATGGATGATACTAAACATATTTTGATCGTAGGCGGTGGAATCACAGGGTTGACTGCTGCCTATTACATGCAAAAGAGTGTCCGGGAGCAAGGGCTTCCCTACACCATCTCCCTAATTGAAGGATCCGAACGGTTAGGAGGTAAAATTCAAACGGAGCTTGTAGACGGGTTTGTCATCGAAAAGGGACCGGATTCCTTTTTGGCTCGTAAACAAGCCATTATTGATTTGACCCTCGAACTCGGTTTAGTGGATCAATTAGTAGGAACGAATCCCAAGGCAAGGAAAAATTATATCTTTTATCGCAATCGCCTGCATCTTATGCCCCCCGGTTTAATCTTGGGCATCCCTACCCAGATGGGACCGTTTGTCAAAACGGGGCTTATTTCTCCCATGGGAAAATTAAGAGCTGCTTTAGATTTGTTGATTCCTTCCCGTAAAGAGGAAGGGGATGAAGCTTTAGGGGCATTCTTACAGCGAAGATTGGGCAAAGAGGTTGCTGAAAATATTGCCGAGCCTTTACTATCCGGTATCTACGCCGGCGATACGCAGGTCTTAAGCCTTGATGCTACTTTTCCTCAATTTAAAGCTATAGAAACTAAATATGGAAGCATCATTAAAGGGATGCTTATGAGCAGAAAAGCAGGTGTAGGAGCGCAAACCCCGGCTTTAAACTTACCCGCTGTCGCCAAGCAAAGTATGTTTTTGAATTATAAAAACGGGCTTGGAACCTTAGTCAACAAATTGATTACAGCACTGGATGGTGTCCATATTCATACTAAACTATCCGTTAATCAGATTATTCGTGATGAGAAGCAATATCGGGTCATCATGGCGGATCAAAGGGAAGTAAAGGCAGATTCCATCATTCTTGCTACACCTGCCTATGTTACCAAGAGCCTATTGCGCGATATGGAGAGCTCTCAGCTTCTAGCGAATACCACTTACGTTTCCGTCGCAAATGTAGTCCTCGCTTTCAATCGTGCCGATTTGGATTATCCTTTGGATGCATCCGGATTTGTTATTCCTCGAAATGAGGGAAGAAGTATGACAGCCTGTACGTGGACCTCTTCCAAATGGACCCACTCATCCCCAAGCGATAAAGTCCTTTTACGCTGTTATGTAGGACATTCCAAGGACCAGAGTAAGGTCAATTTATCGGATGGTGAGATGGTTGCTATGGTCCAAAAGGAAATCAAGGAAATTATGGGGGTTACCGCCAACCCTATCTTTTACCGGATCACCCGATGGGAAAATTCGATGCCTCAATATCAGGTAGGGCATCTACAAAGATTAAAACAAATTCGACAGGATCTGGCAGCATTTCGCCCTGGCGTGTTTTTAGCGGGGGCTGGATATCAAGGAGTAGGGATCCCCGATTGTATTCAACAGGGAAAAGATGCGGTACAACAAGTAATGGAATATGTCTCTGCTGTTGAAACGAAGAAAGCTCCTGTCTAAATACAGGGGCTTTCTTTTATTTTTTACTAGTCAATCATCCAATATCCTAATCTTCTATTCTATAGCCTAGTCCACATAGTCAAATCTTGAATAGGATAAGGTATATACTGATTGAAAGGGTGAATACCATGCGCAAGCATCAAGCCTTTTCGCTTTGCCGACAATATATATACCGCTATGTTCATCTCACGACGAAGGATGGTCGAAGGTATCAGGGTTATATTGAAAATGTAGATAGGGATAGTGTCTATTTAGCTATTCCTAACGGGGCAGGAATGAGAGATGGAGATCGTCAGTACTATCCAGAATATCTCTACCCCGGATATGGCTATCCCTCCTATTATCCGTATCCCATCGATCCTTATTATCCTTATCCTTATCCTCGTAGACGACGTTTCCGCAGACTAGCTCTTCCATTATCTTTTTTGGCCGGTATTGCTTTAGGAAGTCTTGCTTTTTAATCCACTTGGATGCGCCACCGCTTTTCTTAGCAGTGGCGCTTTCTTCCGCTAAAGAAAAACTTGACTCCCCCTCTGAATGTGCATTAATAGAAGCTTTTTTTACGAATGAAAGAAATGGGGCGTGATCCGATTTAAATGGGATACCATCTCTAACCCCGATTGAAAAGAGGGAAGAGACGAACCGATGGGCTGTTCGAGTAAAGAATCGTATATCAAGAACTCTTGCAAATGATGGGGAGAGGGGACGACTACAAAGCGATTCCTAGGCTGTGGAAGCTCTTCTAGCATTTTAACACCTCGCATCTGTCATAGTATGAACCTATATTATTATGGACAAAAGGATGCTTGTGTATACCATTTCTTGCCTTTTTGGATTTATTTGATATAATTTTTTGAGGAACAAGATAATGGAGGAGGGTCACATCATGCCACAATGGAAAGAAATTCAAACGACCGATGAGTGGAATCAAGTGTTGGAGGATTCCCAAGTCAAGCCCATTCTCGTATTGAAACATAGTACAACATGTCCCGTAAGCGCTGCCGCCTTTGGTGAATACGAGCATTTCCTTAAAGAGGTCGAAAATGATGGGGTATCGTACATATTGGTTAAGGTGATTGAATCAAGACCTGTGTCCAATCAGATTGCATCTGATCTAGAAGTGAAGCATGAATCCCCACAAGCCATTCTTATCAAGGAGAAGAATACGATTTGGAACGCATCACATTGGAAGATAACCAAATCAACGCTTCATGAGGTGTTACAAAGTAAACTCTAATACGAAATAAAGCTATCTTTTGGTAGCTTTACTTAATTAAGATCCAATCTATCTAAAGTACGAAAGGAGACCTCAATGAAACCACTTCCGATATCTGCAGAAACTGCAGTTAAGCTTGCTGAGAAAATGAATATTCCTCTAGAACAACTCATGCATATGCCCCAGCATATTTTGATGAAAAAGCTGATGGAGTTATCTCAGCAGGAACAAGAGCAAAAAGAAGAGAAAGAGTAAAAAAGTAGTACAAAGTTAAGGTCTGTGAATTGAATCCGCAGACCTTAACCTTTTGCAAGGGTTGTTATAATGAATGTGACTGATGAAGAAGATGCATGGATTTAACATAATTATCCAATCCTCGTATCGTTGTTATTCCACGTTGTTCTAATTGGTCTAAAAATTTAAGGAAAAGGTGTGCGGTCATCCTTGCGTCCTCCAAGGCATGATGACGTTCGTGAATGGAGATCTCATACATTTTGAGCAAATAGTCCAAATTATGCAGCTTATTAACCGGATTTAAATGATAGGAAAGCATCATCGTATCAATGATAGGATTCCTTAATTTCTTTTTACAATATTTTTTCAGTTGAGTGTTAATAAAATGAAGATCAAAATCAGCGCAGTGGGCAACTAAATAATGAGAACCGATAAATTGCAAAAATTGGTGAATGACGACAAGAGCTGGAGGAGCATCAATCAGATTCTCCTCCAACACTCCTGTAAGCGATTTCACTTCAGGCGGAATGGACCGGTAGGGGTTGATCCACTCATGAAAGGTATGTGTATCCTCGACAGCTCCATTACGTATCATGACAGCACCAATCGAGATCAGTTCGTCACCTGCATAAGGATAAAACCCGGTAGTTTCCGTATCAAAAACGATAAATGCAGCCTGTTTTAATGGCATCTGCGGATCAGGTTTTTGGTTATTCAACAGTTGTAATTGCTGGGATATAGAGTCGAGTAATTCTGAAGTGTACGTAATTTTAGTTTTCTTCTCAAATAATATATGGCTTATCCATTTCTTAAATCCTGTTATCATAATCTCGCCCCTCCAACATGAAACCGTCGAGCAATCATCTGCTGAATCCATTTGGCTGTAGAGAGTGCCTTTTTCAATTTAATGTAATCACTCTTATCTAGCAAGCCAATTGAAATAAAATTAGTAACAGGCTTTTCAGCATGAATTTGCTTCAAATTTTCTTTGATCCGAAATACCATCAGAATGTTGAATGAATCCTCGATTTCCTCCACTTCTTCCTGGGTAAAGATATTCTTCACTTGAAGTTCCTTCAAGCGATCCATAGTGGATACAGCAGAAATCCCAGCATGTAGAGATAGAATTCGTATCGCGTTCACAATATGCATAACAGCGCAATTCTTTAAATTTAGGGCATCCGGAAGATCGTTCGATTTTTTCGTGATGATTCTGCCAAATGCTCCAAGTGGGACATGGAATTCCAAATCATCTTCGGCCAATCGATGGATGAGATAGTGGTTTCGACTAGCAATTAAATATTGCCGAATGTCTTCTGCAAAAGAGAGTTGTCCATAGGCACCACGAAAATCTAAGAAAATGGTAAAATTACGAAGTTCTTGACCTTCTAGCTTTATCAGCCACTGGTCAATTTCCTGTTTCCATTCACTCAGGCTATGGCACCAGCGGGGATTCGTTGCCATCACATTTCCTGTACAGCGAGGAAATCCGCATTGTTCTAAAGCAGAAACCACCTTTTCAGCTAATTGTGAGAAATAAGTGATGACGTTCCCTTGTTCGTGTTCATCCACATCCTGATAAATAATGGCGTTATCTTGATCTGTACTTAAGGTTTGTTCTCTTCGTCCTTCACTTCCCATGGTTAACCAGCAATACTCGACGGGCGGAAGCCCCTGACCTTCCTTCATTAATTGCTGCTCACATAATCCAATAATTCGTCGCAGCAAGCGATCATTCAGTTCCGTAATGATATTACACATTTCATGGGCAGATGCTTTTTCTTTCATCATCGATTCAAGGATTAATTGGATTTCTTTTTTCGCCGCTACTAACCCTTGAATAGTCGATTGAGATTCCACTTTATCGACGACAGAAAGAACCGCATTTCCCCTGGCTTGGGTTAGATTACTCATGGTTATAATTCCCTCCAAGGTGCCGTTAAAGCTTATAATAGGAATGTGTTTGACACCATGCTTGACCACGAGCAATAAAGCTTCATAAAAGTAAGCATCAGGATGTAGGGTAAATAAAGGGCTCGAAATCAATTCACTGGCCGTTATATGAAGAAAATCTGCTGGTCTTGTCACAATAGCATGTATAACATCCTTTTGAGTGACCATACCGAGGGGGATAAGCTGATCGTTGACGATCACGAGAGATGATATTTGCGTTGCATCCATTTTTTCCATGACATCAAATATAAACTCATCAGGGGATGCTGAAACAGCAGGGGAAGTCATTATCTCTCCAATTTTTTTTCGATATGGATAGGGGTCTAGACCGTGAGAATGGAAAGAATAATCCTCATGCATCTTTTTGTAAAGGTTGTCCAATCGTTGACTTACCTTGCGAATCATTTTTTCCGAAAAAATCAGATTTTCCTTAAGTATTTGTGAAAATACTTCATGAGGAATTTTCAGAAGTAAAACATCTGATGTTGCCTGTACAGAGAATTGGGTTTTACGATGGGTAATCGCTGAAATAATCCCAATTAAATCACCGGGATGATAAAAGAGGACCGCCATTTCTTCCCCGTCATCCTTGATAAACGTGTTCTTCGCTAGGCCTTCGATGAGCAGATAAATTTCATCATTGTCCTGCTTTTCATGAATAATATAATGATTTTTTAGAATATGTTGAAGAGCTCCATGGGTAAGCAGTAATTCTTTTTCTTTTTCAAGCAAAACTTGAAACAGAGAGTGTTCTTCCAAGCAATTCTTGATCTTCATGAGCTCCATTGACTTTCCCTCCATTACAACACGTATGTCTATCTAAATATATGAAACCTCATGAGGCGGTGGACTTCCTTAGATAGGGCCTTCTTTTTCTTTGACAAAGGTCCATGGCCTTCCCAATCCATCGTCTCATCCTGATGATAGACACCTTCCCAAATTTGCCCATCAGCCATTAAAGAAAAGCTCTATGCTTTCCTAAAATAATCTTTTCCTCTTGTTTCATGAATTTGAAAATGGGTACCCATGCTAACTATTCCTCCTCTTATTTTCCATCACTACCAGTCAATTGGAAAGTGAAACCTTTATGTCATAGTAAGCGGAAAATGGGGGGAAGGCTATGATAGAATGATTTGATGTAGTAGAAGGATTGCGACTGAGGAATTTTTTTTGCAGAAAATTCTACCTTCCTGAGCACAATAAAAAGGATCGTCTAGGAGGGGGTTTTGCAAAATGTATACAAAGGACATAAGAAAAAAAATCTGTTGGCTGCTTTTTCTCACGATCCTGGTGTCATCTACTTTCATTTCGGAAGGAAACGCTGCAGGAGACATGGTGTCCATACGGAATATTTTTGAGTCCATGGGAGCGCAAGTTACCTGGAATGAAAGCAGTAAAGCCATTGATTTGAAAAGAGGGGATAGTCAAATTCGTTTGACGATAGGATCCAGTGTAGCGTATAAAAATGGGAACAAGTGGGTGTTAACTCAGCCGGTCCATATCAATTCCCGGTCTGGATTAGCTGAAATCTCCACTAAAGATGTCTACTTTTTAGCCAAAACAAACCAAGAAAGACATTATCGTGTTCAATCTACAGATAGCTTGTGGAGTATATCTCAACGATTCGATATCACGGTCGATCAATTGGTAAATTGGAATCAGCTTTCAGTTCCAACCATTTATCCCGGTCAGCATCTTCATGTTACGGATCCTTTTTATATAGTTCAAGATGGAGACACCCTTTCAGAAATCGCTGAAAAGACAGAGTCCTCTGTTAAAGAAATCAAAAAAGCGAACGGTTTGAAAACCGATTTTCTTCAACCCGGACAGAAACTGTGGGTACCTCCTCAATCATCCATAAAGCCTCCAAATTGGTTTAAATCTGCTATATTCCCTTTAGTAAACGGGACATACGATACCTATCAGAATGACTATGGGAACTCTCGTTCATTTTCTATGAACGGGCAGGGAAGATCGCATGAAGGAATTGACATCTACGCTAATCAGTGGGTACCTATTTTTTCGGTAGATGACGGTCGTATCGTTCGTATGGGGTGGAATACCTATGGGGGATGGAGATTAAGTATCCAGTCTGATAACGGAATCGCTTTTTATTATGCTCACATGGCCGGCTATGCAAATGGAATCAAAAAAGGGAAATGGGTAAAGAAAGGACAGCTCATAGGCTATGCTGGTTCGACTGGTTATGGGGCGGAGGGAACTGTTGGAATGTTTGAACCTCATCTTCATTTTGGTATGTATGACACCAATACCACTCGTTGGAAATCATTAAACCCCTACTGGCTATTACGATGGTGGGAAACCCAATAAACCAAAGTTAGAAAGCCTAGTTAGTCAGTAACTAGGCTTTCTTAATACTTATTGAAAAGTATTAAACACATAGGGCTACGCTGAGTAGTTTTTTTGGATTATTTTTAGTATAAATAAAATTTAATTACAATGTATTAAAACAGACTATTAAATAATAAATTTGGTTATAAAGTAGAGAATATAAGTGAAAATAAATGATTTTAGAAAGAAAAATGCCTTTTTTCGACTTTTTACATTTTCTCTAAATAGTTTAATTGTAATATACTAGGTTTGCTAGAACTATTCCCAACTATTAGTAACAATAAAAAAACCGGGAATTTAGTACTGGGAATTTAGTAATGGAGAGAAATCAAAAGAGAGGAGCGATTGTTTTTTAGAGGTTGGAGATGAAACTAGTAATTATTGAGATATAAGGAGTGCAGAGTCATGTCTTTGGAAGGAAAAAATATTACAGAAACTAGAATTGCCATGTCAGATCCCACAGCGCTAGGTGTATTTGGATTAGCTCTGGTTACCTTTGTAGCTGCTTCCCAGAAATTGGGGTGGACGACAGGCACTACTTTTATTATTCCTTGGGCGATCTTTTTGGGTTCCCTTGCACAAATTTGGGCTTCTACCATTGATTTCAAGAAAAATAATTATTTTGGCGCCATCGCACTTGGGGTCTATGGTTTGTTTTGGATGGGGGTAGCTATGCACTGGGCTATCAGCCTAGGATGGTTTGGCGATCTAGGTAAATCAGACCCTAAACAATTAGCGTTTGCATTTTTTGGCTATTTATTTTTTTCCTTATTTATTACCGTAGCAGCATTAGAAGTCAATAAAGTCTTTGCAGTGATTCTCATATTAATTGATATATTATTTATATCCTTAGGGCTAGCAACTATAGGAATTAATGCGGCATTATTCTCAAAACTCGGTGCCTACTCTGAACTTATGATCTCTTTGTTGGGATTCTACGCTTGCGGAGCTGTCTTTTTAAATAATTTCTTTGGACGTACTATTTTATCCCTTGGAGCTCCGCTAGGACTCATTCAAAAAGGACCAAAACCACAATCGATGAAAAAACAGAAAATTGCTTAAACGAATCACTTAGTCAAGTGTTTGTACAAGGTCAACCTTTTTAGGAGGGTTGGCCTTTTTTTGTCTAGTTATACTGGAAGCTGATAATCGAGAGAGGAGGGGGGTGTGATTTTGCAAGGGGTAGCCTTATATACTTTCTTGTAGAGGGGAACAGGAGAAATGATGTTAGTCACTCTCATTGCATAAAAATCAAATGCTTATACAGTGAAATAAAGGGAGTTTTGACCCTTAATTTGCCGAGCTAAGGCATAAATCTCAAAAATAGCGGGAGAAAAGAGATTTTCGATTAATATACTGATGTAAAACCTTATTCACGAGGGATTGTACCATTGTAACCGGAAATTCTCCGATTAACTTGTCCAATACAAAGGATTCGCACTAAGTAATCGGGAATTTTTCGATTACAGAAGAGAAATAACTAATTTTCAATGTGATTTAGAGCTATAATCGGAAATTTTCCGATTATAGATAAATTCTTATCCTAAAAAGGACCGATAAACGGAAAAATTCCGGTTAGACAAACGATAATCGACAGTCTGGAAAATCCCGTTATTGCGATTATTGTAACCTGGTGTGAATTACATTATCTAATTACATAGTCTTGAAAATTGACCAGGTAAACAAAGCAATAATTTTTTTAAAGTCGAAAGACATGATTTAAAGAGAAGCTTACCGCTCTATAAATTCCTAATATATAGGGTTACAAAATATCAGTTTTGTTACTCTATATATAAAGAAAAAAGAACCTTGCTTAAACATCACTCTTGTCTTGTCTAGTGACACAAATATATCTCAGATGCACATCACGATATAGCATGATTCTTTTATCTCATTTTTGAAGCTATTCTTTTAATAATTAGAAATTTCACACCTATATCTTTATTTCGGTTTTTAAGCTATTCCTAAATAACACCAACTTTAATATTTTTATCAACCTAATGCTTATAAATATTCCATATTAATTCCTCCACTGTTTCCCACCGTTCTTTGAAATTAATAACTCAGTATTCTAGACCAATTGCCCGGCAATCTTTCTAACGGCTGTTGAAGGATGTGTGCAAAGTTGTCTTAAGATGATGGTAGTCTTTTTGGAGCGTATACTTGAAATCGTGTAAACGAGTGCAGTTTGCGCTTCTGGCATGGGATGTCTGAGAGCTTCAACCAAAATGGAGATTGCTTCTTCTTTTAATTGGACAGACAATACCGTTGCCGCAGTTGCTACCAAATAAGGATCTTCGTGCTCGAGATAAGGCATGATCCAATCTTTGGCCCGTGGATCCTCAAGCGCGACTAAAGCATCCATGCATTCTACCAACACTTCGGGCACTTCCTGATCCGGATATTTCAACTTCACCGCAAGTACAGCTGCCCCAGAAGGATCACCGTAGATGCCGATACCTTTAGCTGCTGCTTGGCGAGTTAACATTTTGGCATACCGATATTCATTTGTAGTCTGAACGGGGACGTTTGGTTCAAAATCAAATAACATAATAGACAAATCTGCAAGAAGTCCCTGCAAGTGAAAGTCTGCCAAAAGTAAAGCTGCATTCGCCCTTAATTGAATAGACACATCCGTCTGTGCCTCAATCTGCACCGTGTGTAAAGCACGGTATAAACAGTCCACGGCGTTTAGAGCTCGATTTTTACCGATAAGGGCAATTATTTCTCCTCTGATTTCACAATTTGGATCCCGTTTGCTTGGATTTTCTTCGATCCAATCATAAAGAGCAAAAAAATCTGCGAGAATAGTTGTTTCTGCCATCTCGCAGAGTAAACGAACCACCTTTACCAAGAGATATGAAGATGGGTCACGTAATAAAGGGAGAAGTAATGGAACGGCTTCCTCTTTAGACCGTTTACTTAGTATGTTCACTGCTTGCAGTCTCTCTTCCACTTTTCTGGATTGTAATAGAGGTTTGATCTTATTTATCATTGAAATTCAACTTCTCCCTTTTCTTTCTACATGACATTATTCCTTATACCCCTTTACTCGGTACTCATCCATCCACTTCTTTTTACTCTCCATTAACTCCCTCAAATCTTGATCTTCCATCCCATAAAGGTTTGTTAACAAGGATTGTGTTTGGAATAAATCATTATAGGTTAAATACGGATAGTCAGGCTTAATTCCTTTGCCATTATAATAGGCATACCATAAATCGTGATTTTCTTTCATCCATAGTTCCTTAGTATTTTTTATTCCCATCAATAGCTTGTTCGCTGCTTCTTCATATCTTTGATCCTGTGTCACTATAAATAACTCCAATAAGTAATTGATTTCAGCCAACTGATGATTTAATGAAGTGTGTGTTTTCAGGTGTGGTTGTTTGTGAGTATAATCCGGTATGAGCCATCCCACAAGTGAATTTCCCGGAACGTTAATTTCAATGTGTTCACGATCTAAATAACTTAAAAACCATTCAGCATGTTTTTGTGATGCCTCCAAAAATGATATTTCTCCGTATTTTTGATAGGCTTTAAGCATCAGCAGTGCTTGATCATTATTAAATCTTGTATCATAAAATCCATAATCGATTTGATAGTCTTGCCACAACCAATTGGAGCGAGGATGTGTTTTCCAGTACCCTTCTTCATTTTGATTTTTTAGAGACTCTACAAGCATCACCCAACCGAATACATCCGCTGCCCGACTGCCGCCTGTTAAGACAAAAGAACGTGCCACATGGTTATCTGCAAAACGATAATAGATATGATCCCCTGAAGGAGTATACGAACTCGGTGACTTTTCATAAATTCCATCCCAGGACCATTTCCGCTGATAATATAAGTCTAATAGCAACCATATATGACTCATATTGGGCTTGTTCCAATCAACTAAAACTGAATCCGATTCCAGGCCCCAAAACTCGCTAAATAGCGATTTTTCTTGTGGCAGATAGATAACTAAGGTGTAGCTATCTTCATTTTCTACCACATGAATAGCACTCGATTTAGGGTACACTTCCTTCACGGAAGCGTGATCTAATGTTTTGTACGTGGTAGCATAGCTCATTAACATGTGATGCTTATCTGTATCAATAAACCCGACAGCCTTAGGAAGCTTTCCGGTTAAGGGCAGTTTTCTCCATCTCTTCTTGCCGTCTTTGGTATTTTCTACATAAGTAAATGTTCCATTTTTACCCGGGATCTTGAATGAAAAACGATACAATTCTTTCTTATTGCTTGCAAATTCAAAGCGATTAATCCAAAACCGGTCCCCATTAGGAATTCTTGTCATTTTTTGATTGTAGGTTCCATTTTTCAGTTTTAGATAGGTATGACTTTCCATGGGTGTTGTTTCAAAAATTTTATTCACGATAGATTGAGGCTGTATGTTGGTATTGCCTTCTTCAGCAAAAGCATGAGGTACAAGTATCGGTATGATAATTAAGAGTAACATCCACCTCTTCAAAAACCATCCACCTCCATATTTAGATATTAGTACCAATATAATATTGAGTATAACATATACGGTTTACACATAAGTGAATTAAGTATGCTCAAAAAATAAAAAGTTATGAAGTTCAAGGTCGATACTTTACATAATGTATATTATGTAAAGTACCTTTCAAACACATAGAACAAAAAAGACAGCAACACATGTTGCTGTCCCACTTGCTTATCTGAAAAATTCTTCATATAGAGCGCGAACGGCTTCTTGCTCATCGACTCCCTTGACTCCAAACATCATACTGACCTCAGAAGATCCTTGATTGATCATTTCAATGTTAACCTGAGCTCTAGCCAAGGCTCCCGCTGCCCGTGAAGTCGTTCCTACATTATGTCGCATGCCTTCCCCAACGATCATAATCATCGCTAAATCACGCTGAACAACGACTTTATCCGCTGCCAATTCCTGATTGATTCGTTCGATAATCGCTTGTTCACTATCTGAATCTAGTTGCTTTTGACGCAAAATCACAGAAATGTCATCAATTCCAGAAGGAGTGTGTTCATAGGAAAGACCATAGTCCTCTAATATATGAAGCAATCGACGACCAAATCCTACCTCCCGGTTCATCAGATATTTACTAACAAAAATACTGCAAAAACCGTTATCACTCGCAATGCCTACAACCGGTCCATTCGTATTTTCTCTCTGGTTGACAATTCTAGTTCCGGGTGCAGAAGGATTATTCGTATTCTTAATGTTGACAGGAATCTCCGCACGGAAAGCGGGAATTAAAGCCTCATCATGGAAAACAGCAAACCCGGCATAAGAAAGCTCTCGCATCTCGCGGTAGGTTAATTCACGGATTTCCTTCGGATTGGAAACAATGTTAGGATTTACGCAATAAACAGAATCCACATCTGTAAAATTCTCATATAGATCAGCGTTGACACCTGCGGCTAGAATAGATCCTGTAATATCAGATCCCCCACGGGAAAATGTAACGATTGCTCCCTCTTCAGAATAACCGAAGAATCCAGGGATAATAAGAATACCAGTGCGATCTCGAAGAGCATAAAGATTTTCATAGGATTCCAGCAACACTTGGGCATTTCCGGGTTCATCACTGACGAATAAACCAGCTTCCTTGGGATTCACATAATGAGCTTCGACCCCTTGGCTTTTAAAATAGTGAGCAACGAGCTTTGCATTGTTATCTTCTCCGCTAGCTTTCACCGCATCCATAAAACGATCGGAGTTACTTCGGTCCCCATGGAGAATTTCCAAGAGGTCCATTGAAATTCGATCAATTATATCCAAAGATAGGTTCAAATATTCGGCGATTTGTTTGTATCTGGAAACCACAGCTTCAAATGCCTGCTTACCATCGCCTGACTGTAAATATTGTTCTGCACAAGTAATTAGTAAGTCTGTTACTTTTGTATCATCTTTTGATCGTTTACCTGGAGCTGATACGACCACGATTTTTCTATTCGGATCAGCCGTTACTATATTGAAAACCTTTTGTATTTGTTCACCTGAAGCTAAAGAAGTCCCGCCAAACTTAGCAACTTTCATGTCTCATTTCCTCCACCTTGCATGTCATTGTGTTTCTATTTTATTTCTGAATAAATTATATTATCGCTAAATTTTCACTCCCTTGCAATCCTTTTTTATGATATTCAAAATTAAGGTTAAAAAATTACCCATAATAATGTATATCTATCAATATTATTATCTACAGCCCATAAAGGAGGCAATATCACGATGGAGCCGATTCCCGATCATATTCAAGAAAGCTTAAACATTTTGTTTGTAGGCTATAATCCTAGCATTCGTTCCGGACAATCGGGACACCATTATGCTAACCCTAATAACCGGTTTTGGAATATTCTCTTCCAATCAGGTCTTACACTTCGTAAATACAAACCTGAAGAGGATGCTTCCCTGCTAGACCTTGGGTATGGTTTTACCAACATTGTCGCAAGACCTACCCGTACAGCAGCAGAAATATCAAAGGAAGAATATAAAGAAGGACGATATATTTTAAAGGAGAAAATTGAACGCTATCGACCTAAGGTAGTTTGTTTTGTAGGCAAAGGAGTTTATGAACAATACAGCGGTAAAAAACAACTTTCATGGGGTCTTCAACCCCATTCGCTTGTCCCGGGCATCTATGAATTTGTCGGGCCTTCTTCGAGCGGCTTAGTTCGCATGAAACTTGAAGAGGTCGTGGATATTTATCGAAAGATAAAAGAAATTCTATAGGATTCTTGAACAACCAAGTGAAATCGACACTATTCAACAAATTTAATTAGTCGATTAACTAACTCTTGTCTAAAAAGAACATCTGTCGTCGGATGACAGATGTTTTGTCTCATTTTATGGATGCTCATCATCATTCTTTGTTTTCTTTCTACTTGGCCATCCTGTACCCGTCTTCGTCCTTTTTCGATAAATCCACCAAATCAAAATGCCAATCGGTAAATAAATAAACAAAATAACGGGCAAATACGAAATCAGAATAACGAAGAGTTGGACAAAGAAATCTCCTACCCCTTCAAGGGATGAAATAAATCCTTGCTTGGCTTCCGCCCACGAGGAGTCTTTCACCAACTCTAAAGGTTTAACTTCCTGTATGGTCAACTGAATGGTCGATAAACTCGACATATTATCTAGATAGCGATTTTGTCCTTGGAGCTGCTCGATCTCTCCACGTATGCGGAATAGTTCTTGCTGAATCTTGAGAATATCCTCCATTTTTTGGGCCTTATCCAACAACTTTCGAACCGCCTCTTCTTGTGATGACAGATTCTGTATTCGGGCATCATTATCATAATAGGTTTGGGTAACATCTTCCCCTTTTTGAGAAATAATTTCGTTTTTACCTATTTGCATCAATTGATCTACAATAGACAAGTAGCTTTCTTGTGGAATGCGAAGGACATAATCAGCTTGACGCAAAGAATCGGAAAATTGCTGAATAGAGGAAGATTGGATAAAACCGCCTGATCGATCAATCAGTTGTTGAACTTTTTGCATCGCAGGGTCTAACTCGGACACCTTTTGGATTATTTCCGCCTGCTTGATAATCTTTCTCTGAGTTTGTGTTTTATTATCCGCTTGTTTCTCTTTCTCTGAATATCCTGCAGGAGCCCCTTGAGCAGCCTCAGGCTGTGAGTCATGGGCTGATGATTCCTCTGTAGCTGGAGCTGCTTTTTGTGCTCTTCCATCCAGTTGATTCCCACACCCGATCAACAAGATAAATATGGTTAGCGAAATCCATAGGAATGTCCAATTTTTTTTTCTGTACATCTGTGCTATTCCCCCTTTATATTCTCTATCTAATTAGACGTTCTAGGTCCAAAAATGTTGAACCAGTTGCCATCTTTTTTATAATGAAGCCGCCTTCCTGCTTTGTCATAATAGATAAAAGGGTCAGGAGGGAGAGACGTATGGAAAAGCTAGAATATAATATGAAAATATGGGAGAAAAAAAAGAAAGTGGCGCATTTTCAAATGATTTCCGCTGTCCTGGCTATTGTTGGTCTTCTCTTAGGTAGCCTCAGTCATATTATCTTATTTGAAGGACCAGTCGGGCTGCCATATGGTAAACTAGGATTGATCGCATTCGTCATTATCCTTTTTTTCTTTCTATCCATTTCTTCATGGACAAATTATTCTTTTCTTTATCATTATTTTCACAGTCAGTGGATTGGACATCGTACTCCAGATGAGCTAGAATTGGTAACCGGAACGATTGAATTTGTAGAAACCGTACGGATACCGTATGCTGGAACCTTTAAACGCTTGACTGTACGACTTTACAGTCATCAAACCATTCGTTTATATATCAAATCGAATTTATTCACCCAGAGCCATTATCATGATTCTGTAAGACTCTTAACCTATCATATGTTTGTCTGTAAATTATTTTAAGAAAGAGGAAAATGGGTATGATGCCCTATATGGATTCTCACATCCATCTTGACCAATATTCTAGGGAACGCATGGATCAGTTTTGAAGCTATCATGCATTCCTGAAATGAAAACTTAAAAAGACTGTTGTCGACAGACAAACAAGTAGGAGGACTTTTTTATGTTGAGGGAGTTTAAAGAATTTGCAGTCAAAGGCAATATCATCGATCTAGCGATAGGTGTTATTATAGGAGGTGCATTTGGAAAAGTGGTCACCTCTTTGGTCAACGATATAATTATGCCGCCTTTAGGGCTCCTCATTGGAGGCGTTGATTTCGCCAACTTATTTATCAACCTTGGAAAAGTGGATTACACCTCATTAGCTGAAGCTCAAAAAGCAGGAGCAGCAACATTGAATTACGGCTTGTTTCTCAATACAGTGATCAATTTTTTAATTATCTCCTTCTCTATTTTCCTTGTGATACGTCAACTAAATCACTTCAAGAAAAAACAAGAGTCCGCTCCTGTGATAACCAAGGAATGTCCCTATTGCTTTTCTCAGATCCCATTAAAGGCTAGTCGCTGTGGACATTGCACTTCACATATAGAAACTCAAAGCTAATAGCTAATCAATCCTTCTTCTTAAACTGCGCCTATGAGTAGCCATCGATTATCAATTCAATTCCATAGAGACAAAACTACATCTTACATTAACACTATACCGACGATGCTAGAGTTGTTTATTTTCAGTTAATTGTGACAAATTTGTGAACAATAATCAAGCCATGAATAAACCTCTTTTTTTATCCAGATAATGGTACTGATTTTTATTAGTCTATTATTTAGGGGGCAATGATATGGAAGCGCAGAAAGTCACCACCATCAAGCCTACCCAATCCAAAAGTCGATTGATCGATTGGCTTACGACTGTTGATCACAAAAAAATTGGGATTCTTTATCTGGCTGCTGGTGGGTTTTTTTTCTTATTCGGACTAACGGAAGCGATTTTGATGCGGCTTCAGCTGATGTTTCCGGAAAATGAATGGTTCATCGGGGGAACTTATAATCAGATCTTAACCCTGCATGGGACAACTATGATCTTTTTAGCCGCTATGCCGATCTTAATTGGGTTTATGAATTTGATTGTACCGCTCCAAATAGGGGCAAGGGATGTCGCCTTTCCTTTTATCAATGCGCTTGGATTTTGGTTATTCTTTTTTGGCGGATTGATGCTTTATGTTAGCTTGTTTACCGGTGGGGCTCCGGATGCTGGGTGGACCGCTTATCCCCCACTATCCCTTAGTAATTACAGTGGTACAGGTCTTGACTATTACGTCCTAGGTTTGCAAATATCAGGAATCGGCACACTGATCGGGGGTATCAATTTTTTAGTGACAATCATTAATATGCGAGCGCCGGGCATGACCTTTATGCGAATGCCTTTGTTTACATGGTCTTCCTTTGTTACATCAGCCATGATTTTATTTGCTTTTCCACCTCTAACTGTGGCTCTATTTATGCTGATGATGGACCGCTTATTTGGAGGGAATTTTTTTAATCCAGCTGCCGGGGGAAACCCAGTGATTTGGCAGCATTTATTTTGGGTATTCGGCCATCCTGAAGTATACATCCTCATTCTGCCCCCCTTTGGCATTTTCTCAGAGATTGCGAGTACATTCTCTGGAAAGAGACTGTTTGGCTATTCGGCTATGGTCTTTGCGACTGTTATGATTGCCTTTTTTGGCTTTATGGTATGGGCTCACCATATGTTTACGGTTGGTTTAGGTCCCGTAGCCAATAGTATTTTTGCTATAGCTACCATGTTAGTGGGTGTTCCAACCGGAATCAAAGTCTTCAACTGGCTCTTTACCCTGTGGGGCGGCCATATTCGTTTTACTACAGCGAGTCTCTGGTTGTTGGGATTTCTCCCTACTTTTGTCATCGGCGGAATGACGGGGGTTATGCTCGCAGTTGCACCTGCAGACTACCAGTATCATGACAGTTATTTTGTGGTAGCTCATTTTCATTATGTCATCATTGGTGGCGTTCTATTTGCGATTTTTGGTGGTCTTTACTATTGGTGGCCGAAAGTGTTTGGCAAAATGCTGAACGAAACTTTAGGAAAGTGGCATTTCTGGTTATTTTTCATCGGTTTTCACGGTACATTCTTTCCCCTTCATTTCGCAGGAGTAATGGGAATGCCGCGTAGGGTATATACCTATTTAGGTAATCACGGATTTGATTGGATAAATTTTGTGAGCACTGTATCTTCATTTTTGATGGTTGCGGGAGTCATCGTATTACTGATCAATCTCGTAGGGTCGTCAAAAAGTGGAAAAATTGCTTCCGCGGATCCATGGGATGGACGGACATTAGAATGGACCATACCTTCGCCACCCCCCGTATACAACTTTGCCCAACTGCCCCTTGTCCGTTCACTAGACGCCTTTTGGGCTGAAAAAATGGCAAATAAAAAAGAAATGACTCCAGCAGAGCCATTGGGAGATATCCATATGCCTTCTAATTCCATATTGCCGTTTATCATGTCACTTGGTTTGTTTATTGCCGGGTTTGGAATCATCTATCTGAACATATGGGTGATTGTTCCCGGATTAGCAACAACGGTTGTATGTATGATTATTCGATCTCTCAAAGATGATCCGGGATATCATATTCATTTGAAGTAACAGATAG
>JAKFCU010000039.1:0-22379 GCA_036676475.1 Brevibacillus sp.
AGAGAGTCATTCTCTTTTTGCAAATCGGCAATTTTCAGCTCCAATTCATCGCGTTCCTGTTCCTATGAAGCCTGCTGCTTATCAACCGGATCAACTACTTTGACATTCTCGGTTTTTTCCTCTATATTGATTGGGTTGGACGTGGTAGGCTGGTCCTTCTCGCCTTTATTAAAGCCAAACTCATAGACATAACCAGCCAGCACAGAACATTCACGAAAAGTTCTGAGGAAATGTTTGACACTTGTACTATTTTATATAAAAATAGGAATACTAGATGAATAGAATTGTTTCTAGAAGGGAAGTGCGGTCCGTGGCAAGTTTAACTCAAGAACAAGAAAAATGGCAGGAAGTTGCCCTTGTAGATATTTCCTACGAAGTATTGAATCTTTCGAATAAGGCAATGAGCTATCGTGAAATTTTTAAAGACGCAGCCAATATAAAAGGATTAACTGATGAAGAACTGATGGAGTTAATTCCTCAGGTGTATACAGAAATGAACTTGGATGGCCGCTTTATTTGTATCAGTCCTGGACAGTGGGGATTGAAAAAGTGGTATACAACGGAATCTATTGAAGAATCCATTGAAGCTTTAGCCCGCAGCAAGGGTATTGATGATGACGATGATGATTATGGCTTTGAGGATGAAGAAGAAGTAGTAGAAGACTTCACAGATGAGGATGACTTCGATCGCGTCAAGGAAGACGACGATGATGATGATGAAGAAGCTGAGGAAGAATTGGATGAAGAGGATCTTGAATTTGAGGAAGAAGAAGTAGAGGCTGAATTTGACGAAGATGTAGGCGAAGAATTTGGCGATGAAGTGGAAGCGGAAGAAGAACTTGATGAAGACCCCGATGAAGAGGATGATTTGTAAGAAAGCTACTTTAGAGGAAAGTAATTTTTTTATTGACAAATAGTTCTTCCCTCTTGTAGAATTCTCGTTGGGCTAATTTTAGATCGATAATGAAATGGAAGAATCAGATAAAACAAAAGTGCCCCCAATCTAAAAGAGCGGGAGCGGCTTTTGTTTTTTTTTTGTTTAAAAAGCAAAAGATAGAAACTAATGAGATGATCGAAGCCCTACCTCATGTCAGGGTAGATTTCATAAGAAAGCTACTGGCGTATCCTTATGCGTATAATACTTGATTTATAAGTGTAAGAAAGCTACTGGCGCAGCCATATGCGTATAATACTTGATCTCTAAGTATAAAGAAAACTTGGTTGTCACCAAGCCTTTAGCGCAGAAATCTTATTGACTTGACATGGATAAGGTCAGCCTAGTTGTACTTATGCAGAGAAAGAATTCTGTTAAAATTTAATAATTATGATTCGCCAAGAAAGAGGGGTAAGTATGGCAAAATATATTTTTGTAACGGGTGGAGTGGTATCGTCTCTAGGTAAAGGGATTACAGCGGCATCATTAGGCCGCTTGCTAAAAAACAGAGGATTAAAAGTTACGATGCAAAAGCTTGATCCTTATATTAACATTGATCCAGGCACAATGAGCCCTTATCAGCATGGAGAAGTTTTTGTTACCGATGATGGATCGGAAACCGACCTTGACCTTGGACACTATGAACGATTTATCGATGTCAACTTGAATTCAAACAGCAATGTCACCACAGGGAAAATTTATTCCTCTGTGATTAATAAAGAGCGCAGAGGGGACTATCTTGGCGGAACCGTACAAGTCATCCCTCATATCACGAATGAAATCAAGGAACGGGTCTTCAGGGCGGGGCGGACAGACGATGTGGATGTGGTCATCACCGAGATTGGCGGAACCGTAGGAGATATTGAAAGTTTGCCTTTCTTGGAAGCGATCCGTCAAATTAAAAGTGATGTTGGCCGCGAGAATGTGATGTATATACATGTGAGTTTAATTCCATATATTTCCGCTGCAGGAGAACTCAAAACAAAACCAACTCAGCATAGTGTAAAAGAGATTCGTAGCTTAGGCATTCAGCCAAATGTGGTCGTTTGTCGCACCGAGCAGCCTCTTTCCAGTGAAATGAAGGATAAGCTCGCCTTATTCTGCGATATTGATAAGAAGGCGGTTATCGAAAACAACGATGCGGAAACCCTTTATGAAGTGCCGCTCATGTTGAAGGATCAGGGCCTTGATGATTATGTCGTCAAACACCTTGGTTTGAATGCCGAAGAGGCCGACATGACCGAGTGGATGGAGTTGGTTCATAAAGTAAAGAATCTGAATCATACCACGAAAATTGCTTTGGTTGGGAAATATGTCTCTTTGCATGATGCTTATTTAAGCGTGGCGGAAGCCCTTTATCATGCCGGTTATGACAATGATTCGGCTATCGATATCAAATGGGTGGATGCCGAAGATGTGACGCCGGAGAATGTACAAGATCTTCTCGGCGATGCGGATGGTATTCTCGTTCCTGGCGGATTTGGCGATCGTGGAGTGGAGGGGAAAATCACCGCGACCCGGTTTGCCCGTGAAAATAAAGTTCCATTCCTTGGAATCTGCCTAGGTATGCAAATTGCTTGTATCGAATATGCTCGCCATGTATTAGGGTATGAAGGAGCAAATAGCTCTGAGCTTAATCCGAACACACCTTATCCGGTGATTGACTTGTTACCTGAACAAAAAGACATTGAAAATATGGGCGGCACTATGAGATTGGGGCTATCCCCATGTAAGGTAGAAGAAGACAGCCTTGTGTTCCAAGCTTATGAAAACACTTTGATCTATGAGCGCCATCGCCATCGCTATGAGTTTAACAATCAGTATCGCGAAGAGATGAAAAAGGCGGGCTTTAGATTTAGCGGTACCTCACCGGATGGGCGATTAGTAGAGTGCATTGAAGTAACGGATCACCCATGGTTTGTAGCGACCCAATTCCATCCGGAGTTTACCTCTAGACCGAACCGTCCACAGCCATTGTTCCGTAAATTTGTGCAGGCGGCATTACAATTGAAATAATTATAAATTCCATAAGCAGGAATTTCCCTCCCTGTTAGCGAATCTAATTTGGAGTTATAGCTCTGTCAAAGTAAAAGCGGCTGGAATAGCTTCTTATTAAAATAAAAGGGAGGGTACCCTAGAATGACACCAAACAAAGTGCTTATTGTTGATGATCAGTACGGAATTCGCGTTTTGCTTTATGAAGTATTTGGAAAAGAGGGGTATGAAACCTTTCAAGCAGCGAATGGTAGAGAAGCGCTTGATATTGTAACGAAGCAATCTCCTGAATTGGTCATTTTGGACATGAAGATTCCGGGGATGGATGGCTTGGAAATCCTCAAGGAAATTAAGAAAATTGATAAGGAAATTAAAGTCATTATGATGACCGCTTACGGTGAGCTAGACATGATTAAAGAAGCCACCGAGCTTGGGGCGATCACCCATTTTACGAAGCCATTCGATATTGATGAATTACGGTTAGCCGTAAGAAGTCAATTAACCGTATAAATCAGGCTTCATAGGCAACAATCGGATGAAGAAGAGAATTTTCGAACCAAATGAAGGGAGATTTACGATGCCTTTAGTTTCAATGACAGACATGCTGAAAAAAGCAGTAGAAGGAAAATATGCAGTTGGACAATTCAATATCAACAACTTGGAGTTTACCCAAGCGATCCTCAAAGCGGCCCAGGAAGAAAATGCTCCTGTTATCTTAGGTGTTAGTGAAGGGGCAGCAAGATACATAGGGGGCTTCAAGACCGTTGTGGCGATGGTTAAGGCCCTCATGGAAGACTACAGCATTACCGTTCCTGTGGCGATTCATCTAGACCATGGCTCTAGCTTTGAAAAGTGCGTAGAAGCGATGTATGCCGGATTTACTTCTGTTATGATTGACGGATCTCACTATCCGTTAGAAGAAAATATTGCCCTTACCAAAAAAGTGGTAGATGTAGCTCATACGTTAGGAATTTCTGTTGAAGCTGAATTAGGCCGAATCGGTGGCGAAGAAGACGACTTGGTGGTTGACGATGCATCAGCTGCTTATGCAATTCCATCTGAATGTGATCGCTTGGTTCGGGAGACTAGCGTAGATTGTATGGCACCTGCGTTAGGATCTGTCCATGGCCCTTACAAAGGAGAGCCTAAGCTTGGCTTTGACAGAATGGAAGAAGTTCAAAAGTTAACTGGTGTACCTCTTGTGTTGCATGGCGGGACAGGCATCCCAACAAAGGATATCCAAAGAGCGATTTCTTTGGGAACGGCGAAAATCAATGTTAACACAGAAAACCAAATTACTTCTGCCGCTACGGTTCGTAAAGTGCTAGAGGAAAATCCTAAAATGTATGATCCCCGCAAATACTTAGGTCCTGCACGGGAAACGATCAAGGATACCGTTAAAGGGAAAATTCGTGAATTCGGAAGCAGCAACCAAGCATAAATCTAACGAGTGCCTTTTGGCACATTCCAATCTGAGGAGGGCTAAGGCATGAAATTCTTCATTGATACAGCGAATGTAGATGAAATCCGTGAAATTAATTCATGGGGAGTTCTAGCGGGGGTTACCACGAATCCTTCCCTAGTGGCCAAAGAAGGCCGCGATTTCATCCAAACCTTAAAAGAAATCATCGATATTGTGGATGGTCCGATCAGCGCTGAAGTGATCAGCACGGAAGCGGAAGGGATGATCGAGGAAGGGGAGAAGCTAGCTTCTCTTTCTAAAAATATCGTCATCAAAGTACCGATGACATCCGAAGGACTTAAGGCTGTTAAGCATTTTACCAAGAAAAAGATCAAAACCAACGTGACTCTCGTATTCTCAGCCAACCAGGCCATGCTGGCAGCACGGGCCGGAGCGACCTATGTTTCTCCGTTTTTAGGCAGACTTGATGACATTGGCCAAGATGGGTTGGTGTTGATTTCTGATATCGTGGATATCTTCAATGCCCACGGAATTGATACCGAGATTATCGCAGCCAGCATCCGTCATCCGATTCATGTCATCGAAGCCGCGAAAATGGGAGCACATATTGGAACGATTCCTTTCAAAGTGTTCGAGCAAATCATCAAGCACCCGCTTACCGATGCGGGAATTGAAAAGTTTTTAGCTGACTGGGAGAGCGCACACAAAAGATAAAGGAAAAGCACCTTCCCAAGGTGCTTTTTCCACGATCAGAGTATTATATGCAGAGCTGCGCAAATAGTAGCTTTCTTATACTCATCAGTCGAGTATTATACGCAGAAGGGCTACGCCCACGTAGCTTTCTTACACTCATCAGTCGAGTATTATACACATAGCTACGCAATAGTAGCTTTCTTACACTTTCGGGAGGCAAGTATGGAGAAACTTTGTATAAAAGGTGGTACACCTTTACGGGGGAAGGTCACAATCAGCGGTGCCAAGAATAGTGCAGTAGCCTTGATCCCCGCGGCTCTTTTGGCCGAATCACCCATCACTATTGATAATCTCCCCAACATTCACGATGTTCAAATTTATATGGAAATCTTGAAAGAGCTAGGGGCTCACGTTCATCTTGAAGGAGCATCCCTTTATATTGACCCGACAGGAATTACTCCAAAGCCCCTCCCGGATGGCAAGGTGCAAATGCTGCGTGCTTCTTATTATCTCATGGGTGCTCTGCTGGGTCGTTTCGGGGAGGCTGTAATTGGCCTGCCGGGAGGATGTAATCTGGGTCCCCGGCCGATTGATCAGCATATCAAAGGGTTTGAAGCATTAGGAGCCAAAATAGAGTCCAAGGATGGCGCGTTGTCTCTTCAATCGGATGAACTTAAAGGAAATAGAGTGTACCTTGATGTGATCAGTGTAGGAGCGACGATCAATATCATGCTGGCCGCCTCCAGAGCGAAAGGCACTACCGTCATTGAGAATGCGGCAAAGGAACCTGAGATCATTGATGTCGCTACGCTATTATCCTCGATGGGGGCCACCATCAAGGGAGCGGGTACGGACGTGATCCGCATAACAGGAAGGCCCACTTTGAAGGGATGCCGACATTCCATTATTCCGGATCGTATCGAAGCAGGAACGTACATGATTGCCACGGTGGCCACGCGTGGGAATGTCATCATTGATCAGGTCATACCTCGACACTTGGAAGGATTGTCGGCCAAACTGGAAGAAATGGGCGTCACCGTCATCGAAGGGGATGAATCCATCCAAGTCATAGGGCAAAAGCTTTACCGGTCGATTGATGTGAGGACAGGCCCCTATCCTGGATTTGCCACCGATCTTCAGCAGCCTATCACCTCGTTATTGACCTTAGCTAAAGGAACAAGCATGGTGACGGATAATATTTATACGGCTCGCTTCCGCCATGTTGATGAGTTGATTCGCATGGGAGCCCAGATCAAGGTAGAGGGACGCACGGCTATTATAGAAGGTATTGAGAATCTAAAAGGGGCTAAAGTAAAAGCCTCTGATTTACGGGCGGGAGCTGCCTTGGTTGTCGCCGCTTTAGCAGCTGAAGGAGTAACGGAAATTACAGGAGTGGAGCATATTGACCGCGGATATGATATTCTGGAAGAGAAGCTGAAGTCGCTAGGTGCAGAAATCTGGCGTGAACAGGAGTAGAGAAACGACAAGTACAGATATTAACGGAAAAGGGTGGAGTCTCTCATGGAACGTAGTTTAACCTTAGAGCTAGTGCGGGTAACCGAAGCAGCAGCATTATCTTCTGCGCGGTGGATGGGTTTTGGCAAGAAGGATGAAGCGGATGATGCGGCAACCACTGCCATGCGTGCGGAGTTCAATAAAGTACCGATGGATGGCGTGGTAGTTATTGGAGAAGGAGAAATGGATGAAGCCCCGATGCTTTATATTGGCGAAAAGTTGGGAACAGGCGAAGGTCCAGCCGTAGATGTTGCGGTGGATCCTTTGGAAGGAACCAACATATTAGCCAAAGGATTATGGAATGCGCTCAGTGTTCTTGCGATTGCTGATCGCGGCAATCTTCTTCATGCTCCAGACATGTACATGGATAAAATCGCTGTTGGACCAGAATGTGTGGGTCAGATTGACATTAACCGTTCCGTACGGGAAAATCTCGAAGCGGTTGCCAAATGCAAAGGAAAAGACCTTCGTGAGCTTACCGCGATCATTATGGACCGTCCTCGACATGAAAAAATTATTCATGAAGTACGTGAAGCAGGTGTCCGCATCAAGCTGATTTCCGATGGAGACGTGGCTGCAGCTATTAATACCGCCTTTGAAAATACAGGGGTAGATATCTTATTCGGAGCAGGTGGTGCACCGGAAGGAGTTATCGCGGCCGTAGCACTGAAATGCTTAGGTGGAGAGTTTCAAGGGCGATTGCTTCCGCAAAATCAGGAAGAATTTGATCGGTGCCTAAAGATGGGCTTAAAGGATCCTAATCAAATCCTACTCATGAATGATTTGGTCAAAGGAGACGATGCCATATTTGCGGCTACGGGTGTAACAGATGGAGAATTACTCCGCGGTGTAAGGTTCAGTGGAGATCGTGCAACCACTCACTCTGTTGTCATGAGGGCAAAAACGGGAACGATCCGCTTTATCAAGGGTGAGCATCGTTTAGAACGTAAGCCCAATTTAATTCTGAAATAAGGTATTAGATCATACAAATAGTGGAAATAATGAATAGCTGATAACCTCATTTAGAAAAAGGGTAGATAGATTCTATCTATCCTTTCCCCACTTATATCAAAATTCACGCTGAAGGCTGGTGTTTATACTTACTTATGGATATGCAATTAGCACAATTGGAAGAGAAAAAGCTGACGGATTTATATAAACTAGCAAAAGAATTTCAGATTTCCTATTACGGAACGATGAAGAAAAAAGAATTAATCTTTGCCATCCTTCGGGCCCAGGCGGAAAAAAGCGGATTTATGTTCATGGAAGGGGTTTTGGAAATTCTAGCTGATGGCTATGGCTTTCTTCGGCCCATCAACTATTTGCCCAGTGCCGAAGATATCTACATTTCTGCCTCGCAAATTCGCCGATTTGACTTACGTACGGGCGATAAGGTTTCCGGAAAGGTTAGGCCTCCGAAAGAAAATGAACGCTACTTCGGCTTGTTGCAAGTAAATGCTGTCAACGGGGAAGACCCTGATTTGGCTTCTGAACGACTTCATTTCCCTGCCTTAACACCTCTTTATCCCCAGAAGAAGCTTGTTTTGGAAACCTCACCTGATCGTTTATCTTCAAGAATTATCGATTTATTAGCTCCTGTCGGACTAGGCCAGCGCGGATTAATCGTAGCGCCGCCCAAAGCTGGTAAAACCGTATTATTAAAGGAGATTGCGAACAGTATTGCGGAAAATCATCCGGATATTGAGCTGTTTGTCTTATTAATCGATGAACGTCCTGAGGAAGTTACGGATATGCAGCGTTCAGTCAAGGCAGAAGTAGTGGCCTCAACCTTTGACGAATTGCCAGAAAATCATATAAAAGTAGCGGAACTGGTTCTGGATCGTGCTCAACGCTTGGTGGAGCATAAAAAGGATGTCGTCATTTTGATGGACAGTATTACCCGGTTGGCTCGTGCTTATAATTTGGTCATCCCGCCTAGCGGAAGAACCTTATCCGGAGGGATTGATCCGGCTGCGTTTCATCGCCCCAAGCGCTTTTTCGGTTCGGCCCGTAATATCGAAGAGGGTGGTAGCTTGACCATCTTGGCAACCGCCTTAATTGAAACGGGATCCCGTATGGACGATGTTATTTATGAAGAATTTAAAGGTACCGGAAATATGGAGCTGCATTTGGATCGGAAGCTGGCTGAACGCCGTATCTATCCGGCGATGGATATCCGCCGGTCTGGTACGCGACGAGAGGAGCTATTGCTCACCAAATTGGAGCTGGAAAAAATTTGGGCGATGCGTAAATCGATGTCAGAGAACCCAGAGGTAACCGATCTCTTCTTGCGGAAAATCAAACAAACCAAAACGAATTTGGAATTCTTGCAATCTATTGAAACAACAAGCGGTAAACCAAGTTCGCGCACGGCTTCACCGACCGCTTAATGAATCAGTTAGGAGTTACGATTTATGAATCTTGTTTATGCTGATCAAAAAGGACAAGTCTATGATCATCCCGAATATTTAGCGGTTGCCCGTTCGGGAGAAAGCTTGCTGGAAATTTTGGAAGAAGAACTGATTCCTCTGCCGGATGGAGCTACTTTGGTTAGCCTGCCTCACTCCCAGCCCATCGGGCTCGACCCGGAAACCGGAGAGATGGCAGCCCTAGAAGGAAGTGCAGTCGGGGCTCTGCTCCCACAGGGTTTCACCCGGCTCCTCCTGCCAGGATATCTCAAAACGGATCAAGAATATAAATTTCCGCTATTCGGCTACACGGCGGTTGTCTGGAAAGATGACCAATTTTATGTGGCAGCGAGACAAAGCGACGAACATGATAAATGGAATCCAGCCAACTGCTCTTATGATGAAGTCAAAGTGAAAGTGGATGAGTTAGTTCATCAATATCCGGAAAATCGAGTTATCCAGCACATGTCCCACTGTGCTTTAGAATATGAGTGCTTGACGGCTTCTAACACCTTTTTGAATCGTTGGGAAGGGGCCTTGCCGGTATCCTACTCCTGTAATGCAGGCTGTTTTGGATGTATCTCCGAGCAACCGGATGACAGCGGATTTGTTGCGCCACAAACTCGCATGAATTTTAAACCACATGTAGATGAGTTGGTGGAGGTGATGCTCCATCATTTAAAAACTCCTGAGAGTATTATTAGCTTCGGACAAGGCTGTGAAGGGGAGCCTTCCACGCAAATGCAGCTAATTACGGAAGCCATGCGCCGAGTTCGGGAAAAAACGGATAGGGGCTATATCAACATCAATACCAATGCGGGGTTAACCGACCATATTCGGGCGATTGTGGATGCCGGCTTGGATCTTATCCGCGTGAGTACGATCAGTGCGATTGATGAACATTACAATGCTTATTACAGGCCGAGAGGCTATAATCTGCAGAATGTGGAGAAATCCCTGCGCTATTGTGCGGATAAAGGAGTATATTCTTCGATTAATTATCTCTGTTTTCCAGGCGTGTTTGACCGGGAAGAAGAGATGGAGGCCATGATTGAGTTTATCCGCCGAACCGGAGTGAAATTGATTCAGTTGCGCAATCTAAATATTGATCCGGACAGTTACCTCTCCATGATTCCAAAGCCACAAGGAGAAGTATTCGGCATGAAGCAGGCTCTGGAAATTTATCAACAGGAGCTTCCGGATGTCGTCATCGGTTCCTACACACATATTCCTCCTAAGGAATTTCAGCGGAGAATAATAAAAGGATGATTAGTAAATAATGGCGGTTGAAATTGGGATATCCGCATGTTATAATTTCAATTGTATTTGACTTAGAACTCTGGCCTATAAAAGGAACAGGGCGGAAAGAGGTGAAAAGAATGAAACAAGCTATTCATCCTAACTACAAGCTAACGAAGGTTTCTTGTGCTTGTGGAAACGAATTTGAAACAGGATCTGTGAAGGAAAACCTTCGCGTAGAAGTCTGCTCTGAGTGCCATCCTTTCTATACTGGCAAGCAGAAGTTCCTTGATGCAGGTGGACGTGTAGACAAGTTTAAGAAGAAGTACGGTATTTAATTTCATACCGAGGCCAATACAGACGGGCAGGGAAACCTGCCCGTTTTTGCATGCATTTATTAGAAAGTATTATACGCATAAGTGCTGCGCACAAGTAGCTTTCTTACACTTATCGGAAAGTATTATACGCATAGGTGCTATGCACAAGTAGCTTTCTTATAATTTAGAGGAGAGACAGCATGTTTTTTATCAAACGGGACGGATGGATTGAAGTCATTTGCGGTTGTATGTTTTCTGGTAAAAGTGAAGAGCTGATTCGAAGAATGAAGCGTTCTCGATTGGCAGGGCAAAAGGTGCAAGCCTTTAAGCCGGTTATTGATGATCGTTATCATAAAACGGCTGTGGCTTCCCACAGCGGTTTAACGGAAGAAGCCCAAACGGTTACCTATGCCATTGACATTGAAGATCTCGTGGAAGCGGAAACCGATGTCGTAGCGATTGATGAAGTTCAGTTTTTGGATGAAAATATCCTTTCTATTTGCCAACAATTAGCGGATCGAGGCAAACGAGTGATTGTTGCCGGCTTGGATCAGGATTTTCGGGGCGAAAGTTTTGGACCCACTCCTGGGTTGCTTGCCGTTGCTGAGTACATAACGAAGCTTCATGCGATCTGCATGAAATGTGGAGATCCAGCGACTCGCACGCAGCGGCTCATCAACGGAAAGCCTGCGAAATATGACGATCCGATTATTCTAGTGGGAACTTTGGAGCAATATGAGGCACGTTGCCGCCATTGTCATGAAGTGCCACGTTAACCAACCATATGCCAGAAAGAAGCTACCTCAACTCGGTTATGCTAAAACCAAGGGAGGTGGCTTTTTTGCAACCAAAAAACCTATTTTTTTCCTTCATGCTTTGTCTGGTGTTTATGATGGCTTCTGCTTGTTCGCCTGCCGCTGGACCGGACGACGATCGTCAACAGTACAATGCCTTGGGGAATCGCTTGTATAACAATCCTTCAGGTCCGTACGATGATGATCCAGGCTATAAGAATGATTTTCAAATGTCAGATTTGAATCCCAATTTGGTTACGGGCCAAAACGATCTCTATAATGTAGAATCGGATGCGAAGATCATCGCTGAGATCGCAGCCACAGTTCGTGGAGTGGACAATGCCGTGGTCAATATCAATGGGGGAACCGCCCATGTCAACATCGATATTAATCGGAATGCAGATATCGGTGGTGTTCGCAGCGCAGTTTATGATGTGGTAAAACAAAAAATGCCTCGATACAATGTGGATGTGGATGTAAATCGCTAATCCGGGAGCTTAAAGCTTCCGGATTTTTTTTACTTATCGGAAAGTATTATACGCATAAGGCTATATAAGCCAGTAGCTTTCTTATGGTGCCTGACAAGATCTCTTCTATGTAAACAAGAAGAGGACTGTGCCTATTGGTACACCGCCCGAAACCTCCCGTATTTTGTCGAGAAATATAGGGCAAAATAGGTAGAAAATATCGGATGTTGAGGTTAAACATGGAAAAGTTAAGGATATCACCTATTCAAGCTTTAATGCTAGGAATTTCAACGATAACGGTCACTGGGCATTTGTTATTCATCCCTGTAATTATTAACCATGCGGGTAGAGACAGTTGGCTATCCCTTTTGACTTCCTTTGTTCCTGCTATGTTCATTGGATACATGGTTTCTCGTCTGGCAGAACTGTTCCCGGGGCAAAGTATCATCGAGTATTCCCAAGTCATATTGGGTAAATGGTTTGGTGGGGTTATAGGTTTGGTTTTTATTTTTTACTTTTTCCATAACGCTACTCTTTCCATTCGCGGTTTTGGGGAATTCTATACATCCGCTATCACACCGCGTACACCTATTCTCATCTATTTTGCTAGCCTCGTTATCATGGCTGTTTATACTGTGAAAAATGGGTTGGAGGTCATGGCTCGAACCAATCAAATATTTTTGGTTATATTGATCCCAACAGGTCTGCTGGCTACCCTGTTGACCCAAAAGGATAAAGATTATGCAAATTTTCTCCCTATCCTTGAATATGGTCCGGAACCTATGATAACGGGAGCTATGGGGCTAGTTTCTTTATACTGTACGTTTACTGTTTTAGGAATGATTTTCCCTTTTGTATCGAAGGATAAGCGTCTTAAACTGCCCGGTATTTTGGCGATGGTCATCTTGATTTTGATGTTTATTGGTCCAATTACGGGTCCGATAGCTCTTTTTGGTGCAGAGCGAGCCAGTGGGCTTACCTTTCCTACCTTTCAAATTATGCGGGAGATGCAGGTGGGAGAGCTGCAGCGGCTTGATTTATTGGGAATAGTGCTGTGGAGTTTAGGGTCCTTTGCGAATATTGCCGTGTTTCTGTATGCTACTACATTGGGTTTGGCACAGTGGCTGAAGATTGAGGATCACCGCGTCCTAGTCATACCCATAGGGACCCTTATGGTCATTGTCGCCCTGTTAAACAGTGAAAACTATATCGAAATCTACCGCTTTTTTAAGGATACCTATCCTTATTATTCGATCCTCATTGGATTCCTGCTGCCCTTGTTCCTGCTTGTGGTGGCCAAAATTCGTTATCGCCGCAAGATTCCACGTAAAGGGTGATCGATATGTTTAAGAAGATCAAAAGAAGTAAGCAGATAAATATAGCTGCGACATTGGACGGCAAGGATTCGAAGCAATCTTTATCTAGAGATTTGGACGAGAATATTGCTTGGATAACCGAATATTTTGGAGAACACAGTGATTTGGTTATTCGCTTGATGGAAAACCAGGGTGGACATCGCTCGGCAGTTTTCTATGTGGACACCTTGGCGGATAAATCAATTATCGATGAATTTGTTATCCAGCCCCTTCAACAAGAGAAGAATTCTCTTCAACCGGACAGAGTAGAGTTATCTACTCATCAGCTGCAGAAGCTCTCGACAGTGGAGGAAGCGTTGCAGCAGTTGTTGAACGGGAACTCTCTCGTTTTGTTTCATCGCCATGGAGAAGGGTTGGCAGCAGGTACAGGGGGAGGCGAACGGCGATCTGTCTCCGAGCCTGCGAATGAATCGGTTGTAAGAGGACCCCGTGAGTCTTTCAATGAGTCGCTGCAAACGAACATTGGACTCGTGAGAAGACGATTGAACACCCCCAAGCTACGAGTCGAGAATATGTTTATTGGGACTATATCCCAAACGCCTGTTGCGATTCTATCTATTGGTGGAGTGGCTCAAGAAAGTGTTGTAGAGGAAGTGAGAAGCAGGCTCGGGAAAATTGATATCGATGGTGTGATGGAATCGCTCTACATAGAGGAAATGATCGAAGACCCGATGGGCTATACGCCTTTTCCGACGGTTTTTAATACAGAACGACCGGATCGGATTGCGGCGGGGCTTTTGGAAGGTCGAGTGGCGATTATGCTTGAAGGGACCCCGATCGCTTTGCTTGTCCCTTCCTGTCTACCCCAATTTCTATATTCCAATGAGGATTATTATCAAAGGTATGATATTGCCAGCTTGTTAAAACTATTGAGAACCTTTACCTTTGTTTTATCCTTTATCATGCCGGGTTTCTATGTTGCGCTGCTGACGTATCATCAGGAGATGATACCCACTCCCTTGTTGATCGCTCTAACGGGTCAGCGGGAGGGGGTTCCGTTTGGCATTGCGCTTGAAGTTACCCTGATGGAGATGACGTTTGAAATTTTACGGGAAGCAGGGATTCGACTGCCCAAAACCATTGGTGCTGCGGTATCGATCGTAGGAGGCTTGGTTTTGGGACAAGCCGCTGTAGAAGCGGCCTTAGTTGGCCCGGGGACCGTAATCACGGTATCACTTACAGCTATCGCTTCTTTTTGTACGCCGTCTTATAATATGGCGATATCCGCCCGTCTTCTGCGTTTTTTCTTGTTGTTTTTGTCTGCTTTTCTCGGGGCATTTGGCCTGTTTTTCGGGCTTATTATGATTTTTGTTCACTTGAATTCACTTCGCTCTTTTGGTGTACCGTATTTATCTCCAATTGTCCCCTTCCATCTGCAAAACTGGAAGGATCTTTTTGTACGCTTCCCCTGGTGGTCGATGAAACAGCGGCCGGAGGAGGTCGTGGGGGCTAATGAGGAACGAATGTCGACAGCCAAAAAGCAAGAAGGAGGCAGGCGTGAACACTAGAAAAGGAATCTGGATTATTCTGTTCTGTGTGATCATTCTCAGCGGGTGCTGGGATAAAAAAGAGTTAAATGAAGTTGCCGTTGTGATTGGGGTAGGGTTGGATAAAGTAAAGGAAAAGGAATACCGGGTCACGGCTCAAGTGATAAAGCCTGTATCGCAAGAGGGAGGTGCTGGAGGATCGGAACTACCTACCTGGAGTCTGTCGGCGAATGGGAAAACGATGATGGATGCCATTCGTCAGTTGAATAAAATATCTCCGCGCCGACTTTACTGGCCGCATTTGCAAATTATTATTGTTGGTGAGGAATTGGCCAAGGAAGGGGTGGCTCCTGTTCTGACTTGGTTCGAACGGGATCGCGACAGCCGTTCAGGAACTTACTTTGTGCAGACACAGGGCAAAGCGGAAGATTTACTGAACCAAAAGATCGAGCTTGGCAGTATCCCGGCAAAGGCCATGTCTGACTTGTTGGATACGGCTGAATTGAGGCAGATTGACGCACGCCGGGTGACCCTTCGTGATTTTATCAATTGTCTGTCTACTCCAGGGATTGATCAGGCTATTGATGTGATCAATCCTAAATCGATAAGGGGAAAACCTGAGACCTATGAGATCTTAGGTGTTGCTATCTATAGTCGTGATCGGTTTATGGGATACATTACGGGGCAGGAAGCAATTGGGATTGATGTGGTATTCGGAAGATATAAATACGGGATTATTACCATCCCGATACCCGGGAGTGAAGGGGATTTTTTTTCCTATCAGGTAACGGACATGAGGAATCAATGGAAGCTGGATGTTCGGAATGAAAAGCTAAAGGTCAAGATGAATATTTTCATCGAAGGAAATCTAAGTGATCAAACGGGTTCCACGGAATTGATCGATCCACACAGGATGAAGGAAGCAGAGAATGCGATCAGAGAGATGGTAAAAGGCTCTATACTTGATACCTTCCGTCAGGCTTCTGCTATGGAATCGGATATTTATGGCATCGGTCAGGAGTTAAGAAGGTATCATCCGAAAATCTGGCATCAAAAAGAAAAAGAATGGAGAAGCGAATTGAAGGAGATTGAATTTGACATCAAGATTAATGCGAATATTAGGAGATCGGGATTGATTTTGAAGCCAGCTCAGGCAAAAATGAAATAAGGAGAGGGGAAGGGCTAAGTCATGAGAATGGTAGGATTAATCGGTTTTTTCATCGTCATCGCCATGTTTGATTTGCCAAAGCTCATCCGGGAGCGAAAAAAGAAAGAACTTCTAGCTTATGCCGCCGTCTTAGGTCTCGCTTTTCTCTTGAGCGTCCTTCATATTTTGCAAATTGAATTATGGAGCATCAACCGGATTATCACGGATATGGTTCGATGGGTGATACCTTCTTGAAAGGAAGGAAGTCTTTGACTTTTAGCTGGAATCTCTTTATAATTATAATGTTATACTAAATCATTGAAACTTTATCTGAGGTGAACCGCTTTGTTTGATCGTCTGGTAGCAGTAGAAGAGCGTTATGAGAAGCTAACGGAATTGCTTTGTGACCCGGCTGTCATGAACGATCCATCCAAGCTTCGCGACTATTCCAAAGAACAATCTGATATGGAAGAAACGGTGCAAACGTACCGTGAATATAAAACCGTGACCAACCAGCTGAAGGATGCCAAGAGTATGCTGGAGGAAAAGCTGGATGATGAAATGCGGGAAATGGTAAAAATGGAAATTGATGAGCTATCCGAGCGCAAGGAGCAAATAGAAGAGCGCATGCATGTTCTTCTGCTTCCGAAGGATCCGAATGACGATAAAAACGTGATTGTGGAAATCCGCGGTGCCGCAGGTGGCGATGAAGCTGCTTTATTTGCCGGGGATCTTTATCGCATGTATACCCGTTTTGCCGAAAAGGCTGGGTTTAAAACGGAAATTATGGAAGCTAACTACAACGATTTAGGTGGCTTTAAAGAAGTAATCTTTGCGGTAAAAGGAAAAGGGGCCTACAGCAAGCTGAAATTCGAAAGTGGAGCCCATCGCGTCCAACGTATTCCGACGACAGAGTCGGGTGGAAGAATTCATACGTCTACGGCCACGGTAGCTGTTCTTCCGGAAGCAGAGGAAGTTGAAGTGGAGATCCATGATAAGGATATCCGCATCGATACCTTTTGTTCTAGCGGTGCCGGTGGACAGAGTGTAAACACGACAAAGTCGGCTGTTCGTGTTCTGCACGTTCCAACTGGGATTATGGTCAGCTGTCAGGATGAAAAATCACAACATACCAATAAGGACAAAGCTCTCCGTGTCTTACGGGCCCGCCTCTATGATTTGGAGCTGCAAAAGAAAGAAGCGGAATACGGAGAAATTCGGAAGACGAAAGTGGGAACAGGAGACCGCAGTGAGCGTATTCGTACCTACAACTTCCCGCAAAGCCGTGTAACGGATCACCGTATTGGATTAACCCTTCATAAGTTGGAATATATACTGAATGGCGATTTGGATGAGATTATTAATTCCCTAGTTATTCATGAGCAAGCCGAATTAATGCAAAATGCGGAAGGTCTGTAAGCATGAGCGGCCTTTCAGTGAGAGAAGCCCTGAGAAGGGCTTCTTCGTTTATGCAATCATTGGAGGATGGACGGTTTTTAGCAGAAATCATCCTGCGCCATGTGTTAGGGTGGGATCGCACCCGATTTTTCACTCATCTAGATGAGCCGTTGAGTGAAGCGCAATGGTCTAAGATGCAGGAGCTGATGGAGAAAAGGTTGGAGGGGATTCCTGTTCAGTACTTGATTGGCGAGCAGGAATTTTACGGATTGTCTTTTCATGTCAATGCATCTGTTCTGATTCCTCGTCCGGAAACAGAGATTCTAGTGGAAGAAGTGCTGCGTCGTCGGGATCCGAAGGCATCTCTGGTTGCAGCAGATATCGGAACCGGGAGCGGAGCGATTGCGATTGCCTTAGCGGCTCACTCTAACTGGAAGCTATATGCCGTTGATATTGCCCGTGAATCGTTGGATACAGCTGTGGAAAACAGCCGACTCCATGGTGTGGAGGCTCGTATCACCTTTTTACAGGGAGATCTTCTTTCCCCTTTACCATCTAAAGTAGACATTTTGGTCTCCAATCCTCCTTATATCCCTTCTCAGGATATTGAGGAGTTAAATGTCCAGGTTCGGGTTCATGAGCCTAGGCGTGCATTGGATGGGGGGACGGATGGCTTAGATTTTTATCGGCGTCTTTGTGGTGGGCTTGGGGATGTGCTGAAGGAAGGCGGCTTAGTCGCCTTTGAAGTAGGTTTTGGTCAAGCTCGGGATGTTGAGAAATTGTTAATGGAAAGTGGTGTCATTTCGGAAACGGCTGTCATTTGCGATTTAGCAGGCATTGAAAGAGTTGTGATTGGTTGGCGGTAAAAGGATTGGGGCTCCTACATTGTTTAAATGGACAATGTAGGAGCTTTTTTGTCTTTGCAATGGAAAGAGCTTGTCTGTGTGTAGTTGACCCAAGATCCTCCTTGGGTCTATGGGGGATCAGCTCACCTGATTTTCACTGGATAGCGCCTAGCCCTCCACTGGGCGGTTTAATCGGAGAATTTCCGTTTAAATGTAAAAATGATCTGAAAAACAGACGTTTAATCGGAAAATTTCCGATAAGAAGTGAATATTTTCGATGGAAGTACCCATTCTGGCTGTTTAATCGGAGAAATTCCGACTAGACAGTGTGCTAAGAACCCGTTACAGAATTTAGTCGGAGATTTTCCGATTAGCGGTTTCCAATTCAGAGTCATGAAAAATTGAATAGGATCCCAACCATGTCATAATCATTCATAAATGGATATTCATTGACATGTTCAATATCAGTCAGTATAATGTTTAAATAGTAATTATTACGATTTAGGAATGGATGAAGGAGGAGAATCTCCTTGTACGAAGGCGTTAAGTTCCCTTTCCAATTTGGCGACTTATGGCGGGAAGGGCTGAAAAACAAAGACGGAAGATGGGCTATCCGAGTACAAAGTGATCATGCCGAAAAGTTTTTTTGGAAACAGTATATCGAAAAATTCCCTGATCATTATAAGCCACCGGAACATGTACGTAAATTGCAGTCAGTCATTTTATCGTTTCTTTTGGAAACGGACGAGGTACTTGAAATCGGTCCGGGTTGGGGAAATTACACGTTTCCGATCGCTGAAAAAGCAAAAAATCTGACTTGTGTAGACTTATCTAAGGATATCCTAAATTATATCGACATCCAGGCACAACAGCGAGGAATGGATAATATTCAATTCATCCACACCAAATGGGAAGAGGTTTCTGGTTTGGAGCCTTATGATGTAGTAGTAGGAGTGAATTGTTTTTACCGGATGAAGGATATTGAGAAGGCGTTTTTGGCTATGAATCAGTACGCCAAACGTTTATGTGTAGCAGGGGTCATATCTGGACCGGAAAGGCCACATGTTATTGAGTTAGCCAGGAAATTCGGTTATTCGGAAAAATTGATGCGCAGAGATTACATTCACATCCTGAACATCCTTTATCAATTAGGGATTGATGCAAGCTGCCAACTGGTGAATATAGAAAAGAAATACATATACGCCAATGAGGACGAACTCTGGAAGGATAATGTCGGGACTTTGCGTGTAGACGATCAAGATAAGCATAAAATATGGGACTTGATCAAGGGATATTGTTATGAAGATCAAGGAAAATGGGTTTATCCGCATTCCTGTAAGGCCGCAATTATTTATTGGGAGCCTGTTGTATTTTCTGGATTGACGAAAACGCCAGCCTATAGTAATATTTCTAATTAATAAATCGAAATGATTACGATTTATTTTAGGGAGGAATGTTTGCCATGTTTGATCAAAGAATCCCTGTGACCATTTTACTAATTAGAGGAGGTTTTTAACATGCGAGTAGTTGTTACGTTAGCCTGCACCGAATGTGGAGATCGTAATTATACGACGACAAAAAATAAGAGGAAACATCCTGAGCGATTGGAATTGAAAAAGTATTCTCCACGCCTGAAAAAATATACCATCCATCGAGAAACCCGATAAAGGGAATGAAAAAGGGGTCCGTATCATGTATATGGATCCCTTTCTCCAATGATAGGGAAATAAGCTCAACATTTGTTTGGGGGTGAAAATGGATGATCAATGCCCAACCGATGGAAGAAGTGATTCTTTCCCATCATAAAGAAGAATGCTGGCGCCGACGGGAGCTGGAACGGATAGCCTGGATTCAAGCTCCCAAAATACGAAAAAAATCAAAAGCAGTTCGATGGTTAAATCAAGATTACGTAGATGAGGAGTTACACCCTACTCTTCTTTTATTAAATGAAATAGGGATTGCAACGGAATATTCTTGTGCAGGCGTAAGCACTTTGGACGAGCCGGAGGATCATTCGCTATATGCCTATGTAACGTTGCCTGAAACTCCTTCTTCCACTTTGTTTGTACAAAATCTGATGGAGAAAATGGGCCATCGCGTCCTGGTCAGCTATGAACCAGATAGAAGACGGTATGACCTTTCCTCGTTTTTTATTCAACACAATCGGTCTTTTTGTATGTTACTTTATTATTTTACTTTGAAGTGGCATCAGATAGATGGGAGTGATCTGTAATGGATAAGAAAGTGTGTGACGAGAGCCAGGCGGGGAGGAAATTAGAAAAATTATTAACGTATGTCCCAATTAGAACTGGACAAAAGGTATTGGACTTATGTTGTGGGCAGGGCCGACATAGTCGTTGGTTTGCTCAACAAGGCCTCCAAGTAGTCGGAGTTGATCTCTCTACCGTATTATTACAGGAAGCGATTAAAACCACAGTGGATCTTCCTGTTCAATACATGCGAGCTGATGCTCGACGAGTACGCTTTTATGAAGAAATGGATCTTGTTGTCAATTTGTTTACCAGTTTTGGTTGTTTTGTAGAGGATGAAGAGAATGAGAAGGTGTTGCGTGCGGTAAGTCGTGCCTTGAAACCGGGTGGATATTTTTTGCTCGACTATTTAAATCCGGACTTTTTGAAATCAAATTTGGAGCCTTTTACCCAAATGTTCATGGAGAATATAGAGATTTTACAATATCGATCGCTGACAGAAGAGTACGTAAAAAAAAGGATTGTTGTCAAGGAAGATGGTACGCAGAAGAACTATGATGATCAGGTTAAATTATACGGCTTTAAAGAATTAATACCCATGCTGGAACGAAATCATTTACATGTCCAATACATGTTCGGTAATTATGATGCCAGCGGGTTTGAAGCTTCGGATTCTCCACGAATGATCTTTATCTGTAAAAAAAACAAAAATCAATAAGATATCGCCAAGCACGGAGAAGAAATAGTGAGTCATGTTCTTTGTTAGGGTTAATGTTTAGAAATGGAGATGTCCGGTTTTTATGTCAACTACTGATGGAATGCTTAAAAAAATAGAAATAGGAATCCCTTTGTCCAAACAACTAGAAGGGGTTCTTATCATTGCTCATGGCTCACGTAATTTGGCTTGGGTACGGATGGTTGAATCGGTAGTTCAGAAAGCACAACTTCCTTATCCTGTGGAAATGGGCTTTTTAGAGCTTGTTGTTGGAAAGAGTATTCCGGAAGCCATAAGACGCTTAGAGGATAGGGGGGTTAAGCAGGCATTTGTCGTGCCTTTGTTTGTTTCTTCCGGCAGTACACATATAGATGAGATCCAATACGCCTTAGGAATAAGACCAGTTCCCACACTTAAAACAGAGCTAGAGCGTATACCTACCTCTCTTCATTTTCACTGGTGCCCGCCGTTTGATGATCATCCTTTGGTAGCAGATATCTTAGTTGATCGGATAGAAGAAGGTTTTCGCTGTTCAGAAATCAAGGGTGTACAGAAAAGAGAGATGGAATGGAATAGAGTGTACTTCCCGCCACTCCCTGTGGAACAAACGGCTGTCATTCTTGTCGGTCATGGAGCGGAATATGATGGTTTCTTGGAACTGTGGGAAAAAATGATGGAATCACTAACGATAACAGTAAAAAATAGATTAGGTGTCTCTTATGTTTCTTATGGATTTTTACGGCCCGCCACTTTGCGCACTGCAGTTGAAATAGCGAGCAATAAAGCGAAATACGTGTTTGTTCAGCCAATTTTTTTAAGCAAAGGGTATTTTACAGAAGTGGTTATTCCACAAAAGTTAGAGGGACTAACCTATCATTATTATGGTTGTACTTATTTGCCTCATCCCAATATTTCTATCTGGCTGCGGAATTCGATTGGACTGCATACTTATTTGGTGGATCACTAAGTTGCGTATGTTCTAAAAGACAATTCAATTGATACATTTGCTGTACTGTTCGAGGGGACCTTTTTCGTAGATGATGAGATGGCTAGCTTTTATCATGACTAGCGATTCATCCCCCACCTCCACGAATGTTTTTTCGTAGGTGGGGGATGAATCGCTGTTTTTTGTTACCATAATGTGGTAAAATGAGAATATACGTTCCTGCTATACGGAGGTGGTGAAGGGCATGGGAACCAAGAAAAGCAAACGGAATGTGCCCACTGGGGATGTACTGGTATCCAAAATCCCCTTACGTCTAACCGTTGTACAACGTCTGCTGGTCGATCATCTACGTCAAGAATCCGCACGGTTGTGGAATGATATCTTGGATCATCACGGGTGGCTATGGGAGACATGGAAGGTCTGGACCAATGAAGCGGAACTGAAGAAGTGGTTCAACTCGCAAGATTATG
>JAKFCU010000040.1:0-20693 GCA_036676475.1 Brevibacillus sp.
GGCCACAATGGTGGTGACTGTTCCCATCACGAAAATTGGGGACACTGGCGCTTACGATATCAGCGACCGGAATACCGGCAGCACCTGCTGTGATGGAAGGTGCTCCTTGAATCACGAAGTCACCTGAAAGTGCTATCCCGTGACCGAATAAATTCATCGCCATGGCAACTCCAATTGCAGGAAGGCCAACGCGAAGAGCCACTGGTAAAAGAACAGCCCCTATCAGTGCAACGGCAGGAGATGGCCAGAAAAACCAAGAAATTACCATCATGGAGATACCGATGATCCAATAGGCTAGGGTGGGAGTCTTAATAAGTCTGGCGATGGGGCTAATCATCATTTGATTGATCCCTGAATCGGTCAAAATCTTACTCATGGCGACAATGATGCTGATGACTAGAATGGTTCCCATGAGTTCATTGATGGCAAACACAAAGCTATTAAAGATCGTGCCTACCGATTTGCTTAGGGAACCGGTCGTGAGAAGGCCTACAAAGAATATACCGATAATACAGGTTAATGTTGTATCCCGACGGAACACCATAACACTAATGATGAGTAAGACGAACAGAAGGTAGACCCAATGTAATGGCAATAATTCAACCCCATAAAAAACCTCCAAAAACAGGCTGATAACCACCTGTTAAGGTTGTTATCAGCCTATGTGTTGGAGGTGAAATGGTTACTGGTCACTTTTATGGATCTGGATAGGCAGATCTGTTTTTGCAAGCTTCACTACTAAGGTTGGATAGGATATGACGGATGCGGCCATTCCCTGTGGTTTCTTTTCCGAATAGGAGATCACTATTTTGTCAGCTTTTTTTTGGACCGTTTCAATGACAAGCTTGTAGCCGGCAGAAGGCCGTTGACCCAAAGTGATGACGACAAGCGTATGCTTTTTGTGTTGAATCGTTTCCACGCCTGCCTGCTTTTTCATTTTATGCACGATCTTTTCTAGTCCGGAATCATATGGGGGACTAATGATTTCATAACTCAATGAGCTTTCGCTCCTTTCTTGTTGGGCAACTTTAAGCATTGTGGGTGTACTGCTGCAAGCAACTAATGTGCTAAGGAGCAATAGACAACCCAAAATGGATTTCCACTTCATATTTATGCGAAACGTGAACATTCTAAAACAACTCCTTCATTTATTATTTTACTTAGTATCCATTTTTTTCTTTTTCCATATCCGTGTTATGATAGGGGAGAGAGGTGTTAGGTAATGAAATTTCAAGATATGAAGAGTATGCTTTCTGAACGTGTAAGAGAACAGGTGGCTCTAGAGCATCAGAAAACAGACCTACAGCTTACATTTTTGTTAGATTCGGAATATCTGCACTCTTGTTGGGAATCGATGTCCGAAGAGGAGAAACAGGTCATTCATTTTTTTATCCTAGTTAGTGGTGATGATTTTTTAACTTATAGAGAATTAGAACAAAGCAAGCTTCCCCTTCATCCCACTCGATTTCGGTTAGCTATGACGCGATTGCAACGATTAGGCCTCATCTTTACCCTTCGTCGAATGTGGGGGGAATTGGCCTATATTATGCCCTGCGAAATCGTGAACCACTTTCGGAAAATTTGGGTTCCGAAATCCCATGATTGGAAAAGTCAAGGGTTGCCCTTAGACCATACATCATATCATATCCTAGATGATCTTTTGCAAGTCTTAAATACTGTTAATCGGAAAACATTAGAGCTAACCAAAAAAGGAACATTGCCGAAAAAAATATTGAAGTTATTATTTGAGCATACAAAAGTAAATCATGAACTCTTTGCTGGATTTCCTAATTCTCCAACCCTACTTTCTCCCTATGATCTACATGAAGCGATTCTTCTGGATCTCTTAGTTCAAATCGAACTCTTGGTTAAAAAAGGTAACGAGTTAGTACTAGGTGATATAGAAAAGTGGATCCATCAGCCGATTGAGAAGGTTTCCGTTCAACTGATGAAACAACTGATAGGATACCTGGACTTAAATCCTAAGCTTGCCCACTTTTATGCGCTAATTCAGGATTTGGACAAGGGTGAATGTTACTCGGTAACAGCCATTTTACACGACATGAAGGAGTTTGCTTCTCCTATAGGTGAAGTACGGGATAGGCTGATCCTGCCTTTGTCCAGGCTAGGGTTTATGCAGTCTGAGGTCAAACAAGATGATCTCATTTTTATGTGGAAAAATCGGGGAGAAATTCCCCAGTCTTTTCTCTACATTCAACCCAATTTTGAAATAATGGTACCTGGGTTTGCCCCGCTCTCCTTGAAATGGGAGTTGCTATCCTTTACAAGCATGGTAAAAAAGGAAGAAATGTGGGTTTTTAAGCTGGATAAGAATGCGGCTCAAGGATCTTTTGAAAAGGGGAAATCAGCTGAAGAAATCACGGGCTATTTACAGTCCGTCAGCCAGGCACCGATACCGGAAAATGTGGCGGAAGCCATTCGAGAGTGGGAAAGGCAGTTACAACAGGTTTCCTTTTTCGATGCAAGAATCATGAAAATAAGCCATATTGAACTGGCTCGAGAACTGGAAAAGATCCCGATCATTTCACAGTATTTTCAGGAAAAATTAGGAGAGCGTGCGTATGTGATTCATGTAAAGGATTGGGACCTTCTGGTGATGGAATTGGAGAAAAGAGGGTATCTCACAGGAACTGTCAAAAACCTTCTTCTTATAAAATCTGAGGAAGAAGCAGATTCTATCCAATTTTTCAAACCGCAACCTTCTGGGGGAGATTACAAGGTGGAGAGTGTATTTCCCGAATTAGAAGATGCGATTCCCGAGTTAAGAAAAATCCCTAGAATGTGGATTTCTCATTATTCCAGGTATCATGAATCTACCCTTCGTGAATTAATACAATGGGCAATTCAGTTAGGGCTTGAGGTCAGGATGGAGTGGAAGGGAAAAGCATGCAACATTCAACCTCATAGCTTGGTCAATCGGCATGGATTTTGGACTATGCTAAGTGGGGATTTGAACAAAATGGAGAAAGCTTTTCGAATAGAAGAGATCGGAAAAATACAGCTTCTAGTCCCTTCCCATTCTGGAAAGTGTTAGAGATTAGGCATCTCCTCTTTATTTGAGATATACTATAGAAGAGGTGAGATTATGGCCATGATCGCAAAAGAGCTGGATTTCATGGGAATTTTGTCTTCAGCTCAAGATATTGCAGATTTAATTTTAGCATCGGATGAGATGAAGACTTATATACAAACCAAAAAAACATTGGCTCATAATGAGGAAGCTCAAAAGAAGATACGAGCCTTTCAACGGTTAAAAATACAACATGAAGAGGTTGATCGATTCGGTAAATATCATCCGGATTATAGCCGTGTCAATGAAGAAGTTCGCCTTATGCGCAGGGAGCTCCAAACGATGCCAGCTGTTCGTGCTTTTAAAAAAGCTGAAAGCGCGATGGATGATCTGCTTTATCATGTTTGCCGGACTATTGCTGATGGTGTTTCTGATTCCATTAAAGTCCCTAGTGATAACCCGTTATACCAATTAGGGGGAAGCTGTTCTACTGGTGGATGCGGGACAGGGGGTTCATGTGGTTGTGGATGAAGATCATAATATAGCGGTGTTGGGAGATAGAGGTTGACTCCATTAACCATCTGAAGATCATAACGGGAAAAGCTCCGCCTATCACGAATCAAGTCGGTCGTAAATATTACGATTGAAAAGGATTAGCGGAGAATTTCCCGTTATTTCTGATAAAAGGGTCATAAAATAAGTGGATAATCGAGACTCCTACGGTGACAATTTAGCTGCTTGCCTTAAGTATAGTGGACGTGGTAACATTCTTCTATATAATATGGTAGAAAGCACTAACGAGTAGAAATGCCAAGAGATGAAGGCCCCCAAGGGGCACAATAGGTGCATTCCAACAAGAAGCCAATTCAACACAGTAGGAATGTCAAGAGATGAAGGGGGATCAACATGAGAGAGAGGCGCATCGGACTTGCCGTATGGATAAAAAATGTCAAAGCCGCTCGGCATTTGCGGCGCTTTGGAAATGTGCATTTTGTCTCAAGGCGCTTACAATATGTTAGTATGTATGTGAATGCGGATAAAATAGAGGATACAATTGAACGAATAAACCGACTTGATTTTGTCATTCGGGTAGAACGTTCCCATCGTCATGAAATCCCTACAGAATATCAAAATTCAAGACCGGATAAAGCTAAGGAATATGATTATAAAGAAGATGAAAAGAAAGGCATCACTTCTTTTGCTGAGTTCAAAGAAATGATGGAAGCAAAATAAATATGGCTCATGAACAAAGTGTGGGAAAATTAATAATGATTTTGGCTAAAATCCTTGATATTACTGAAGTTGTTTAATAAATAAAGTCTTCGTTTCCCACAAAATGTTCAAGAACCATAAATATTAAAACTTAAGAGCTTCGGTTGAAGCTTTTTTTTATACTTATCGGATATTATACGCAATAAGGGTACGCCAGTAGCTTTCTTATTAGGAGAGAGAGACAGGAGAGATAAAAAATGAAGCCCTCAAAAAGACTCGATACCCTCACTTCAGCTATCTTCACGGAGATGAACAAGCGAAAAAAAATGATAGAACAGAAGGGCATAAAGGTGATTGACCTTGGTATTGGCAGTCCGGATCAGCCGCCGTCTCCTCATTTAATCGAAGCGCTTGTTCAAGCTGTTCAAAATCCTAACAATTATCGTTACCCAACTTCTGAAGGATCCCTGGAATTCAGGCAGACTGTGGCGGATTGGTATGCTTATCGCTTTGGAGTGGATCTACGGGCAGAAGATGAAGTGCTTTCCCTGATGGGGTCTCAAGACGGATTAGCTCATCTGGCCCAGGGATGGATTGATGAAGGCGATATGGTGTTGATACCCGACCCGGGATATCCCATTTATGCTGCGAGTGTAACGCTGGCCGGCGGTGAAATTTATCCGATGCCTCTAAAAGAAGAAAATCACTTCTTACCGATGCTGGATCAAATTCCGCAAGATGTGTGCAAACGGGCCAAGCTGATGGTACTCAATTATCCCAACAATCCTCTAGCCGCAACGGCTGAACCGGATTTTTTCCAAAAGGTGATCTCCTTTGCCAAGGAGCATGATATTATGGTTGTCCATGATCTAGCCTATTCAGAACTAGCATTTGATGGCTATCGCCCGACAAGTATTTTGGAAGTGGAAGGGGCTAAGGATGTAGCCATTGAATTTAATTCCTTTTCCAAAAGCTTCAATCTTGCTGGCTGCCGCATTGCTTATATAGTGGGGAATGCTGACTTCATTCGTCCTTTAGCTATCGTGAAATCCAATATTGACTATGGTGTCTTTTTAGCGATCCAACAAGTGGCCATCGAAGCGATGAAGTCAGACATGATCCAACAAGCACCCAATCCCAATGCCGAAATCTATCAAAAGAGAAGAGATACTTTGCTAGAGGGTTTAGCAAAGATAGGCTGGGAGATTCAAAAACCTAAGGCAACGATGTTTGTTTGGGCGAAAATCCCAACCGGGTGGTCATCCGCTGATTTTGCCTATACCTTGTTGGATCAAGCAGGTGTGGTCGTCATACCCGGAAATGCATTTGGAGAAGAAGGAGAAGGTTTTGTTCGGATTGCCCTCGTTCAGGATAAGGAAGTGCTGGAAGAAGTGGTGAAGCGAATCGATGCGTGCGGGATTTTACATCAATTGATCTAATCGATGTAAATTTTTTAAATGTTTGCAGGATTATGTTGAATCATGGCGAACTCTATACTATAGAGAAACGGGGCTTGCGATACCTTTTTTCGTAGCCTCGTTTTATTTTTGCAGGGAGTATCCTCGCCTGCTGTAAAAGGAGTGGAATAAATGAGTGATGTTTCTTCCTACCTGTCTTTTCTGATGGATGAGGCAGTGAGAAGAAGGGCTAGTGACATCCATGTAGAGCCTTTGCTGGATGGCATCCAAGTCCGAATGCGTGTCGACGGTTTGCTCCTTCCAATTGATCAGAAGGAGGATGCATGGGGACCTCCTATAATCTCCAAGCTGAAGCTTTTAGCCGGAATGGACATTGGGGAACGAAGACTTCCACAGGATGGCGGTTTCTCCTATCGTACCGAGTACTGTGATGTGGATGTACGAGTTTCGACCCTCCCCACGATTCACGGTGAAAAAGTGGTATTGCGTCTCCTGAATAAACAAATCCCTTTCCAACATGTCTCAGATTTAGGTCTAGACCTCCAGCAATGTCAAGCTATCCGCAAAATGCTCCAAACAACGCAGGGACTTATCCTCGCTACTGGACCTACCGGCTCTGGAAAAACAACCACCCTTTACACCCTTCTACATGAAATCCACCATCATGCTCGAAATATTATTGCCTTAGAAGATCCCGTCGAATATCACGTAACAGGAATTAGTCAAGTTCAAGTGAATCCTAAAGCTGGCCTGACCTTTTCTGTTGGTCTCCGGGCAAGCCTTCGCCAAGATCCGGACGTCATTTATGTGGGAGAAATCCGTGATAAAGAAACCGCTGAGATTGCCATTCGAGCTGCATTAACCGGGCATCTCGTGCTGTCGAGCATACACACTCCTGATGCTGCAGGAACAATTACACGGCTTCTGGATATGGGCATTGAACCGTATTTACTTTCCTCCGCGCTGATTGGCATCATCTCCCAAAGGTTGATTCGCCGAACCTGCCACTGTGAACAACAACCCTGTTCTTCTTGCTATGGTACGGGTTACTTCGGAAGGCAAGCCGTCTACGAAGTTCTCCCCATTCAGGAAGAACTCCATCGTTTAATTATTCAGCGGGTCTCCACATCAGAAATTCGCGTATTCCTTCGTAAGAAAGGATTCTGTAATTTAAATATGAAATTAAGAGAGAAGGTCAGGCAAGGCCTAACAACGTTAAACGAATATCAGAGGGTTCTTGTAGCCGATGTGGAATAACAGAAGAACAGATCAAGAACTTGCCCTTTTTAGTCAAAAGTTAGGTCAATTATTAGATGCCGGTTTTCCCCTTCTTAAGGCACTCACCCTTGTTCAACGTTCCAGCTCAACGAGCCTGGTTAAAGACATCGGTAGGTTAGTTCACCATTTAGAAGAGGGGCAATCTTTTTCAAATGGTATCAAATCCATTCAATTTCCCCCTTTCTATTGTTTTCTGATGGTAGCTGCTGAACATCACGGTCAATATGCGGCGGCATTAAAACGTGTACAGGGGTATTATCAGAAACGCTATGAGCGTAGTAAACAACAGCAAAAAGTATTGGCATATCCCTGTTTTATTTTTTTTACCTCGCTATTGGCTTTTTTTCTGATCCTCTATGGGTTAGTTCCCCAATTCACATCACTTTATGAGTCCTTTTCCCTTGATTTGCCCTGGAGTACCCGTATGATGTTTGCTTTTTCCGAATCTGTATCCACGTACCAAGCTTGGTTGTATTCCTTGATATTAGGGTTTGTAATGCTAGGTTTTGCATTATTTCAGAAGAAACGTATATGGGTTGAGAGATTTTTGCTTAAAGCCCCGTTAAGCTCCTTTTATTGCAAGCTGCAACTGACTTCAGCTGTAGCCTTGCAAATGGGATATTTGTTGGAGGGGGGAGTGGGTATCTTAACCATTTGTGGCTTGTTTTCCAAAGAGGGTCATTGGCTTCTTGTTCGCCAGTCCTTTGAACAAACCCAAAAAGCTTTATTAGAGGGGAAGAAACTAAGTGAGGCCCTTTCTTTGTGCCCCTATTATTTACCAATCCTGTCAGAGTTAATAATGATTGCGGAAGAAGCAGGAACTTTAGACAACTGTCTCTTGCAATTGGGGGACCAGTTGGAAGAGGAATTGGATCGTAGGATGGAGCGTTTCGCAACCTGCATGGAAACATTCGCGATCTTAGGGGCAGGAATTTTCGTTACCTTGATGATGCTGTCCTTATTTGTACCCATGTTTGATTTTATCCAAAAATTTTAGGGGGTTTTTAAATGAAATGGCTAAATGAGGAGAAGGGCTTTACCTTTTTAGAGATGACCATCGTGATTGCGATTATAGGCTTTCTGATGATGATTGGGCTGCCGAATTATAAAAGTGCGGCGGAGAAAGCACAGGGAAAAAGCTGTGAAGCAAACAAAAAGCTCATTGAATCACAAATGGACAGTTATTATATAGATTTGAATAAGTATCCCGTAGCTGATACGACAACAACAACAGATGTAAACGAAACCATAAAGGAATTAGTAAATGAAAAATATTTAAAAACTGAACCCAAATGTCCCTCCAATGGCACCTATCAGATTCCAATTCCAACCGGATCGGGCTCAGTCGTAGTCGATTGCACAAAGCATCCTAATATAACTACTCCTGCCACCAAATGAACAAACCAAATGGGTATACCTTCCTTGAACTGTGCGTCGTTGTTTCTATTCTCGCCGTCTTTTTACTTATTGCTACTCCAGCTATCCCCTTTGCATTGGATCGGCAAAAGACTCGTATCTTTCTGGATCAGTTATCCAACGATTTGTATTGGGCGGAAAGTCAAGCCAGATCCAGACAAGCGTTGGTTTATTTAGATATTTTCCCAAACTTAAACTTTTATTTAATAAGGATAGATGGGAAACCAGCCAAACGCATAACTCTCCCCGAAGGATATCAAATAAAAAGCAATTTTCCTTTTGAGCGTATCACGTTTTATGGCGACGGACAGATTGCCAAAGCAGGTACGATCGATATTACCGATCGACGGGGAGGCGTTCATCTTGTAGTCCTCCAACTTTCCAGTGGGCGGTTTTATATTAAGAAAGCTACTAGTGCAGCTTATATGCGTATAATACTTTCCGATAAGTACAAACAGGGGGATCAGAAATGAATGAACGTGGGTTTACTCTTATTGAGCTTGCCGTTTCTCTCATGATCCTTTCCGGTATCCTTTTTTCTACTCTAACTATGTATCAGCAATTAAATATCCAATCAGGTCAAGTACTGGAAGATTGGAAGGCGTTTTGGAGGGTCAAAAGTGTAGTAAGGCAGTGGCAACAAAATGACATGGGAGCATTGGAGGAAGGGGAATTCTTTAAAATCGAATGGAGTGAAAAATATATTTCAACTACTATGATGGAGGGAGAGTTTAGAATTCGTTGGAACTCAAGAACAATGAGCAAGGAAAGGGTCCTCTATGCCTACAAGAGGGTAGAGCCATCACGGAGCTATTAATCAGTTTGAGCTTAATTTTACTCCTCCTGATCATATTGCTTCATTCTCAGACGCTAATGAAGCAGAGGATAGAGAAATCGAAAATTGAGCACCAACTACATGCAGAAGCTGCGGCCTTTTTTCACTATTTAGAAAGCGAAATGGATGATACGAATCAAATCTCCATTTCATCAGGGCGTATCTTTTTCTATAGTCAGGGCCAACGGTATGATTATAAAAAAAATGGGGAGATCATTGTTCGTGAAAAGAATAGTTCCGGATATGTTGCGGTCTGTCTGTATGTAAAATCATTTCAGGCCTCTCTTGTTCATGAGGGAATAGCAATTCAGCTCGTATTGGAGAAAAATAAGGTGAAGCAACAAATTGAAACGGTGATTCATTATTATTTATCGGGGCCATTAGGCGGATAGGGATGAAATCATGCTTCATAATGAAAAAGGGTTTTTTTATCTGCCGATTCTGCTTTTTTCATCACTGCTATTTTTTTATTTAACGGAAAATATTCCCCTCTTTTTATCGTTTCATCAAATGACAGCAGATGAATGGGGAAAATTACAGGCAGAATCGAATGCAGAGGCTGGGATCTGGATCGCCTTAGAGGAATCAAGTAAACATGCTGAGTCTTATTTGGGAGATCGCTATCCCCTTTCGAAGGGGGAGGTACAAGTAATAATCAGCCATTCCACGTTTCCGGTGCTGCGGATAAGTTCGATTGGTTCGGTTCCTCCTCATTATAAAAGGGAAATGATCGTAACCTATGATCCCAGCTTAGGCAAGGTCATCTCTTGGCAACGGTGAGGCAGGGTTGAATGGATGCAATTTGGGCAATAATATAACTAGGTCAATTGCTGTTCTATCGATCGTGAGGATAGGAACAGAGGGGGAGTCTAATTATGAAGACCAATGATATGGTGAAATATTTAACTCAAGAATTCGTAAAATATATTGATACACCTAAGACCGAACGGAAGAAGAAACCCAAACAGCATTGGACATCAAAATGGTTTGGCATGATTCCTATGGCCTTGCGGATGTTTCTCCGTAAATAAGAGAAACTAAACATCGGAGGTGAAAACATGCCAAGAATAGCGATTGAGCAATCTCTTCGACATGTTGAAAAATTTCTGCGAAACAATGGAATGGATGTAGTGGGGATTAGTACGAATGCCGCTAGTGATGCCGATGTCTTTGTTATTTCCGGTATGGATCAAGATGTACTTGGAATGGCAGAAGCGGCAACGGGAGTACCGGTCATTACGGCAGATGGAAAATCACCACAAGAAATTCTAAGGCAAATTAACCATAGCGTCCCACAGTAAACAAAAAAGTCTTGCCTTCTCAACCATGGAGGGGCAAGACTTTTCTTCTGTTTGTTAAAAGTGAAACGAACCTAGGTCGATCGCATGATCATAAGGAATGAAGCGGCTCCCGTTATCCTCTAGTTCTACAAATAGCTCTCCTCCCCAATAGTGATATCCTATGACTGAAAAAGGGGCTAGAACTGTTCTTTTGAATAGTCTGGCGATGTAGGAGATTTCATGTGTAGACAGTTGATCCATTAAGCTCTGTTTGGACCCAATGGATTCTGCTGGTTTGATCCAAGGCTCTTCTATTCCTTGTTCTTTATGGATGACCTGAAAGAGCTTATCTTTTTCTGATACGTATGAAGTTACCTTGTATAATGGTACTTGCGCATCACTAGGATATTTTTCGCCTGATTTCGCATCGAAAATACCTTCCGGGGAATTCCAGACCGATTCTAATCCTGCATACTGGGCGGTACGGTTCTTAGGATCGGAATGAAAAAGATGAATCGCTGATTCATCAAATAAAGGGTATTCTCCTAAACCGTATTCCAAAAGAACCAATGCATGTTCTTCTTGTCCCACAATCATATAGCCCGCGTTCTGCTGATCTATCATAAAGTTAACCATCCATTGACGGCTGTTTGGTCCTAGTGCTTCATAGTGAATGGTAGCTTGAGTAAACGGAATAAATCGTTTATCCTGAATACTCAATTCCTTGGCCCATGTATGAATTTGTTTTTCGAATGAAGCTTGCCATGTCTCGGCTTGTCCACTCCAAGGAATCACGAGTATGGAAAAGATTAGTAGGGACCATATCCATGTTCTCATATAAACCTCCTGTCCTATATACTGGATGAAAGGAATCGTATGGGTTCATCATACAGGGAAAGGGGAATATTTTTTGTTAGTCCTTGTCGGTATCGAAAGGCTATTTTCTTCAAAAAAACGATAAAATTTTACATTATTTTCCTAGTTCGATAAAGGATTTCTTAAATAGAAAAGACCAGCATTGATAATCGAAACTTGAATACGGGGTTTAAATTGCCAGCTCAACTCTTGTAAGCGGGTTTGTTTTTCGGCCTGCCATTTATTTTTTCGTTCATTCCATTCTTCTTCATCACTTTCCGTCGAGCCTTGACGAATGATTTCTTCTTGATAGAAGCATTCGACAAGCTCTCTTTCTTCCTCCCATCGTTTATTAGCCTGCTCTGCCCAAAGGGTATCCTCTTGGTCTACCCTGGATTGAATATATTGTTCTAATCGAGATGTTGCCGATTCTACCCCAAAGATGGGGTGCAGGGTAAAAGAATAGTCCGGTAACTTAGGGGTTAAGGGTAAATCCTTGACATGCTGATAGAATTCTCCCATAATCTCCCCAGATACTAAGTTCATCCCTAAGGGGAACAAGATATCTTTTTTCTGATCACAAATCAATTCAATTTTGTAGTTTACTCCCAACCAAGGAACCAAAGATTCCGATTGGGGAAGGGGAGGCGATGTATTGGTGGAAATCGATTCGTACAATCGGACGAATTTTCCATGTTTCTTGGCTGAATCAAAAATTTGATGGAGGCGACGTGAACCAAAAGGGAGCTCTTCCCCTCGGGTTCCTTCCGGCAGCCCGTCCCGATCAAAAACAAAGGTTAAGGTCAAAGGATTGGGCTGCATTCCGATTTTCTCTACATATGTCCAATAAAAGGGACGATTTCCAAGATCTTTATCTACATCGATAGGAAGCTGCACAGAAAAATAAGCCGGATTATTTTCCGGGAAAGGGCTTTGGAAAGCTCGGAAATAGTTCTCCACATAGGAACGTATTTCAATTTGATTCATGTTTGCATCATTCCTTCAGTTTCGATAGGTTGACTTTGGTTCATCCTCATCACTTCGCCGATATTGTGGATCTTGATTTCCATTTCCTTCGTACTGTCTGATTCTAAGAAAATATCGATGAGGTTGTTTTCGATCGATTTGTTCAGTTTCAATTGCTCTATAATGCTATCCAACTCCCCAATCACCATTTCGAAAAGATTGATTTTTTCATAGAGAAGATTGAGAATGTGTTCCTCAATGGTATTGGCAGTGGACAAATTATAAATATAGACATCTCGTTCTTGCCCTAGGCGATGAATTCTGCCAATTCGCTGCTCGACACGCATGGGATTCCAAGGAAGATCAAAGTTGACGATTCGGTTGCAGAATTGAAGATTGATCCCTTCGCCGCCTGCTTCGGTTGCAATTAAGACTTGGGTTCGATTTTGGAAAAGCTCTGTCATCCAATCCTTCTTATTTCGCTTAAATCCACCGCGAAAGAGAACAGAGGAAATGCCATGCTCGGCCAGAAAATGGTGCAGGTATTCTTGGGTTTTTCGATACTCGGTAAAAATAATGACCTTGTCCTGACATTCTTGGATTAATTCCAACGTTTTTTCTGCCTTGGAGTTTTTTTGGATTTGACGAACTAATTCTGCCAGTTCTAAAATTCGCTGACGGGCTGGGGAATCCTCAGGCAGCTTGTTGTGCATATGGACTAGGGTATCGAAAGCGGCAAAACGACTGCTGCATACCTCTCGCTGCAAGGTGATAAGGGCCAGTGGGTTTTTAAAGACGGAACCTTGGTATTGTTCCTTGACGAATGATGTAACCCCTTCATAAAGCTTCCATTCCTCATCCGAAAGCTGAACAGATACCGTTTCCACAATCCGTTTAGTAAAGGAGAGTCCGCCATCACTTCTTTTATTCCGAATCATCACATCTTTGAGCTCTTCTTGGAGTACATCAGAATTTCTCGCTTGTCTTTTTCCTTCGACATAGTTCTTTTGGAAGTCTGATGACTGTCCTAAGAAACCTGGTTTCAATAAGGTAATCAAGTTATAAAGCTCATCCAGATCGTTTTGGATGGGGGTCGCGGTTAATAAGAGACAGTATTTTTTCTTGATCTCCTTAATAAACTGATAGTTCTTGGTGTTTTTGTTTTTTAATTTGTGGGCTTCATCGATGATGAGCATATCGTAATCTTGATCCAACACATGCTGGCGATGGGGCTCGCGTTTGGCTGTATCAATCGAAGCAATGACGATATCATATTGCTTCCACATATATTCTTTTTTTTGGGCGACGGCGGGGATCCCAAACTTTTGATTGAGCTCCCTGGCCCATTGAACAACAAGGGAAGCCGGAACGAGAATCAGCACTTTCTTAGTCAACCCCCGAACCATATACTCTTTAATAATCAGTCCCGCCTCTATCGTTTTTCCGAGCCCGACTTCATCAGCCAAAATGGCTCGACCATGCATTTCTTGTATGACTTTTTTAGCTGTCTCCAGTTGATGGGGAAAGGGTTCTAGCTGAGGAAGGTGCTGAAGGCATTGAAGCTCATCAAAGTTCGTGACGGATGTGACCTCTTCTGCCTGATAAGCAAGCTGAAACAGCTCCCATTTATTCCAGGGGCCATCCTCATTTATTCGATTTTTCAAGTCAGGGATCCACTCTCTGTCAAACTGTATAGGGATTTGAACCATGAAGATACTTCCTTTCCTTTAAGAAAGCTACTGGCGTGGCCATGCGTATAATACTTTCCGATAAGATAAGTATAAGAAAGCTACTGGCGTAGCCATATGCGTATATTACTTTCAGATAGTGTAAGAAAAGCTGAAGTTATATTCCCTTTTTGGTAAATTTGTGATAGGATGAAAATGAGTTTTAATATAGCTTGGAACAAAACTAACTATTTCATACCCGAAATTGAATATGCGAATGAAGATAGAGGGAGAGACTGTGAATAGCAGCGCCGAAGGAGCAAGCCTTAACCGGGTGAATCTCTCAGGCAAAAGTACTTCTATCGGACGCAGCTCTGGAGAGCGCCAAGGTGACTTGTTTAGGAACCAGCGTTGGCCACCCAAGGGGAAAAACTCTCAGGTATCGAGGACAGAGTAGGCATAGAATATGGCCTACGTCTGTCCTTTTTTGCGTTTGGATTTCCGCTCTTATAAGATAAGGTTGAAATGTTGAGTTTATCAATGACACATTGGATAACATCTGGAGGTGTACATATTGAGTGAATTAAAGAGAACCCCGCTTTTTCCTGTTTATGAGAAATATGGAGCGAAAACGATCGATTTTGGGGGCTGGGATCTGCCGGTCCAATTCTCTAGTATAAAAGAAGAACATGAAGCTGTTCGTAACGCCGCTGGTTTGTTTGATGTTTCTCACATGGGAGAAGTAACGGTGACTGGCCCGGATGCCCTGGCTTTTGTTCAAAAAATAACGACCAATGATGCTTCCAAGTTATCCGACAATCAAGCCCAGTATACGATCATGTGTTATGAAAACGGGGGTACGGTTGACGACCTCTTAGTCTACAAGAAATCTGATGAAGATTACCTTCTTGTTATCAATGCATCCAACATCGATAAGGATGTTGCTTGGATGCAAGAGCATGTGGAGGGCGACGTTCAGGTTCAAAATATTTCACCAGATGTTGCTCAGATTGCCCTTCAAGGACCAAGATCGGAAGAAGTTCTCAGTAAATTGACGGATACAGATCTTTCGCAGATTGGCTTTTTCCGTTTTCTACCTGACGTGCAGTTGGCGGGAATGACCGCTTTAGTGTCCCGCTCAGGCTATACAGGGGAAGATGGCTTTGAAATCTATTGCAGTACGGAAGATGTCATCTCTCTGTGGGATAAAATTCTTGAGGCAGGAAAGGATGAGGGTGTACTTCCTTGCGGGTTAGGAGCCCGCGATACCTTGCGGTTTGAAGCAAAGTTGCCGTTGTATGGACAGGAGCTAAGCAAGGACATTTCGCCTTTAGAAGCCGGGGTAGGCTTTGCTGTTAAAGTAGATAAAGAAGCAGATTTTATCGGAAAAGCAGCCCTTAAGCAGCAAAAAGAGCAAGGAGTTTCCCGTAAACTGGTTGGAATTGAAATGATCGATCGAGGGATTCCACGTACGCATTATCCTGTTTATGTTGGGGAGGAGCTCGTGGGGGAAGTGACCACTGGAACCCAATCACCGACTCTTAAGACAAATGTGGGCTTGGCACTCATTAAATCCGAGTTTGCTGTCATGGAGGGTGTTGTGGATGTGGAAATCCGCGGCAAGCGATTGAAAGCCAAAATAGTGAAAACCCCTTTTTATAAACGTGAAAAGATTTAGTAAGGACCATATCTGGATCAGAAGGCTAGATTCTAGGAAAGCCCAAATGGGGATCACCTTCTTTGCAGCCCAGCAATTAGGAGAAGTGGTTTGTGGGGAATGGCCTGAGGAAGGAATGGAAGTAAAAGCCGGGCAATCGATCGGGACAGTAGAATCGGCCAAAACGGTATCCGACCTGTATGCTCCCATCGAGGGTACGATTCTTGAAATCAATGACGCTTTAAAAGAAAGTATCAGCATCATCAATCGGGATCCGGAAGGCGATGGTTGGATAGCGATCCTAGAGATCAGGATTCCTAGCCAAATGGATCTGTTATTTACACTAGAGCAATATCAAACTTGGATGAATGAGGGGGAGTAAAAGTGAAATATCGCTACCTTCCTATGACAACGGAAGATAAAAAAGAGATGTTATCCTTTCTCGGTATTAATGATGTAAATGAACTGTTTTCGGACATTCCGGAAAATATTCGTTTTAAAGGAAAATTAAATATTCCTGCAGCCTTGTCTGAACCGGAAGTGGTAAAATACTTTTCAAATTTAGCTAACAAAAATGTGGATAGCAGTAACCATGCCTATTTTCTAGGAGCTGGCATCTATGATCACTATATCCCAAGCACAGTCAATCATGTGATTTCCCGTTCTGAGTTCTATACCGCGTATACCCCTTATCAACCAGAAATTAGCCAAGGGGAATTGCAGGCTATATTTGAATTCCAAACGATGATTTGCGAATTGACCGGCATGGAAGTATCCAACTCCTCCATGTATGATGGTCCGACCGCATTAGCAGAAGCAGCGAACTTGGCTGTTGGCGGAACCACAGGGAAGAAAGTTCTCGTTTCTAAAGCCGTTCATCCGGAATCCCGTTCGATTCTCAAGGTCAATGCCAAAGGACAAGGATATGATGTCGTGGAGATTGATCTCAAAGAGGGTGTGACCGACTTAGCCGCATTAGAGCAAGCGATGGATGAACAAACGGCAGCGGTTATTGTGCAATACCCGAACTTCTTTGGTTCGATTGAAGATTTAACTGCTATTGAAAAGATAGCACATCAGCATAAAAGCTTGTTTGTGGTTTCTTCTAATCCACTTGCCTTAGGGATTCTACAGCCTCCTGGCGCTTTTGGAGCCGATATTGTGGTGGGGGATGTTCAGCCACTTGGCATACCGATGCAATTGGGCGGCCCAACATGTGGTTTCTTTGCGGTCAAAGATAAATTAATGCGTAAAATTCCAGGCCGAATTGTCGGGCAAACGACAGACCACGAAGGACGTCGCGGATTTGTTCTGACTTTACAGGCGCGTGAACAGCATATTCGTCGCGAAAAGGCGACATCGAATATTTGCTCCAACCAAGCCCTCATTGCGTTGGCTGCTTCAGTTGCCATGTCCGCTTTTGGAAAGCGCGGCGTACAGGAAATGGCGATCATGAATGTGCAAAAAACGCAGTATGCAAAGAGTCAAGTAGCAAAGCTTGAAGGATATGAACTTCCTTTCTCAGCACCGGTATTTAATGAGTTTGTGGTAAAAGTGCCAGGCAATGCGGGAGAACTAAATCGCTCTTTATTAAGCCGCCAAATTGTTGGAGGATATGATTTAGGCCGAGATTATCCGGAGTTAGAAGGGCATGTGCTGATCGCAGTTACGGAAATCCGTACAAAGGAAGAAATTGATTCGTTTGTTCAAGGATTGGAGGAATATGCTCGTGGTTAAGAATCAAGATAAAGCCCTGATTTTCGAAATGAGTAAGCCAGGCCGTTATGCCTACAGTCTGCCGGATTGCGATGTTCCCGAAGTCGATGTAACGTCGGTCATTCCGCAACAATTTATCCGTCAAGAGCCAGCTGAGCTGCCAGAAGTTTCTGAGCTACAGCTGATGCGTCATTATACCGAGCTTTCTACCCGTAACCATGGGGTCGATTCCGGATTTTATCCACTAGGTTCTTGTACGATGAAATATAATCCAAAAATTAATGAGGATGTCGCGCGTTATTCAGGATTGGCTAATATTCATCCTTATCAAGCGGAAGAAACGCTGCAAGGGGCGATGGAAGTTCTGTATAACTTACAGGAAGAGCTGGCTGAAATTACAGGGATGGATGAAGTGACCCTTCAGCCGGCAGCAGGTGCTCAAGGCGAGTGGACTGCGCTCATGATGATTCGTGCTTACCACGAGAGCCGTGGTGAACAGCGGAAGAAGGTCATTGTTCCCGATACGGCACATGGAACGAATCCGGCCAGTGCGGCAGTAGCCGGTTTGGAAACGATAACCATTGCCTCGGATGAAAACGGGCAAGTCAATATCGATGAACTGAAGAAAGTGGTGGGGCCGGATACCGCTGCTCTGATGTTAACCAATCCGAATACATTAGGCTTATTTGAAGAGTATATTGAAGAAATTGCGCAGATTGTTCATGAAGCCGGCGGATTGCTTTATTACGATGGAGCCAATGCCAATGCAATTTTGGGCATCGCCCGTCCAGGAGACATGGGCTTTGACGTGGTTCACTTGAATCTGCACAAAACCTTTACAGGTCCTCATGGCGGCGGTGGTCCCGGTTCTGGACCGATCGGATGCAAAAAGGCACTGGTTCCATTCCTTCCGCGCCCGCAGGTGGTAAAAGAAGGAGATCAATATCGATTTAATTACGATATTCCACAATCCATTGGTCGAGTGAAAGCTTACTATGGCAACTTTGGAATCAATCTTCGGGCTTATACGTACATTCGCAGCAACGGTCCTGAAGGATTACTGCGTGTATCCCAAGAGGCTGTACTGAATGCTAACTACATGATGAGAAAATTGGCTCCCTACTACGAATTGCCTTATGATCGGGTATGTAAGCACGAGTTCGTGTTATCCGGACGTACCCAAAAGAAACAAGGCGTAAGAACACTGGATATTGCCAAACGCCTGCTTGACTTCGGCTATCATCCGCCAACGATCTATTTCCCGCTTATCGTGGAAGAGTGCATGATGATCGAACCAACGGAAACCGAATCGAAGGAAACGTTGGATGAATTTATTGATGTCATGATTCAAATTGCCAAAGAAGCAGAGGAAAATCCATCCATCGTTCAAGAGGCTCCACACCATACTGTGGTTAGTCGTTTAGACGAAGTAACAGCAGCACGTAAACCTGTCTTGCGTTTTAAGAAAAGCTTCTAATGGCGTAGCCTTATGCGTATAACACCCGACTGATGGGTGTAAGAAAAATGGCTAATTCCTTAAATAGGAACCTAGGAAAGAGGAAATCCTAGGAGTGAATCCTATGAAGGGAGTGCTGAATCATGGCGAAGGACAAAGATCAGCCAAAAACCGATATCCGTAACAAAACTTCTTGGGCGCAAGCCAATGATGCAAGAGGTCGTACGGAAATCATAGACCCTAACAAGGGTCCTAAACATAAGTAAATGTAACAAAGTTGGGCACAGAAACATTTCTGTGCCCCTTCTCTTTTTTGCAAGTTGAAAGCATGTTAACGTGAGTACACTTATTGGAATGTATTATACGCATTAGGTTACGCAAGTAGCTTTCTTACACTTATCGGAAAGTATTATACGCATTAGGCTATGCAAGTAGCTTTCTTACAGAGAGGAATGGTGAGATATGACAAAGAGACATCCATGGCGTTTCCTTGATTCCGGATCCCTATCACCAGCGATGAATATGGCCATAGATGAGGCCGTACTATCCGTACACGGTCAGGGCAAGACACCACCCACCCTCCGTTTCTATACATGGGAACCGGCTACGCTGTCAATCGGATATTTTCAAAAAGCGGAAAAGGAAATCAACTTTGATAAAGTGAAGGAATACGGGTTAGGCTTTGTCAGGCGTCAAACGGGAGGACGTGCCGTCCTCCATGATCAAGAATTGACTTATAGCGTGACAGTATCGGAAAAGTATCCGGGTATGCCGTCTCAAGTAAACGAAGCCTATCGAGTTATCAGTAATGGGTTGCTGAGAGGCTTTCAATATTTAGGGTTTCAAGCAGAAATGGTGTCTTTAGCCTCTGAGGAGGAAAAGGAAAAATATGCTTCTTTAGGTTCATCAGCTTGCTTTGATTCCCCTTCCTGGTACGAATTAGTGGTTGAAGGAAAAAAGGTAGCAGGCAGTGCCCAGACCCGGCAAAAAGGAACCATTCTGCAGCATGGATCCATCCTCTTGGATTGGGATGTCGATATGCTGTTTGATGTGCTTCAATTCTCATCGGAACGTCTAAAACAACGAATGAAGGATTCTTTCTTGGATAAAGCGGTAGCCATTAACTTGCTGGGAGAGAAAAAGGTAACTTTAGCGGAGGCAAAAGAGGCCTTCTTCAAAGGCTTTGCGGATGGACTCGAAATTGAATTGATCCCAGGGGAGTTAACGACAGAAGAGCGTGAGTTAGCCGAGCGGTTAGCAGTGGAGCGATACAGCGTGGAGGAATGGAACTATAAAAGGTAATAAGAGACTGTCGTTTAACTTTTGGCTAAGCGGAGTTTTGAGACTGATGATTAATCATTACCTCGGGTTGGGCAGGCTATGGGGATAGGGGAATTTTATTCCCTATATCACTCTGCTAATAACCATCAAGGCTGGCTTTTAATAGTTAATCGACAGTCTCTCAATAGATCGGTATTTTTTTCGTCATGAAACAGGAATATGTTTGATTCTGTCGAAATAAAAAGAGAAGAGGGTAAATCTCTCTTTTTTACTTTTTTGTGAAAATCCCTGTCACAAATTCATCGTTCAATACCGATCAATAGCAGCAATATTTTCATGACGGGGTTGTGACTGAAAAGCCATGGATGTTTTGTATACATATCAGAAAGTATGATACGTATACGGCTACGCTAGTAGCTTTCTTACACTTATCAGAAAGTATTATACGCAAATGGCTACGCTAGTAGCTTTCTTATGGTGATAGAGAAAGATTTTAGTTTGATTCTGCAACTAGATTGCTAGTTTGTGCGTCTTAATAGTGGAAGAAAATGCTCTGATCATTTTTATCACTAACCCCATAGTGGTCAGTAAAAATTATTTACATAAAAGCAGAGAGGAGAAAACA
>JAKFCU010000041.1:0-43565 GCA_036676475.1 Brevibacillus sp.
TTATCAATCCACTAGAATTTTAGCGAATTTTCTTTTTCCAACCTGTATAACCATACCTGCAGTTACCAAGATTTGAGCTTGTACATCTTCAATTTTTTCTTCATCGATTTTTACTCCACCCTGTTGAATCATCCTTCTTGCTTCACCAGTGGATGAAGTGAGTCCTAGTTCAACCAACAATTTGGCTATCCAAATGCTATTGTTTTCGAAGAGATCAACGGATAATTTGACTTCTGGAATATCGGTTGGTAGGGCTCGCTGCTGAAATACTCGTTTAAAATGAGCTTCTGCCTCTTCCGCTGCTTCAGAACCGTGGAACATCGTGACAAAAAGCTTGGCGAGATTCATTTTGGTGTCACGCGGGTGAATGCTCTCATCCTTTAGACCATCTCGCAATGCTTTCAATTCTTCATTGGATATATTAGTAACGAGTTCATAGTATTTCAGCATTAGCTCATCTGGAACCGACATGGTTTTTCCATAAATCTCTTGCGGTGCTTCACTAATCCCAATATAATTTCCCAAACTCTTGCTCATCTTCTGTACGCCATCTAAGCCTTCTAGAATGGGCATTGTAATGGCGATCTGCTGCTCCTTGCCATATTCCTTTTGTAGCTGGCGACCCATGAGCAAATTAAATTTTTGATCAGTACCGCCTAGCTCAATATCACTTTCTAATGCTACAGAGTCATATCCTTGCATAAGTGGATAGAAGAATTCATGAATGCTAATCGGCAGATTGGAATGATATCGTTTAGAAAAGTCATCTCGCTCTAACATCCGTGCAACGGTTACATTCGCTGCTAGCTTAACCACATCTGCAAAGTTCATCGCAGCTAACCACTGGCTGTTATAGTACACTTGTAGTTGGCTTACATCCATGACTTTAGCAAACTGCTCTACATACGTTTGAGCATTTCGCTTCACATCTTCTTCCGTTAACTGTTTTCTCGTTTCGGATTTCCCTGTGGGATCGCCAATCCTTCCCGTAAAATCTCCAATCAGAAGTTGTATGGTATGGCCTAACTCTTGAAATTGTCTTAACTTATGAAGAACAACGGTATGTCCTACATGCAAATCAGGCGCGGTAGGATCAAGTCCAAGTTTTACCTTGAGTGGGCTTCCAGTTGCAACCGATCGATTTAGCTTTTCCACTAATTCATTTTGCGGAATGATTTCAGCTACACCTCTTTGAATAACAGCTAGCTGTCTCTCCACTTCCTTTTTTTGTTCTTCTGTTAAATTCCATTTCTTGGTTTCTGACATCTCTACAGACCCTCCTCTATCTACAAGAAAGCTACTAGTGCAGCCTTATGCGTATTATTCATTTAAATGGAAAAAATAAAAAAGGCACCTCATCCTCTTAGGGACGAGATGCACGCTCGCGGTACCACCCTAATTGAAGAACCGTTCATTGTTCTTCCTCTTTCCATGACAATAACTCCAGGCTGTAATTCTTCTCTATTACTGGATCGGTTTGCACCCGCCACCGACTCTCTGATCCAGTCTAATAGAAAATACTAGGACCCTTCAACGTTTACATTTATTAGAAAGTATTATACGCATATAAATACGCCAGAAGCTTTCTTACGATTAATGAAATTCTATATTAATGATTACCATAAAATAAATATAAATGCAACATTATAGACAGAATTCGATATATTCCGCTACAATTCACCTTCATTTGCGTATTGTGATATAATATGATAAGCATGGAGCACTTCTAGGGAGGAAATCTATGACCATTGATAATCAAAATAAGGATAAGCCTAAGACGAAACGAACACCATGGCAAATCCTATGGACAATGACCAAATTTGCCTTTTTATTAATTTTAATGGGAGGTCTTTTTGCAGGAGGTGGAGCAACAGGATATGTCGCTTCCCTTGTGAAGGATGATCCTGTTCGTTCCTATGAAGAAATTAGCGAAAAGGTGTTTTCTAATTATTTAACTGGTTTTGCTTATTTTCAGGATAAAGCTCTGATCGGTCAATTGCGGGCCGAGGAAGATCGGCGTCTTGTCAAAAAAGATGAGGTTTCTCCACACCTTATTAACGCAATTATCGCAACAGAAGACCGCCATTTTTATGAACATCGGGGTATTGATCCGAAGGCTACCGTTCGAGCAACCTTGCAGGATATTCTAGGAACTACCGTTCAAACGGGAGGAAGCACCTTAACTCAACAGTTAATCAAGCAAACGATTCTTTCCCCGAAGGTCAGTCACGAACGAAAGGCTAAAGAAATATTTCTTGCCTTGCGGCTAGAAAGGATGTTTTCAAAAGATCAAATTCTTGAAGCTTATATGAATGAAATGTATTTCGGTCAAAGCGCGAATGGTTCCAACATCTATGGGGTACAAGCTGCAGCAAAAGGCATCTTTGGAGTGGATGCGAAGGACCTCAATATATCTCAGGCCGCTTATATCGGCGGTATGCTTCAAGCCCCTTCGCGTTATATCCCATTTAATAAAGACGGATTAAAGGCAGGACTAAATAGACAAAAAATTGTTCTTGACCGGATGCTAGAAAATGGCTACATTACCGAAGGCCAGCTAAAAGAAGCACAAAGCTACAAGATTGAGGCCAATCTGGCCAAAAGTAAACCAAAAGCATATAGTCAATATCCCTTTTTAATGATGGAAATTGAGGATCGTGCTGCTCGTGTTCTTTTAGATCAAGAAATTGCCCAGGATCCTAAATTGAATAAGGATACCATGTCTCGACAGGAGTATAGAGAACTACTCGATAATAAGCGGAAAGAAGTTCTTCGTGGAGGCTATCATATCTATACTACGATAGACAAAAGCATCTACGAAATGATGACTTCAATTGCCGAAAATCCGGACAATTTTGGGCCCAATCGCAATTATAAAGCTCGATTTGACAATGAAACTAAGGAAGTAAAAGATGCCTTAGAAGAAGTAGGCGCTTCACTCATTGATAATAAAACAGGTGCCATTCTCGGTTTCATAGGTGGACGTGATTTTAAGGTACAACAAATCAATCATACTACCAGACCCAGACAACCTGGTTCAGCTATGAAGCCCATTGCTGCTTATGCTCCTGCCTTTGAATTGGGACTGCTCCAGCCAGGAACAGCTATTGACGATGCACCTCTTGCCTTGGAAAACGGAGTTGGTAATCCACCCCATTATCCAGCTAACTGGAACAATAAATTTCAAGGTTTAATTACCGCAAGGGAAGCATTAAGACAGTCTTATAACATTCCTGCGATCAAGGCTTATTTACAAGTCGGTATTCCAGATGCCCTTGGATATGTAGAAAAAATGGGCGTCACAACACTTATTACGCCAAAGGATAATCCACGATCGAATGATTTTCAGGCTAAAACAGGCGTCATCGGCGGGTTAACACAAGGTCTAACTGTCGAAGAGATTACGAATGCATACTCCGTTTTCCCGAATCAAGGTTCCCTCTTAGATGCTTATCTGATAGAACGAATTGAAAATGATGAGGGCGAAACCATTTTTGAGCATTCGATATCTCCACAAACCGTTTTCTCTGAACAGACAGCTTATTTGACAACAGATATGATGAGAACCGTTGTGAAAAGCGGGACAGGGGCTTCCATTCAAAAAATAATCAAGGGAAATCGTGATATTGCCGGAAAAACCGGAACCACTAACGATGATGTAGATTCCTGGTTTGTGGGCTATAACCCTGAGGTTACACTAGGGGTATGGATTGGTTATGACATTCCGTATACTTTGAGCAAATCCAAGCCACCAAGATCCCTTCAAGTTTGGGGAAAGGTTATGAATGGTCTATTTGAGCTTTATCCAGAACGTTATCCGAAAGAATCGAAATTCACTCAACCACAAGGCATTGTTTCTCGATCGGTTTGCCGTGTTTCCGGTAAACTTCCTACTGAATTGTGTCAACAAGCCGGAACGGTTGTAACCGAAATATTCAATCAAAATTTTGTTCCTACCGAAACCTGTGATATACATGTTCAGGCCAGAATGATTCCATATAATGATAAAATGTATATTGCAAAAGCGGGAACCCCTGAAGACATGGTTCAAGAGAAAATTGGTATAAAATCACCTGAACCAATCAAGCTTCCGGCAAATCCTGGACGATATAAAATGTCATTCAAAACGCTGGACTGGGAAAACCGATTACCGGATGAAGAGGATCCTAGAACTGATGATGGAAACGCGCCTACTTCTCCACAAGGAGTGGAGGTTAAATCAGATGGTAAAGTGGTTTGGGTTGCCAACCCGGAAACTGATGTTGTAGGTTACCGAATCTATCGCTCCGATTTAGGTGAGCCTTTTGACAAAACAGGAGTTGTTCTACAACCTGCTGAAAAAAGCTTTACTCTAGCCAAACAAGGCTTGTATTATGTCACAGCAGTTGATGTAGCGGGTAAAGAGTCGGCCCCATCTGAGACCGTTGAGTTCGGCCAAACTCAACCTGCAGAAGAATCGGACATTCCTGACTTTGATGGATTGCCTTCTGACCCGACTAATCCAATGGATAATAATATCCTTCCGTTAGATCCAACACAATCGCTAGGAGAAAATCCAAAAAAATCGAAAGAACAAAATAAACCAAATAAACCTAACAATTCAACAATCGAGGATCATTCTTTATCTATTCCAATCACACCTCCGGTCAACCCGTAGGGAATAAAAAAAGCTGTCTTGCAAAACGCAAAACAGCTTTTTTTTACTTATTAAAAAGTATTATACGCATAGGGCTTCGCTAGTTACTTTCTTAGATTACACCATCATCTTCCAGGGTATACTAGGAATAGTCTATACAAAAGTTGGTGTTGTTCATGTATCGGGATAAACCTGTGGTTCCCAAGGATTTTTATATTGGTTTGGTAAACGGTATATTCTTTAGTATTCCACTTTGGTTGCTTATTTTCTGGGCTATATACTCTGCAGGATGAAACGGAAATTACCATTTAAGAAAGCTACTGGCGCAGCCTTATGCGTATAATACTTGACCGATAAGTATAAGAAAGCTACTGGCGTAGCCTTATGCGTATTATACTTGACCGATAAGTATAAAAAAAGAGTCAGCAATCATTTGCTGACTCTTTTTCATGCCTATTAATCTTCCATGGTTGATAAGTCACCCGTTGGTAAGCCAAGTTCCCATGCTTTAAGAACACGACGCATGATCTTTCCGGAACGAGTCTTAGGAAGCTTATCCTTTACCTCGATTTCTCTTGGAGCTGCATGTGCCGCTAACCCAGTTTTTACAAAGTTACGAATTTCTTCTAATAGTTCATCTGAAAGTACATAACCATCCCTTAAGGAGATAAAGGCTTTAATAATTTCTCCGCGGATAGCATCTGGTTTCCCGATTACTCCAGCTTCTGCTACAGCAGGATGTTCTACGAGCTTGCTTTCTACTTCAAATGGTCCCACTCTTTCCCCTGCAGTCATAATAACATCATCTACACGGCCTTGGAACCAGAAATATCCTTCTTCATCCATGTATGCAGAATCACCGGATACATACCATCCTTGCAATTGGAAATACTCTTCATACTTGGAAGGATTATTCCAAACTTTTCTCATCATGGAAGGCCATCCTGATCTAATCGCGAGGTTCCCCATTCGATTTGGAGGTAAAACATTTCCTTCATCATCGACGATGGCAGCTTGTACACCTGGAATAGGTTTACCCATGGAACCTGGTTTAACTCCCATACAAGGATAATTACATATCAATTGTGCACCTGTCTCGGTCATCCACCATGTATCATGGATACGCTTTTCAAATACTCTCATTCCCCAGTGTACAACTTCTGGATTAAGGGGCTCACCCACACTTAGGATATGACGTAAATTGGACAGGTCATATTGCTTCATCATCTCATCACCGGAGCCCATTAACATCCGGAATGCAGTCGGTGCACTATACCAAACGGTTACACTATATTTTTCAAGGGTCGAATACCAATCCTGAGGGCTAAATCTTCCACCGCGAACGACATTCGAAGCCCCAATTAGCCATGGCCCAAAGATACCGTAGGAAGTACCGGTTACCCAACCAGGATCAGCTGTACACCAATAAACATCCTCTTCTTGAAGGTCTAATACCCATTTAGCGGTTTGATAATGTTGAATCATTGCATTATGAACATGCAATACACCTTTAGGCTTTCCAGTAGAACCCGAGGTATAATGGAGAATTAAACCATCCTCACGGTCGACCCATTCAATCTCTAGTTTATCACTAGCCTCAGCCATGGCATCACGGAAGGATATTTGCCCTTCTTGTAATTCCTCTACATCGCCAACCAAGATCACGTGCTTAAGAGAAGGTAGTTCGGAGACTGGAATTCTTTTCAATAATTCAGGTGTTGTAACAATCGCCACGGCATCGCTATCTGCTAATCGATCCCGCACTGCATTTTCCATAAAGGCTTCAAAAAGCGGCCCAACAATGGCTCCCACTTTAACGGCCCCTAGAACTCCATAATATACTTCAGGGGAACGCGGCATAAATACGAATACCCGGTCACCTTTACTTATTCCTAGACTCCTTAATACATTACCAAATTTATTTGAAAGCTTTTTCATTTCAAGGAATGTATACTTTTCATCTCGATTAGCATCGCTATAATATAATGCAACTTTATTCTTTCTGTAGGTTTCACAATGTCTGTCAATTGCTTCAAAAGCGAGGTTTACTTTTCCTGTTTCATACCATGAGAATTCCTTTTCAACTTCTGTCCAATCAAAATTCTTATAAGCCTCATCATAGTTGACTAGATTGTTTTTCCCTTCCATTACCGGTAATGTTATCGTTTGCATCTCACTCTTCATCTCCCCACTTATTTATCTACTGACTTTCCTATCTTGTTGCTGTTCATAGATGTTCATATTATATCATAATATATAATTTTCTCAATTTTATTTTTTCGTACTTTGTATCGATTTTATGACAAATGTGTTTTCTTATTCTTTTATAGAAGAAGCTTATGTATAATTTTATAAATGATTGTATTTCGTTCAATTCCTGAGCGAACTCGCGCAGTCAAAAGGGGGAGACACTCATGCTTATCGAAGACATTATGAACCGAAATGTAATCACCGTAAAACCTTCTGACACTATTCGTCTGGCTATGCTCTTAACTGCTCAACATCGAATTCGCCACTTACCAGTTACAGACGAAGCCGGAAAGCTAGTTGGGATTATATCTGATCGTGATTTAAGAGATGCTTGTCCTTCTAAGCTTGAAGAATCCCAAGACGAACAAATTTATAACCGCATCATTGAAGAGATCATGCACAAGCATGTAATTACAGCCCACCCCTTGGATTTTGTAGAAGAGGCTGCTCATACTTTATATGAAAGTAAAATTGGCTGTCTGCCTGTTGTTGATCAGGATGAATTGAAAGGCATCCTAACTGAAACAGACATCCTGCATACTTTGGTCGAACTGATGGGGGTACACTACCCTAGCTCTCATGTTGAGGTAGAAGTCGATGATCGACCAGGCATGCTTGCGGACGTAGCCGCTGTGTTTAAACAAATACGATCTAACGTGAATAGTGTTTGGGTTTATCCTGGTTGCCGTCACGGGAAAAAGAATCTCGTTTTCCGTGTGCAAACATTTGATACAAGAAAGCTAACCAGAAATTTGGAAGAAGCAGGATACCATGTCATTTGGCCCAAAGAACCAGGTGATACCTTATGAGACCTTCTTGCCTCTTTATTCATAGCGATATCTTTCAAGATTACAAATTTAATGAAGAACATCCCTTTAATCAGAAGAGACTGGATTTAACGTTCGATTTAATTCAAAAGCTAAATCTGATCCAGCCTGAATTTGTAGTAAAGCCCCGCTATGCTACAGACGAAGAACTTGCATTGATTCATGATCCAAATTATATCCAAGCCGTAAGGGAGTCAGGACATTCTGAGACCCTATTGCCCATAGCCTCTAGCTATGGGTTAGGGACGGAAGATACCCCTACCTTTCCCATGATGCATGAAGCCACTTCCTTAGTGGTTGGGGGTACCCTCCGCGCAGCTGAATTAGTCATGTCCGGAGATTGTGACCATGCGGTCAATTTGGCTGGCGGACTTCATCATGGATTTAGTGGACGAGCTTCCGGTTTTTGTGTTTATAATGACTGCTCTGTAGTGATTGCCTTTCTACGGAAACACTACGATGCCCGTGTCCTCTATATTGATACAGATGCCCACCATGGCGACGGAGTTCAATGGACATTTTATGATGACCCAAATGTATTATGTCTATCCATTCATGAGACAGGAAAATATCTATTCCCTGGAACTGGGAGCATTACCGAAAGAGGGGATGGACAAGGTTATGGTTTTAGCGTCAATCTACCTTTGGAACCGTTCACAGAGGATGATTCTTGGATAGAAGCGTATCATACCGTTGTCACTCAAGTGGCAAGGGGCTTTAAACCTGATGTCATTGTTACCCAAAATGGCTGTGACGGTCATTTTCTTGATCCATTAACACATCTTTCTTGTTCTATGGAAATCTATCGTCAAATTCCCAAGCTCGCGCACCAACTGGCCCATGAGCTATGTTCTGGGCGTTTAATTGCCACAGGTGGCGGCGGGTATGATATTTGGCGAGTCGTTCCGAGGGCTTGGACAATACTATGGGCCGAACTATCCGGCCAACCGATAGAAGAGAATCTGATTCTTCCTTCTACCTGGATTGATAAGTGGCAGGCACAAAGCCCAGTGCCATTACCTAAAACCATGTTTGACCCTTCAGAGATCCTACCTCATATACCGAGAAAACCGGAAATAATGAGTAAAAATCGGCTTACGACCGAAAAAGCATTGTTGTATTGTCCCAAAGGGTAGGTAAGCTACTTTCTGAATAAATGAAACATAAAAAGGAGGCTGACTAAAAGCTTTATGAGTCAGCCTCTTTCTTTTTATTATAGCTGTGATAGCATTCGTGACACCATTTCGAACGAACGATTCGAGGCCAAAACCGTAAATTCCGCGAAATTCATGTGGGCAGAACCATCGGCTTTATCGGACATTGCACGGACAATGACGAAAGGAATTTGATTCATATCACAAACATGGGCTACTGCAGCCCCTTCCATCTCGGTACAATCTCCCTGTAATTCTTCGTGTAAGGCTTTAACAAGTTCACGGCTAGCAATAAATTGATCCCCTGATAGGATCCGACCCGTAATGGTTTTTCCTTCCACTACTTCTTTACTTGCCTGAACCGCAATTTCAACTAAATGGGAATCTGCCATAAAAATGGATTTTCCCGTAAAAGGGATCTCACCCTTTTTAAAACCTAGAGCTGTAACATCCATATCATGATACTGGCAATCCGTAGATACAACCATATCCCCAATATCAAGGCTTGGATTGAGAGCCCCTGCGACTCCCGTGAAAATTACTTTTGACACATGAAAATGATCGATTAGAATTTGCGTGCAGACACTTGCATTGACCTTGCCGACCCCCGACTTACATAGAACAATCTCTTTCCCTTTCAGCTTACCGGAGTAGTAGACAATCCCCGCTTTTTCCGTTGCATGGATTCCTTCCATTCCATCTTTATATAATTGAATTTCTTCATCCATGGCTCCAATGATGCCGATCACCTGATAACCTCCTTGGTTTCTTCTTAAGTAGTTTCTAATGGTTTCGTTGACTGGCGTTCTTCAATGCGATGAGGCAGCACCACGATATGGTTTTCTACCTTTTCATTATTCATGTATTTCGTTAATAGACGCATCGCTACTGCTCCGATGTCATACATAGGCTGGACCATGGTAGTTAGTTTCGGGCGAACCATTTCCGATAATCGAATATTGTCAAACCCAACCACTTCTAAATCTTGCGGAACATTTTTCCCCATATCCTGCATGCCATGAATGATTCCCACTGCTGTTTCATCACTGGCTGCAAAAATAGCCGTTGGGGGGTTCTCCAGAGACATGAATGCCTTAGCCGCTTCCAATCCGGCCTCATACGTCAACTTTCCACTAATGACAAACTCTTGACGAAATCCGATTTCTGAATCCATTAAGGCTTGTCTATATCCTTCAAACGGTTCGACACCATTAAAAGGATCATTAAATGGCCCCGTCACCATGGCAATGCTTTGGTTTCCGCCTTGAATTAATCTGATCGTCGCATCGTATCCTGCTTGATAATGATTAATATTGACGGAAGGATGTTCCTCCGATTTTTCCTTCGTACCCGCTAAAACAATGGGAACGGATGAGGTATTAAACACTTGAATATGTTCATCTGTAATTTCCCTACCCATAAATACAATTCCATCCACTTGCTTCTCTAATAGGGTATTAATTAAATGGATTTCCTTTTCTAATCGCTGATCCGAATCGCACAAAATAATATTGTACTTATACATACTTGCAATATCATCAATACCTCTGGCCAATTCAGCAAAAAAGGCGCTTGAAATATCTGGAATAACAACACCCACGGTTGTCGTTTTTTTACTGGCCAAGCCACGTGCTACTGCATTCGGACGATAGCCTAAACGTTCAATCGCCGCTAATACCTTTTTTCTTGTTGTTGGCTTCACATTCGGATTTCCATTAACTACACGGGAAACTGTAGCCATAGAAACGCTCGCTTCTCTTGCCACATCATAAATGGTAATCGGCATGATTGTCCTCCCTTATATATATCCTAAAATATGGTTTTCATATTTTCATAATTTTAATTGTATAATACGACAAATTTCAGCAAAGGGCAATTTATTTTCATAGTGTTTCAAGAATTTTTCAGATTATACCTATCTAAATGAAAAGTATGGTGTCCCTCTGTGGACCATAAAATTTAATATCTATTCAGAGATATACAAAAAAGTGGATTATCCCCAAAAAGGATAACCCACATGACCACCTTACTTGATTGCAGACAACTTGCTACCTTTAAGCTGTGCTACAAACTCATTAAATTGTGGAATATTAATTTGCTGCTTAGCATCAGAAAGTGCTGTTTCTGGATCCGGATGCACTTCCACCATCACACCGTCAGCTCCTATAGCCAACGCCGCTCTGGCACATGGAAGAAGCAAATCGCGACGTCCAGTGGAATGTGTAACATCTACAAACACAGGAAGATGTGTTTCTTGCTTTAGAATCGGAACAGCAGAAATATCAAGCGTATTACGTGTAGCCTTTTCATACGTCCGGATTCCGCGTTCACAAAGCATCACATTCGGATTGCCATTCGCCAGGATATACTCCGCAGCATAAATGAATTCTTCTATGGTAGCCGCTAAACCACGCTTTAACAGAACAGGAGTGTTTACCTTACCGGCAGCCTTAAGCAATTCAAAGTTTTGCATATTTCGGGCACCGATTTGGATCACATCCAAATACTCACTAGCTATCTCAATATCAGTTGGAGTTATTATTTCACTGATGACCTTGAGGCCAAATTCATCCCCTACCTGCCGAAGAATTTTCAGCCCTTCTATACCCAATCCTTGGAAATCATACGGTGAAGTACGAGGCTTGTAAGCTCCTCCTCTTAGGATGCTCACTCCCTGCGCCTTTAAGGCTTTAGCCACTTGACGAACCTGTTCAAGGCTCTCTACCGAACATGGACCGGCAATAAGAAGAGGCTGACCCGCTGCACCGATCTTTACATCCCCAATCTCAACAACCGTATCATCACTCTTCTTCTTTCTGCTCACAAGAAGGGTATTTTGACTCGTATCTTTTTGAAGATCTAGAGATGCTTTAAAGATTTGCTTAAATAAGTATTGAACTGTACTGTCATCGAATGGTCCCTTATTATTTTGCATAATTAGATTTAGCATGTGACGCTCGCGTTCAGGATCAAATTTGTTTGTCCCCTGTGCCAATTTAATCTTCCCAATTTCGCGGGAAAGGGTAGCTCGTTGATTTAGTAAGTTGAGAATTTGTAGATTGATTTGATCCAATTCGGTCCTCATTATTTCTAGCTGATCATTACTCATTTTTTCTCCACCTCATTCTATAGCTGAATCGTGTATAAATCCCATAGGTTATCGAGTATTATATCCTATTCGTAATTTTTTGTCATTAAACATCCATTTAAAGCTTTATACTCGCTTAATACAGTAATCCTCTTCTATCCTCTTTTCATACTTATCGGTCAAGTATTATACGCATAAGGCTACGCCAGTAGCTTTCTTATCGTAACTCAAGCGCAAATTATGAGGAGTGTACTCCATTAATTAATGAAGGGAGGTCTATACCTCTTCATTTTTTATCTTATCAGCCGATTCATCCCCTTCCTCCAACGATGTAGGGAGGGGGGATGAATCGGCTTCGGATAAAAGAGGGCTTATGCCCTCTTATTTTGTCCGACAAAAACGGAATAGATGGGGTAGAAATCAATTGCTAACAAACACCAGTTCTTATATAAAAGGTTCAAGGAGGTGAGGAAATGATTACCATTACCATTAAGTTACCTTTGTTTGAACCCACAAAAATAAACAAGAGATGTACAAAGAAATGCGGTCCAACTTTTCGCAAGCGTGCAATCAAGTTCTTACCTACAAAAAAGAAAATCCGAAGTTAAAGGCCTCGGATATCGATCCACTCATCGGTTCCATCTCTCTGCCTTCTACCCTTCAACAAGAAGCAAGAAAATTAGCATTAAGTCGCTATCAAGATTGGAAAAAGAATCAAAAAACCAAGGGATTTCCTTCTTTCCGTGAAAAGATCGCCATCTTGTTCAACAATCAAAATTGGCGGTTACGATTCGATAACGGGTATCTCAAAGTGGGTATCCCTACTTTGGAAGAAGGGAATTTGACCATCAACAAATATGTTCCGCTTCAAGTGAATGAGTATGCTCTGTTTTGGGTGAACTACCTGTTAACTGGTCAAATGGATCCTCATAGTATATCCTATCGTTCGTCGTATAAAGGGATTTCTGCACCTAAAAAAGGTAATGCTCAACTCTTTGAAAAGAAGGGTCAATGGTATTTTGCTTTTACGATTTCTTTTGAGTTGAAAGAACAACCAAGGAGTGAAAAATCCATTGGAGTAGATCGGGGACTACGACTGATTGCGGTTGCCGGAGATGTGGAAACGGGTAAATATTTGACTTTCCATGGTCAACACATCGGTCATATCCGTAGAAAGTTCTCTCGTTTGAGAAGAAAACTTCAAAAAGTGAAGAACACCAAAGCCCTCAAACGATTGGAGGATAAAGAACAACGAATCATCCAGTATTGGAATCATGTAATTTCCAAACAAATCGTTCAATTTGCGATCAATAGTGGGGCTTCTATCATCAAATTAGAAGATTTGAGTACGATTCGATCCATGAAGAAATATTGGAAACGTGCGGATCGCAACGTAAATTCTTGGGCGTTCTATGATTTGGAACGGAAATTGACTTATAAGGCCCGATTAGCTGAGCTAAGAGTGAAGAAAGTCAATCCTTTCAAGACTTCCCAAGAGTGTTCGAAATGTGGAAAAGTAAAGAAATCCAACCGTAGAAAAGAACTCTATATATGCTCTTGTGGTTATCACGAAAATGCGGATGTGAACGCTAGTTTTGTGATTGCCAAAAGACCCATCCTTGTCATTGATGACACAACTGCGGCTTAGGCCGTTGTGTAGGGCCAGATCCCTTACATAAGGCACCTGACTGTGCTGTACACCTAGCTGATGACGTTCTATCTGTCCCATCAAGTCAGTCAACACGGACGGGGCTGAATCGAGGTAACGGTAACTAATGAACCCCTTACCCGTTAGACGGTGGGAATCCCCCACCTCTAGCGAATCGTAGGTGGGGGAGGATGTCAAAGATTGAACTCTTATTTTAGCCTGTGACCTTTGTATCTGCTTTTTCTGGCTTCATATCAGGCAAGCTTTCTACAGAGGTTAGACGATCATAGAATTCCATATAGTTATCCTTCTCTTCCGAATTGCGAAGCGCCATAGCCACACGGGGATGCTCGTTCAGCATGCCACAGACCGTATAAGGAATAATATATCCCCACTCCACTTCTTTACTTAGAGGAATCATACGTCTTTCAATCACACCAAGAACAGAACGAACGTCATATTTAGGATTATCCAGGTAATTTACCAATAACTCAGTAGGACAGTTTCCTGCCGCTCTTCCCATTCCATAAACGGATGAATCCAGGTAGGTGACACCCTTAGAATCAGCTATGATGGTATTCGCAAAGGCTAACTGCATATTGTTATGAGTATGAATCCCAAGTTCCTTATCAGGAATATGCTTTTTAAATTTGCTGACTAAATATTCAATATCATGTCCGTACAGGCTTCCAAAAGAATCAACAATATAAACTACATCTACAGGTGATTCGTTAATTTTTTCTAACGCTTGAGATATCGCAATTTCGGTTGCATTCGAAACCGCCATAATATTAATCGTTGTTTCGTAGCCCATAGCGGAAAACTTTTTCACCAGTTCAATGGCTTTATCTACTTCTTTTATGTAGCAAGCTACGCGAATCATGTCAAGATAACTTTCGCTGCGGGGAACGATATCATTTTCGTCCACTCTACCTATATCAACTAATGCGGATAGCTTTGTATCGGTTTTTTCCGGAATCGTCTTGCGAAGCAGTTCCTCATCAAGGAAGCGCCAAGGTCCCACTTGACCCGCTTTTAGAAGCTTCGGTGAATTCTTGTAGCCTATTTCCATATAGTCTACACCCGCTTCACTTAGTGACCGATATAAATCCCGTACAAACTCAATACTGAAATCCCAATTGTTCACTAACCCGCCATCCCGAATGGTGCAATCTAATATCTTAGCTCTGCTCTTACTCACTCGTATTCCTCCTATTACTCACACGCTTTAAAGCGTGTGAGTGGTTTCTGTTAAAATCTATTATATAGAAGCTCCCTAGGGATTGCAATGCAAATCTTTCGTCTATCCTACTATAGTTTAGGATCTAATGCATCCCGCAAGCCATCCCCTACAAAGTTAAAGGAGAGAACCGTAAGCAAGATCATCAATCCTGGAAACAAAGGATACCAGGGTGCTAATACCATGATGGATAAGCTTTGTGCCCCTTGCAACATGTTTCCCCAACTAGGAATGGGCGGTTGAATCCCCAATCCCAGAAAGCTTAAGCCGGATTCCGCCAGGATGACTCCCCCAATCCCTAAGGTTGCCGCAACGATAATAGGTGCAGCGGCATTCGGAAGGATATGGAGGAACATGATCCTGACATCAGACATACCCAAACTGCGTGCCGCCCAGACAAACTCTTCTTCCTTTAATTTTAAGAATTCCCCCCGAACCAAGCGTGCCGTTCCTGTCCATCCTAACAAAATAAATACTATAACAATATTGGCTAAACTGGGTTCCAGCAGGGTCACAATGGTAATCAATAGAAATATGGAGGGAAAGGCGTTGAACATATCGACGATACGCATGAGAACATTATCAATCCACCCTCCATGATAGCCTGCAAGGGCGCCTATGACCGTACCCATGAACAAGGCTCCTGACACAGCGGATAACCCCACTAATAAAGAGACCCTTGCTCCATATAATAGTCGACTAAAAATATCCCGTCCATACTCATCCGTTCCTAGAAGATGTTCCATGGACGGCGGCTGTAAACGAAACAATAAATTTTGCTCCGTAGGACTATATCGACAGAGAAAAGGAGCAAAGATCGCAGCAAATACAATACCCATCAATACAATCAGTCCACATAAAGCCAAACGATTTTTCATAAATTTTTTACCCGTCCTATACCATAATCCGATATCAACCGAACCCGGAGAATGCATGAACTCCTTTACCGTTACTTTCTTCATCCTATACCTCCCTCTAACCCGAAGCCTATTTATATTCGATTCTCGGATCTAAAACAGCATACAGGATGTCGGCAATCAGATTTCCCGCTACCACGAGGATCGCGGATATCGTGGTAATGGCCATAATAACCGGATAATCCCGCTGAAACACCGCATCTAGGAAGAGCAACCCAATGCCCGGATAGGAAAATATCTTTTCTACGATGACAGCCCCGCCAAAAAAGGAGGGCAAGCTCAATCCAAAAACCGTAATGACAGGAATAAGGCCATTCCTTAAGCCATGTTTATAGATCACCCACCATTCCTTCAGTCCTTTGGATCTAGCGGTTGTCATGTAGGGCTGACCGAGTACCTCAAGCATACTGGAACGGGTATACCGGGTAAGTCCGGCCATATCAGCCGTTCCTAAGGTAATCGCCGGCAAAATTAAGTACTTCACAAAATCCCATATTCCCTTTCCATCTTCCATGAATCCGTGGATTCCGCCAGCTGGAAGCCAGTTTAAATATACGGAAAACGTCATGATCAACAAAATACCCAACCAAAAATTTGGAGTAGCCAATCCGAGAAAGGCAAAAAACGTTGAGGTATAATCCATCCAGGAATTTTTCCTCCGAGCTGCCAAGATGCCAATAGGAATCGATAATACAGCCGCAAACAAAAATGAAATACCCATTAACCATAAGGTCTGAGGCAATCTATCCAGGATCAGTTCCATGACCGAAACCTTGCGTATAAAAGACATCCCCCAATCACCTTGTAAAAAGTGGAACAACCATTGCCCATATTGAATCCATGGTGGCTGGTTTAATCCAAGTGATTCGATCATTCTTTCTCGATCTTCCGGTCTAATTTTCGGGTCCATTAAAACATCTGTCGGACCCCCAGGAGCTAAATACATCATAAAAAATGAGATCATCGTAATGCCTAGCAAGAGAGGGATGGACTGAAGCAACCGTCTTACGATATAGATCTGCAAGTTCGCTCACGACTCCTTGTCTACCATACTGTTACAGCTTATGTTCCATGGGACAAGTTTAGAAGGTATAAGAAAGCTACTGGCGCAGCCCTATGCGTATAATACTTTCAGATAAGTACAAAAAAATCGCCTTTTCCAAAGAAAAAGGCGATCATCCATATATTAACCAACTATTGAAAGCTCCAATTGTGTATATTGTAAAAAGTGGATGCGGGGTGTTCCGTTGCTCCTTGAAGATTCCTGGGATAAGCTGTTATCTCATTGGCGTAATACAAAAAGGTATAGGGCTGATCATCTGCGATCTTTTTTTGGAACTGGACTAATAGTTTCTTCCTTTTTTCCTGAACCATTTCTCGGGTGTTTTCTTCCAGTAACCGATCTACTTCAGAATGATGATATGAGCCAAAATTAAGCCCCTTCTCTATTTCTTTACTATGCCAAATGGCAGTTGGGTCAGGGTCTACCCCTAACGACCAACCTAAGAGAACCGCCTCAAATTTTTTCGTTTCTACATGATCATGGATGAAGGCGCTCCACTCCATGAGCCTGGGTTTAACCTCAATTCCTATGTCCGCCCATTGATCTTGCACAATTTGGGAAACCATCTCTCTCATTTTGTTCCCTTGATTCGTCAAAAGAACGAAAGAGAACTTTTCCCCATTTTTATCCAAGACACCATCTCCATTTGTATCCTCCCACCCAGCTTCTGCTAGAAGTTGCTTGGCCTTCATAGGGTTGTATTCAAGCTTGGGAACATCGTCACTATATGCCCAACTTAAGGGTGAACCATGGGTATGAGCCACTTGACCTTGGCCTTCTAGAACAATGTCCACCATGGCTCGTCGGTCTAAGGCATAAGTCAAAGCTTGTCTAACCCGCAGGTCCTGAAACAGTGGGAGCTTCAAATTGTAACCGATATAAGTATAGGAAAGAGAAGGGTTAGAGTGGAGCTTAATTTTCCCCTGTTTTTCAAAAAGCTTCCCAATGGCTAAATCGGTAGCAGGAATTGACATCCAATCCATCCCGCCGGATTGAAGCTGAATGAGCTGGGCATTCTGATCGGGTACAATACGAAAATAGAGATGTTTGATTTTCGGCTTCCCTTTATAATAGTCAGCATTGGCATTTAGCTCAATATACTGACCGTCTTCCCATTTCCCAAAACGAAAGGGCCCTGTCCCAATCGGTTGTTTCGTATTAAAGGGGTGCTCAGCAAGCTTTCCCATAGGAACTTCCCCTAAAAGATGAGCGGGTAAGATCGCATAGGTGCATGTACTAAGAAAAGGAGCATAGGGTTCCTTTAACGTAAAATGGACGGTATAGCGGTCAATGGCCTCCATCGATTTAATTTTTTCAAAATCTGAGCCCCTGGGCCCAGTGTAACCCTTTTGCCGAGGAATCTGGTACGAGAAAATCACATCCCTAGCCGTTACCTCTACCCCGTCATGAAAACGAATACCTTTTTTTAAATGAAATTGCCAGTTATATCCATCATCAGATACCTTCCAACTTTCCGCCAGATCCGGAATCGGTTGAAACTTAGGATCATATGTGATTAATCCGTTGTACAGCAAGGCCTCAATCTGACCGCTTGAAGAATCGGCCGAAAAATAAGGATTAAATAGAGAAGGAGATCCTATCGTTCCAACGATTAAATGATCTTTTCCTGAATTCCTCTCCAGTTTGGTGACAGCAACAGACAAATGGTTCATTTCCCAAATCAACAACATCATGCAAAAAAGGAATAAGAAAGCTACTGGCTTAGCCTTATGCATATAATACTTGACCGATACGTATAAAAAAGACAGAAGGGTTCGAGCTTGTATCAATATGATCAACCTCCTTTTTCCCATTCTGCCCTATATAAAAAATAAAAAACTGACCATAGAGGTCAGTTTTAGTTTGTTCTCTTTCTACCTTTTACGAACATCATAGTAAGTAAAACCATGGGAATTGCCATTGAAGCAATTAAACCGAACATTGTGATAGAATAAGCATCCATTAGAAATTGCCTCCTCCTATTAACAACTTTAATTTGATTAAAACATAGGTAAGCAACAAAAGTATATACGTACAATGGTATTTTTGTCGATCTGTCACAAATTAGATAGAATTTGACTACAATTTGGAGGAAGCTTTCTTTCTCAGGGAATACCATGTAACAACGAGCATAGCAGCCGAAGCCCCTATGACATCGTTGAGAATATCTATCGGATCAGGTGACCGGCTCGGGACGAAAGATTGATGCCACTCATCGGTTAAGCCATATAAAAGGGACAATCCAACCGCAATCAAACGAACATCTAACTTCCTTCTCCCTGTTTTGGTTTGTAAAGCCCAATAGAATAATAGGGATAAAATAAAGTAGGCAATTAAATGACCAAAATTAAAAGAATCTAAAAAGGGAAACATCCCCTGTAAATCGCTGCCTGTTCGAGATGAAAGATAGAAGATTACAGCCATCCATACTATGGATGGAACCCATCTTAGAAATAACATAAAAAAGACCCCCTCGTTCCCATCCATTTTACACGAAGAAGGTCTGTTCTTCTACTCACTAATATTTTGCGTTAACCCGTTCACATTTTGGACAAGTGGCAATTCTACCCATCAAGCCATTTTCATCTTCTACTCTATACCCTTTTAAAACTTCAGATTCACAATATAAACATTCAGAACGGAAATCCATATCATAGCTTGCCTTCCAGGCATAAGGTTTGAAGGTTTGACCAACACCAATAGAGAAAATGGGGTTCATGTCTTCGTTTGTGATCCAATTTGCGTGTTCCATAGCTCAAGCCTCCTTCATATCTTCTTTATATTATTTCCAGGAACGAACAAAACCAAACAAATTTTCAAAAAATATTTACAATAATACCAAAAGTCCAGGATTTTGAAACTCAATTCAGAATGCAATATACTTATAGAATAAGAAAAGTTTTGTTTGGAGGTATGATTGATGATAGATGCTCGTTTAGAAAAGTTAGCTGATGTCCTTGTCAATTATTCAACTAAAGTTCAAACAGGAGAAAACGTTCTAATTGAGGCATTTGGTATTGATAATGCATTAATTAAGGCCATTATTCGTTTAGTGCATATTGCAGGCGGACATCCTTTTGTTAATATCCGTGACCACCAGATTACAAGAGAACTGCTAATGAATGCTTCCGAAGAACAGATTCAAACATGGGCTGAATACGATGCAAAGCAAATGGAAATGATGCAAGCCTATATCGGCATTCGCGGTGGACACAACATCTATGAAACTTCTGATATCCCTGAAGAAAAAATGAAGCTTTACAATAAAATATACAATCACCATGTACACTCTACCCTTCGGGTTAAGAAGACAAAATGGGTGGTATTAAGGTATCCAAATCCCTCTATGGCTCAGCTTTCAAAAATGAGCAGTGAAGCGTTTGAGGATTTCTATTTTAATGTATGTACGATGGACTATCGGAAGATGTCCAAAGCGATGGATCCCTTAGTGGAACTAATGAATCGAACAGATCAAGTAAGAATAACAGGTAAAGATACTGATTTAACCTTTTCCATTAAGGACATACCCGCGATAAAGTGTGACGGACAGTTAAATATCCCAGATGGTGAAGTTTATACGGCCCCTGTACGAGAATCTGTGAATGGAGTAATTTCTTATAACACTCCAAGCCCTTATAACGGTTTTGTTTTTGAAAATGTAAAATTACGTTTTGAAAACGGGAAAATTATCGAAGCTACAGCAAATGACAGCGACCGTATTAATAAAATCTTCAATACCGATGAAGGAGCCAGGTATGTAGGAGAATTCGCTATTGGGGTCAATCCGTATATTGGCAAAGAATTCGGCGATATTCTTTTTGACGAGAAGATTTTCGGAAGTATTCATTTTACCCCTGGTCAATGTTATGACGAAGCTTACAATGGCAACCAATCAGCCATCCATTGGGATATGGTGTTAATCCAGCGCCCCGAATACGGCGGAGGAGAAATTTGGTTTGATGGAAAACTCATTCGTAAAGATGGACGATTTGTCCTTCCTGAACTTGAGTCGTTAAACCCCGAAAATCTCAAGTAAGAAAGCTACTGGCGTAGCCCTATGCATATAATACTTTCCGATAAGTAAAAAATTTCTTGACATTTTTCAATCACCTTAATATAATTTAATCAACATAAGAGCAATACCAAAGGGGAGTAGCTGTCAGGGCAACCTGATTCAAAGTCGTCAATTCGAAGATCTTGTATCTTCCGGCTTTGTTGGTACATAATTTTGTACTTAGCAAGACCTTTGCCACATTGGGCAAAGGTCTTTTTTATTTGCCCAATGACAAAATGGAAAAGGGGATGATCACATTGTTGTTGGAAGCAGAGTTTTGGACTAGTTTATTGACAATTATCATGATTGATCTTGTATTGGCTGGGGATAATGCAGTCGTCATCGCTTTAGCCAGCAGAAGTTTACCCCTCGAACAAAGGAATAAAGCCATTATGTGGGGAACATTTGGTGCGGTCATCATTCGAATTCTTATGACACTTGTCGCTGTATGGCTATTAAAAATTCCTCTATTGCAAGCCATTGGTGGACTTCTCCTCATTTATGTGGCCATCAAGTTGCTCAAAAATGAGGGAGAATCAGAAAACATTAAGTCGGGAACAAGCCTGATGCAAGCGATTCAAACGATTATCATTGCTGACGTGATCATGGGAGTGGACAATGTGTTGGCGATTGCAGGAGCCTCTCATGGAAATATGCTTCTCGTCGTCCTAGGTTTGGCCATCAGTGTTCCGATTGTGGTTTGGGGAAGCAAATGGATCACAGCCTGGATGAATCGCTTTCCGATCATCATCTATATTGGTGCGGGAATCCTCGCTTATACTGCCGGATCAATGATGGTTCATGATAAAATCATTCAAGAACATATCATCTCCATGGCCTCATGGTTATCCTGGGTGATTCCGTTATTGACAATTGGTATCGTCCTGCTCTCCGGAAAATTATTATCCAAAGCAAACAAAACGGATTTATCGGAAAACAAGAGTTCAGAAGCGGTATAAAAAAGTTATCTACAAACAAAAAACACGGGCCAATCAGGCTCGTGTTTTTTGTTTATTCTGGATTTTATCTATCTCTTATTACCCTATAAACTAGTATAGGGCTTTTCTTATATATATTTATTGTTGTAGATATGTCTGTTGATATTGAGGCTGATTAAATGCTTGAGTAGCACCTAAAGTTTGTATTTGTTGACTTACTTGGCTACAAAATTGGTTAATCTGTTGAATTTGTTGAGCAATTTGAGTTTGAGTTTGAATAATGTTTTGCAATTGTTGAGCTGTTTGTTGCTCTACTTGCCATAATCTTTGTAATTGAGTTGCATTGGATTGTTCCGTTTGAGCGATTTGTCGTAATTGGTTTGTTGTTTGATTTTCCGCTTGAGACACTTGTTGGCATGTGCTTGAAATCTGAGATAATTGTTGTTGAATGCTTGATTGATACATAATCATAAACCCTCCTAATTAGTTATAGTGTGATGAACACAAGGGATATTATGGCAGTATTGTCAAAAAGTTATTCTAGAATTACCCATTTTTCTTATCTTGAACCGTCATTTCGACTATTCATCTAGCCTCATCCAATTTTTATAGTCATGAATCGCAATTCCACCATAACTTGCGTAACGAGAAAATTCTTCCTTTGCTTTCTCCAATTCCTTCTCCATGGCATCCGTGCCTAACGAAAAAAATGTGGTCTTTGCGCCTTCCGAGCTTTTTGCGGTATCGACGGCAACGATCACTTGCTTATTGAGGTCAGATCCTTCCCCTATAATGGGCATTGCGTTTTGAACCAATCCATCCTTCCCTAAAGCAAAATTTCGATAATCCATGATTACAAGGCAATCAAACTTTTCCAGTAGCCAAGCGCTTAAGCTACCATCGGAATGGGGAATCTTGACTTTATACAGCCAAAAAGGAACATCGATGGTGATTTTAAGTCCACTCGCATTGATTTCCTTGTGAATGAATCGCATGTTCTCCATCCAACCATCTATTAGCATATTTTGCTGTGTCTTCCATTCCTTTAAGATATAAGGTTCAATATCCAAGTGCAAACCTTTAAATCTTTCATCCGGTCCAACCGATGTGTTGTATTTCTTCACCCATTCAATAAATTTTTTGATTTGGTCCTGATGATCAGGATAAGCCCATTGAGGGCGACCGGCAAGGGCTTCTACTTTGATTCCTTGTGCATTTGCCTTTCGGACAAAATTTTGATAAACCTTGGGTGCCATATCCCGATTAATATGAAGATAAATTGAAGTCAAATCGTTACGGGCTGCAAATCTTAAAATGTCATCCTGCTCCGTTTGGATGATTTTCGCTTCCCAAATCCACGTACCTTTTGTACGGTTGGGAGCAGGAATCGCTTCCGCATGGCCTAAAGTGGTCACAACAATCTGATTCTGTTGCTCGATCCAATCGACCTGTGCTTCAAACATTTCGCTGATGAATCGCAGCGGAACCATCGTGCGGCCGTTCTTAATCACAGCCGGTGCATCAAAACTTACATTTATTCCGTTCACTTGTGCATGGTTTTGGCCAATCGTTAAGATGATCGTTTGGTCTTGATAGGTGAACGTAACTTGTTTTAGTGGCGCATTCCACTCTACATTGGCACCTAGTTGTTCGGTGACGAATTTGGCAGGTACCATCGTGCGGTTGGACCCATCATCGACATACGGCTGCACATCCGGAAAGGATACATCCTCCCCATTGAGAATAATTTGGAGAGGGGACATAGAGAGAGCGGGTGTGATGATGGCAAGGCTCAAGGGTATTGATAACGTACAAACGAATGGTGATTTCTTCATAATTTCTCCTTCAAACCTACTTACCAAGATGATAACTGTGTTCGTTTCCACGTATTGGGAGCTACGCAAATATAGACATAATTCTGATCCCACCCGATTTCCCCTGGATTTCCTGGTGCTGTTGCAGACGCTGGGGTGTATGATTTACGGATTCTGATACCGCTATCGTTGATGTCCATCTTTTTCGTCGGGTCTGTTGCCCCGATCCCCACGTTTCCATTGCTCCGTTGAATAAACAAGGGGGTGTCAAGCGCTTCTCCATTGTCGGAATACCTGACGATCCCGAAGTTCGAACCGGAATTCCCTCCTGTCTCCGATGTGCTATCCGCACGCACTTTCCAGCGTGGCGTCGTTTCGTTTTCTGGGCCTGACCGAGTCGCCAATTCCAAATCTTTATGGGCAGACTTAGAACCTGCTATCCTTAATAAACCATCCATTACATTGAAATTGGAACTATGCGTTCTAATTTCAGCCACGTCCGTGTCGAAAGGAACCTCGAGCCGAGTAAACAGCTGTCCCGCATTTTTCCCTGTGGGCGACATCGTGGTTTCGATAGAAATATGATTATGATCATGCTGTTCCGGATTATTTGCCTTTGCATGAGAGATAATAGCCGTCTTGTCAGCCCCTTTCTCATCAGCCCACACTAAGGCTGGTTTGGCTTGCGGATCCGTCCATTGAAGCCGGATGAGATCAGATAGATGCCCTTGTTCATGAATCCATTGCTGATCCGTGGAAAGATGTAATCGTTCGTTGTGTGGCACCTTGATTCCGCCCCCAGGCAATTCGGACTCCGTGAAATTTATAGCATTTGCACCTCCAGCCCCATAAGCACAACCTCCTAGAACAGCTATGGCTCCTAAAATGACTGAAATGATTTTTAGAAACTTCATTTTAACTTCCTCTCCTATGTATTCTACTATCAGCATGCTTAGTTCTTCCGGTAAAGACTCTTTCCGCTTCCGCCAATTGTTCGCGGCTATTGATCCCAATGACTTCAATCGGATCGTCCAGCACCACCGTTTCAAAGCGCTTCTGCTGGTTCGTAATGCCTGCTTCTCTCATGGCCTGAATAATGTCAGTTAAATAAAATTCATTCTGGGCGTTATTGTTTTTAATGTAGAGCAGTGCCTGGAACATGCTTTGATTATCAAAGCAGAAGATTCCCGTATTCACTTCTTGGATGTGCTTTTGTTCCGGATCCGCGTCTTTTTCTTCTACAATACCCATTACTTCTTTGGTTTGTTTATCGCGAATAATCCTTCCATAACCGGTAGGGTCATCTTGAATGGCCGTTAACACGACTCCCGCAGATTGGTTTTCCTTTTGAACGTGCAGCAGGTTCTGCAGCGTGCGAGGTTCGATCAGCGGAGTGTCCCCGGTAAGTACCAATGTTGCTCCTTTTTTACCTATTAGCAAAGAGGCGGCTTGCTGCACAGCATGTGCCGTTCCCCTTTGTTCGGTTTGTTCGGCATAAGAGACTCGTCGTCCTAAATGGCGTATTATGAGTTCTCTTTTATGTCCGACAACAACGATGATTTCATCGATCTTCATTTTCTCCAGCTTGTTCACTAGATGCTCCACCATCGGTATTCCACCCACAGGGTGCAACACCTTGGGTAATTCGGATTTCATGCGTGTACCTTTTCCAGCAGCTAATATAATGGCATATGTGTTCAATGCTATTCTCCTTTTTTATGTTTCTGATAAGATGACATCCAGTCCGGGAAACCATGAATGGCAAACCCTTGGAAGCCGGAATGTTTTGTAAGTTGCTTTTCGGTAATCTCCAACTGCTCCTCCATCACCTGATGGCCTTCTTCGTAAAATGTGGTTTTGTCCCCTTCTCCACTTCTCGCCATCTCGACCGCAATCAACACTGATTTCTCCATGGCCGAAGCTTCGATCACGGTATCCAAGGCGTTGTCAATAATACCGTCCGGGTCTTCTGCAGAATCCCGATAGTCCATCAGAACAAGGGTATCAAACCGCTTTAACATCCATGTGCTTAAAGCATAATCATGATAATCGGGGACTTCAATTTTATCGACCCAAAAAGGGAGGTCCACTGTGACCTGTAATCCGCTCGCATGAGCTTCCTTCGCGAGAAACTCCAGGTTAGACAGCCATCCGGCTATAACATTATTTTTATTTTTCTTCCAATCCGGCAAGAGATACGGTTCGATGTCCAAGTGGATGCCGGAGAATCGCTCCTTTTCGCTCACATTAAAATTATAACTATACACCCATTCAATGAAATCCTGTATAAATACCCGCTTTTCTTTCAATCCCCAAGAAGGATCGCCTGCAAGGGCCTCCACCCGGATATTGTTCTTAGCCGCTTCTTTAATAAAAAAAGCATAATCTTTTGGAGTAACTTTTTGCCGGTCGATGTATAAGTAAATATCGGTCACACCATTCTGTTTGCAGAACGTGATGATGTCTTCCTTGTGAGTACGAATCGTAGGTGCATCCCAAATCCAGGTGCCTTTTTTCGGATGAGAACTTTGAACAAAGTATGCGATAAACAACGTTGCAACAAAGAGGATGATACCGATTCCCGATAACCAGAACCTGTATTTCTCCCATAGTAATCTTTTATTGATAGGATCATCTCCTAATTAATGAACAAATACGTGGAAAAAGTGGGCTTGATTCAAGTCCACTTCCTCCTGCTTGAATATGGAATTACTCCACCGTTACGCTTTTCGCTAGATTGCGAGGTTTATCGATGTCGTTGCCTAAAGTCAAAGAAGCGTAATACGAGATCAACTGTAAAGGAACGACCGACAAGATGGGTGAAAAGAGAGGTGACGTACGGGGAATAAAACAAACTTCATCCACCGCATTCAATAGCTCCACATTTCCATTCACCGTCACACCCATGACATGAGCTCCACGAGCCTTCACTTCTTTAATGTTACTCACGGTCTTTTCTTGTAAATCCTCTTGCGTAACAAGGGCAATGATGGGTGTACCCTCTTCAATCAAGGCCAGACTGCCGTGTTTCAATTCCCCTGCCGCATAAGCTTCGGAATGGATATAGGAAATCTCTTTCAGCTTTAAAGAACCTTCAAGAGCGACAGCAAAGTCTAGACCGCGCCCGATAAAGAACAAACTTTTTTGGTCTTTGATCGATTCAGCAAATAATTTCACTTCATTGGCGTTCTCCAATACCTTTTCCATTTGCAAAGGCAGTTCTTTTAAGCCTCTTACCAAATGGCTGCGCACATCTTCAGCAAACATTTCCTTTTCTTGACCGAAGTAGATGCCCAGCAAATAGAAGGCAAGCAATTGTGCGGTGTACGCCTTGGTAGACGCGACGGCAATTTCCGGACCCGCCATGGTCGGGATGACATAATCCGCATCACGGGCAACGGTGCTGCCGATCATATTGGTGATGGCCAATACTTTTGCTCCGCGACGCTGACTTTCCTGTAAAGCAGCCAGTGTGTCTGCTGTTTCACCTGACTGACTCACCACAATGACCAAGGTTTTCTCGGTCACAATGGGGTCGCGGTATCTGAATTCCGAAGCAATGTCCACCTCGACGGGGATTCGGGCACATTTTTCGATCACCGTCTTCCCAACTAAACCGGCATGATAGGCGGTACCGCAAGCCACAATATAAATCTTTTCAATCCCTTTGATTTGATCGGCCGTTAGACCTAATCCTTCCAAAACGATTTTATTTTCACTGCTGATGCGGCCAAGCATCGTATTTCTTAATGCCAAAGGCTGTTCGTGAATTTCTTTTAACATGAAGTGTTCGAATCCGCCTTTTTCCACCTGCTCTACATCCCAGTTGACCCGCATCATGTCGCGTTGAACCGTTTCTCCGGTTTCCAGTTTCCTGATCGCTACGCGATCCGCCGTAATAACTGCCATATCCCCATCATCCAAAATATAAACATCTTTGGTATGTTCGATCACGGCAGAAATGTCGGAAGCGATAAAATTTTCACCTTTTCCTACCCCGATGACTAATGGGCTTGCTTGACGAACCGCAACCAGTTTATCCGGCTCAAACTCAGTGATCACCCCTAGTGAATAAGCGCCAAGAAGCTTTGCGCTCATAGCACGAACCGTCGAGACGATATCGCCGTCATACATGTCAGCCATCAAATGCGCGATGACTTCGGTATCGGTCTCCGATTTGAAAACAACCCCTTTTTCAATCAACGCTTCCTTCAATTCCATATAGTTTTCGATGATTCCATTATGTACAATAGAAAACTTCCCAGACATGTCCGTATGGGGATGGGAATTGGCATCAGATGGTCCTCCATGAGTAGCCCAACGAGTGTGCCCGATCCCTATCGTTCCTTTCAGGGGAACCTTCTTTAATTGATCGTGTAAGTTAGCCAGACGCCCTTTTGCTTTTCTTACATTTAACCGATTACGTTCTAATACGGCAATCCCGGCCGAGTCATAACCGCGATATTCCAATTTACTCAATCCATTCACCAGGATGGTTTGCACATCACGTTTTCCGATATAACCTACTACTCCACACATGGTTCTCCATCTCCTCTCCTATTAGAAAGACACTGGTGCAGTGCCCCGTTTATGGCTATTAAAAATCTATGCTCCTACAAGCACTTTCACTTCGTTTTTGTTAATGCCAGTACCCAATTTAAAAATGTTGTCAGAGATGATATCCGCGAAGGCATTGCGAGTATCAATGATAGGAATACCTAGTTCAGCTAATTCATGATAACTGAAGCTGCGATGGTTGGTAATCAACACCATGCAGTCATATTGAGCGAATTCAGCCGCATCAAATTTAACCGAGTGTACAATTTTCCCATTATGATCTTGGAAAGAAGTCGCATAGGGATCATAGTATTCTACCTTTGCTCCGCTTTCTTGGAACAATCTATAAACTTCCAATCCGGGCGATTCACGCAAATCATCCACATCCGGCTTATATGCCATCCCCAAGATCATTATCTTAGAATTACGAATGGACTTCGCGTAAATATTGAGCACTTGAGCCGTTTTATTAATGACATATTCCGGCATGTTTTCGTTAAGGGATTGGGACAATTCGATAAACTTGCTGTAGAAACGGAATTCTTTTGCCTTCCAGGAAAGATACATGGGATCCAGCGGAATGCAGTGACCGCCGATTCCCGGCCCGGGTTGAAAAGGCATAAATCCAAATGGTTTGGTAGCCGCAGCCCGAATCACCTCCCATACATCAATCGCCATCTTATCGCACATCATTGCCAATTCATTGACAAAAGCGATATTGACGCTTCTAAAAGTATTTTCCAGTAACTTGGACATTTCCGCTACTTTTGGAGAAGAAACCGGAACGACCGTCTTTACGACATTACTGTACAGAATCACACCCAGTTCCCTGCACGCTTCGGTTGTTCCGCCAATGACTTTGGGTGTGTTGTAGGTGTTAAAGTTGCGGTTTCCCGGGTCTACACGCTCCGGGGAGAAACAAAGGAAGAAATCAACCCCTGTACTTAACCCTTGTGCTTCCAATTCGTATTGAATCAGTTCTTCCGTTGTTCCCGGGTATGTTGTGCTTTCCAAAACGATCAACGTTCCCTTTTTCATATAATTTTTAACTTCACGGACGACACTTTTAATAAAGGAAGTATCCGGGTCTTGATTTTCACTTAATGGAGTTGGAACACAAATACTGATCATGTCCAGCTCTTGAATAATCCCATAACCAGTAGTTGGAATAAATTTGCCGGCATATAAAGCATCCGCTACAACCGCGCTGGGAACGTCCTGAATATAAGACTTGCCGCTCAAAAGAGTTTTCACTTTTTCCATATCCAAATCGATGCCATACACGGTGAATCCGCCCTTTACCATTTCCATGGCCAACGGTAATCCAACATACCCTAGCCCGATGACTCCTATTTTGCCTGTTTTGTTCTGCAATTTTTCTTTTAATAAGCTGTAATGATTCATTTCTGTTTCCACCTTCCCCAATTTCATTCGATTAAATGGCCACACCAAGTTTCTTGATTCTCCACTCCAATTCGGAGATAGAAAAAGGCTTCGTTATATAATCGGACGCGCCTAATTCAAATGCACGGTGCATATGATCGGATAAATACTTATCTGTCAATACGATGACTCTTTTCTCGCTAGTGCGGCCCTGCTGTATTTTATGGATTAATTGATAGCCATCTACGATAGGCAAATTCAATTCGGTAATGACTAAGTCAGGTGACAATTGCGAAAACTTGTCCAAAGCCTCAGATCCGTCTTTCGCTTCATACACTCGGTAGCCTTTTAATTCAAGGCGAAGCTTTACAAACTCTCGAACCACTTCATCCGTATCCACAATCAGAATAGAGGAAATCCCTTGTTCTATGGTATGATCAACAAAAAGGCGAATATCCTTGGTTTCTCCCTTTGCCTCCGTTACGGCTTGGACCAATTGTGACATCGTCTGTTCCGTCGATTCTCCACTTTCGGGGAAACTGGCTACTACGATTTGCCCTTCGAGAAGGCTATGACTTTGCAGGAAATCTTTCACAACCAGGGATGTATAATGGGTGCCTACTAATTTTTGATCGTCCAAAACGATACTGAGAAGAAAGTGTCGATCATCAAAGAAATATTGAGCGGAAATCTCAGGTTCGTTTTGGCTGATAAAAGATTTCAAGTCATCGAACCGCTTTTGATTCATCTTGGCACAGGGGGCCAAGATCACTCCACAAGTAAGGCCGCTTTCACTGGAAAATGGGATGAATTGAGTGAGTTGTTGTGTTAATTCTTGTATACGATCTCGAACTAAAACCGCCATATTCTCCACTCCTTCTATTTATTTACTTATTTATTAAAATCAGTTCTAACCATCGTTCCCCACGAATTATTGTTGCGCATGAAATCAATGTGGCCCAAAAATCTCCACCATACACCGATTTGACGATAGCCCAAAAACATGAAGAACGAATAAAGCAACATTTTGTTCAGATCACGGATGCTAGGATAACGACTAAAGGCGGTTTCTTCGATAAACAGAGCACCCAGGCTAAGTATGAAGCAGGATAAGAAATTCACCAAAGCGAAGATGATCAGTGTAATACCATCCGTCATGTTTAACATCCAATATCCCAAGATGGCGAGCATCCCGGTGATGCGGATGTACGGATTCAATGTTTCAAAGATGATATTGTAAGGCAAAGTCAACAGACCAAATACTTTATATTTCGGACGGAATACGACATCAATTCCTTCTTCCACCATGTTTTTTAAGTTTCCGCGCCCCCAACGCTTCCGCTGACTGCTCAGAACGCGGTACGTATCCGGGGCTTGTGTCCAACAAACCGCGTCCGGGCAAAAAGCGACACGATAGGGGATGTTGTTTTCTAGACAATAACGGTGAAGCTTAATGACAATATTCATGTCTTCACCAGGGTATCCACCACGATATCCACCTACCGCAATGACTTTATCCTTTTGGAAAACCCCGAAGGCACCCGATACGATGATAAGTCCGTTGATGGCGCTCCAGCCAATACGTCCACCCAAAAATGCTTTAATGTACTCCACATTTTGCAGCGCAGGAAGCAATTTTTTAGGAAATCTTACATTCTTTACGATTCCATCCTCTACCGTACAGCTGTTAACGATTCGCACATTCCCCCCTACTGCTACGGTATCTTCGGGATTTTCCATATAAACTCTCGCGATTCGTGTTAAGGCATCTTTTTCCAAAAGCGAGTCCGCGTCGATGGTGGAGATCAAGGCATAATGCGAGAGGTTAATCCCTGCATTTAATGAATCTGCCTTTCCTCCATTTTCTTTATCAATAAAATAGAGGAATGGATATTCTAGATTGTGATAGATGCCTCTCACTTTTCCGGTTTTTATATGGTTCGAAACGATCGGATTGATTTTTTCCAGTTGGAACTCTTCAATCATCAGCTTGAAGGTTTGGTCGTTGGAACCATCATTAACCACGATCACCTCATATTTTGGATAATTAAGGGCCAACAGTGATCGGACGTTTTCGATAATCGTGAGTTCCTCATTGTAGGCAGGAACTAACAAAGACACCGGTGGAACATGCTCGGAACCGGATAGCTTCTGAATGCGGTTGTACTGAATTCCTCTTTTGAGCGGGAAGGCATGGCGAATCGACAGTCCAAAGATCAGATAATAGATCACCGTAATCAACATCACGTAGAACATCGCAAAATAGCCATACCCTAATAGGAACTCCCGCAGGAACTGAATGAATGAATCGTTTTGCAGATAATACTCTAGTATTCTCATGCTTTTGGTTATCCTCCTATGAATTACACAACACGATAGATTCGTTTATTTTTGCCAAACGTCTTTTCATAGGTGTACATTAATGTGTTATAACGAGTCAGCTTATCTAAATCGTGAAGTTTAGTCGATAAAACCTTCATCTCTTCCTTGATGATCCCCTGGATGTATTCCCCATATCCATGGGTTCTGGTTTCCCATGCCGCTTGGCAAATCGCAGCCATACCCTCTTCACCCAGATCGAGCAAACCGATGGCACCGAAGTGAACCACACGTTTATCCTTATCCATCAGACACATTTTCATCATGTCAGCGTAGGCTTTGTTTCTTAAGTTCCCTAGTGCATGAATCGTTAAAAGACGAATTTCCGCGTTCGCATGGTTCAGCAGCTTGTGCACGACATTTTTAGGCAATAAAGAAGAAGATTTCAGATACACCTCCACCGCTTTTAGCTGAATTTGCCCATTCCTGGAGTCAATCAATTGATAAACTGCTGATGCCACGCTGGGATCGGTATATTCCTTCAATCCGATTAACCCGATTTGAATTAATCCAGAATGTTGTTTGTTGACATATTGAGCAAAAAGAGCGGTTTGATCAATGTTGGCTTCTTGGATCATATCCACGATGAGATCGTGGAATCCCTTGTTATGCATTAATAGAATGTTAACCATTTCTTTTACATCATGCTCAGCGCGTGTACACTTTGTAATCGCGCGGGCGATGACAAAGAGAGCAGAATTATATTTATGATTGCGCAGTAACCCGAGTAAGGCCGGTACCGCTTCCGGCACCCTCATACACCCCAAATGATAAGCGGCGTCTATTTTTTTGCTATATGAACCGCTATTCAATCGTTTCAAGTGATAGGCCACGAACCCTAATTCTTCACACAATCCGATTAGCTTTTGACGTTGTTCGCCTGTCAACGATTCGATCATATCATTCAACCGCTCTTGCAAAGCGTTCCGCTCGATTCGATTCATCCTGACATGGGGTGCTCTTAATGGTTCATCACTTTCGATATTTGCTTGGATGTAGGTAAGGTAATCCCTAAACTTGACATGAAATTGCTCAGAGATCCTTCGACGCCTTATATTGTTTAGCTTGATTCCGTAAATAATGGCGATCAAGACCACGTTTAATCCAACTAAAACATACATGACATAAATGACTAAGTTGATATTCATATACACACAAGATATGCTCCTTTTTAAATGGTATGGATCAGATTACGGATGAACCGGTTGATCCACTTTACGCATGGCTTTCTGCAAAATATAGTAGCTTTGCTTTGGACGTTCCACGTATTCTACATTCTTATCTTCCCATCTCTTCCATGTATAAAGCGGAAGTTTAGATACGGGATAAGGGTCATTTCCTTCCAAGCCAAGCACCTGTTTCGTATCTTTTTCCACGATCCAAGGAACGATGCGCAACCCTTGCACTTGTTCAAAATCGGGCTTCTTTGTCCCCTGGTAACTTAACACTTGCAAAGAACTAGGGTCACTGAAACCGAGCAGCATCCAGGGGATGCGGATTTCCAGAACATTTCCTTTCGCCTGCCACATCGTTTTGGAATGGTAATCCGGATTAGAAGGATTGCTGTTTCCTCTGAGTAAGTCGCCTGCCTCAATATCCCCGAACGGATGTTCAATCCGTGAATCGGGTGGCTCCAACAGATAGTTCACAACCAATTTCCACGGTTTGAACATACCGGTATTATCTTGCAATTCCTTCGGATCATAAGGAATCATTTTGCCTTCTTTTCCATACGTACGAGTATGGAAATCATAATTAGAAGCGATCATGATTTTTCCCTTTTTTTCATCCGACAACTCTACCAAGGTTTCTAATCCTTCATCTAAGGTCTTTCCTTGCAGTTGAGGAGCATGGCGGTTTCCTCCTTTTAACGTATCGGTTCCCACATAAATCGCATGTTTCGAGGGGTTGAACGGTTCGGATAATTTACCCATGAGATAGAGATACCCTTCATCATGAGAAACCCACATTTCCTCAAAGCCTTTTACGTTTACATGTGATTTTTCCTTCTCCCCATCCCCCAGGTCATCCCAATCCGATGCATCACCATCAATCAAAATGTCATCATCCTTACTGGGGAACATCCCGAGAACACCAAAGAATGATTCATTGGTTAACACGTTATACCAATAGGCCCGACGGTCGGGAACATCATAGTTCATGGTGTTCCACGTCTTTTTGAACCACTCGTCCTGCCAGGTGAAGAGAATGGCCCCGGAATACCCTTCTTGGTGGATTTGGCGGAACATATCGGCGTTCATTTCCCCTTGTTCCTTTTCATCGTGTCCCCCTTGGTCACGGCCAAGCATTCCCTTATGAGCAGATCCTTGTGACGCGGGTACACCATATTCTGTAATCATAATCGGGATATTCTTGTGATACTCTTTCAATTTATGCAGATACGTTTTATAGCTATCGATTTCCCCTTTATCATTTTTCATCGTCTGGAAGGACTTATCAAAAGTAAAGAAATCCGGATAATAGGGATAAACATGATAGGAAGCGAAATATCCCGCATCCCATTGGACCGGCTCCACGTGCAGGGGATCTACATTGACCAGATCTTCCTCAATCAATGGTTCACCAGGATGCTCTAAAGGATCCGTGGTTACCCAATTGGAGAAGGCAAACGGATGCTGCCAACCATGCTTGATCTCTTCTTTTGCTGTAATATCGACCATTTCGGCTAACCACTTTTCAAATGGATTGGCCCCTGGCTTACTTCTGAAATGAGTTCCTTTATAATCCGGAACATCAGGATGCTTTTTATTTGTTTGATCCACCATCTCGGCATCCCATTCCGTACCGATAATCCATCCCATCAGATAAGGTCCTGCGTTAAATACATAGGTACCACTGGCTTTGCCAGAGTGCTCTGTGGCTGTCAGTTCCGTATTCCCATAAACCGCATGCACCGCATCTTTGATTTCTTGTTGAAATTTCTGTTTTACTTTTGGATCATAAGCATCTTGTCCTGCGATCAATCGTTCTTCCGGACTCCATACTCCTTGGATAAAGAATAGCGGATTATCCGAATGCTTCGCATTATAACGGACCAACGCTTCATAAAATTCCGGTTTCAAGATCGTATAGACACGAATCACATTGGCGCCCATCTGCTGAATCATTTCAAACCATTTCTCGTAATCCTCTTTTGGTATGGCTAATTCTCCGGGAAAGTGTCCGGGGATCGTCGCCCCCATGTTGACTCCTTTGGCAAAATAGGGTTTCCACGTTTGATTCGTATATTCCATCACTTGAGAGCCTTCTGTCTTAAATTTCACCTGAATTCCTTGATCCAACTCAGCACTTTCCATTTTTGCCGTCGGCGGCCATAACCAATAGGTAACCGTACCGATAGCAATGGCACTTATAAGACCAATTTTCGTTACCCTTCTTCTTACATTTTGCCACATGTATACCTCAGCTTATGGTTATTTTGTTTTGTTTAACAACACATTTGGATTAAAAAAAATGTTCCCCACCGGTTCATTCAGATAATCTGATATTTTTCTCATTGTTTCCGCACTTGGATAGTACACTCCATTTTCAATCCTCGAGAGAGCCGTTCTCCCTATTCCGATATGAGTAGCCAATTCTTTTTGTGTGATGTTTTTATCTTTGCGTATCTTGGCTATATGATTTGACAGCACCTTTCTTTCCCTCCAAAGCTCTAATGTGTAGTTGTTCTACACATGCAATCATATAGCACTCTCGTGTTGTTTGTCAACACTTGTGGTTTTATTCTACACAGTTGTGTGTGATGCAACCACACATTATAATGACTTATGAGTAAATGTCATCTTAAAGGAGACAGAGTATGAATGAGTTTGGTAGTCGCTTACGTGAATTGAGATTGCAACAGAAATTGTCTTTACGCAGCTTAGCGGAGAAGTCCACCTTAAGTTATTCATTCATAGGCTCCTTGGAAAAAGGGCGATTCAACCCGTCCAGAGAATCAATTTACGCTCTGGCATCCTCTTTAAACGCCGATGCGAATGAATTGTTAACATTAGCGGGATTTCTTCCTGATAAAAATCCAGATGCATTAGATCTAAACGATAAACTTTTCAACCCAACAGAAAAAGAATTTATCGGAAACATGAAGGAACTATCGATCGAACAAATTTTTGAGATCCCTCTTACTTTTAGAGGGAAAGAACTGAAAGATGAAGACAAAATGTCAATGATATCATTTCTCCAAACTTTGTTAGATTTAAAAGAAGGAAAATAAAAAGCGTGGATTCTATCAGGAATTCACACTTTTTACCACATAGGAATTTTCAACTTCGCTAAGGTAATACAGCAACGAAGAAAATTCATATTGGCATAAAAAACTTCCTCTTAAGGCGATCATTCCACTTTGAAATACTTCGATAGAAGTTTTTTATTTTTTCAGCAAGTCAGTTTGATCTCCGATCGGAACCCTTGTATCAACTGCTTGAATGATAGTTTTATATTAATTATGGCAGTACGACATGTTGATTTGTCGAGACCATACGATAAAGCCCACCATTTCATCGTTTGACACAATAGGAATACAGGTAGCTCGAATGCCTAAGCATTCTTCATGCTTACTTCGAATTCGGATTTCGATTTCCGATGGTTTTTTGGTAAATAATGATTCCTTTAATTTTCGCAGAACAAATGGAAAACCATCTGGATACACATATTCCATTAAGTTTTTTCCAATCACTTCACATGGTTCCCAACCGGTTATATGCTGCTGGTTATCTGACACATACCTGATGATACAATTCGTATCAATAATACTCGTAAAATCATAAACGGTAGGCTCCCACTCTTTAACCCAATGGTTAGTGAGTTTCCAGATTAAGTCCTGACACTCTATCATCCTTATCTCTCCTAACCTATTTTGTTATCATGGACGTCACGATAGACGCCTGAAGTCACTTAATCATAATAACAAATGTTAAATAAAAAATATTGAAAAAACTATTAAAAAACTATTAAAAAACTAAGACCAAATATAGACCATTAAGTAAATATTTCCCGTATCAAACAAAAATAACCACTCCATTCTATGTAATAAACGGAAAATATAAACTTTTTATATCCAATAATGGACCCAGGAATTTAGACACAAGGAAAGGAAGTTTTAAGGTTGTGTAAACGGTATCCAGACGAGGTAAAGGCATGGATTGTGGTAGAAATTATGAAAGAGGAAAAGTCGGTTGCTCAGCTTGCAGCTGAACATGGTATTCATACCAATGTCCTTAACCGGTGGAAAACGGAGGCGACACAGAATCTTTCTCAGCAGTTTGTTGATGATCGCAAAAGAATGACCAAAAATTAAAAATTAAGGAGTGCTGTTGCACTCCTTTTCTCCATTATACGACCTTCTCAAACGATTTTCCCCACCTCCACACGGGTAGAAAAGAAGGTGGCACCTCCTCCCATGTCCGAAAGCCGACTAGGAGTCAGCACGTTGACTAAGCTTTTACGATGGCCGGACCAAAGTCCTTGGCTAACTACCGTTCCCGGAAGCACACTCTCTGAAATTTGGGCAGAAAGTTCGCACTCTCCACGATCATTATTTACCCGCACCGTTTCTCCCTGTTGGATACCTCTCGTTTTCGCATCATTAGGATGAATATCCAGAAACGGACCTTTTTCCATCATCCTATGTTTCTCATTATTGGAGAAGGTTGAATTCAAGAAGCTATGATTCGGACCTGAAACAAAATGTAGAGAGTATGTGTCCTCCTCCTTGATCGGGGAATATATCGGTAACGGCGGATACCCTTCCTTCTCCATCCGTTCAGAGTAAAGTTCAATTTTCCCGCTAGGAGTCGGGAGGTTGACAGGAAACCGGGGACTGGTTCCGAGATTGATTTTGATAAAAGAGTTTTCTTTCAACTTTTCTAAAGTAATTGCTTCTAAATAAGGATTGACTGCAGGATCCAAGCTTCCTCGAATGATCTCCTCCTCGGTTTCAACGAATGCCTGATCCTTAAAGCCCATGGCTTTCGCAAGCAGACGGAATACTTCCACATTCGACTTGCTTTCCCCTACCTTTTCTATGACTGGCTGTTGCAGATGAATATAATGATGCCAATAAGACGTATAGATATCGAGATTTTCATAGGATGATGTCGCCGGCAAGACAATGTCAGCATACTTTGCCGTCTCTGTCAGAAATAGCTCATGAACAACCGTAAACAAGTCTTCACGGGAGAATCCCTGTTTCACTTTATTCAAATCAGGGGCAACGACCATGGGATTGGAATTGTAGACATATAGTGAATAGAGGGGGCGGTCAAGTTCCATCAGAGCTTCGCCGATTTGGTTCATGTTAATCATCCTTGTTGGTTTTTCCAACAGTTCCGGCCGCTGAAGGGCAGTAGAAGAAAGAGACGAATAATCCCCGTTCTCTTTCAAAGCTCCGCCCCCTTGGAACAGCCATTGACCGGTTATCGCAGGCAGGCACGCCACCGTTCGCACATACATACCGCCATTATCGTGATGCTGGGGACCATTCCCAATTCGAATAAAGGATGGTGTCGTTTTGCCGTAAAGACGAGCAAGCTGGTAAATGTGTTCGATCGGGACTTGGGTTATTTGGGATACCGTTTCCGGATCATAATTTTTAACGTGTTCCTCCAGCTCTTTGTAACCCACAGTATGCTCTTGCAAGAACGTCTCATCCACCATTTTTTCAGCAAATAATACATGCATGATGGCAAGGGCGAGCGCAGCATCTGTACCAGGAACGATCGGGATGAACCAATCTGCCCATTTGGCTGTCCGATTTTCATGCACATCGATAACCACGATTTTAGCTCCGTTCTTTCTCGCTTTTTCGGCGAGCATGACTTGATGCATGTTCGTGCTTACTGCATTGCAACCCCAGAAAATCAAGAGCTTCGAATCGACCGTGTCCTCAGGATTCGTCCCATAATTGGCACCCATCGTATATTTATATCCCACATTTCCCGCAGCACTACATATCGTCCGTTCCAATCGGCTGGCACCCAGCCGGTGGAAAAAGCGGTTCCCCATCCCCGTCATATTGATGCGGCCCATATTTCCCGCAAAGCTGTAGGGCAGAATCGATTCAGCCCCATGCTCCTGAATAAGGGATTTCCACTTTTCAGAGATCGTCTCTATCGCTTCCTGCCAGCTGATTCTTTCAAATTGGCCGCTTCCCTTGGGTCCCACACGTTTCATTGGATATTGTAATCGAGTGGGGTCATAAAGGCGTTCAGGCATATTTCGTACTTTATTACAAATCGCTCCTTGCGTAACCGGATGGGAGGGATTTCCTTCGATCTTGATGATTTTCCCCTCTTTTTTATGTACGAGCAATCCGCATGTGTCCGGACAGTCTAATGAACAAACGGAAGGAAATATTCCATCTTTTTGTTCCACATACGATAACATAAGGTCACTTCCTTCTATAATACTAGCGAATATCCGCCGTCTACGACGATCGTCTGTCCTCTGATCATATGAGATTGTTCAGAGAGTAGAAACAAAACTGCATGAGCTAAGTCCTCAGCCTGTACCATACGACCTGCAGGAGTTTTTTTCAAAGCGTTGTTGATGATTTCCTGGCGATTTGGAAAATGCTGAAGTGCCGCAGTATCCACCGTACCACCGGAAACAGCATTGACAGCAATATTCATGGGGGCCAACTCGACAGCCAAATATCGGGTGAGCGACTCCAAGGCTGCTTTAGAAACACCAACCGCAGCATAATAAGGGGTGACTCGGGTTGAGCCAAAGCTAGACAAGCTCACGATCCTTCCTCCACCGCTTTTTGTCATGAGCTTAGCTGCTTCTTGCGCACTGAATAAAAGAGCACGGGAATTAATATCCAGGGTCCAATCCCAATGCGACTCTTTTAGTTCCATCAACGGACGCATAACTCCAGAAGCCGCATTACTGACGAAAAAATCGAGTCTGCCGAATTGCTCATCAATTTCCTGGAAAAGGAACTTGATCTTATCCGTTTCACCAATATTAGCCCTGACCAAATGGACCTTTACTCCTTTGGCTTCCAATTCCGCAGCAGTTTCTGCTGCCGCTCCCCTATTCTTTAGATAATTAATCACAAGATGGCATCCCTGGTCAGCTAGTTGATAAGCAATAGCCTTCCCAATCCCTCTAGTGCCACCCGTAATCAGAGCAACCTTTCCTTTACATGTCATCCCGCTTTCCCCCCAGTCTTTCAAATAACACAGCCGTACCAATTCCCCCACCGATCCCTAAAGAGGCAATTCCGAATCTAGCCTTCCTGCGATGCATCTCCCGGCACAAGCGGGTAACAAGAATCGCTCCCGATGCTCCGTAAGGATGACCGAAGGCAATCGCCCCTCCACCTAGATTCACTTTTTCCCAGGGGATATCCAACAGCTTTAAGCTTGCTACGACCTGGGAAGCAAAGGCTTCATTGAATTCCAAGATGTCTATGTCTTGCATAGTTAAATGATTTCTTTCCAACAATCGAGTAATGGCTGGCACGGGGCCAATTCCCAAAAAACGCGGATCAACCCCTTCAGATACGGCATCCACAAAAACGAGCTTGGGAGTCAAGCCTAATTCTTCTGCCTTTCTTTGCGACATTAGCAAAGCCACCGAAGCCCCATCGTTCAATCCACACGAATTTCCTGCCGTAACCGTCCCATTTTTTCGAAATGCTGGCTTCATGCGCTGAATTAGTTTCTGGTAATCGGTTGAAGGCCGAGGAGATTCATCTCTGCTTATATCTTCAACAGGAACGATCTCATCTTGAAAGTCCTCATTTTGCAACGAGCGAATCGTTTTCTGATAGCTAGATAAAGCATATCGATCTTGCTCTTCCCTTGAGATCCCATACTTTTCCGCAACATTTTCTGCCGCTTCGCCCATTTCCGGATCTCCTATATCTTCAGGGGAAAAACGAGCGCGGCTATAGATACGCGGTTCCTGACCGGGTTCAAATATTTCCATTTTCAAAGGTGCTCTACTTGAACTCTCCACTCCACCCGCAAGATAAATTTCACCTGCCCCTGCCTGGATTAGACGTGCGGCAAGGTGAATGGCCTCAAGACCAGAACCGCATTGCCGATCAATCGTGACCCCAGGAATCCGCACAGGGAATCCTGCTGTCAAGGATGACAAGCGTGCTAAATTCCCTCCCGGACCAACCGCATTACCCAAAATGACATCATCAATTTCCCCCGGGTCCACGCGGCAGTCTTCAACCAGCTTCTTCATGACCTCAGCCGCTAATCGCTCAGGTGAAATTCCTTTCCACATGCCTCCCTTTTTTCCGATCGGCGTTCTGTAAGCTTGGACTATGACTGCTCTATTCATCCTCGCACTCCTTCATCTCTTGGCATTCCTACTCCTTCGAATCTACTTACTTTCACCAGTGATTGTTGTGCCCGTCAGGGCCTCGCCCGACAATCGATCCATCAACAACTTTCTGGCCACCTTACCACTCGAAGTGTAAGGAATATCCTTCATCACATGAATATCCCTTGGACACTTATAGCCTGCCAAATATTTTCGGCAATTGGTTTGTATGTCCCTTGCCTTCCTGTCCTGCCCCTGCTTAAATTGAATCACAGCAATAACCTTTTCCCCCCAATATGTATCTGGCTTACCAAACACAACCGCTTCCTCGATCTCAGGCATGCGCTTTAATACATTTTCTACTTCTTCCGGATAAACATTAAGCCCTCCGCAAATGATCATATTCTTCTCCCGGCCAACCAGATAGATATACCCATCCTCATCTTGCCATGCCAGATCATGTACCGTAGCCCAATCATCCTGGAGAACTTGCTTCGTCTCCTCCTCATTGCGGTAGTAACCGGTGAAAACAAATGGACTCTGTACAAAAAGCTTCCCGATTTCTCCTACTTTCACCTCGTTACCCTCATCATCCCTTATCGCAAGATTGACTTGATGAAAGGGCCGACCAACCGAGTCCGGTTTTAGACGGTTTCCCTCCGGACCAAGTACGGTGATAAAGCTTAATTCGGAAGCCCCATAAAATTCGAAGAGATGAGCCTGAGGAAACCAGCAGGAAACCTTTTGTTTAGATTCCGGACTCCATTTTGCCCCTGCTGATAGGATCATGCGAATCTGATTTTTCTCTAGCTTGATTTTTTCCTCTTCGATCTCAGCAGCTAGTGCTTCAAACATGGTTGGAACCATATACATAACCGTTACAGGAAATCTCGTGATCTGGTCCATCACTTTAAGAGGTGAGAATTTATCTAAAAGAACTACAGTTGCCCCAATAAATAAAGCGTGAACAGCCGCATAGAGAAAAGTCGAATGTACAAACGGTCCAGGCACTAAAACCCATTCTTCAGGCAAAATTCCAAATTCCACTTGGCTTCCCTCAAAGCTTTTCACCCAGGATCGATGGGAACGTATAAATCCTTTCGGCCTGCCGGTTGTCCCGGACGTAAAGCCCATGTAGAAAGGCTGTTGGTCTGATATTTCTTGATCAACTAGCGTATCTAGCGACAAATCGGTTGTTAGGTTCAATGCTTCATGATTTGCTATCATGATTTGAGTCTCATTCATAAAGTGAGGCAAGCGATCCACATAAGACTCATCGATGACAACCATCTGTGGTTCATATTGATGAAGTGCCATCTCTAATTCTTTTTTACTCCACTTCGGGTCCATGGGAACGGCGATCCAACCAGCTTTTGCCGCACCTAAAAAATAATAGAGAAATTCAACCCGATTCTTCATTAATATGGCAATCTTTTTATCATTCCCTATAGGGTGATTTCGTTTAGCATCTTGCAAGTAGCTAGCTACCTGGTTTACTTGAATAAACAATTCTTTGTAGGTTATGGTTCTATCCCCTGAGATGATAGCAGGCTTATCCGGATGTACGGTTGAATGGTTACTGAGTGTATCTGTAATGAGCAAGTTTTCCTCTCCTTTCAGAACTAGGAAAAAGGTTTGCCTATTTGGCAAACCTCAAATTTACAATACTATTTTATTATTATAATATTAACTAAGCCACAATTCTTTCGTTTTTTTGAATAATAGGCATGACTTTCTTCATCTGGACCGTGATATAAGCAGCCACAAAAGCTTTTAGCAAATCTCCAGGAATATATACCAGTGCAGATAGAGCTGCTTTACCGATTGAAATATCCGTTACCATCGCCACAACTGGCACTCCGATGGAATAAACCAGGAGAATGCCTCCCAGAATATTAATGGAAACAGCCTTCCAGATCGTTAAACCTTTCCACAATTGTTCCATCAAGAAACCAATCAAGAAAGCAGCAATTGGCCAACTCCAGAGATATCCTGCGCTCGGACCTACTAGCACCGAAAATCCTCCGCGTCCTCCAGAAAGAACAGGTGCCCCCACAGCCACAATGGCTAAAAAGATAACGAGGCTTAACCCGCCTAACCTTGCCCCCAATATTCCTCCAGCCAATATCACACCAAGCGTTTGAGCAGTAATGGGAACCGGACTAAACGGAATCGGTATCGGGGGAAGAAACCCCAAGGCACACATAATAGCAGCAAACATCGAAACATACATCATATTTTTAGTTTTCACGACAACCCCTCCTCTATATTCCTAATATAGTAGGTGGAAGAGGTGATTGTCAACTTGTTTTTT
>JAKFCU010000042.1:0-6355 GCA_036676475.1 Brevibacillus sp.
GAGATTTTGTATTTAATCCCATTGTTTTTAAGATATTCGTCTCCATAACTCCATCTTACAAAAAAACTGAAAACTAAAAAAGGGATACCACTTGTACCCCAAAAACTTATAAATTCTTATATGTAAAAAAGGGCTAGATTTCTCTAACCCTTTAATATCAATCTATTTCTTTCTTCTCTATCAACACAACAAATTCAATACTTATTCGAAATTAAATAATACGGGCTGTAACGATGCCTTCAATTTGCTTGATTTTTTCCTCTAAACCAGGAATGATATCACCGTTTACTTTATTGTCAATATCAATCATGGTATACGCATATCCCCCACGGCTTCTATTAACCATGTCAGCAATGTTCAAATTATAGCTTGATATAGCTGATGTGATCTGCCCAACCATGTTTGGAACGTTTTGATGGAACGCAGCCACACGTCGTTTTCCTGCGTAAGGAAGGGAAGCGTTTGGAAAATTCACTGAGTTTTTGATGTTTCCTGTTTCCAAAAATTCTTTTACTTGACGAGCCGCCATAATGGCACAGTTTTCCTCTGATTCATTTGTTGAGGCACCAAGATGTGGGATTGGAACTGTATTTTTCATTTTCAATACATTTTCATTCGGGAAGTCTGTAATATACACTCCAACTTTTCCGCTTTCGAGTGCGGCTTCCATATCCGGTTCATTCACAAGCTCACCGCGTGAGAAATTTAAAATATGAACACCTTGTTTCATGATGCTAAATGTTTCTTGGTTAAAAATCCCTCTTGTATCATCCGTTAACGGAACGTGGATAGTAATATAATCAGAGTTAGCAAACAACTGTTCAATTGTCATTGCACGCTGTACATTGCGGGACAAGTTCCATGCTGTATCAACGGAGATGAACGGATCAAACCCTATTACATCCATGTCTAAATCGAGCGCATCATTCGCTACAAGCGCACCAATCGCCCCTAAACCAATAACACCGAGAGTTTTTCCCTTAATTTCTTTTCCAACAAATTGTTTCTTTCCAGCTTCTACAAGCTTTGGAACTTGATCTCCTTCACCTTCTAACGTCTTTGCCCATTCGACACCGGCAAAAAGGTTACGGGATGAAGCAATTAATGATGTTAGTACCATTTCTTTTACGGCATTAGCATTCGCACCAGGTGTATTAAAAACAACGATTCCTTGCTCTGTACATTTGTCGACCGGAATATTATTGACACCTGCCCCGGCACGTGCAATTGCTTTTAAATTACTGCCAAATTCCATGGAATGCATATTGAAGCTACGAACAACAATAGCATCAGGATTTTCACTATCATTGTCGATTGTAAAGTTATCCTTATTGAATACATTTAACCCAGTCTTTGCAATACTATTTAACGTTTTTATTGTTTTTACTTTGTCTAAAATTTGTGTCATTTTATTTACCCCTCTTCTTATTTTTGATAGTTTTTAAACTATGAAACTCTGTAATCACTACAAAAAATAGTAGTATTTACCATCCCTCCTGTTAATAAACAGAAAGAGGTAAGGGATACTTCCCTTACCTCTGCCCAGGCGAACGGCTACGACACTATGTGCTCCCTCGCGGTTATCCGCGTTTCGCCAGTTACACATAGCCTTTTATTTGATTTTATTTTATCAGATTCTCCCCCAACCTTCAACTACCAAATGTTTGTATTAATTGTGAAGTCTATATTATCAGGTACCACAAAAGGTTCGGTAAGGGCAGGTTGATGGCGCAGGTAGTGTGGAGTAATCAGCCTGTTCAGGGGAGTGCTCGTAAGGGCTTGAAAGAACATCAAGAAGCCGCTCCATCACGCTGTAGTCTCCATGTTTCACTGCTGCTTCTAGTGCCTCTTCTACCCGGTGGTTGCGAGGGATAATCGCAGGATTGCTGTTTCGCATCAACTGATGCGAGGAGGCTTTCGATTCCTGCTGCCTGCCTAGTCTCGCCTGCCACAGCTCATGCCACTGAGTAAATTCTGTGGTCCCATATAGGACCGTATCCTCCGGCTTATCAAAAGTTAAAGCACGAAAGGTATTGGTATAGTCCGCACGATATTTCTTCATCATACTGAGTAGGTCTTCAATAAGGGATTCATCCTGTATCTCTTCATTAAATATTCCCAGTTTTGCTCTCATTCCCTCGAGCCAATTACGATGATACAACTCAGTAAATTTTGAAATCGCAACTTGGGCCAGTTCGACTGCCTGCTCCAGATTTTCATGCAGCAGCGCCAATAGGGTTTCAGCAAATCGAGTGAGATTCCACCCCCCAATATATGGCTGATTACCATAGGCATAGCGGCCTTGAGTGTCAATGGAACTGAATACCGTTGCCTGGTCATAATCATCCATGAAGGCGCAAGGACCATAATCAATGGTTTCTCCACTAATGGTCATATTGTCGGTGTTCATCACCCCGTGAATAAATCCAACTAGTTGCCATTTAGAAATCAGCGCGGCCTGGCGCTTGATCACTTCCTGAAGCAGCAAAAGATAGCGGTTCGGGGCAGCGTCAATGTCTGGAAAATGTCGTTGCAATGTATAATCTGCCAGTACCCGAAGATCCTCAATTGTGCCCCAATTTGCAATGAATTGAAAGGTGCCGACTCGCAGATGACTGGCTGCCACGCGGGTTAGAATGGCACCAGGCAATTCGGTTTCGCGGATGACTGACTCACCGGTTGAGACCACTGCTAGACTACGGGTGGTAGCAATACCAAGCGCATGCATGGCTTCGCTGATGATATATTCTCGCAGCATCGGTCCAAGTGCCGCTCGACCATCGCCCCGGCGGGAATATGGGGTTTTACCTGGACCCTTGAGCTGAATATCAAACCGTTCACCTAAGGGGGTGATCTGTTCGCCAAGCAGCAGAGCCCGGCCGTCCCCTAACATCGTAAAATGCCCAAATTGATGCCCCGCATATGCTTGAGCAAGAGGCACAGCACCTTCGGGAATCCGATTGCCAGCAAACACTTCTACCCCATCTTCGCTTTGCAGCGCCTGAACGTTCAACCCCAGAGATGCTGCCAACGGATCATTGAGAATGATCAACTTCGGTGAGCGGACAGGTGTTGGGTTGTGGCTGGTAAAAAATGATTTCGGCAGACGGGCATAACTGTTGTCTAAGTTCCATCCTGTTTCTATATTTGCTTTTACCTTTGTCATCGTATCTCCTTTTCTTCTTTTGGCTTTTTGTATCCTAGTTTTTTCTATTACATAAAACAAAAATCATAGTATTCTATGATATTTTTAGTTATCTAATTTCTATATCAACACCAGGTAGCACCTTTAGTTTCTACCTCCTGCCGATTTATTATACCCTTACCATACATAGATGATGCCTTTATAATGTTTTAAAGTATGTACTAAAATCAGAGACGAGAGATAAATGCCACCCTAAAAAGTATATGGTGCGAACCAAAGAAACTTAGCGTATTGGTTAAACATTAGGTATAATGAGTTGAACATATTAACACGGAAAGTAATCGTGAAAGAGGTCTAGGCTTATGCTTTTGCGTGCAAATCGGTCAATTCTGTCCCGGTTAACCCTTCAATTGGCATTGATCACCGTAATTGTAGGATTGCTCTCAACTATAATTCTATATTGGTTATCTAAAGAACATTTCGGTAAACATATTTCATTAGAAATTCAATCTGCTACGGAGATTATCATCCAGTCCATCAATCTTTCGGAACAAGCAGCAAAAACCGTCGAACAAGACATCGACCGGTTGCTCTATTATGCTACTGTTAATCTTGCGGAAGATCTGAAAGGGAAAAGGCTAGAGGAAATTAGTAGTCAAGAACTTACAAGGTTGAAAGAAAAGTATCAGGTTACACAGATTTCTCTATGTGTCGAGATCGATGGTCATATCGAGATCATTCAATCCTCAGATCCGGGCGAGATTGGGGTATCTTCAAAGGATTGGGGTGAAGATAATGCGTGGACGATTGCGTTGCGTCAATTAATTACAACCGGCGGCGTAGACGTGAAAGAAGGATTTAAACTGCCTAACTACTGGGTTGGACCAGTCGCTAAATCCTCTTGGGAGGATGCTTATTATAAATACGCCTATTATCGTACAATGGACGGAGAAACTCCTTATCTAATTGCCCCCTACGTCAAGGATGACCAAATTCAGAAGGTAAAACGGGAGTTTAGCCCGGAACACTTTATCCGTGAGATTACGGATAGAAACAAAACGATTGAAAGTATTGCTATCGTCAATGTTACTCCTTGGCTTGAAGGGATATCCAAGCCGAATGAGATTGTGCCGGAACGAGACGATTCTGTACTTTTTGGCAGTGATCTTATGCAAAGACCCGAGGATCGATTGCATATGCTAAGATTGCAACAAGATAACCGTGCGCAAGCCTACCGATTTAAGGAGCATGGCGTCCTCTATGAAAAGCACTACGTCCCATTGCCAAATCAACGGGCGATGATTTTGACACGGAACAAGAAGGACGAACAAGCCTTTTTTCAGCTAGCCTTTTTAACTATTATTGGGGCCTATCTGTTTATGATTTGCCTTATGCTCTCCCTATCGTATTTATTGACAAAAAGAAGCTTACAGCCCTTGTCCACTATTCGAGAGCACTTAAAAAAGGTATCTGAAGGAAATCTAACCGAGGTGATCCCACTCACTGGGAAAAAATCAGATTTGGATCAGGTCGCGGAGTATATAAACGATATGACGGTCAAGATGAACTCTCTAATTGTGCAGATGAAAGAGAGAGCAACACAAGATCTCCAAATTACGCAACAAACCTATCAAGAGGAGTTTCAAAATTTAGTCTCCTCCATGCGATCATTTCGCCATGACATGAATAATCACTTCCAGATCGTCTGGGGACATCTCCAGTTAAAATCGTATGAGCGTGCTGAGGAATACTTCAGGCAACTCTCGCAAGAGGTGAAAAGGCTGGACCAGTCCATTAAAATAGCACACCCGACTTTGAGTGTACTGTTTTTTTCAAAATCTACGGCTGCAGCAGACAGAAAAATTAAATTTCAAATGGACGTGGAGCCTGACTTCACGATGGAATATCCCGAAACAGATCTTATCAGAATGTATGGAAACCTGATGGATAATGCCATTGAAGCCACCGGTAAATTGCCTGAAGAGGATCGTTGGATTAAGATCAGCTTGCGTGAGAATGCAGGGAACTACCGATTTGAGGTCCAGAACACGATAGTACCCGGCTTGCTTAGACCAAAGGATCATGAAAGACTTTTTGAGGTTGGCTTTACCACAAAAGAAATAGGGTCCCCCATTAAACATGGACAAGGATTAGCGATTGTGAATGACCTTGTAAAAAAGTACAACGGAGAATTGCAGGTAAGAATAGAAGAAGAAAAGATTGTTTTTACGATATTACTCCCAGTTCATCACTAGGCAGTAGACCGTTTGAACGATCACAAGGATTTATCATTCCCAAATTACGGTATGAATTGCAAGGGCCATATAAAGGCACGAAGAGATTTGGCATAGAGGAGATGAGGGCTGTCCGAAAATAACTCCGGCGGTAAGAACGGGATCATCGACAAGTTGAAATTTACTGCCTCAGCCTGTTGTAACTCCCACTTCCTATGATGGATATCTCCTCGAAATACCTTTTTTCCTTTGCTCGCCCAAAGCAGGTAACGCTCCGTTAACCACTCTTCTAAAGAGCCCGGTTCGGAATAAAATGGGGGTGAAGTCGGCCGGTAACGGACATGGAAACGAGCATCGGGTTCACCGGGATGCTTTCGCTCACTCATGTATTCTGTCCCCCCATCTTTCCTGGAGGCCGTCATCTTGGCATTCATATAGGGTAAAGAGAACAGCTTCAGCGATTTGGGCACTCAACTCATTTACCGGAATCCTCCAGTGCATAAATAATAAATCATCCCAGGTTTGCGTCATCACCCATGGTTGGGTAGGCATAGCAAAGGGCCTGTGGTCGGTTTCCAGCAAATCCTTATACATCTTTTTCCTCCTCAATAAATCGGTGTCTCCATTCCGGCCAGGGAATAAAGCAGGCGTTGGACTTGCCGAACCAGCTATAGCGGTTGCGGGCCACCCAGTCATACATAACATCACGAAAAGGAGCCGGTATTAAATTGAACCCTCCCCCACCTACACCAAACAAAAGGTGTTGAGGTGGGGGATTCTTTATTGTGATGCTTCATCGAAAGATGCCCCGAAACTCAGAGGTTCCAAGGTCTTACTCTTCCTCCCCATCCTTATGACAGAAGATGACAGTAACCTCCTACCATGGCCGTGTTCAGCGGCTCTACGCCACGGTCTTCTTAGGAGAACCCAAGCAGACTTGGCGATACGTTGTTTCTTCATATGTCGGCAGATTTCG
>JAKFCU010000043.1:0-2096 GCA_036676475.1 Brevibacillus sp.
GCTTTATACGGGATCGGTTTGCCGTCGATGATGAATGAATACGATTTAAGCCTTGTTGAGGCGGGAGCGATTGGAAGTTACACGTTAGTTGGGATGATGCTCGGATCGTTTATCCTTGGCTCGCTGTCCGAATTTATCGGTCGGAAAAAGATATTAGCACTTTGTATGATCTTATTCAGTGTGTTTTCATTATTAGCTGGTTTAGCTCCCAATTCACTTACTTTTGCAATTATGCGATTTATTGCTGCCTTAGGAATGGGGGGATTAATGCCAGCGGTCATTGCAGTAATGACTGAATATTCACCTAAGAAAAAGAGAGCTATGATTGTTGCGACGATGTATTGCGGCTATTCAATCGGAGCGATATTGGCATCATTGATAGGTATGTATGTGATGGAAAGTCTTGGTTGGAGATTTTTATATTGGCTAGGGATTATCCCCTTATTCACACTGCCATTCTTTCTTAAGCAATTTCCTGAATCGCTTTCCTATTTGATCCTTCGTAATCGAGGAAAAGAAATCGCAAACATCTTAAATAAAGTCAATCCAAAAGGGAATTATCAAGCAACAGACGATTTCGAGTATGTGGCTGTGAAAGAGCGGGCTAAGGGCTTGCCTGCGAAAAAGTTATTCACCGACAATCGTGTGGTTAGTACATTGGCTTTTTGGACGATGGTATTTAGCTGTCTCCTTATGATTTATGGTTTAAACACCTGGCTTCCAAAAATCATGCAGGGATCTGGCTACGGAATCACTTCCAGCTTATCCTTCAGCCTCGTTTTAGGAGTCGGGCAAATTGGAGGTTCTTTATTAGGTGGATATTTAGTGGATAAAGTCGGTCATCGAAAAGTCCTATTATTTATGTTTTTAATAGGGGCGATCTGTTTTGCTTCTCTCAGTGTTACATCAAATACGTATCTTTTATATGTATTAATAGCCCTTGGTGGAGCTTGCACGGGAGGAACACAAAATCTAGTAAATCCTTATATTTCTGAATTTTACCCTCAAGAAATTCGAACGACAGGTCTTAGTGTAACCGTTGGGATTGGAAGAATCGGAGCGATTTTAGCTCCTCTCATCATTGGTCTCTTGCTAACGACTAATTTAGAACCACAGCAGGCATTTATGGCCTTTGCCGTTCCAAGTATTATCGGAGGAATTGCCCTTTTAGCAGTTCAAGAAAAATACGGTAGTTTTGACATAGTACTAAAGACAACAAAGAAGAGCGCATAAAAAAACAGAGCTAATTAGCTCTGTTTTTATTCTTATGAAGCTTGATGCTCCACATGAACTCTTTTAATGAACATACTAACGATAACCCCGACTACAGCGATAATAATCGCAAAAATAAAGGCATCCTGTACCCCCGAAGTGAAGGCTAGTAATGGATTGAGCGGATTCGTTGCATCTGTCACGTTCTTCAAATAATCTTCGGTACCAGATGATAATATCGAAATCGCGATTGCTGTACCAATCGCACCAGCCACCTGCTGCAGGGTATTCATAATGGCAGTTCCATCTGGATACAGTTCACGTGGCAATTGGTTTAACCCATTGGTTTGAGCTGGCATCATAATCATCGAAACGCCAACCATCATCAAGATATGCATTGCAATAAGAAATGCCGAAGACGTTTCTAAATCGATCGTTGAGAAACCGAATAAGGAGCCCGTAACAATCACAAGACCAGGGATAACTAACCATTTTGGTCCAAATTTATCAAATAAGCTACCCATGACAGGTGATAGTAACCCGTTCACAATTCCACCAGGTAAAAGAAGAAGACCGGCAGCAAACGTACTTAACGCAAGAGATGTTTGTAAGTATAGCGGCAATAAGATCATAGACGATAAAATAACCATCATACAAATGAGAACTAATAATAATCCAACCACAAACATCGGGTATTTGAACGCACGAAGATTGAGCATCGGTTGATTCATTTTTGTTTGGCGGATACAGAATAAAAGAAGTCCGATCAAACCAACTGAAATGGCAGTAATCACTGTTGGATCTCCCCAGCCACCGCCTTCACCTGCATGACTAAATCCGTACACCACTCCGCCAAATCCAATCGTTGATAATACAATTGATAA
>JAKFCU010000044.1:0-71720 GCA_036676475.1 Brevibacillus sp.
CCTGTACAGTCACTTCAACGATGTACTCAATTCCTTTTCGTTGAAGATTCATGGCTCCAATCCGATCATCATTCGATTGATAAGAGCAGTTTTTACAGCAGAAAGTATGCTTTTTCTTATTGCGATTCGCTTTGTCCGTATGACCACATTTTGGGCATATTTGAGATGTATATTTTGGATCGACGGCAATCACCTTTGATCCATGTAACAACGCCTTATATTCAAGCATCTGACGCAACTGATAAAACGCCCAGGATACCGTTTGATAACGATCCTGGATTCTCACTCGTTCGGTTGCCAGACGAACACCAGACAAATCTTCAATAATAAACAAGGTATTTGCTCCATATCGGGTAACGAGTGCCTTACTGACCGTGTGATTCACGTCAGCCTGCCAACGGGTTTCTCGTTGCCCAATCGCTTTTAAGCGTCTGCGAGCAGAAGGGGTTTGTTTTTGTTGAAGTTGTTGTCGAATGTGTTTATAATGTGTCCGCTTATCTTTAATGGCTCTGCCATTAAAAAACAAAGATTTTCCTTGGGAATCATAGGTGGTTGCCACAAAATTGATCCCAAAATCCACTCCCACGACTTGCTTGATATTCTGTTCCGAAACCGGTTCAATCTCTTTTGTCATCGGTATATGCAGAAAGAATTTTCCATATTTCATAACTAACTTGGCTGTTCCGAATGACCAAGAACCATCAAAGTATCGTTCCATTCCTTTCTTTTCAAATGATACTTTGACTCGACCTTCCAGTGTGTTAATAGAAAAGAAATCTTTCGTTAGGGAATAGTCACGATTCCATACCAAGTCGTACTCGGGTTTCTTGAATTGCACCTTTTTCCATTCGTGGCCATTTGATTTCGTTGACTTATAGCGAGCAATTACCGTTTTCATGACCGATTGCGCCATTTGTGAGCGTAAAGAATATTCATTTCGTAACATTTCATAAGTCATCTTGTGTAGTTTTAGTTGGGCGAGTTCTTTCGTTTGGAACACAAGAGAAGATACAAAGTTACACCCCTTTTGATAGGCCCGAACGGTATCTTGAAACAAAGATTGTTGCTCTATCGTAGGGTTGATTTTAATTTTTGCTGTAATCGTCATCTCCATGTTTATCACCACCTTTCACTAAGGAATATTATACCATAATCTTTAGTGAAGATGTTAATCGTTATGGAGTAGAGCATGGAAGGTTGGACAACTGAACGGACTTATTCCCATCCTTGTCCGAAGCACATTGGGTTGAACAAGTATTCGGATCCACAACAGCGCATAGTGTTCGCATGCAGCAAACTCCGGCCAGCACCGTGCAACGGATGCATAACGCAGCGGTTCCGTTGGAGAGTGAACGGCTTTCTGAACAAGCATGGAAACAAGCCGAAGAAAGTAACGGCCTGGTCTTGGATGTGGATAACTTCGCCATTAAGAAAGGTCATAGCTACAATACAGGCATTCATGACCTAAAAGGTGGAACGTTACTCGATATTCTCCCCGGAAGAAAGCTGGACGATTTACGCTCGTACGCCAAGCAGCATCCGAACTTTCTGCTACTAGCACCTTAAGCGGTGGTGATGGATTTAGCCCAAACCTATCATACATGGATTAGCGAATGCTTTCCCATGGCGATCCGAATCGCCGATCGATTTCATGTCCACGGCTATGTCATTGAGGCTTTGCAAGTGGTTCAAAAAAAACGGTACAAAGCACACTTACTCCCCGAGCTAGATCGCTGCTTAATACACATCATCGTTTGCTAAATCCTCAAGCCGAATCGCTTTCCACTGAAAGCAAGAAAAAGCTTGATGAATTGCTGGGTTACTCATCGCTCCTTCGTCATGTTTGGGAATGGAAGGAAACCTTTACCACGTGGCATGACTATTCACCGAGTGTTGAAGTCGCAACGAATGGTTTCAACCGTTGGTGTGAGCAGGGGAACGAATTGACAACGGAGCGATAAAGAGTGCACTGAAAACCATGCGTAATTGGCAGATTGAGATCATTAATTATCATCGTTGCCGCCGGACGAATGCTACAGTAGAAGGTCGTCATAACCGAATAAAAGCCTTTCAACGTCGCCACTACTTTATATACGTAATCGTGACCGTTATAAGGCCGGAATTCTAGTTGAATGTAATCGCAAGCATCTTTCGGGCTAATGATCAAGCACTAATTTGGGTGTAGAGCCTATTAAGATAGATTTTTATTCTTGGGCATAAGGTTTTGTATCTCTAATAATCCTATCACTTGACCGGCATGATATTATGTCGGTCTCTTTTTTGAGGAGATATGAATTTTCTCATTGTTCAGATTGTATCATTGTTACATTATGAAACAATGATTATGTTCCATTATGTAACAATTCCTTTTTTATTGTAATGAAAATCGAGGTTGACATTAGGATTGACCAATTCTCTGGTTTGGCATGGTTGTTGCTAACTAATACTAATGAAACAAAACTAAATTGCACTAAAATGAACAAAACCAAACAAAAAAACTAAATCTTCTAGAAGGAGTATTATGATACAAACTTTACAACTTACTTTGGTGTTGAGCCCGATTTTTAGTACAATTAAAAAGCATAAATGATGACAAAATTTATAATGTATTATAATGGTCATTTTAGTAAAAACACGACACCATCTGTTCTACTCCAGAACACCTCGATGTTTAATGTTGGATCAACCAAAATTTAGTTAGGTTAAAAAAAAGACCAACATCAAAGATGTCGGTTAGCAATAATAGGATAAAACGGAGTGGTGAATATCCAATAGGGATACATCCTATTACTATGCAATTTCTATGCCGTTAACTTAAATTAATCCACACACTCTTTATTAAGGTATAATTTTTCAAGAGCACAGCTTCCCATTTCTCTTCGTTTAAATCCTCCAAAAGGAGAAGAGGCATCAAAAACATTGTAACAGCTCACCCAAACCGTTCCTGTACAGAAAAAAATCCCGACTAATTATTCTCAGTCAGGAAATGAAAGGGTTTTTGGAGTTCACTACAACCACGTTTCACAAAAGGAATGCCATGGAGAGTAACTACTCATTTTTATATGCAAAGACCATACCAACAGCAAATTTAAATAATTTCAAGTTCTTTTAATTTTTCATTCGGTACAACGCCGTCTTTCCAACCACGAGCAGTGTAGTATTCATCCAGCATGATATCCATGCGGCTCACATGTCCAGCACTGTTTCCGGTTCCTGGTTCTTCGGTAAAGCGCTTAGGCAGATAATCGTCCTCACGCTTGTTGAAGCCTGCAAGGTTGTTATAATAGCGTTCTAGATTGTAGATTCTTTCCCCGATCTTTAGGACGTCATCAGCAGTAATGGAAATGCCTGTCATCGCTGCATATTGAGCCGCATAATTTTCTGGGGTTTCCGAGAAATTAGAGAATTTACATACATCCATCGAATCGGTAAAGCTGAAGATATCCTGGAAAACCTTCAACAAGGCTCCTTTTCCTTCTGGCTGCAAACGGTCGGTAGCTACTGGAATCCCAGCAATTTCACTGGCAACAGTGTATCCGCGAAGGTGACAAGCTCCACGGTTGCTGGTCGCATAGCCAAGACCGATTCCTTGAATTCCTCGTGGGTCATAGGCTGGAATTCCCTGCCCTTTGACCGCCATGGCCAAGGAAGGATCGCCAAACTCAGTAGCAGTAGGTACCGGGCCTTCTGCCAGAATGTTACCAATGCCCTTGCGGAATACAATATCATCGATTAATTCGATCATGCGATCGGCATCGCCCCAGTCCAATTTCTCATCGATGAGCCCACGCTCGTAAGCTTCCATAGTAATGGAAAAGGCATGTCCCAACTCTATTGTGTCAAGACCATATTCGTTACACTTATCAATCATGAAGGCAATAGGAGCTGCATCTCCCAATCCACAGTTGGATCCAAGCGCCCAGGCCGATTCAAACTCAAAGCTTTCGGTTCTCGTCTTATACTTACCTTCTTTTACTTCAACTTCTTTTTTACAAGCTACTGGGCAAGCATGACAAGCATTGTCGGCAACCAAAAAATTGGCATTGACTGTCTCACCGCTGAACCCTTCCGCTTCATCAAAATGGGTATATTTGGAGTTCTTGGTCGGTAACGCTCCCACTTCATTTATAATGGAAGTTAACACGTTGGTACCATATACCGATAAACCACCTTTTTTAGGGGCCGTTAAACCGCCTTCCATAATTGCCTTCAATCCTTGTTGATTGGCCTTCTTATATTCGTCATCCTGCTTAGGGGCAGGCATGTTTCCTTTTTGCGCGGCTTTAATGACAATCGCCTTTAAATTCTTGTATCCCCCAACAGCACCTGTACCCCCACGACCGGCAGCACGGTCATGTTCATTGAGCCATCCCGAGAACTTGACCTGGTTTTCCCCCGCCTGACCGATGGTTATCACACTCAAGTCTTGTTCGCCATAGCGCTCTTTGACCAGCTTGACAGTTTCCCTTACGCCTTTTCCCCATAGATCAGCGGCATCACGAAGTTCTGCCTGGCCATTCTCGACATAAAGGTAGACAGGATGGTTGCTCTTTCCGGAGAATATAATATTGTCAATTCCAGACCATTTCAATCTTGCCGCAGCCCAACCGCCCATGTGGGAGTCAGTTACTGTGCCGGTCAAAGGTGATTTGGTAACAAAGCAAACCCTTCCGCTCATTGGAGAACGTGAACCGGTGATCGGACCTGTCATAAGACAAAGGATATTTTCTTCTGATAACGGCTCCACTTCCGGACCATTGTCTAACACATACTTAACCCCGAGCCCGCGTCCTCCAACATATTTGCGCGCCAACTCTTCGTTTATTTCACGGTAATCAATCGAACCTTCGGATAAATTAACAAGAATCTCTTTGTTTTTATATCCTCCCAAATCCATGGCTTGGCCTCCCCAATATTATAAATTTATTTATAAATAATTATATAATTAAAATGCTTATTAGTAATTATATAATTAAATATGCAAAAATGATATGCAAAAATAATACCAATTTAAAATCTAGCCTATTTCGAATGGACAAAAAACTTCTACTGTTCCAAAATAGGACTATTCTAGGGTCCAAATTGGCGCAGCAGAAGCCTTTTCCATTCAATCAGGCCCTTTTCTGAACCTGATTTTCTAGCTGAAACAAAAGACCCTTGCCTTCTTTGAGATCCAGTAAACCCAATCGAATCAAAAAGTCTACAACACAGGATAACCCGAATAGTTGCGTGTCCATAATTTCTTCATAGCGAGAGGACTGCTGGTTCTTTAATTCATTCATTTGGTAATCCATCAGATCAAACAATTTATTAATGTCTTGATCCAACAGCTCAATCACATTTTCTTGCAAATCGTTCATTTTCCTCATTCCTTCATCACCCGAATGCTATGAAATTCATGTCAAGCATCCTAAAAAAAAAGGGAGTCCTCATGAGGACGACTCCCTCTTTCTTTGTTGGTTAATCAAATTTGAAAATGTTCAATTTTGAATTATAGAGCTGCACGAATCATCGCTTGAACTTCATCAAGAGTTGCTTTTCTTGGGTTTGTGAAAGAGCAAGCATCTTTCATAGCATTTTCTGCAAGTACAGGAATATCCTCTTCTTTAACTCCCAATTGAGCAAAACCAGTTGGAATATTAACATCTTGAGATAATCTAACAATAGCTGCCAATGCTTTTTCACCAGCTTCTAGAGCTGATAATCCGCTTACATCTTCACCTAAAGCGACTGCGATGTCCGCAAATTTTTCTGCCTTAGCCATCAGGTTGAACTTCTCTACAACTGGAAGCAAAATTGCGTTACATACGCCATGTGGCAAGTTGTACATTCCACCCAATTGGTGAGCAATAGCATGGACATATCCTAAAGAAGCATTGTTGAATGCCATACCAGCAAGAAGCTGAGCATAAGTCATTCCTTCACGAGCTCCGATGTCTTCTCCGTTAGCTACGGCAGCACGTAAGGATTTGCTGACCAAACGAATTGCTTGAAGAGCCAAAGCATCCGTAATTGGAGTAGCAGCAGTAGAAACATAAGCCTCAACAGCATGAGTAAGGGCATCCATACCTGTAGCTGCAGTCAATCCAGCTGGTTTCTTCACAGTCATTTCAGGGTCATTAATGGAAATTGCAGGAGTTACATGCTTATCAACGATCGCCATTTTCACATGACGTCTAGTATCAGTGATAATGCAGAAACGGGTGATTTCACTTGCCGTACCAGATGTGGTGTTAACAGAAACGATAGGAACAGCCGGTTTAGCGGAGACATCTACGCCTTCATAATCATAAATGGTCCCGCCGTTAGCTGCAACGATTGCAATCCCTTTTGCACAGTCGTGAGAACTTCCTCCACCAAGGGAAACGATTACATCACATCCATTGCTATTAAACGCAGCCAAACCTGCTTCAACGTTCTTATCAGTTGGGTTTGGTTCAGCTCCTGGGAAAATTTCAACTTCTACGCCAGCTTCGCGAATATAGCCAGCGATCATGTCAGCAACACCAAATTTAAATAGACCTGCATCCGTTACAATTAACGCTTTGGTCTTATTCAACGACTTAATTCTTGTTCCTACTTCCTTAGCAGCACCTACACCCATTAAGTTAACTGTTGGCATGAAAAATCCGTATACTGACATTGTAATTCCTCCCATTATCTGTTTTTGTTGTAACTGCTTACAATAATTCTTTATTGCAAGACCCGTGCCAAACATTCACTTTTCGATTTTTGTTGAACTTTTGTCTTTTTTAGAAATATGAATCGTCCCAACTGTATCAAAATCGATCACAATCACTGTTCCAAAATAGAACAGTTGTCTCGTATTGGAACTCGACAAATTTCTGTCAATATTATGTCCCGAAAGATACTACTGCACTCTAACTATTTTTGTTATAATAATATGAAGTATATTATTTTCGGAATGTTATGCTAATGGGAGGTGTTGTACATTTGACGTTTGATCCTAGCTCAACCATACTCATTGAGAAATTCCCCTACTATATTAAAGAATCATGGGAACGTTGCCAAATGAAGAAGATGACCTCTAGCAGCATGGGCTTGGAAAGTATGCTGAGTGATTATGAAATGATCGAGATCCTCCACCAGTATGCCGAACTCCTCCATTATTCTGCCCCTATCCTAGAGGATCTTTTTAACACAATTAATGGAACAGATTTTCTTGTTTTGATCGCTTCCCCTGAAGGCTATATCATCAATAGCATGGGGAACCCCAAATTTTTAAAGGATGCAAACAGCATTGCTCTTCGCAAGGGAGCGAATTGGCTGGAGGAATTCAAGGGAACGAATGCCATTGGAACGGCAATCATTGAGAAAAAACCGGTCATTGTTCATGGAACACATCATTATTGCCGGGAAAATCAATTTCTTACTTGTACAGCTGCACCCATTCATGGACCAGACGGGAAATTATTAGGGGTACTTAACATAAGCAGCTATCAATATAACTTTCACCCTTACTCATTAGGACTGATCAAACGGGCTGCCCACAGCATTGAACAAGCCCTCTATATCCACCAGATGAAAAAGAAAAATAATCAAGCGGTAGATCTTGACTATGCCTATCAATTTCACCCCGCATCCCTTATCACCGTTAGTAAGGATGGGATCATTACAAGAATGAATAATGCGGCTTCCCAGACCATCGGTAGTGTCGGACAAGGAGTCATCGGAAAACCGATCTCCTCGCTGATCAACGGGTTTCATTTTTCCAATATGGAATCAGCCAAAGACAAAAAATTCACTTTCAAAAACCTGGTATTTACAACACATATGATAAAACCTGAACCAGACACGGGAGCATTCTTCATCTTAAGGGGAGAAAAACAAAACCAAGTGGGAGAATTGACGAATCGATATGATTTTGACGATATCATCTGTCAGGATCGCCTCATGTTCAAGACAATCTCCATCGCCAAAAAGGTGTCCGGTTTAGACATCCATGTCCTGATTTCCGGAGAAAGCGGTACAGGGAAAGAGCTATTTGCCCAATCCATTCATGGAGCCAGCCTGCGAAGCCACAAGCCATTTATCGCTATCAATTGCAGTGCCATTCCGGAAAGCCTGCTGGAAAGCGAACTGTTCGGCTATGAAAAGGGAGCATTTACCGGGGCAAAGTCTGGAGGACAGTCTGGAAAATTCGAAGCAGCTGATGGCGGAACATTATTCCTCGACGAAATCGGGGACATGCCTCTTGCTGCCCAAGCCGCCTTATTGCGGGTCATCCAAGAGAAATGTGTTACAAGGGTTGGAGGAATTGCACCCCTATCGATTGATGTAAGAATCATAGCCGCGACTCATAAAAATTTGCTGCATGAGATTGAAGCCGGTCGATTCCGGGCAGACCTCTACTATCGCCTGAATGGGTTTACGCTAAAACTCCCCCCTTTTAGGGAGAGAAGCGATCTCCCAGTATTAGCAGATTACATCCTTTCACGTATACCCTATAGCCAGATAAAACCAAAACTAACCAATGACGCAATAGAATTTATTTTGGAATATGATTGGCCCGGCAATTTCCGTCAATTGCAAAACATTCTTCAACAGGCCTTCTTCCTTTCCAATGAGCAGCCAATATCAAAACCATTGTTACTCTCCCTATGTCCTTCGAATCAAGCAAATGAATATGCCCCAAAGAAATTAACGAAAGAGCAAGATTCGTTGAGTCTTCGAGAATACGAAACAAGCCTTATACAGCAGACATTAGAACAATGCAATGGGAATATTAGCCAAACTGCCAAACAATTAAACATTGGCCGGAATACCTTATATCGAAAGATGAAAGCATTTGATCTCATGTGACATAAAAAAGCTACTGGTGTAGCCTAATGCCTATAATACTTGACATCTAAGTATAACAAGAGGGAAGCCTTCATAGGAAAGGCTCCCCTCTAAATATTTCCATATAAACGAAACCGAAAGAGTCCCATAATGCCGTAAAAATCCTTCGTTTTGAACCAGTTCAAAACTATTCCCATTCATGAGGGTGCATCCTGTCTTCCGATTCATGGTCCACGCGGTCTTTAGCATAGCATTCATTCCACGGAAAAACTCCGGAATCCCATATCAATCAGTGTTGGGCTCAAAACATATAGGCTTACAAACATCTTAGGACTCTTATTATGTTTATATTAACTTATAATGAAAACGATTGCAAGCCCTACGCATTAACTTCTTGTGGCAATTTCAACTGAATGTGAAGCTCGTTTAATTGCTTTTCTTCTACGGTTCCCGGTGCGTCGGTCATCGGATCCGAAGCACTGGCTGTTTTCGGGAAAGCAATGACTTCTCTGAGGTTCGTACGCCCTGCCAAAAGCATAACAAAACGGTCCAGGCCTAACGCAATTCCCCCATGTGGCGGTGTACCATATTCAAAGGCATCCAACAGGAATCCGAACTGTTCCATCGCTTCTTCTTTACTGAATCCAAGAGCTTGAAACATCTTCTCTTGAATTTCACGCTTATAGATTCTCATGCTGCCTCCGCCCACTTCAAACCCGTTAAGCACTAAGTCATATGCCTGAGCACGGATTTGACTAGGATCAGAGTCAAACAAATGGATATCTTCCACTCTAGGCATAGTGAATGGATGGTGAAGGGCTACATAACGTTTTTGAACTTCATCGTATTCAACAAGCGGGAAATCAACCACCCAGGCAAATTTGAAGACAGTTTGATCAATCAATCCAAGGTCTTTTCCAAACTTAGATCTTAAAGCTCCCAATGAATCTGCAACTACCTTTACAGTATCCGCAACAAATAAGAGAAGATCTCCTTCTTCTGCTTCAAAACGGTCCTTGATACGCGCAATTTCCCCTTCTTGGAAGAACTTTGCAATCGGCCCTTTGATTTCCCCATCTTTAAAAGCGATCCATGCCAATCCTTTAGCACCATATTGTGCGGCAAATTTAGCCAGATCATCTACATCTTTACGAGAGAAATGACCGCAGCCTTTCACATTAATTCCTTTTACCTGTCCACCACGTTCAATCGCGCTGCTGAACACCTTAAAGCCGCATTCCGCCACTAAGTCGGAAACTTCTACGAGCTCCATACCAAAACGAAGATCCGGCTTATCGGATCCATAACGGCCCATGGCATCATGGTAAGTCAGCCTCTGGAAAGGAGTCTCCACTTTTAGTCCAGACGATTTTTCGCAAACCTCAGCAACCATTTGTTCCATCATGCTTATTAATTGCTCCATCGATAAGAACGACGTCTCAATATCCACCTGGGTAAACTCAGGCTGGCGGTCCGCTCTTAAATCCTCATCACGGAAACAGCGAACAATTTGGAAATAGCGTTCATAGCCGGAAACCATCAGCAATTGTTTAAACAATTGTGGAGATTGCGGCAAAGCAAAGAATTCCCCAGGATGTACGCGACTAGGAACGAGATAGTCCCTTGCGCCCTCTGGTGTACTTTTCGTTAACATCGGGGTTTCAATTTCCAGGAATCCTTGCCCATCTAAGAAATCGCGGAAAGCTTTCGAAACTTTATGGCGTAGCAGAAGGGATTGCTGCATGACTGGACGGCGCAGGTCTAAATAGCGATATTTCAGTCGAATGTTCTCATCCACATCCACTTGATCTTCAATAAGGAACGGAGGCGTTTTAGCCTCATTTAACACTTCCACTTCAGAAATATGAACTTCCACATCACCCGTTTTCAAATTCGTGTTCACGGTTTCAGCATTTCTCGCAAACACTTTTCCCTTCACTTGAAGAACATATTCACTGCGGACCCGATCGCCCTTTAAGTGGGCATCTACATTATACTCTGGATTTAAGACGATTTGGACAATCCCGCTTCGATCACGAAGATCGATAAAAATCACCCCGCCTAAATCCCTGCGTTTTTGAACCCATCCGCATAAAACAACTTCTTGTTCTACATCTTCTTTTCGCAATTGTCCACAATGGTGTGTACGATAAAACTCCATGAAAAATTCCTCCCTTTTAAACTATTTATTCAAAATAAAATCGGCTACGTGATCTAAAGGAACTTCCTGCTGATCTCCAGTACCCATATTCTTGACTACAATCACTTTTTTGGCTAATTCATCTTCTCCAAGAATTAATACAAACCGAGACTGATATCGATCTGCTGCCTTTAGCTGGGCTTTCATTTTTCGACCAACATAGTCTTTCTCTGCTTTTAATCCTTTATTTCGCATCTGATCTAATAGGATAACTGCTTCTTTTTCGGCGGATTCTCCTAAAGCGACAAGATAGCAGTCCAAGCCAGCTTCTAAAGGCAGCTCCACATTTTGACTCTTAAGGGTTAAAAGAACCCGTTCAATACTCATCGCAAAGCCAATTCCTGGCGCATCATTCCCACCAATATCTTCCACCAAGCCGTTATAACGGCCACCGCCGCAAATGGTTGTGATCGCGCCAAAGCCCTCTGCCATGATTTCAAAAGCTGTCTGAGTATAATAATCAAGCCCGCGAACCATTCGCGGATTGACGGTATAGACAATTCCCAAACGATCCAAATGACTTTTTACGGAATCGAAATGCGGCGCGCATTCCCCACAAAGATGTTCAAGGATATCGGGAGCCTCTTTAGTAATTTCTTTACATTTTTCAACTTTACAATCTAATATGCGAAGGGGATTACGCTCAAATCTGGACTGACAATCCGTGCACAACTCTTCTTTTCTGGCCGAAAGATGATTAATTAAATGTTCGCGATGAATAGGCCGGCATGTTTTGCATCCAACACTGTTGATCTCCAAACTTAAATACTTCAATCCTAATTTCTCATACAGTCTCATGGGCAAAGCAATGACTTCAGCATCAACTGAAGGATCATTCGTACCGATGGCTTCTACTCCAAATTGAGTAAATTGTCTCATCCGCCCTGCTTGCGGCCGCTCATAACGGAACATGGGTCCAATATAATATAATTTGGTTGGCTGGTTAGGATCACCGAACATTTTGTTTTCAACATAGGAACGAACAACGGCAGCAGTCCCTTCCGGGCGCAAGGTAATGCTGCGTCCACCCTTATCTTGGAAGGTGTACATTTCCTTTTCAACGATATCCGTTGTTTCGCCTACACCTCGATGAAAGAGCTCCGTATGTTCAAAGATAGGAGTCCGAATCTCCCGGTAATTGTATCTTTTACATAAATCCCTTGCCGTTTCTTCTATAAACTGCCACCATTCCACTTCACCTGGAAGGACATCCGCGGTTCCCCGGGGAATATGAATTGACATAGGGGTTAACCTCCTTCTTTTACCTGAAAAATAAAAAAACTCCCGCCACTGACTTTATGTCAGGGACGAGAGTTTACACACCCGTGGTACCACCCTAAATTAGAACATTCAAGTTCTCCTCATTTGCATAACGTTCTCACGCCAACAAGTTACTAACATTCGTTCACCTGTGGTCCTCTAGGATGTCTTTCCTCAGAATGGCATAGAGAAGTGATTTCAGCCATAGTCACTTCCTCTCTTTACTATCCATTATTCTGAATACTTTTCCTTTCAACGGATCAATATTCAATTGTTTTAATATTACTGATATCGACAAATCATGTCAAGGTTTGTTAAGGTTTTCATCATAATTTTTTCAATCTTTTGTCCAGCTCCGTTGACAAATCTATTAATTATAAAATAAATCTTGAAGGGCCTGTAACTTCTCTTTCGTATATCTCTCGAAGCTATCATTATAAGCCTTAGGTTCCTTAGGATTGGCATAACGCGTTATTTTCCCGGTTACGGGATGAACAAACTTACTTGAAGCTCCACAGCCCAATCCGATAATCGTTTGGATTTCTTCCATGATGATGATATTATAAATGCTTTCCTTTCCTGGGAGGGCATACCCTACATTTTCGAGATTGCCCAAGATATTTTTCTGCCTATAAAGATAATAGGGGTGATAGCCATTCTCAAAGGCCCAATGCTCTGCTCTCTTCATCATCGCTGTAATTTCCTCACGACCGGCAACCTTATATTTCTCTTTATTTTGCGTCATCTCTGAAGCTCTCTTAAAAGATAACGTATGCACGGTTAAGGATTCGGGCATTAATTTTTTCGTTTCCTGCAGCGTATGCTCAAACTCAGCCAGGCCCTCACCAGGCAATCCAATAATTAAGTCCATATTTATATTGCTCATTCCCATTTGGCGGGCCAGCTTATATTTTTCAATTGTTTCTTCCACCGTGTGGTGACGGCCAATTGCCTTTAAAGTTTCTTGAGTGTAAGATTGTGGATTAATGCTGATTCGGTCAATATTCCATTTCTTAAGAATCTCTAATTTCTTAGGAGTAATCGTATCCGGACGACCTGCCTCAACCGTAACCTCCCGAATGTTTCTAACGTTAGGAAACGATTCATACATCTCCTCATAAAGCAAATCCATCTCCTGTGCGGTAATGCTAGTCGGGGTTCCACCACCAAAGTAGACCGTTGTAATCGGGATATGATGCTGCTTCAACCATTTGCCAATTGCCTTCATTTCATAATGCAGTCCACCTAAAAAGGAATCTACTGAACCCTGCCTGCCATTTATGGCATAGGCGGGAAACGTGCAATATGCACATTTGGTCGGACAGAAAGGGATACCAATATAAATACTAACCTCCCGCTGCAATTGGTACAAATCAGGAACAGCAGCTAATTGCCTTTCTACGATTTCCTGCATAAGCACAGTCTTTTCTTCTTTAATCAAATATTTTTTTTGCAACTCCTGCTTTGCCAGTAAAGGGGATATATCCTGCTGATGTTTTTGATGCATTAGCTTAGTTGGCCGAATCCCCGTAAGAATTCCCCATGGCTGTTCTATACCTGTATATTCCTGTAGGACGCCTAATAGGGTATGACTTATGGCACGCTTCACATATTTACGGTGTTCATCCCCTAGTTCCATGTTACCAATCGAATACGTCCTCTCCATCAATTGACTACTTGTAGAATAAAGTCTGGCAATAGTTTGGAACGGATACTCCTTAAAAAACTCAAACTCAATGAGCAGATCAGCGAGAGCATCTGCCGAAAAGCTCACCTGAACCTCTTCAAAAAACAGCTCAATAATGTGTACAACCTGTCGTTCCAGCGACTCCTCGATTCCTGTTACCCGTATCAGCATACTGAACTCCTTTTATACTGTAAGAAAGCTACTGGCATTAAGCCTGATGCGTATAATACTTTCCGATAAGTATAAGAAAGCTAATGCGTTAAGCCTGATGCGTATAATACTTTCCGATAAGTATTAAAAATCTCCTGTATAATTTATCACCTCCCTATACTCTTGGCAAGCCATCGACCCTCTCCCAACATGTAGGTGTCCCTTTGCAAACGATCTTCCGCTTCCTTTACCGAAAGTACATCATGAAAATCCGTACTTAATCCTGTGACAACCGATTCTACCCTATGCCATTCTTTCAAACTTTGTCTCATCTATATCCTCCTCTAAATGCTGACCCTAGGTCGATTCAACTTTCCTTTACCAGCGATTGTTGTGTCCGTGAAGGCCTCCATGACTCTGTAATCCCATTCTTACAATGTCTATTTTGCCCATATCTTTGCTTTTTTTTCTTATGAGTGAGAGGAGTTCTTCGTTTCTTTATCGAAGTTATGATTATGCGAAAAATCAGCAGGAAAGGATTGTCACAATTGTCGCACCGCCTACTCATTCGGTATATTCTTGTCATTTTCGTCCTATTGGCTTCATTCGGATTTCCGGTTTCATCACTCCAATCCAAAGATTTAGGATCTATTACCATTACTGTAAGTTCTGTTAATATCCGGGCAGGTTCAGGACTGAACCATGACATTATTGGTCACGGTCAACTGGGAGAATCTTATCCTATCCTTGCTATTCAGGATAACTGGGTGCAAATTGCTCTCCCCGGTGACAAAAAAGGTTGGGTGGCCTCATGGCTCGTCGACTTGCAAAAGTCTGCCATAACCGACTCTGTCTTGATCACGCCATCCATAGATGGCTTAAATGTACGATCGGGCCCTAGCACATCCTTTTCCTCCATTGAACAAATCAACCAGGGAGAGCAATATGTAAAGCTAGGTAGTGAAGGCGATTGGGTAAAGATCCAACTTAAAAATGGGGATGAAGGCTGGACTGCTAGTTGGCGAGTAAAAGAGGTCACACACACACCTTCCCCTTTGCCTCCAACCAAGAAGCGGACAGCCATAGTTAAAATTCCATCTTTGAATGTTCGATCGGGTCCAGATTCGACTTATTCGATTGTGGGTCAGCTAACGGAAGGAGAATCCCTACATATTGTTGAGCAAAAGGGAGATTGGTTTCACGTAGAAGGAAAACAGGTCAATGGCTGGGTTGCAAACTGGCTTGTTGAGGAAAAGAAAACTGACTCCCCTTCTAGAGTTCCTGCACCCAGTAAGGCCTATATCAAGATTTTAAATCCGGGAACCAATATTCGGAACGGTCCACAGACCAAATTTGAAGTGGTTGGGCTTGCCGAACTGGGTGAAACCTATCCTGTCATCGCCAAAGAAGGGGATTGGTTTAAGATTCGCTTAACAAACCAGAAAATCGGATATGTGGCTGGTTGGATCGTGACCGCTTATGGTGTCCCTAATGTAACCCGTAAGGGAATCGAAGAGATTCTAAAGGGAAAGACGATTCTCATTGATCCAGGTCATGGAGGGAATGATAGTGGAGCCATAGGGCCTCATCTTGGTTCGCTAGAAAAAACGATAAACTTAAAAGTGAGTCGCCTGCTTGCCGAGAAGCTGAAGGCAGCTGGAGCCCGTTTGTATTTGACACGAGAGGAGGATCGGAAAGTCTCCCTACAGGAAAGAGTAAATTCGGCAGTCGATAAACAAGCCGATGTTTTTATTAGTGTTCATCATAATACGAGTGAAAATTATCGAATTAACGGTGTCATCACTTATTTTTACAGTGATGGGGAAGATCGTGAGCTTGCTGGCTTGATTCAAAAAGAATTGATAAAAAAGACAGGACTTAATGATCTCAAAGCAAGATATGGAGATTATTTTGTTCTAAGGGAGAACCCACAGCTTGCCGTCCTTTGTGAGCTTGGATTTTTGACTAACTACCAAGAAGAAATCCTTCTGACTACTTCTGAATTTCAAGAACAAGCAGCAGAAGGGATTTTTCAGGGAATCTTGAAATACTACAAAGAATAGAGTTGCGCATGAATTACTCATGCGCAACTCTCATAGCACCGTACGTGCGGATCATCGCATACGGCTCCTCCACGATTTCATACTTTCACAGTTTCTTTAGCAAATGAAAGCCGGCTCATAATAATGATTGAACTGTTTTACCAAAATTTCAAACTCATGGGCATAAAGGGGCTGACTCACCAGATATCCTTGCATCTCATAACATCCCAACTTCTTCAAAAAGTCAAGTTGTTGAATGGTCTCTACCCCTTCAGCAATTACCTCCAGGTTAAGGCTGTGCGCTATGTAGATGATTGCTTTGACAATAGCCTTATTATCATTGTCAGTCATAATATCCCGTATAAATGACCGATCGATCTTTAGGACATCAATTGGAAATTTCTTTAAATAACTAAGGGATGAGTATCCCATCCCAAAATCATCAATGGAGATTTTAATTCCCAAATTTTTCAATCCGATTAACGTCTTGATAATAAAATCAACATCATACATACTGATGCTCTCGGTAATCTCAAGCTCAAGATATTGAGGATCAAGACCCGTCTCTTTTAATACCCGGTCTACCATCCCAATCATGTTTGGCTCCTTGAACTGGCGTACCGAAAGGTTAACGGACACGCGCATAGGTGGCATCCCTGCCTCCTGCCAAATTTTATTTTGTTCACATGCCGAGCGCAGGACCCATTCGCCAATCGGCACAATCAATCCTGTCTCTTCCGCCAAAGGAATAAACTCTGCGGGGGTAACCACTCCCAGTTCTGGGTGTTCCCAGCGAATCAAGGTTTCCATCCCGATGATCCGCTCCTTTTTCATGTCCACCTTAGGCTGATAGCAAAGTCTGAATTCCTTTTTCTCATACGCTTTTTTCAAATTTTTTTCTAATGAAACGATCTTATTCATCGTTTCATTCATTTCGGGGGCAAAAAACTGATAGCAGTTTCCCTGTTCCTTGGCCCGGTACATGGCCGTGTCGGCGTTTTTAATCAACGTATCCATCTTATCGCCATCATCAGGATACACGCTTATCCCAATGCTGGATGTGATGAACAGCTCCCGCCCCATTATGTTCATAGGTTGGGATAATTCATCAATGATTCGTTCAGCCACTTCATCAGCCTCTTGTTTTTTAGTGATCCTTGGAAGGATGATCGTAAACTCATCCCCACCCATTCTGGCAATCGTATCCCCTTTGCGCATACAGCTGAGCAGTCGACCAGAAACAACCTGCAAAAAGTGATCCCCGAATTTATGTCCTAAAGTATCATTGATCAGTTTAAAGCGATCCAAGTCAAGAAACATTACTGCTACCTTTTTTCTGTTTTTTCTTGCAACTATTAATGCCGATGAAAGGTTTTCATTAAATAACCTTCGATTGGGCAAACCGGTCAAATCATCATGGTATGCCATCTCATGAATCAATTCCTCAGCTTCTTTGCGTTCGGTGATATCCCTATATACGGATAAAATGGCCTTCTGCCCCATATAGGTGACTGCAACGCCTGTCACTTCCACTTCGATCTCTTTTCCATCCAGCCGGATCAACCTTTGTACCATAAGATTCGCTGGTTTCTGTTCTTGTATCATGTTCTGCATCCGATGCTTTGAAATTTCATGAAAGTCGGGGTGCAAAAAGTCAAAAATGGGTTTTTCCATTATCTCATTTGGAACACGGGCACCGAAAATTTCAACCCCTGCCGAATTGATGTAATGAATTCTTGCTACGCAATGAACTATGATCGCATCTGGAGAAAGATCGATCAAATGACGATAACGCTCTTTATTTTCCCGGAGTGTATCTTGTACTTGTTTCTGCTTCCTATTTTCATTATAGATAAGCCTGAAAAGAATCCAACTCGTCAAGAGAACAAAAAAACATCCCTTAAGCGTTTGGAAATCAATTAATTTATGAGAATCACGAATAAAGAAAAATAATACCTGATCGGAAAAGAATACCCATAACCCGGAAAACACCAAATATATCAATGGAATTTTAACAGAATCATACAAATCTTTTAGCAATACATGATACATTCTATTGCCTCCTATATCCAGTACTATATATTGATTACTTTATCACTCATTATTATAGAATTTTTTAAGATTTTGTATAATTATTGTAAAGAAAATATATATTAGTTAAAACTTAAAGATGCAATTGCTAGAAGTCGTAGATAAGCAAGGGAAATCGATTGATATATTCCACCTTTCGGCGTGCTCGGGTCTTACTCCCGTTGTTAGTCCGATACGCTGCCAAGCGCATAAAAAATAACCAGGGGGGTCCTGGTTATTTTTTGCTGCTTTCTATAATGATCGTGACTGGGCCATCGTTGACCAGACTAACTTCCATCATGGCTCCGAACACTCCAGTTTGAACATCAATCCCCATCTGTCTCAAGGTATCATTGTAAAGTTCATACAATGGCTCAGCATGCTCCGGACGAGCAGCATCGATAAAACTCGGACGCCTGCCCTTTCTGCAATCGCCGTACAACGTGAACTGGGAAACAGACAGAATGCTGCCTCCCACATCCAGTAAAGAGCGATTCATCTTCCCTTCATCATCCTCGAAGATGCGCAGATGAGCAATCTTTTCAGCAACAAAAAAGACATCATCTTGCTTGTCTTCATGCGTAATGCCTACTAAGACCACTAGACCCGAATCGATCTGCCCGGTGACCTTCCCATCAACGGTTACTTTCGCTTGTTTGCTGCGCTGGACAACAACTTTCATATTTAGGCATACTCCTTATTAAATGTTCAGCATTCTACGTACCGTATAAACGTCTTTAATCCGTTTTAACCGTTCCACCACTTTTTGCAGGTGAGTTATATCGTGAATGGCGATAGTCATACTGATCTTTGCCACTTTATTTTTATCTGCTTTACCAGAAACCGCTACAATTTTGGTTTTGCTATCCGCTACTGTATTAAGCACCTCATTCAAAAAACCGTTGCGATCTTGTCCGGTAATTTCTATATCCACGTTATATTCTTGGATCCGCGTGCCTTCCCATTCCACGTGGATAAACCGGTCTTTTTCTGCCTCATTCACAATATTGGGACAGCTAGTTCGATGGACAGATACCCCTCGACCTCTTGTAATAAAGCCAACAATATTGTCTCCTGGAATGGGAGTGCAGCATCTTGAAAAGCGGACAAGTAAATTATCAATTCCTTTAATTGAGATTCCTTGTTCAGGACTTTTCCTTTTGACAAAATCCTGCTTAAACTCAGGAATTGATTTTTCGTCCCGAATTTTCCTTATTTTTTCCGTTAAGCGAGTGACCAATTGAGCCGGAGTTAAACCTCCATATCCAATAGCTGCATACATATCTTCTTCATTGTTGAAGTTGAATTTATGAAAAGCTTCAGAAAGATTATCTTGCGTAAGGGTTTCTTTCAATTCAAACCCTTGTTTTTTTAATTCAGCCTCCACTAATTCCCGGCCTTTGTGTACATTTTCTTCCCGTTTTTCTTTCTTGAACCAAGCCTTAATTTTATTTCTTGCTTGCACTGACTTGGCAATTTTCAACCAGTCTCTGCTTGGCCCATAGCTATGCTTAGAAGTAAGGACTTCTACAATATCCCCTGTCTTTAATGGGTGGTCCAATGTAACAATCTTATTATTCACCTTAGCCCCTATGCACCGGTTTCCTACCTCTGAGTGAATTCGGTAAGCGAAATCTAAGGGAACGGACCCATTGGGAAGCTCGATGACATCGCCTTTCGGTGTAAATACAAAGACGACATCCGAAAACAGATCCATTTTCAAGGATTCCATAAATTCCTGGGCATCCTTAGCGTCATCCTGCCACTCCAGGATTTCCCTGAACCAAGTCAGCTTGGTTTCGAGTGTATCTTCCGGGGCTGGCTTTCCTTCTTTATATGCCCAGTGAGCCGCAATTCCATATTCCGCCGTCCGATGCATCTCATAGGTACGGATCTGTACTTCTAACGGCTCTCCATTCGGACCGATGACCGTTGTATGAAGGGATTGATACATATTCGCCTTGGGCATGGCAATGTAATCTTTAAATCTCCCGGGCATAGGCTTCCATAGGGTATGAATAATCCCCAATGTGGCATAACAGTCACGAATATCAGCTACTATAACCCGCACAGCCAACAGATCATAGATTTCGTTAAATTCTTTGTTTTGTTTCATCATCTTTCGATAAATGCTATATAAATGCTTAGGTCGTCCGGAAATTTCCACATCAATGTGTAATTCCTTCAGCTTATCCTTTATTTCGCTCATCACTTGCTCAATATATTTTTCACGTTCTGTTCTTTTCTTCTGCATCAAGTTGACGATTCGATAATATTGCTGAGGATTAATATATCGTAAGGAGATATCCTCTAATTCCCATTTGATCGAGGCAATTCCCAACCTGTTGGCTAAAGGAGCAAAGATTTCCAATGTTTCATTAGCAATTCTTCTTTGCTTCTCTTCGGGCAGATGTTTGAGAGTTCTCATATTATGAAGTCGGTCAGCCAATTTGATCAGGATGACTCGGACATCTTGGGCCATAGCCAGAAACATTTTCCGGTGATTTTCAGCTTGTTGCTCTTCCTTAGATTTATACTTAATCCGCCCAAGCTTTGTTACTCCATCAACTAAATTAGCCGTATCTTCCCCAAATTGATCCTTTATTTCATCCAAGCTAACAGGCGTGTCCTCCACTACATCATGCAAAAATCCAGCAGCAACAGTCACCGCATCCATTTGCATATTGAGCAGGATTTCAGCAACGGCCATCGGATGAATAATATACGGTGCGCCCGATTTACGAATCTGCCCATCATGGGCATGGCGAGCAAAATCACAAGCAAAAGTCAGCATATTCACATCTTTTTCAGGTAGATAGGTTTTCGCTTTAGCAATGGCCTTCTCGGCAGCTTGTTCAATTGCGGTAATATCAACACTCATTTATTAGTTCACCCTTCACCCATCAGGAAAAGATATTTTTCTCTCCATTATCATTGAATATGATTAGAATGTAAAGCTTAAAACGTTAAAAAAGCAATATTATCGCCTGCTTTTCCTAAGGATTTCATACATAGGAATAAGCAGCAAGGATATTGCTCTTTTCTAAAAACTTAATATTTAATTAAGGAGAATACATCAATATCTTTTATCTTGTCTCTACCGTTTAAATAAGAAAGCTCAATCAAGAAAGCAGCCCCGACAATTTCCCCGCCAAGCTGTCTCACCAGGTTTACCGTAGTGGAAATAGTCCCTCCGGTCGCCAATAAATCATCGGCAATCAACACGCGCTGCCCAGGTTGAATCGCATCTTTATGCATGGCCAATTGATCTTTTCCATACTCCAAATCATATTCTTCAGACACAACTTCCCCTGGAAGCTTTCCTGATTTCCTAACGGGGACAAACCCTGCTTCCAACGCATATGCCAAGGGAGCTCCCACCACAAATCCCCTGGCTTCGGGTCCAGCAATAATATCTACATTCAGGTTACGCGCAAAGCTAGCCATTTCATTAATAGCCTGCTTATAAGCTCCCCCATCCTTGAGCAAAGTTGTAATATCTTTGAAACGAATGCCCTCTTTGGGAAAATCCGGGATAATCCGAATAAATGGTTTAAAATCCATTCATCATTCCTCCTTCTCATTCTTGATTAGTGTAACCTTCTTAAAGGTTTGGCATAAATCCTCAAAACTGGAATACAGGAGCTCTGTTTCTATTTCCATCTCCTGCTTTTTCTTTTGATAAAAGTGGGATTCAGCTAAATCTCTTTTATTGGGAGATTCTACGATGGACATGGTTTCTCCTGTATTTTGAACAAATTCTAAATCTAAAAAAACATCCAGCATAAAACGAATCGCATGCTCACTAATTCCTCTAGACTTGGCAAGGAGAGGAACCCAACTCCATTTACAATAACCCTTTTTCCTTATTATCCCATATAACCACTTGAAATGGTCCCGGGTTGGAATGACAGCTAATTGATTTTGATGTTCAGCACCAAAAAGGCAATAAATTCTTTGCGGCTGAGGAAGCAGGCTTTGTATCTCCTGCAGATCTGAGAGCGAATAAGGAAGATCATATAAAAAAAGATGCGAAATCCTATGATAAATGGGAAAGGACTCTGTATAAGCATATCCTATGTTTGGAGATAGGGATTTTTGACTCAGAAAAGAATCCAATTCCGACAAGCTTTCCTTCTGAAAACAAAGAATAAGAGAGTCTGCCTCCAGAAAAGTAAAAAGCATTTTTTCTTTGTCCATCGTTCCCCTATAATCAAAAATTTGGGTATGGGAGATAGACACATCCTTCAATAGAAAATGCGGCTTACGTATCCCGTTCCATTCATGAAGGACCCAATGACCTATCACATTCCCCATAGCCTGTTTCGATATATGTACGAATAAATCGCCAAGACCAAATCCAGTTGCTTCTATGGTTAGATCCCCAACTCTTAGCTGGCATTTTAAATGGGATTGATCCATGCCTACCGTTCGAACTTTAGTAAGCTCTACTTCATTGAGAATAAATAAAGGTTCTTCATTTCCAGGACCAAAAGGGGCAAGCCATTCCAGTTCTTCAATGGTCTTGATGCTGATTTCAGAAAGATGGCAAAAGGCATCAATGGGAAAATATGAAGCACTCTTCACAGGCTCAAGATGATTGCGCTCTGTCCTGTGGATAGCTAACTGCTTGGCTTGAAGGTAATCCTGTTCCATCAACATGGAGACAGCGGAACTGGTTTGCTCAATCCAAGGTACCATCACATCCTTTATCTCCATAATGGAAACCGTTGTCAGCCGGCATGCTTCCTTCCAAACACGAACTCCAGAAGTACTAGGCCGTTTGATTTGATCTAGACCGCATTTAGCGATGATCCGATTTTCTCCAACTAGTGGAACCTCTGAGGCGATCGTTCCAATCATGGCTAGTTCCAGCAAATAAAGAGGGCACTCTCCAAGTAGGACCTGGCCTAATTTAAATGCCCATCCAGAACTGGAAAGATCTCGAACCGGAAATGCTTTGCTATGTGGATTAAAGGTGAGGATCGGTTGCATCCCAAGTACAGCCCGATCCCCATTTTGCTCACATTGCCAGAGACTCAAAGCCCCTTCCCAGTCCGGTGAATGAGAAGAAAGGGAAAGATCCGTGAGGAACAGCATGTCTATTTCATGGAGCTCTTTTCTAATAAAAGATTCAAGAACAGGCAGTTCCCTTTTAGGAAACATATAATATTGAACCTTTGCTCCTTTTGCCTCTAAGATATGTAGTAATATACTTGCACTGCAGATCCCATCAGCTCGATCTGACCCGATGATACCGATCTTTATTTTACTTAAAATCTCTGGCCGCAGCCCATGAATCACATCTTCCATTCCCTCCCAGTAAATTGGGTTACACAGCTCTCCAATCTCTGAATGTAAAAATGCGGAGGCACTCTGGGGTTCTGCTAAGCCTCTATGTACTAAGAGTCTAGCCATTAATGGTGAGACCTTCAATTCTTGTACGAGATGATCTTCTTTATCTGGATTCGCATTCGGCAGGAGCCACCGAGTCTTTGCTTTTAACATGCTCTCCACCTCTCTAAAGGTCCATTATACTGAACTCAAAAGTTGTGGACAATCCTGTTTAATGATACATCTCTGACCCTGGATCCGGAAAATCGCCATGATAAGGATTAATATGAACCATAACATCTTGAACATGTTCAAATTCATTCATTAATTTATGCTTAACCTCTTTGCCTATCGAATGTCCTTTTTTCACTGTGATATTCGGATTCACTCCAATTTTAACATCCACAATCACATAGTGACCATGTTCTCTCGCAAGTAGCCTATCAACTGTCATGACTCCATCTACCTTTTCCACAGCATCCACAAGCTCCTGGGCAGCCTCATCATGGACTACATGATCAAGGGTATTATGAATGGATTCACCCAAGATGTGGTAGGCCATTTTCAGGACAAGAATCGATACGATCAATCCTGCTATAGGATCGAGATAGAGCAGAAAAGGAAGCTGAAACTTCCCTCCGATTACAGCTCCGCCAATCCCCACAACGGCTGCAAGGGAAGAATAAACATCGGAACGGTGCTCCCAGGCATTGGCGATAAGGGCCTGGCTATTTAGCTTTTTCCCTAATCGGTACTTATATTGGAACATCCCTTCTTTTACCAGCATGGATATAAAAGCAGCATAAACGGCAATCAGTCCTGGAGCCTCAAGGGGATCGAGCATCGTCTGAAAAGACTTATACCCTACTTCTAATCCGACAATAAATAAAATGATACTGACAATAATGGCAGCAATGGATTCTGCCTTTCCATGACCGTAGGGATGATCTTTATCCGGCGGTTTTTGGGCTGCCCTTAGACCAATGAGCACGGCAATGGATCCGATGACATCCGATGCTGAATGTACCGCATCCGCAATAAGGGCCTTACTATGTGCCACATATCCAATAACACCCTTGACTATAGCCAGGACAAGATTCCCAATAATTCCAACCCACGCAGCAAATTCTGCTTTCTTAAATCGTTCGTCGCTCATCTCTTCACCTCTACACTACTATGGCCATTTAATATGAAAACCGCGGGAAGCCCGCGGTTTTCATATTTTGCCCCTTATGAAGCCTCGTTATTTGTAGCAAATCGTTTTTTGACCAGATCTCTCCCTTTCCATTCCAACCATAACTGACTGGCAATAAAAATGGAAGAATACATACCAAACACTAATCCAGCCGTTAAAGCTAAGGCGAAATTGCGGATGCCCTCCCCACCAAATATAAGTAAGGCCACAGCAGCAAATAATACCGTGAGAACCGTGTTGATGGAACGGACAATGGTTTCTTGAATACTGATGTTAACCACCTTCTCCAAATCTTCCATCTTTTTGATTTTATAGAGACGAAGATTTTCCCGAATTCGGTCAAAGGTTACGATCGTATCGTTAATGGAATAACCAACAATGGTTAGGATCGCAGCAATAAACGGTAAATCTACTTCCAATTGGAAGATAGAAAATACAGCTATAACCGCAAAAGCATCATGGAGCAAAGCCAGTACTCCAGTGATAGCAAATCGATATTCAAAGCGTATTGCGATATAGATAATGATCCCGATAGAAGCCCACGCAACCGCATAGATTGCCTGTTTCGCTAGCTCACGGCTGATCATGGGGTCAACCGTGCTCTCCTGGATATCAACTTGTTCCCCATACTTTTTGACAAAAGCAGCTTTTACATTTGCTATTTGCTCCTTACTGAGCGGTTCAACAAACCGTATAGCCGCTCTTTCCCCCTGGTCACCCGCAATTTCAATACTTCCCGGTTCCAACTTGAGAGCTTTTAATTGCCCTGCTACATCCGCTTCGGTAAAGGGTTTTCCAATCATAATATCCATACGGGTTCCACTTTGGAAGTCAACCCCAAGATTAAATCCAAAAACGAGGATAGCTATAATGCCCAGAACTTGTATGATGCCAGAGAGAGTAAAAAACAGTTTGCGCTTGGCTACATAATCAAACGTTTTAAAGTTCACCGATCTCACTCTCCTTTACGCCGTAATACCATGGCTTGCGGAGCGCATTAGAGCGAACCCATATCGCCAACAATAATCTGGTCCCAAATACCGCTGTAAGCAAAGTCATTGTAATACCAACCATTAAGGTGACGGCAAATCCTTGAACAGAGCTTGTCCCAAAGTAAAACATGACAGCTCCAGCGATCATAGTCGTAATATTGGCATCTAAAATGGTGGATAGAGACCGCCGCTGACCCGCACGTACGGCAGAGAGCAATGTTTTACCTGAACGAAGTTCTTCCTTAATCCGCTCATAGGTAATAATATTGGCATCCACAGCCATTCCCACAGTTAGAATGAAGGCTGCAATACCGGGTAACGTTAATGTTGCATTCATCCAGTTCAAAATAAGCAGTATTAAATACATGTAGGCAACTAACGTAATAATAGCAATGACACCTGGCCATCTATAGTAGAGGAACATAAAGATAAAAATTAATCCAACCCCTATAGCACTTGCAAAAATGGACTTATTCAATGATTCTGCCCCAAGCTTAGCACCAACACTGTTCGAGTATAACTCTTTCATTTCTACAGGCAAGGCTCCTGCATTTAAAATGGCTGCCAATTCCGTAGCTTCCTCTACCGTATAATTCCCTGTAATGGAAGCTGTTCCTCCGGAAATGACGCTTTGTACAACTGGACTTGTCAATATTTTTTTATCCAGAGCGATACTGATTGGTTGTCCTATATATTTCTTTGTAATGTCTTCAAATTTCTTTGCGTCCTTAAGTTTCAAGGCAATATAGGGCCTTTTTACTTCATCATATTCAACGGAAGCGCCATCTTCCGCCAAATCGTTACCTGTCATTAATTCTTCTCCTATTACACTTAAAAATGCTAATCTAGCCGGTTCACCCAACAGCTTTCGGGCCTGCTCCTGATTGGTTACTCCTGCTAGCTTGACACGTATCCGATCGTTGCCTTCGATGGAGAGTTCCGGCTCTGCCACTCCGATAATATCAATCCGCTTAATTAGTGCTCCTACTGTATCCTTGAGAGTATTTTTCGTTAACTCCTGACCTTCCTCAATGGGCTTTACTTCATACAGAATCTCAAAACCGCCTTGCAGGTCCAAACCGAGCGTAATGCCCTTAACCACACCACTAGCGGTAGCTCCAATGAGGCCGAAAGTTAAACCTACTACTAATAAAAAGGCTATAATTCGGCTCCATTTAATCATGTTTAGGCTTTTCCTCCTTTTATCTCTCTTTATCTTTGCTTTATATTCAGCAAAGGGCCTTCTTCTCCAATAGTGCTATTATACGCATCCGTTAAAATACATGTCAATTGACGGGAATAAATCACAAAAAGGAGTAACATATCTGGTCTTTTCTCTTATTCGAACTCTCCCCGATAAACTTTCATGGTCATCCAATTCATGAACTTGGTAACGGATAAAGATAAAATATCATTTACCATTTTATGTATGGGGGGGATTTCTTTACGATAAGTACTGGATACGCATTCCCAAATTTCTTGAGAAGTGACATTTTCATATCCAAGAAAATGAAATTCTTCCGCCTTACTCTGACAAATATCCTTCATCTCTAATTTTAACCTTTTCAAATCATTTTGATGTTCTTCCATATTAGACCTCTCCCAATAATATTTGGTCATGTCCCACTTGTACATGCATATCTATATTATGTAACCGTTTGTACACTTCGCGGATAAGGAAAAGGAGCAGTCGGCATGACCAAGCAAACATTTTATAAGGGTACGTTGATTCTTGTTGTAGCAGGACTACTCACTAAATTGATGGGTTTTATAAACCGTATATTTCTTTCTCGCATTATTGGGGCAGAAGGGATGGGGCTTTACCAAATGGCTGTACCCACCCTTTATCTGGTCATTACCCTCACCCAATTCGGATTGCCCATTGCCATTTCAAAGCTGGTTGCCGAAGCGGCTGCCGAAAATAATACAAATAAAATTAAATCCATTTTAAAAATTTCATTGCTGCTCGTGTCCATACTCAGTGTCATTTTCACGCTAGCCATGGTTGCAGGAGCACCCTTTATCTCCCAACATCTTTTGACTGATCCAAGAGCGTACTATTCCCTCATTGGGATCGCCCCCATTGTTCCTATTGTAGCCATCTCATCGATTATCCGCGGATATTTTCAAGGCAAGCAGAATATGATACCTACGGCAAGCTCTCAGGTTATTGAACAATTTGTCCGAATCTTCACCGTAATCTTCCTGGCCAATGCCTTTTTACCAAAAGGAGTGGAATATGCCGCTGCTGCGGCCATGGTTGGAGTAGTGCTGGGTGAGTTGGCGGGAGTGCTATCTTTGCTTTACCAATTCCGCCAAACCAAGCTCAAGCATGTATGGGCAGGATCTAAAATGAGCAAAGCCCTTCAACGACATAGAGATACGCTTAAGGGCCTGGTTCGGATCGCCATTCCGGTTACATCAGGAAGGCTGATCGGTTCTTTAACCTTTTGGATTGAGCCCATTGTTGTGGCCCAAAGTCTGGCTATTGCCGGATTAAGCACGGCTGCGGCCACTACCTATTACGGTCAACTTCAGGGGATGGCTATCCCTCTTCTTACCTTTCCGACCTTCTTTACTTATTCTCTTGCCGTTTCACTAGTTCCTGCTGTAGCCGAGGCGCATGCTAAAAAAAATTGGGCTATGGTTCATCGGCGAATTCATCAATCCCTTAGGATCGCCCTCATTATTGGTGCCCCTTTTACCGTACTCCTGTATATTTTAGCCGAGCCGTTATGCCAGGTTATATATGGTTCCATAGAGGTAGGCACCATCATGAAGCTGATGGTACCCTTTTGTTTATTATTATACTTCCAAGGGCCTCTGGCTGCCGCCTTACAAGGATTGGATTACGCTCAGGTGGCAATGAAAAACACCATATACGGTGCCATCCTAAAAACAGTAACTATCTATCTTCTGGCAACGACCCCAGGAGTAGGTCCACATGGCATTACGATTGCCATTAGTATTGGAATTGTGATTGTAACCTTATTACACTTTTTCAGCATTGTAAAGCTAACGGGCTTTACCATTCATCTCTTTGACTTCGTTAAGGTAATAGGTGCCATGGGCATGATGGGATGGACAGGATATTTAATGTTCGAATCCCTTCAAGCAACATGGCAGCTCTCAACTGCCTTGTTCATGACCTCTATAGGCTCCATGGCCGTTTATTTAATCTTATTGGTTTGGCTAAAAGTACTAGGTCGCCAGGATGTTCAAAGAATTCCTTGGATAGGAAGGATCATTGCTCCCTTCTTTAAGCTTCGTTAAGCTTTTTTCTTGTCCAAAAACATTGTTCCTTGGCGATCAATACTGCAATAGGCAACTTCTTTAAAACGTCTTGCTCCAAATTTTTGAACTTCATTTTTGAGCCAAAATCGTGTTTTTCCGATTTTCCCTAAATTCATATCGAGTACCTTTCCGTCTAAAATGAGAGGAAGAGGCAGTATCCCGATTGGCTGCTGGATGACCATGGGCTCAAGAGCGCCCATCTCTACATCTGCTGTCTGGACTCTAATAGGCTTCCTTTCTTGTAATGGTTTTTGTTCCCCCCAGCTTGCAGGCTGATCTGTCTTCTTCTTTCGAAACACGGGACCAAAAACAAAATGAAGAATCAGCAGAATGGAAATGGGGAGGAGAATAACCGATAAAGGTTTACCAGGTTCATCAATGGCCAAAACAGAAAATTGGGCAACGATAAAAGCAATCAACAAATCCGCTAAAGTGGGTTTCTTCTTTTTCCAAAAAGAGTACATGACCAACATAACCAGAAAATAAAAAAACAAGGTGCGTACCAGTAGGATTACCAGCTCCATTGGAATCCTCCTTGTGGATACCGATTACTCCCTAGTCTGAACTGGAGGGAGTAGATCTATGTACAGCACCTTGTACCAACTACATCCATCTTCTTTTTTTAAATATATACAGCATCAACCCGGTGATCATGATCATAAAAAAACTGATGGCCCCCGTTGCCCATATCTTATCCCCCATGGGAAGTTCTACATTCATTCCAAAAAAACCAGTGATAAAGGTAAGTGGCATCATGATCGTGGAGATAATGGTCAGTACCCTCATAATTTCTGTTGTTTTGGCACTTACGATGGAATAATACGTATCCATGGCTCCATTTACCAGATCGCGAAAGGTTTCTGTGGAGTCTACAATTCGCTCCAAATGATCAACCAAATCGATATAGAAAGGAATGTTTTCTTCGCGAATTTCAAAGGAAAGCCGACCGTTTAAATTAGCAAATATTCTCTTTTGAGGCAGTATGACGCGACGAATCAGGATAATGGTCCGTTTCAGCGCTAGAAACTCTTCCGTAATTTCCTCTACCTTATGGTAATAAATCTCATCTTCCAATTCATCGATACGAACACTAATCCGATCTAGAATCGGGAAGTATTCATCTGTAATGCCATCTACGATATTATAAAGAAGATAATCAGGACCTTTGTTCATATAATCTTTGCTCTTTAAACAGGCTGCAGCGATTCGGCCAATGGTACTCATCGGGCTCTTGTGAATGGTCACAATGTAGTTAGGACCTAAAAAGACATTCAACTCTAATGTTGTAATCTCATTGTCGCTCTCCTCGTTATATCGAAGGGAGTGAAAAACGAAGAAATAATAATCTTCGTAGTTGTCAACCTTTGCGCGCGGAGATACATGCAGACAGTCTTCAATCGCTAAGGGGTGGAAGTTAAAAATATTGGCTATATAATGAAGTTCCTCATTCCCAACGTCATACAAATCAATCCACAGCAAATCCTCCGGTGATTTCAGAAAATAATTAATTTTCTCCAAGTCCATATCGTGGTACACTTGCTGCTCGGAATGATTATAAAAATAGGTTTTGATCATCTTCCATTCACCCCATTGCGCTCAATAATAATGAAAAGGGCAGAAAAACCTGCCCTTTTATCATATATAACGATTGAAAACTTTTCAATTTCATATTGTTTTTTATTTTAAAGAAAAGCAACAAGATATCTAAAATAAATATAAACAGTAGCGATAATCAATGTAACTAGCGTGATCGGCGCTCCAATTTTTAAGAAATCCATGTAAGAGAACCCGTTTCCTTCCCGGGCTGCCATACCTGCTACAATCACGTTGGCTGAAGCCCCGATGATTGTACCGTTTCCTCCCAAACAAGCACCAAGAGCAAGAGACCACCACAATGCGTTTATTTCTGGAGAATCAGTGGCAAGCCCTAAACCTGTTCCCATATCTTGAATCAAAGGAATCATGGTAGCCACAAACGGTATATTATCAATGGTGGCTGAAGCAATTCCTGAAACCCAAAGGATCAGCAAACCGGCCATCGGAATATTTCCTTCTGTCAAATCCAGCATAGCTAGTGCAATGTTCTTGATGATCCCAACATCGACCAAACCGCCAACCAAAGTAAAGAGCCCAGCAAAGAAGAAGATGGTAATCCACTCCACAGAATGGAAAACTTCCTCCATATCGTGTTCCTTCACTCCAATCAGCATGAGAATGGTGGCTCCCCCAATAGCAACCACAGCTGCATCTAAGTGAAGCACGGAATGAAGCATAAATCCTAAAATCGTCAGCCCAAGAACAATGAGACATTTTTTCATGAGCGGATAATCTGTAATATATTCATTCTCATTTAAATTCATTATCTTCTGCTTCGTTGCCTCATCCGCACTCATTTGCTTGCGATAGATGAGATAAAGAATATACAGGATCACCGCACTAATAACGATAATGACAGGTGCCAAATTAAAAAGGAAAGCATTGAAGGTCAAATGAGGATTCGCTCCTCCAATCATAATATTCGGCGGATCCCCGATGAGTGTTGCTGTTCCGCCAATATTTGAAAACAATACCTCTGAAATCAGAAAGGGAACCGGATTTACCCCTAAAATCCGCGTAATTGAAAACGTTACCGGTACAACTAGCAATACGGTCGTGACATTGTCTAATAAGGCAGATGCTACCGCTGTCAAAACAGATAGCATTAAGAGAATGCGAATGGGCTCTCCTCCTGCCATCTTTGCTGCTTTTACTGCCGCATATTGAAAGACCCCCGTCTTATTAGTAATTCCGACTAGAATCATCATTCCAATTAAGAGAGTGATTGTTCCCCATTCAATATGATGGGTAAAAGCTGCATCAAGATCTACAATCCCAAAGCCTATCATTAATATGGCCCCTAGCAAGGCGATTACAGCTCGATTGATTTTCTCTGTGATAATAATCGCATAGGTGACTAAAAAGATGATGACAGCTATGTATATTTGTGCAGTTGACGCCTCTGCTACATGATGTTCCACTTTTGTCTCTTCCTCCCTCTACTTTTAAATTATCTTCAATATTATAGCGAAGTTAGTTATGTCAGTCCATGTTTTAAGACAGACTGTCATAAATCGCCAGCCCCATTCATAGATTGTACAAATCCTTTGAACATGTGGGAGGTAATGTTAATGAAAACCATCGCATCATCTTCATCCCCCATTATAACCGGAACTCTAACCACCATCGGACTCGTCCTGATTGGATCCCTGCTTACATCCTTACTCCTTCAATTCAGCAGTTTAAGTGAAATGAGTCTACCTTACTTTACTTACGCCATTAATGGCCTAAGTCTTCTCATTGGAGGATGGATTGCTGGAAGAAAAGGGGGACAAAAGGGCTGGTACTTTGGCGGATTAACCGGAATCGCTTATTTTATTCTTATCATTTTAATTGGCTTTCTGGCCTTTGATGTAACACCCCAATTGAATGCTGTGCTTTATCTTGCCTTAGCATTTTTAGTGGGGGCCTCAGGCGGTATTTTTGGTGTTAACATGTCAGGCGGCGGAAAATAAAAATTCCCTACCTTGACATTGGGATAGTTTAACGTCAAGGGCCAAGCCCTTAGTTCTGATAAAATAAATTTATCAGAACTAACCCGAAGGGTTGATGTCAAGTTACCCCAAAACCCTTGATGTCAAGGTAGGGAAAGTCTTGCTCGCTCCACTACCCTAAGTAGAGCGGCAAGACTATTTTTTACTTATCGTTTGAGTCGTCGCTTAGTACTTGATTAATCGCTTGTCTTTCTAACGTGACTTTGGTATTGTCAGAGATTTTAACAATAACCGTTTCTTCTTTCAGCTCCAAAACCGTTCCATGAATTCCTCCGATAGTCACGATTTGATCCCCTTTTTTAACTGCTCCTAGCATCGCCGTTCTTTGTTTTTGCTTTTTTTGCTGTGGACGAATGAGCAGGAAATAAAAGATGGCAAACATGAGGACAAGCGGTAAAATCGATCCTAGAAAACCTCCTCCAGTTGCTGCACCTTCTGCTAGTTCAAATGACATCAAAATCCCTCCTTATGTATTAAAAAGATCTTTCTTCATTTAACCCGTATTGGGCAAAAAATTCATTACGAAAATCCATCAAACGGTCCTCCATTATGGCCTCTCGCACGTTCTCCATCAAGCGAAGGAGAAAATGCAAATTGTGATAAGAGGTCAGGCGGAGTCCAAATATTTCATCTGCATTAAACAAATGTCGAATATAGGCACGCGTATAATTGCTGCATGTATAACAACTGCACTCGGGATCTAGCGGTGTAAAATCCTCCTTGAATTTGGCATTTCGGATTACGAGTCTTCCTTGACTGGTCATACATGTCCCATTTCGAGCAATCCTGGTGGGCAGAACACAGTCAAACATATCGATTCCCCGTATCGCACCATCAATCAAGGCATCCGGAGAACCTACCCCCATCAAATACCTAGGCTTATTAGCCGGCAACAAAGGTACCGTATAATCCAACACCTCATCCATCATAGCCTTGGGCTCTCCCACGCTAAGGCCTCCGATAGCATAGCCAGGAAGATCTAAGGAAGTAATTTCCTTTGCACTTTGCTCTCGGAGTTCACGGTACATGCCTCCTTGAACAATCCCAAACAGTGCTTGGTCATATGGCCGAGTATGGGCTTTCACACATCGTTCCAGCCAACGAGTGGTCCTCTCCAAGGAGCTTTTTACATACTCATATTCAGCCGGATAAGGTGCACATTCATCAAATGCCATCATGATATCTGCACCAAGGGCATTTTGGATTTCCATAGCTTCCTCTGGGCCAATAAATAGCTTGGCACCGCTTAAATGAGAACGAAAATGAACCCCTTCCTCCTTAATCTGGCGAAGATTGCTTAAGCTAAAAACCTGAAATCCACCGCTATCTGTCAAGATGGGGCGATCCCAGTTCATAAAGGAATGCAAACCTCCTGCTTTCTTTACAATCTCATGCCCTGGGCGCAAAAAAAGATGATAGGTGTTGCTTAAGATAATTTGCGCATCCATTTCCTTCAGCTCTTCCGGACTCATCGCCTTCACTGTTGCTAATGTTCCAACTGGCATAAAGATAGGTGTTTCAATAATTCCATGGGGAGTATGCAATCGACCTCTACGAGCGCCTGTTTGTTTACAGACTTTTATTAATTCATATTTTACCGCCAAAGTAAAATTCCTCCACTCTACAAACATTATACACGAAATGCTAGGTTAGGAAAACCAGCTGATACGTTAGTTAAACCATAAACATGGCATCCCCAAAGCTGAAAAAACGGTATCCTTCCTGAATGGCTTCATGATACGCATGCAAGACGTTCTCTCTTCCGGCAAAGGCACTAACCAGCATGACTAGCGTTGATTTGGGAAGATGGAAATTCGTGAGCAGGGCATCTACAATCAAAAAAGAATAACCGGGATAAATAAAAATATCAGTCCATCCGGATGTTTCCGTCAATTTCCCGCCAGCTTTACGACCGACTGTCTCCAAAGTTCTTGTCGCCGTTGTTCCCACCGCAACCACTCGCTTCCCGCGCTCTTTCGTCGCGTTAATGAGGTCAGCATCTTCTTTGGAAATTTCATAGTATTCTGCATGCATTTTATGCTCAAGAACATTTTCCACTTGAACCGGACGAAACGTTCCAAGTCCAACATGCAGGGTGACATAGGCAATATTGACACCTTTACTTTTTATTTGCTGAAGATATTCCTTTGTAAAGTGAAGCCCTGCCGTAGGGGCTGCCGCTGATCCTGGGTTTCTGGCAAAGACGGTCTGATAGCGTTCCGCTTCCTCTAATTGTTCCTTAATATATGGAGGAAGAGGCATTTGCCCTAATTCATCGAGAATTTCATGGAAGATTCCTTCATATTCAAAGCGAATCACTCGTCCACCCGCTTCTGTACTATCCTCGCAAATCCCCGTTAACATTCCTTCTCCAAAAGACAAGACCGTTCCTGGCCTGACCTTTTTCCCAGGTTTAACTAATGTTTCCCATCGGTCATCTGTCAATTGCTTGAGTAATAGAAGTTCCACCTTCGCCCCTGTCTCCTGTTTCACGCCAAAAAGACGGGCCGGAATCACTCGTGTATCATTCAACACGAGCGTGTCTCCCGGCTCTAAATAATGAATCAAATGCGTGAAAGATTCATGGCGAACCTCTCCTGTGAGTCGATCAAGCACAAGTAGCCTAGACGAGCTGCGCTCCTTCAGCGGGCTCTGGGCAATCAGCTCATCCGGCAATTCAAAATCATAGTCATTTACATTCACGTTCAATCATCCTCAATAGGGTTCTATTAAAATACCTTGATAATAGTGTGACAAAATTTGGGTATAGTCATACCCTTCAACGGCCATCATCTTTGCGCCATATTGGGAAAGTCCCATACCGTGACCAAATCCTCTGCCCACAAATCGGTATTGGTAATCTTTCGTTAGGACATTGGCTTGATGGTCCTTCCCAATCGCCAAATGAGTGGCTCCCTCCATGGCTTCTGGTTGTTTCTGTGCTCCTGTTAGAACCGAAAGGGGTTCTTGGACCTGACGCTTGATCTTAGCCCCATTTGCACCCAGTATAGTATACCCTCCCGTTTCTACTACATCAAATAGTGTACTCCGTAAAGAGCCAAGCGAAAGATTAAAGAGCGATCGATAGGCATCAGGATTTTTCACTGAAATGGTCGTTCCATTGGCCTTCATTTCTACTACTCTACCGGATGGCCCTCTTTGGGAAACCTCTAAAGTCGTAACCGTTGTCCCCAGCTCTAGCATCTGCCGGATCTGTTCGGCCGTATACGGTCCTCGCGACCAAGAGTAGGCATTATCCTCTGCCACCTCTGCCAAGATGGCTACTTTTTCCCCTTGGTCTAAACGATTTAGAACTGTATGGTAGGCGGTACTGGGACCTGAGCGGAAATTCAACCCTTGTGTATTCACCTTTCCGTAGTCGAATCCTGCCGGATTCTTCTCTTGCAAGGGGGAAATATAATCAGATCGAACAAAGCCATATTGCCCATCTTCTATTCCAATCCAGTACCACTTTGATGCAGCCTGCTCAGGAAGCTCATCCATACTTTCCACGGTTGCTATATACGGAAGATTATTTCCCCATACTTCTGCTCCTTCCGCGGTTTGCCCCCCTGCATTGGAATAATAGAGGGTTTCGATAGGTTTTCCATGATACTGAACAATCAAGTTGGCCGTTTCAGAAACGGCCTTCCTCGTATCTGGACTCTCCTTGCTAACTCCATAGTAAGCTTGATCGTAAACAGTGTCAGACAAATGGGCAATTCCATACTTTTTTCCACCACCAATAACTCTGGTTCTGGCTAGAATAGCTTGGGCCTTTAGTGCTTCCATTGGCCAACCTTGGTACCCCATCTCTGAACCTACGACAGAATAAAGATAATGCTCCAAGGGTAATTCATTAATTAGCGAAAAGGCCTGGTTGTAAACTGAAAATTCCATGTTTCCACGGTAAACCCGGCCTTCTCTCTCCATGATTTTCAATGTGCCTTCTGCCTGACTGGGTTGGGCTTGCATGGTAGTATTCGGTGAAAAGTAGAAATGATAGATCGTTTCCGGAGAATATGCGCTTTCTCTTACTAACACATAAGGCGATGTTAAGGAAGTTTCTTGGATGGTATCTGCTGCAACAAGCGTTTTAAGCTTTTCCTTCAACGGAATAAGGCTTTGCTTCGTTTCTTCATTCCCGATCCAAACGCGATAGCCTAAGGATGAGTCCATGGGAATAACAGCTTGGGCTTCAAGCCCCTTCCCTGCTAATTCCGTCGCTTTAGCCAGAGCTTCCGTTAAATTGGCAAACTTGCCGATATCAAGACGATACGTTCCCTTCACAACAGGAATGAAGGCTATGCTTTGCTCAATTTGCCGTTTAGCCGTCTCCATGGTCTCTAGATTAAGATAGGGTCCTGAAACAACCTGGAATCGATCTCCTCGTATGATAATTTCACAAGTGATCTTGCTCTGACTGAGCTGTTGGGTAATACGCTGGGCATCTATTAACTGTGCCGTCTCCCGAATGAGAAGATAGGCAGCATCCGGACTCACCCGAAATGACTCTAAAGCCTTGCCTTGATAGATGGGGGTATCCTTGTCTCCCATCAGCTTAAAAGCCTGCTGACTCTCTACTGTTATAACGGGAACCGTCCCCCTATAGCCCTTACCCGTATCAATAAAAAGAGCCACCCGGACAAGTTCATCTTGATCCCTTGCTTGAACAGGCAAGGAAAATAAATGGATGAACAGGGTCCAAAGGAGGATCCATGCGACAGCTTTCTTTTGTTTCATGAAACCTAATTCCATCCCTTCTATCGAATCTACTAAATAAACTTTTTTCGACAAGAAGGGAAGATATCCTGCTTATTTAAACAAACGAATTAAATAAAATAGTAAGGATAAAACCACACTGAACAAAATGCTGGTCATGAGTGGAAAATAAAAGCGGAAGTTTTCCTTTTCGACGACGATATCCCCTGGCAACCGACCTAGATGAAGAAATCTTCCTCCAAATTGCCAGATTAATCCCATCGCGACTATAATCAAACCGAAAATCACCAAAAGCTTGGCAATCGGATTCATCAGGTTGGCACCTCCCGGTGAAAATGCTGATAAGCTTGAGGGGTTGCTACTCTGCCTCTCGGTGTACGTTGCAAAAATCCAATTTGCAAAAGATAGGGTTCATATACATCTTCAATGGTATGCGATTCTTCCCCGATCGTTGCAGCAATCGTGTCCAGACCAACAGGGCCCCCGCGAAACTTATCAATGATTCCTAGTATAAGCTTAGAATCGATATGATCCAAGCCGAGGCGATCCACCTGAATGCGCTCTAATGCCTCTGCGGCTAATTTTTCAGTAATTTTTCCGTCCCCCTTTACCTGAGCAAAATCGCGAACCCGTTTGAGCAAGCGATTAGCTATTCGGGGGGTTCCACGTGAACGCATAGCTAATTCTGTAGCCGCATCCGGAGCAATCGCCACCTGAAGAATGTCAGCAGCACGTGTTACAATGTAACTAAGCTCTTCTATCCGATAATACTCAAGACGGCTCACAACCCCAAATCGGTCCCGTAAAGGGGCCGATAAAAGTCCAGCACGTGTGGTTGCCCCGATTAAAGTAAAAGGAGGCAAATCAAGTCGAACAGATCTGGCACTTGGACCTTTTCCTATAATAATATCCAGAGCAAAATCCTCCATCGCAGGGTACAGCACTTCTTCCACGCTTCGATGCAATCGATGAATCTCATCGATAAACAAAACATCTCCCTGCTGCAGATTTGTTAAAATGGCTGCCAAGTCTCCCGGTCGCTCAATGGCAGGACCGGATGTGGTCCGCAGATTCACTCCTAGCTCGTTAGCAATAATGGTGGATAACGTAGTTTTACCTAGCCCTGGCGGTCCATAAAGCAATACATGATCCAGGGGCTCTTTACGCATTTTAGCCGCTTCAATATAAATTTTCAGGTTTTCTTTTACCTGTTTTTGCCCAATATATTCATTCAGATAACGCGGTCGGAGGCTGAAGTCCGTCCCTAAATCCTCTTCAGACATTTGAGCTGAAATAATTCGATCGTCCATTTCTTCCCCCTTCCCTTCTATTTAGAACTAATAAATAGCTGTAGTGCCTTCTTAATCAGCTCTTCCGTGGAAACTTTTTCCCCTTTTAGTTTGGCCATTACCTTTTGGACTTCTGCATCACTGTATCCAAGGGATTTTAAGGCTTCGCCTGCTTCTGTATGAGGAGATAGGGCAGCCTCATCCTGATCACCTGCAAACAATCCCTCTTCCCCCCAATCGACCGCCATTTCTTCCATACTGACCACTTTGGCAAACTCTTTAAGCTTATCCTTTAAATCTAACACGATGCGGCCAGCCGTTTTCTTTCCGATTCCGGGAAACTTGGTCAGGAAGCCCACATCTTCCCTTTGCACAGCAGCTACAATTTGGGCAGGTACCGCAGCCGCTAGGATAGCAAGAGCCCCTTTGGGCCCGATACCTGAAACATCTATTAATTTACGAAACAGATTTCGTTCTTCGCGAGTGGCAAATCCGAATAAATGAGTCGCATCCTCCCTCACATAGTAATGAGTAAAGATCTTCTTGGTCTCTGTTACCTTGTAAATATAGGGGTTTGGACAGAAAATGCGATAGCCAATCCCTTGGCTAGTTCCCAGAATGACTGAATCTGATTCTGTATATTCTACTCGTCCTTCGATAAAATCAATCATCATTTCTTACCCCTTTATCAAATTTTGAAGTTGCGAAGAATGGGCATGGGTGATAGCTATTCCCAATGCATCGGCTACATCATCCGGTTTGGGAGCCTTGGCCAATCCGAGCAAGAGCTTCACCATTTCTTGAATCTGCCGTTTTTCTGCTTGTCCATATCCCACTACCGCTTGCTTGACCTGTAGGGGTGTATATTCAAATACTGGAATGGCTGCTTCCTCTGCCGTCAATACGATGACTCCTCTTGCCTGCCCTACTGAAAAGGCAGTGGTTACATTCCGGTTGAAAAATAGCTTTTCTACTGCCATGACTTGAGGCTGATACTGTGTCAGCAAACTAGTCATCGCATCATAAATTTGCTTTAATCGCAGAGGCTCAGGTGTATGAGCTTCTGTTTTTATGCAACCATACTGGATGGGAACTAGCCTGCTTCCCTGCTTTTCAACAATTCCAAAGCCTACAATGGCTATTCCGGGATCTATGCCGATAACTCTCACGTAATACCTCCGTACTTTTATTGTTCATCCTATTCTACTACAATCCCGGAAATACGAACATACGCTTTTTGTTTTTAGGTCAAGAGAAATAGAAAAACAGCTTGCTACTCGACAAGCTGTTCATCCCTTTATTATTCAGTTTCTTGTGTATGGATGATTCCGTCCACATATTCTCCGTATGTAGATAATATACTGTTGTATTCTGCAAGATCATGAATGCGAATTCCTTGTTTCAATAAAGTCAAATCATTTTGCGGAAGGGCGGATTCCAATTTATGCGTGTCAATCTGGAAAAAGGTTTGAATCACCTTTTCTTCCTTTGGAGGGCCTTCAAACAAAGTTAATATTCCATTTTCAGTGAGGCCAAAATATCCATTTTCCCGGCAGACCGGTGCTAAATCATGAACCCATTTTTTGAATACAAAACGATTCTCTTGTTGTGAAACCAATTCCCAGTCCTGATAATCCAGATAGATTTGATCTAAGGAAGGCACCATTTTCGTCACCTTTTCTTCCACTTCAGTGCCGCAAACAAATGTTTTTTGCAGGGTCAAACTAACTTCTTGCTGAGCGAAAACCGCCTGAAGCATGTCCGCCTTGTTGGAAAGTGAAGCTTCCATTTCAGACTGCTGATTGTTCGATCTATTCATCATCAACCAGGTTAAACCGAGGATCAGCGCAATGGCAAGGGCACTAACAAATCCAAGAAATAAACCAGGGGACTTGTTTGTTGTTTTTTTCCACATAAATACCCCTTCTTTGTTTTTATTAACATTTATTCACAATTTATAGGAATGGTATACCTATTAAATGCCTACAAAAAAAGAGGCAAGCCCTCTAGCCTATGCAAACTTTTCGGGCAGCCTCATACTTCCTCCTTCACATCATACTACGATAGATGAGTCACTATGATTTTCAAAGTAATAAAAGTGCTCGCATCCTTGAAAAAATCTTGTTCTTTCCGGCCAATTTTTCATAATCATGGTCAAATAGGCATCGATCTTTTTGGAGACCAATCCCGATCTCCCTTCGTACAGTCCAATCACTTCCCGCATAAAGTTATCCGGATAACGCAGAAGTAAATAAGTTAAAGCAGATTGCGCTTCTGTAAGAGAGGAACTTAATTGGTATTGCTCTAAGATTTTAGCAAATATATCAAATCTCCATTCCTGCTCATCTAAGGCGCGATTAACCATTTGGATCAAGTCCACTAACGGAGTATCATACGTGGCCGTATCATAGTCGATCAAATACGTTTTGCTTCCGATCAGAAAATTGTGACTGGCCAAATCGCGGTGAGCCACACATTGATTCTGTAACGCCAGATTATATTCTTCAGCCAACGGAGACCGCCTGGCTATATCAAGGGATTTATGAGCCTCTTGCAGGATGAACGGTGAAAAGCGAACGATTTTTTTCTCCAAGGTACCTAGAGAATGGCTTCTTTTCATTCTTTCGATGATTTTCGAATACCGCTGAAGTCGATCCTCCCATTTATCTATAACAGGTGCTGATTCGGTTTCGAATACTGGACCGCCCTTAATCCCCTTGGCATGCCGGTGAAACTCTCCCAAACAGTACACCGTCTGCAGAATGTCATACATACTCTCATATTGGGCATCGCGCCCTTTAATCGGCTTAATGGCTACATAATATTTCCCATTTAGAAAAAAAAACGGCCGATTCTCTCTTGTATAAATGTATTCTAAAGTCTGGTCAAACCCCTTGCTTATCAATTGCTCAGAAAGAGAAACTACCCATTCTGCTCTGGCCTGCGAAGTGTACCCTTTGATGAATAGTGGACCTTTGTTCGTTTCTAGCAGAAGTGCCTTCCTCCTGCTTCTTGCTGACTTCACTTGACATCTCCACTGCTGCTGAATCATTTGAGCCAGTTGAACCTCCATCATAGACAGCTCCTTTAGGTTTGTAAGAAAGCTACTAGCGTAGCCTTATGCGTATAATACTTTCCGATAAGTATAAGAAATACTTGTATTGTAGTCCATTCGAAGAAGTAGTCGAGCTCATCATTGAGCGGAAAGCAGGAAGGGCCACCTTTGTCAGGTAGCCCATTGATCCATTCTTAGCATGAAGAGGATTCATCGCTCTCTTTGCATTCCCACATTTCCGGTCCATGACCGCCCACGGGTGGGTACACATACATTTGATGCATGTGGTGATGAGGATGCATCATTTGCGGCATGGAAGGCATCATGTAGGGGCTGACGGCTCCCGGATAACTTGGCGGCATGTATTCTTGTTCGCAATCATGATCTTCTGTCGCCTGTGTCATATAAAGCTGCTCGTGATACTGGTTTGGGTAATGGGTTTGGGTAAAGAAATTTTTGTTATAGGGTGCTTCCACCTCTGGTCCAGGGAATGGGCCCATTTGCATCGGGCTTAACATGGTTGGATTCATCCCATAGGGAGAAATTCCTGGAAACGGATAGGGAGTTGGTGGATATTGTGGAGTTTCCTGACATGGCTTGCAAGAATGTGCTTGGGGATAGGGTGGATACATTTCCGGAAAAGGCATTCCCATCATACCAGGTGAGACCATATTGGGCGGCATCATATTTGGCCCTGCCATTTCAGGCGTGAACTCTGGCGGTTGTATCATTGATGGCTGACCCATGGATGGCATCATTTGGGGCTGCATCATCGGCGGCTGACCCATGGGTGGCATTATTTGGGGCTGCATCATCGGCGGCTGACCCATGGGTGGCATCATTTGGGCCTGCATCATCGGCGGTTGACCCACGGGTGGCATCATTTGGGGCTGCATCATCGGCGGTTGACCCATGGGTGGCATCATTTGGGCCTGCATCATCGGCGGCTGACCCATGGGTGGCATCATTTGGGGCTGCATCATCGGCGGCTGACCCATGGGTGGCATCATTTGGGGCTGTGGCATTCCCATCATTTCAGGTAAAGTCATTTTCGGAGGATACTCATAGCTGGGCATTTCTGGGATTTCTGGAGCAGCTTGTGTTAATGGCGGAGTTGGTGTTGGGATCATTTGAGGCTGAGTGGATTGGCCAAAGATTTGTGGAATCGTTGGCTGTACTTCCACACGGTCAGAAACAGGAATTGCTTCTTTGGTAGACTCTTTTGCTTTTAGCGGTACTCCTGCAGTTGGAACCTTCACTTTTGTTCCAGCCGTTATTTTATCACCATCCTTAATATGACTATTGATCTCTTCTAGTTTTTCTAAGCCAATGTTGTACTTTTTCGCAATTTTCGTTAATGTTTCTCCTCTTTTTACAATATGAATTTTCAATGAAAAATCCTCCTCTAACCAAAAGTCTATACAGCATATGCAGATCTAGGCATTTTGCTCATAGAGAAGGAAAATCACATAGGCGAGTTTTATTTTGACCTGGATAACCGGAGAATTGAGACTGTTGATTAACTGTTATTTAGAATTCTCGAGTTGAGCGTAGTAAGGGGAAAAATTCCCACTCACAAAGGTTTTTGAGTGATATGAGCCTCAATAAGTGGAAAAATTCCCATTGCACTAGATTGTAAGCGCTTTTAATTGCTCGTAGGAGGCCATAGCGGGAGTTTTTCCCTCTAATTTACCTCTTTTTCTAAAATTTCTAGTCGTAACGGGAACTATTCCCTTTAAACAAGAAAGTCTGGATTGGCCTCATGGTTTACGTTTATTAATTAATCAACAGTCTCACATTTCCTGTTATCCCGAGAGATTGCAAAAATATAGGCCATGGTTTGGATAGCATCCATCCCATGGCCTACTTACTTCGTTTTTATTTGATCTCAAGAGTCCATTCAAATGGATCAGGTAAAGAACCATTTTGTATACCTGTCAACGTATCATATATTCGCTTGGATACCTCTCCGGTTTGTCCATCATTGATGATCATTTTTTTCTCATCCCAACATAATTCACCAACGGGAGAGATGACTGCAGCAGTTCCAGTACCGAAAGCTTCTTCAAATGTACCGTTACTGTAGGCTTGATAAAGTTCATCTATGGAAATTTTCCGCTGAATGACAGGAATTCCCCAATGCTCAAGAAGTTGGATAACAGAATTTCTTGTAATCCCATCTAAAATACTTCCATTTAAAGCAGGAGTGATGACTTCTCCATTGATTTTAAAGAAGACATTCATACTTCCTACTTCTTCAATATATCTTTTTTCTATTCCGTCTAACCACAATACTTGAGAATATCCTTTTTCAGTGGCTGCTTCTTGCCCCTTTAAACCAGATGCATAATTTCCACCTGTCTTGGCCGTTCCGGTTCCGCCAGGCACAGCACGAACGTATTGGTTCTCTACAAAAATCTTAACCGGGTGTATTCCCTCGGCATAATACGACCCAACAGGCGATAGAATCACCATGAAATAATAGTGGTTTGACGGCGAAACCCCAAGAGTAGGTTCGGTTGCAATGATAAAAGGACGAATATATAGGGAAGTTCCTTCAAGTGAAGGAATCCAATCCTTGTCTATCTGGACCAATTGTTTTAAACCTTCCAGAGCTAACTCTTCATCGATAGGCGGGATGCTTAATCGATCATTGGATAGATTCAACCTTTGCATATTTTTGTTCGGTCTAAATAAGAGAATTCGGTTATCTTCTGTCCGATAGGCCTTAAGACCCTCAAACACGGTTTGTCCGTAATGGAAAACCTTAGAGGCTGGATCTAAAGCAATGGGCTGATAAGGCACAATTCGTGGATGATGCCACCCTTTTTCTGTTGTATAGTCCAAAATGAACATATGGTCGGTAAATTGTTTTCCGAACACAAGCTGCTCTGGTTGTGGTTTCACTTTTGGCGTTTCACTAAGAATAATTTCAATTGTTCTTTGTGCCACTGGTCTCCATCTCCTTAAAAACCCGGTGCAATTTCACACCAGGTCCAATTATTTGCGTATACATGAAATTTTGCACAATAAGTTTATGAATTAACTTTTGTGTACTTAATGTAACAAGGGTATGAACCAAGTTGCCTCACTTGGCAGCCTAGTGCTTCTAGCTCAGCAAAAGCGCCTGGCAGTAGGATTTCATCCATTTTTTGTTCAATATCAATGATAAAATGATAATTTCCCAGTCCGGTTTTGGTCGGCCGGGATTCAATTCTTGATAAATTAATTTTCCGCCAAGCAAAGGCTGCCAACACCTGATAAAGCGCCCCTGGAAAATCGGATGGCAAGGTGACCAGGATGGTGGTCTTCTCAATATCAGTAGGCATCATTGGCATGGAAGAAGAGCTCACGAGCAAGAATCGGGTATAGTTATTTTCATGATCCTGAATGTATTCTTTTAGAAATTGAACTGGATAAATTTCCTTGGAAAGGCGATTTCCAATCGCAGCCCACGGTTCGTTTGGATTCAAACCTACCTGTTTAACAGCCTCAGCCGTACTTTGGGTATATTCAATTTCCACATGCGGAAGATACTTACGTAAAAACAATCGACTTTGAGCCACCGCTTGCGGATGAGATAGCACTTTTCGAATTTCAGTCCAATTCATCGGCTTCGCTGCCATTAGATGTTGGGAAATAGGGTAGGCCAGTTCTCCCTGGATAGGAACATCAATATGATGAATGAGCCAATCCATTGTCAAATTAACGGTTCCTTCAATTGAATTTTCAATGGGAACCACAGCAAATTCCGTTTTATCCTGATCAATGGCATCAAGCACATCAGGAATGGTCGCAAAGGGGATATATCTTGCTTCCAGTCCTTTAAAGAAGAATCGGGCCGCTTCTTCCGTAAACGTTCCGTTCGGCCCAAGAAAAGCTATATTTCTCTCCATTGCTAAAAGCTCCCCCATCGTTTTCTTTACACTCTACTCCGTTTGAAAAGGGGTGTCAATATCTTCTGAAATTTGCACGCCATGATAATCAGGTGTAAGGCTGAGTGTTTTCGACTGAATACCAAATTGTAGCAATGTATCCGTGAAAAACTTGACTAACGAATCTTCTTCTCCTTGGAGAAAAGAAATCACGGTAGGTCCTGCTCCACTTAACGCTGTACCTAATGCCCCATGGAGATGGGCATTTTCTAACAGGATATCTAATCCTGGAACCAAAGCCATCCGGTAGGGATGATGCAAACAATCTTTCATGGCAAACTTGAGCATTTCATATTGGCCACTTGCCAAGGATGCAGCCAATAAACTAGCGTGACTGACAGAGAACACAGCATCCTTCCGACTATAGTGATCAGGAAGGACCCCCCGGGCCTTATCCGTAGAAAGCATGAACTCGGGAATTACAGCCAAGGCTTTCAAGCTAGGATGTGGATCAATTTTAATATAAGGGACCGCGGCTTCCTCTATAACAGCTATGATAATGCCTCCAAATAGAGAAGCACCTACATTATCCGGGTGTCCTTCCAACTCCGTAGCCATTTGGTAAATGTCGTCCCTTGAAAAAGGCTCCTCCGCTAAATAGTTTGCTGCCACCAAGCCACCCACGATAGCCGCTGCACTACTTCCCAAACCTCTGGTTAACGGTATTTCACTCTTCATTTCTATATGCAAAGGAGGAAGCTGTTTACCCGCCTTTTGAAATACCAGCTGTGCCATTTTGTAAACGAGATTACTCTCATCAGTCGGTAGACCTTCTAACTCCTCACCATGGAGAACTACCTTAGGAGTATCGGCAAATTTCATTCGAATTGTGGTATATAATTGGAAAGCCATTCCGATCGCATCGAAACCTGGTCCTAGGTTTGCTGTACTTGCAGGTATTTTAACTTGAATTCGAGTTCTCATGATTGTACCACACTCATCACAGATTTGATTGAGCTATCCACAACTACGGGCTCTACCCCTACTGTTTTAAGGGCAATATTGGGATCTTTCAAGCCATTCCCTGTTAATACACATACGACCTGTTTTCCCTTTTCCAATTTGCCAATTTGTCTCATTTTGATAATACCGGCAAGGGACGCACAAGAAGCAGGTTCTGCAAAAATCCCTTCGGTTTGCGCCAACTTGCGGTAAGCCGCCAGAATTTCCTCATCCGTCACAGAATCCACATGGCCATCTGATTCCTCCAAAGCTTTTACGGCTAGATGACGGCTTGCCGGATTACCGATGCGAATAGCGGTAGCTACGGTTTCTGGATTCTCAATATCAATTCCTTTGACTAAAGAAGCAGCTCCTTCCGCTTGGAAACCAAACATGCGAGGAAGTTGATCGATTTTCCCTTCTTTGGCATATTCCTTAAATCCTTTCCAATAGGCGGAAATATTTCCGGCATTTCCAACTGGAATTGCTAGAATATCCGGTGCTTTACCCAAAACGTCACAAACTTCGAATGCCCCTGTTTTCTGCCCCTCCAGACGGTATGGATTGACAGAATTCACCAATGTGATAGGGTGTTGATCGGTAATCTCCCGTACTATTTTCAAGGCTTGATCAAAGTTTCCTTCAATCGCAATGATCTCAGCTCCATAAGCAGCAGCCTGAGCCAGTTTTCCTAAGGCAATATTATTATTGGGAATCAGGACGATACATCTCAAATTAGCGCGTGCTGCGTATGCTGCTGCGGCTGCTGAGGTATTTCCTGTAGAAGCGCACATGATGGTATGGCTGCCTTCCTCCACTGCTTTAGCAACGGCCATGACCATTCCGCGATCCTTAAACGATCCCGTTGGATTTACACCTTCATACTTGAAATGGATTTCCACTCCCAATTCCTCAGATAATTTAGGAGCATAAATCAAAGGAGTATCTCCTTCATGTAATGTCAGTCTTGGAGTTTTTTCCGTTACTGGCAGAAAAGCGGCATATTTTTCAATAAGTCCTGGCATTAGTTCTCTTCCCTTCCTTCAACGCGATAAAAACTTTTCACTTCTTTAATGGCCTCCACCAAACGGAATTGCTTCAGCAGTTCATCAAGGCTCTTTTTAGTTGCCAAATGAGTGACGATGATTACTTCTGCTTCTGATCTTTCCTTGCAAGTCTGTTGAATAATTTGCTCAATGCTGATTTCGTGATTAGCCAGGAGCGTCGTAATTTCAGCCAGCACCCCCGGCTGATCAGCTACAATAAGTCTGAAGAAAAATTTCGAATCGATTTGCTCTGGGGTTTTTAGAATCTTTTCTTTATATGGGGCTACCATTCCTCGTCCATTTACACCTAATTTCATGTTTTTTACTACTGTAACCAAATCTGAGGTTACTGCAGTCGCCGTAGGCAATTCCCCGGCACCTGGGCCATAAAACATGGTTTCGCCTACCGCTTCTCCATATACATAGACTGCATTAAACACGCCATTAACCGAGGCTAAAGGATGAGACTGATGAATCATCGTCGGCTGTACACTCACTTCGATGCACCCATCATCCCGCTTAGCGATACCTAAGAGCTTAATTTCATAGCCAAGCTTTTTACCATAGCCGATATCTTCCGCTGAGACCTTAGAAATCCCCCGAACATCGACATCCTCTAAACTATATTCCACCCTGAAGCCCAGTGTGCTTAAGATGGCCATCTTCCGTGCAGCATCATATCCCTCCACATCGGCGGTCGGATCTGATTCAGCATAGCCAAGGGCCTGAGCTTCCTTTAGCACATCATCATAGGAGGCTCCCTCCTTGCTCATTTTCGTCAAGATATAGTTGGTTGTTCCGTTCACAATTCCCATCATCTTATGGATGCGATCGGAAGAAAAACCTTCGACCAATGCCCGCAAAATGGGAATACCACCGGCTACACTCGCCTCATAGAACACATCACAGCCTTTTTCCGCCGCCTTCGCTAAAATTTCCGCGCCATGAAGGGCCATGAGATCCTTATTAGCCGTAACCACGTGCTTGCCATGCTCTAATGCATCAAGAATATATTCCTTGGTCGGGTGAATTCCTCCCATGACTTCAATGACAATATCAATCTCCGGATTCTGCAGAACCTCTTGAGGATCCACGGTCAATAAATCTGGGGATATATGAATATTTCGATCTTTCCCTGGATTTTTCACAAGGATTTTACCCACTTGAATCTCTACACCCGTTTGCTTGACTAGATCTAATTGGTGACCTTCCAAAATCCTTAGGACACCCGTACCTACTGTCCCTAATCCCATTAGACCAACCTTAACTAATTTCTTATCCATTAAAGTCCCTCCACTACGCGTCTTTTTAACCTCTTCCTACAATCGTGGCTTTAACCACACCATCTAGATCATTTACCTCATTCAAAAAATCATCGGTAGAAAGACCCAGTGCAGCAGTGTCAATCGACATACTCACATGCGCAATCCCCTGTAAGGGAATCGTTTGATTAATCGTTAATATATTTCCGCCTTTGCTCGCAATAAAGCTTAATACTTTAGATAGGACACCTGAACGGTGCTCTAGAGTAAGAGAAATGGTAATAATGACTTCCCGCGCCATAGCGTTAAATGGAAATACTCCGTCTTTGTACTTATAATAAGCACTACGACTTAACCCCACTTTCTCCACCGCTTCATGTACGGTTTCAGCTTCTCTGGAATTCAATAATTGTTTGGCCTCTACGGTCTTTAGAATCGCTTCAGGCAGGATTTGGTCACGGACTAAATAATATTTCTCCTCACGCTTCATCTCAAGTCCTCCAACACGATACACATGTTTTCTTATAGTGGACATTATAGTTGATTACCTTATTTTTGACAATAGGCTGTTATTATTTAGCTATGAGAAAAAGGAAGTCCAGAGGCTATTCCTTTGCCTCCATGGACTTCCTTCCGTTATTCTACAAAGTCAAATTCAAAATCACCGATCCGAACCGTATCCCCATTTTCCGCACCCTTCTCGCGCAGCGCTTTATCTACCCCCATATTTCGCATGGTACGGGCAAAGCGTTGTATTGAATCATGGGAGTTAAGATTTGTCATCCTCATGAGACGCTCAATATAAGCTCCTTCGACAATATATATTTCATTTTCTTTTCGGACATGGAATTTATCAGGCTCTTTCTCGGCCTTGTAAATCACCCGTTCTTCCGCTTCCTCCTGCAGTTCTTCTACGATCGGAACAGCTGGCACCTTATCCAGAAGATCGGCTACCCCATAGAGGAGTTCCTTTATGCCCTGTTTGGTTGCTGCAGAAATAGAATAAATAGGGAGATTTGTCCCCACTTTTTCCCGGAAAGCGATTAGATTCTCTTCCGCTTCCGGAAGGTCCATTTTATTGGCTGCAACTACCTGAGGACGGTCTTCCAGCTTCTGATTATAGAGCTTCAGCTCTTGATTGATTTGCACAAAATCTTCGTATGGATCTCGACCTTCCGTTCCAGCCATATCAATCACATGGACAATAACCCGAGTCCTCTCCACATGACGAAGAAACTGATGACCTAGCCCCGTTCCTTCATGAGCTCCTTCAATGAGACCCGGAAGGTCTGCCATCACAAAGCTTCTTCCATCCCCTACATCAACAACACCAAGATTGGGTGTTAGGGTAGTGAAATGATAAGCACCAATCTTAGGCCTGGCTGCCGATACAATGGAAAGAAGCGTTGATTTCCCCACACTTGGATACCCAACTAAGCCAATATCCGCCAGTACCTTTAGTTCTAATCGAACATAGCGTTCCTGTCCCGGCTCTCCATTCTCTGCTATTTCCGGAGCTGGATTGACAGAGGTAGCATATCGTATATTGCCTCTTCCGCCCCTTCCCCCTTTAGCAATGACCACCTTTTGACCATGAAAAACTAAATCGGCAATCAATTCATTTGTATCATCATCATAGACAGAAGTACCGGGAGGTACCCTGACCAGCATATCCTCAGCACCTGCACCGTGCTGACTTTTGGTTCGACCATTTTCTCCTCTCGGGGCTTTGAAATGACGCTGATACTTAAAATCGACCAACGTTCGCAATCCTTCGTCCACCTCAAAAATGACGTTAGCGCCCCGGCCGCCATCACCACCCGCAGGACCACCCATATCCACATATTTTTCGCGACGGAAGGCAACCATTCCATTTCCTCCGTCGCCGCCTTTTACATAAATTTTCGCTGTATCTACAAACATAATTATCCCTTCACCTCATGTTCACGTTCTACCGATAGAGGAACATAGAACTCCATAATCGATTCCTGTTTATTATGTAATCCTTCCACAAAAAAGCCTTCCTCATTCCCCCATTGTTTCGCGAGGGAGCAAAGCTCCTGCAAACATTCCTCAGCCTGTAAATAACCCTCGTATTCAATGGATACATATAAAGTCTCTTCCAACTTTTGAAGGAGTATAACTAACGTATTTGGAAGTCCTTCATTGTCAAGAGAATGAATACGATACGCATCGATAATGCCAGTCATTAATTGATAGATCACTTTCTGCTGCTGAATAGGAATCTTTCGCAAATCTATCAATTCAGGGACTTCCACTTCCAAATTCATGTCCTTGTGCATTGCATTGTAAGTCTGCAAATAGACCACTAAGGATGGCATCCCTAATCCAGCAATTCGACTATCATTATTGGTGCTTTCTGTGACTCGTGTTATGTATTCCTCACCTAAATCGTAACGCTGTAATTTCATGTAACCAAGCAACACTTGAAAGTGGTTCAGCCAATCATGGCGTTGATGCCGCAAGCTCTCTATAAACTTTTGCTGTTCTTCCTCAATTAAAGAGGAATCTAGTTCCTTCGTTTCCGTTACTTGTAACGAGGATGATTGAGAATGTTGAGATTTGTAAGCTTGCCAGCAGCCCCCAAAAAGGAACAAAACGGAAGAATAACTTAAAGTCACAAACCCCATTTGACCCCAAGGCTGAAAAGGAACAATGATCATCAGAATAGCGGATATGAAGAATGGAAGGAAAGGAAGTCTATTCAAAATCAATTCTCCTATCTGTACAGTTTACCTAATCTCTATCTTTTCTATGTAATATGGGAAAACATTCCTCCAATAGTATAACATAAGAAAGCTACTGGCGTCGTCGCTATGGCGTATAATACTTTCCGATACGTATTAAGAAAGCTACTGGCGTAGCCCTTTACGCTTCTTAAGTACAAAAAACCCGACAAATGTCGGGTTTTTTGTTTATTACTTATTAAGCTTCTTGTGCAACCGGCTCGATCACAACTTGCTTACGGTCACGACCCAAGCGTTTGAAACGAACAACTCCGTCTGCAAGAGCAAACAATGTGTCGTCTCCGCCGATTCCTACGTTCTCTCCAGGATAGATCTTAGTTCCGCGCTGACGAACAAGGATGTTACCAGCAAGAACGAATTGACCATCTCCACGCTTTACACCAAGGCGCTTCGCGATACTGTCGCGACCGTTCTTAGTAGAACCTACCCCTTTTTTAGAAGCGAAAAACTGAAGATTCATTTTTAACATGAAATCCACCTCCTGTTTACTTTAGAATCATTCACCTTTAAATATTTACCGTACTCTATGGCAACCGACTGAAGCGAAGCCACCATGCTGTCAAGAAGCAATTGAACTTTCTCATGTATCGCTGTAGGATAACCCGGCACGACACAGCGGAGAAACCCACTCTCTCCTTGTTCAACAGGCAACTCTACTTCAAGGAGCGTAACTATCGCATTGATTGAACCTAATGAAATCCCGGATACGGCAGCACAGACAATATCCTGTCCAGGATCTGCATAACCAGCATGTCCATCGATGGTAATCATCTCGATGTCCCCTGAGGCCCGTCGCTTGACTTGCACTTTAATCATAAATCTTAAGCGTTAATGCTTTCGATTACAACTTTAGTGAAAGGCTGACGATGACCTTGCTTTTTGTGGTAGTTCTTCTTCGCCTTATATTTGAAGACGATGATTTTTGTTCCACGACCGTGCTTTTCAACCTTACCAGTTACAGATGCACCAGCTACTGTAGGACTTCCTACAACAACGTTACCATCCTTATTAACCATTAATACGCGGTCAAAAGTTACAGATTCACCTTCAGTTTGTGGAAGCTTCTCGATATAAAGCTCAGCGCCTTGCTCAACTTTATACTGCTTTCCACCAGTTTCGATAATTGCGTACATAGCTACACCTCCCTAATAGTATACTAAGACTCGCCATAACGGGTGCGGTGTATTCTTCTTACCGTCTTATAAATAACCCGATCTGTGCGGTTGTAGCATGCATGACAGGAGAGTCAAACATGATATCAACAAAAAATAGGTTAACATAAATAAAGAGTCTGTGTCAAGGACATTAATTTCTAAAGAGGTGTCCCTTGAGCCGCTGCCGCTCTTCTTTTACATTCCATGAGATTGCCTACATAGGCGAAATGGTAGTGCTGTTGATGGAGTTTTTCTTGACCATGGACATAAATCGAAATTCCCCACTGCTGCTCCATGTGCTTCAAATTGCCCCCGTTTTTTCCTTGCAGCAATTCAGCAATATGTGGATGAGCTTCGATCAAGATCGCCTCCACATCGCTTGCCTTGGAATATTCCTTAATTTCTCGTTCCATCTTCCCCATGATGGTATCATCTGAGAAAATCATTCCTCTACCCTCACAATAAGAACAGAGAGTCATTAAGACTTCGCTTAGACTTTGACGAGCTTTTTTCCTTGTCATTTCCAATAGCCCTAATTGAGTAAATCCTAAAATATGAGTTTTGGTTCTTTCCTTCTTTACTTGCTCTTTCAATCCGTTTAGAATGGCTTCCTGATGACGGGAGGTTCGCATATCAATAAAATCAATCAGGATAATTCCACCGATATCCCTTAACCTCAATTGGCGAATAATTTCCTTCGCCGCTTCCTGATTCGTTTTGAAAACTGTTTCCTCTAAATCATGGGTTCCTGTAAACTTTCCTGTATTGACATCAATAACGGTAAGAGCTTCGGTTTGGTCAATAACCAGATACCCGCCGCTCTTCAGCCAGACTTTTCTGCGAAGTGCTTTTTCGATTTCCCCTTCCACTTCAAAAGCATCGAAAATGCTTGTCCGCTCCCGGTACAGCTTCATTCTTTTCTTTATATCAGGTATCGCATACTCCAGCTGCTCAATGACTTGATTGTATGCCGGCAAACTGTCCAGGATAAACTCATCGATATCTTCGGTAAGAAGATCACGGGCGATCCTTGAAACCAATTCCAAATCCCGATAAACCACACCAATTCCTTTACTCTGTTTAGCCATTTGCTGTGTCTTCGCCCATAACCCCTGTAAAAAAATAAAATCAGCACGTATCTCATCCTCCGACGCATCCTCTGCCAGCGTTCGCACAACGGTGCCCTCCGTTCCTTGACAAAGAGAGGTTAAAAGGAGATGAAGCTTCTCTCGCACACTCTCCTTTTCAATTTTCCGAGAAATGCCTACATAGGGATCATCAGGCATATACACGAGAAACCGTCCAGGAAAGCTGAATTGCGTAGTGACTCGCGCTCCTTTTGTCCCTAAAGGCTCCTTTGTCACTTGCACCAGAATTTCCTGTCCCTGTTTAAGCACTTCTCGAATGCTCGGCTTTTTACCCTGATTATGCTTTGCAGAAGCTGGCAAACAATCATCCACATATAGATAGGCATTTTTCTCAAGCCCAATGTTGACAAATGCAGCCTGCATCCCCGGCAAAATATCGGTGACTCTGCCCTTATAGATATTGCCGACTACCCTTTGTTCTATTGGTCGCTCAATAAACAAATCGGATAACCTTTTATTTTCCATCACAGCCACCCTTGTCTCTCGATCAGCACAGTTGACAATAATCTGTTTCACATTCGTCCCCTCTTTACAACGGTTTACTCCTTATTCTAGCCAATTGAAAGTAATTCTGAAATGTGTTGGCGGGGATTTTTTTCAAAAAAAGCAGTTAAGAGGATGTCTTCAGATAAAACGGCTATCCTATTTTTCTGATGATCCATGACTTGAAAGCTGTGAATGGCCCCTTTTTTTAGTAATTTGACGGCTTCCCCTACTGAAACCGTTGGATGAAGAGAATAAGTGAGAACGGGTAACGAGGATGGAACCTTATTGTTTACTCCCTTTTTCATTAACAAAAAGCGAATAAACTGGTACTGTGCCCGCTTCCATGCTACTTTATTTTCTAGAAGAAGATATAGGCAAATGACAATAAGATTCCATTTAAAAGGAAATAAAAAGGAAATACCAAACAAAATAACAATACAGATACAAGACCAAATGACAGAAATATGAATGGTTTTATAATATGGGAGCCATTTGCTTAGTAATGCTTGAAGAACTTTCCCTCCATCCAGTGGCCATACCGGCAATAGATTGAAACAAGCGATGACCAAATTTCCTGAAATGAAAAATTCGCTCCATCCCTGTGTCCATAACTCCATCCAAAGCATTAAGCAGCCGAAGAGAACCATGACTCCGTTCATAAATGGACCTGCCAAAGCAACTAACACTTCGTCCTTTGTCCTGGTGGATCCCCATTCATCTACCTTTGCTACTCCTCCAAATGGAAGCAGCTCCATACTAACCACTCGCCATCCTACTGCCAAGGCTGCAAATATATGTCCCAGTTCATGAATAATCACGATGGTAAAGAGAGTAATAAGCTCCAAAAATTGTCCTGTCAGCGCACCGGCAATCGCAACCAGCCCAAATAAAGGGTGAACTCTCACCCTAATGCCTACCCATTTCCGGCTACTCAAACGTGATCACACTCGACGGATCAACATACTGATTGTTCATTTCTATGGAAAAAGATAAAGGCTTCCCTTTCTCTACCTGTGCAATCACCTGTCCGGGTTCTACCCAATCCTGTTCTGTGACTTGAATCTGCTCGACTCCCGAATACCAAGAATTAGTATTATTTTCATGCTGAATAATCACCGTCTTACCTAATCCCTCTTTTTGGCCTACAAAAATGATCCATCCTTTACCAATCGCTTTAATCTCCTGTTCGGCAGTCGCAATCTGTACCCCTTTGCCATTGACAAGAAAAGGTACGGTTATCTCCCCTTTAACAGGAGCTATATATTCCTTATTGCCCGTCTCATTCCAGACAGGTTGAATATTCTCCTTTAAATCATCATGAAATACAGGCAAAATCAAAGGACGTACGCCTATCACCTGTTCCACTTTGGCCATTGTCCCATGAAAGTTAAACTCTCTATTCATTACTTGTCCGATAAACTGCTTGGCTTGGGTTGAGAAGGAGAGATCAACATTATAAACGACAAAGGTAAAGCTCAAAATAAAAAGAGAGACCAATAGTTTTATCAAAAAGGCTGTACCCAATGAATCCGTATGATGTTCTACCTCTTCATCCCATGGTTCTTCTTCCCAGATATTCTCACTTGTTCTTCTATAGGATGGAGAAGGAGAACGCTCCCAGGTTCCTGCCTGATGAAACATTTCCTCCTCCTCTTGCAATGTCCCATGCTGCATTTGTTCTCTTAATTGTCGTAACCTTTCTTCCCTTCGCCGCTTTATGGAATCCAAGCTCATCAAAACCCACCCTCCCTAGTCTTGTCCTTGTATCCACTTTATGTGGATGAGGGACAGGATAGAACAGGAAAAAGAGGCTGACCCAAAGCTAAGGAGTCAGCCTCTTTTTTAGATTTTTAATCAAACATAAGCTTCTTGCGTCGCATTCCCACATTCAAAACGAGGCCGACGATGATAAAATTAGTGACAATAGAGCTTCCGCCATAGCTAATAAATGGCAAGGTAATTCCTGTAATCGGCATCAATTGGATCGTCATTCCAATGTTCTCGAAAATCTGGAAGACAAACATGCCAATCACCCCGGAAACGATGTAAGAACCAAACGGGTCCTTGGCATCCATGGCAATTCGAACCATGCGATAGATTAATAGGAAAAATAAAAAGATCAGCAAGCTCGACCCAAGGAATCCTAATTCCTCCGCAATCACGGTAAAAATAAAGTCACTCTCTCCGACAGGTACCCAACCGAATTTAGCTTGTGTTCCCGCATTGATCCCCTTTCCTATCAACTGACCGGAACCAATAGCAATAAGGGATTGTTTTAATTGGAAGCCTTGGCCCACCGGATCGAGCTCTGGATTTAACCAATAGACAATCCGATTCCATTGGTATGGCTTGATGAGCTTAAAGAAGACCTCTTGATTAAACTGATAAAGGTAGGTCATGATCCCAAAAAAACTGCCAGTCATGGCCCCAAACAAAGCAAAGTGCTTCATCCTGACTCCACCAACAATCATCATGCTAATTAGAATTCCCGTAAATACAACAGCATTTCCTAGATCCGGCTGAACAAGAATGAGCAGCATCGGAATACCGATTAAGACAAACACGGGAATCAGCTCAAATAAATACTGGAAGGGTTCATCTTCTTGTTCCGCCTTTTTGGATAGATATTTCGCTATCGTGATGATCGTGATGAGTTTCATCAGCTCTGCCGGCTGAAACGAGAAAAAGCCTAGGTTATACCAGCTTGTAGCGTTGTTAATAGGGGAGGTAAATAATACTCCCACCAAAAGTATCAAACCAATACCATAAAAGATATAGGTGAAGTTTCCGATAAGGTTATAATCAAAAAGCAGTATAAAGGCCAAAAATATAAAGCCTATGAAATACCAGATGACTTGTTTTCCTTCCAGGCTCAAATTCGGGGATGCCCCCGAAATACCTAAATAACTAAATATTCCGAAGCCAATGAGAATGAACACAATCATCCAATCGATGGTTTTCAGATACTTACTTTCAAAATCCATAAATCATGCCCCTCCAATAGGTCTTATTATACCTCGGGAGTGTATAAGAAAGCTACTTGTCAACATTTACTGCGAAATAAAGAGCAGGAACCCGAACCCAGTCCCTGCTAACTCATACCAAACATTTTTTTTACCTTTTTGAAAAAGCCAGCTTGCTCTTCATGAAGGCTTAATAGTGGAACTTGATCCCCTAATATGCGACGAGCGATGTTTCGATAGGCCAAGGCTGCTTTCGCTTCATGATTCATGACAATAGGCTCCCCGTCCTTAGAAGCTTTAATCACTCGTTCATCATCCGGCACAATCCCCAATATCTCAATCCCCAATTGCTGGATGACGTCATCTACGTCTAGCATGTCTCCTTGCTTCATTAATCCATACCGGATTCGGTTGATGATAAGCTTAGGAGACCCGGTTTTCTCCTTTTCCAAAAGACCGATCACCCGGTCTGCATCCCGCACGGCTGTCGGCTCCGGTATCGTTACCACAACCGACTTATCAGCTCCCGCTATCGCATTGCGAAAGCCCTGCTCAATCCCAGCTGGACAGTCAATGATCACATAGTCAAAATCCTGCTTCAGTTCTTTGATAAGGGACTCCATCTGATCTGGTGTTACCGCTGATTTATCCTTTGTTTGCTTGGCCGGAAGCAAGAAAAGATGATCGAATCTCTTATCTTTGATTAAGGCTTGGGGAAGTCGGCACTCCCCCTCCAATACATCTACAAGGTCATAAATGATACGATTTTCCAATCCCATCATGACATCCAAATTACGCAAACCGATGTCTCCATCGACTAGACAAACTTTCTTTCCATTTAAAGCTAATGCTGTACCGATATTGGCGGATGTGGTCGTCTTACCCACGCCACCTTTCCCCGATGTTATTACGATCGATTCTCCCACACAAATCCCCCGCTTCCAAAGATGCTCTATCTATTACTCCAGTAGTCAGATCGTATTTTATGTAACTGATTTAGTTTATCGATAGACATCTGTCCGTCTTCTAAAAAGGCAAATTCCATCTCATTACTTCCGTCCATCCATTCATCGGGTGGACGGCTTATAATATCCGCTATTCTCAATTGAGTTGGGCGCAGCTCAGAAGCTGCAATAATAGCCTTCTCATCCCCATCATAGCCGGCATGAGCCAAACCTCGCAAGGCTCCTAAAACAAAAATACTCCCAGTACAAAAAACTCCGCCACCAGGATTAATGTCACCCAATAACAATAAGTCCCCACGATGCCTTAATTCCTGACCAGATCGAACCGTCCTCGTTTCTACTCGAATCATGGACGCCAATTTATCCAATAACGCTTGCTCTTTCGTAATCACGGAAGAATCGATGTTTTTAATGACTAGATTGCTCTTCAAAGCAATAATCCCTGTCAATTCTTGTTCTTGCTCTGATGTCAGATATCGATTGCCAAGCTTAATGGTGATTTGGATTGGGGGACCCGAAAGAATCTGCTGATGGCTTTGTTCAATCTTCTCTTTTAGCTGCGTATATAGCTCTTGCAGGGAACACGTATCGTCTAATAGAAATAATAGACCATCTTTGGTTCCCTTAATCGTTACGATGTTTTTTGTCACTGTCATGCATGTAATCCCCCCACCCTAAATCATTCTCCGCTGTGAGGGCATTTTCCTTCCTATCCTAAGATTTATTGTTTATCATTTTTAGGATTCAGTTTCTCCATCTCTTCATGAAAAAAAGCTTCCAGTATTTTTCTGGAGATGGGACCACTGGCATCGGATCCATGTCCACCTTTAGGAACAATGACGGCAAAAGCGATTTGGGGATGATCATAAGGAGCATATCCCGCGATTAAGGAGTTGTCACTGTCAGATCCCGTTTGGGCAGTCCCTGTCTTGGCTGCGACAGGAATGGGAAAATCCTTGTATGCCAGATAGGAAGTTCCCCCAGGTTCTGTTACTCTTTTCATTCCTTGTTGAACAACATGGATAAACTCCTCGGGAATTTGCACACGATTTAATACCTTGGGCTCTTTTTTCAATAGAGTTTCCGACCCATCTTCTTTTGATAAATGACTATGGCGAATCTCTTTCACCAGATATGGCTGCATACGGTACCCATCATTGGCGATTGTGCTTATATACTGGACGAGCTGCATGGGGGTATAAGCATTGTATTGACCGATTAAAGCATAAGCCAGATTGCCAAGGAAAAAAGTATTGGTCTTCCAACCTGCCGATTCTCCTGGAAGATCAATTCCTGTTTTGATTCCTAAACCGAATTGATTGAAATAATAATCGAGTATGGAAAATTTGTCGAGGTATGCCTTTGGCTTTTGAGGATATTCAGCTAATCGTAAGGCCAACGTATACTGATAAACGTTACAGGAAACTTGAATAGCTTCTCGCGCATCGACCCAACCGTGTCCTGATCTCTTCCAGCAGTAAATCGTGCGATTCCCTACCTTTAAAGAACCTCCACAATATAATTTTTCAGAAGGTGAAATCAGCTTTAGGTCCATCGCTAGCATTTCGGAAAGGGGCTTCATGGTAGATCCAATGGGGTATGCACTATTGATAATGCGATTTAATTCTTTTCCTTTCACTTTTTCATTATAGATCTTTCCAAAATCACTTTGATAGTGATGGTTCAGATCATAGTTGGGATAATTGACAAAAGCTAAAATTTCTCCCGTCCGCGGATTCATCGCGACTGCCGTAGCCTCTGATACACGGGGGTTAAACTGATGGATTCGATCTATCTCCTGCTTCAAGATTTTTTCCACTTGCTCCTGAAAAACCCAATCAATCGTTAAAATCAGATCATTTCCTGGAACAGGAGGTTTCGCCAAATGCCGTTCAATCAGCTCCGCGTTATTGTTAACCTTAATTTCAATCACGCCATCCTTACCCTTAAGCTGCTGCTCATAGGCCTTTTCTAAGCCTGACACCCCAATTTGATCAGAAGGACGATACCCCCTAGACACATACTCCTTAACATTTTCCGGAGAGATAGAATTGACATACCCCAAAATATAAGTACCTGTTGGATTGTCCTCAGATCCCTTGATTTGACGAACCGATTCGACCACAACATCAATACCTGGAAGCTCCGTTCTTCGTTCAACCAGCTGTATCATTTGCTTTTGGTCCATATCCATTTTAATTTTTCGAGGAATATAGCTTGGTTGAGGTGCCTTCATAGCCTTATAAATAACAACAGAATCGATGCCTAAGATGGGGGATAGCTTTTCAGAAAGTGCTTTTTCATCAATGGACTTTTCGGGAGGTACGTAGGTGGCGGTAAAAACTGGCTTGTTCCAGACCAAGGGTTGCTCATTTCGATCGAATATCTGTCCCCTTGGTGCTGAAACAGGTACTTTTTTCGTGCTGTTCACCATCGAATCTTGAAGATATTGTTCGCCGAGGACAAGCTGAATGATGGCTAAACGAAGAATCAGCATGGCAAAAAATAAAAATACAAGGAAAAAAATCACGTTTAGCCGCTGCGGAATATACCTTGGTGTTTCTTCCCGCCCGGGTTCCTCGATCAAAGGAAAACACCTCCTCAGAAGTGCAAAAAAGAATAATTAAAGATGCCTTTCCTCTTGTCTTCCATCACTCATTTGTTCTAAAAAGCGATCTAACGGCCGGTATGCTAAAATGGCCACTCCTGCATTACATAAGGATGTTGGCACATGAGCCAACCAATCGTATGGCTCTTGGGTAAGAGCAAATAATTCAAATAAATAAAAGTTCACTGTCTCATGGACAAATACACTAATAAAAACAGTCAGGATGATAAGGATCGCATTGAGCTGAAAGTATTGATAAGCCAAGGCTGATAAGTAAGGGATGAGCGCCATGGAAAAGGCATATACCCCAATGACATCGGAATATTGTATGTCAAACATTAATCCAAAGATAAGTCCGAGCATAAAGGCTCTTCTTCGGCCTAAATAAAGTGAGATGAAAATCAATAGGACTAAAACGAAACGAGGGAGGACGACAAAGGATCCCTCCCAGGCATTAAAGCTGAATACCTGCAATACCGTACCTTCCAGCACAAATAAGAAAAGCATAAGTCCAATCAAAATTCCCCATCTCATGGCTGGGTTCCTCCCGCTGATGCCTGATTTTTATCTGCTGGGCTACCGGGAATAACAGGGACAGGAATTTCCGTTGGAGCTACATATGACCTTTCCACCACAAAGACTTTTTCCAGCCGATTCAGATTTGCACTAGGCTTAATATATGCATTTTTGGTTAAATTTAGATCATCGAGTTCAACTGAAACCACTTCCCCCAATACCAACCCACGCGGAATGGTCCCGCCTAACCCGGAAGTAATGATAAGGTGCTTCGGCTGAATATCTTCTTGCATTGGAATTTTTCGCATAATGAGTAGATTATTCTTAGGAACATACCCCTCTACCACACCATATATATGCTCTTTTCCCTGCACAATCCCACCAATATGATTTCCCCGCTCAATATCTGTAACCAACTCGACTTGAGAAGAAAAGTTGGATACACTTTGGATCCGCCCAATATAGCCTTCGGGAGTTATCACGGCCATATTCGGCTGCATTCCATCCTTCGTTCCCTTATCAATAATCATCGTATGGTTCCAGCGGTCAGGACTTCGAGCCACTACCTCTGCCAACCTGAGTTTATAATCAGTTAGCTTTGACTCTTTCGCATCCAGCATTTTTCGCAATTGTTGATTTTCCAGCTTTAACTCGTTAAGGTCTGCCGTCGTCTGAGCAAATTGCTGCAAATTTTGTTTCAAGGCTTTGTTTTCTTCATAAACATTATAAATATCATGAATGCTTTCAAAAAAGCCCGCTACAGCAAAAGCGGGCTTATATACAATTTCTTGAATAAAGGAAAAGGAATCGCGAACAAATCGTTCAGGCCAAGTCGGAATCGGCCGATCCTTCAACGTAATTCCCATCATTGTGACCAGTGCGATTAAACTAATCAATAATGCCAATAATCTTCTCTTTACAAAAAAGTTAGACACCCTTTAAACACCTGCTTTTCTATCTTCCCCTCTTTGAACGTGAAGTAATACCAGACTTAGACTTAAACAAATGGAGGTTCTCCAATGCACGTCCAGTTCCAATCGCTACACAATCAAGCGCATTCTCGGCTACAAGCACAGGCATGCCCGTTTCATTACTCAGCAGTTTATCAAGATTTTTCATTAATGCACCGCCACCGGTCAATACAATGCCACGGTCCATAATATCAGCGGCTAATTCAGGAGGACTCTTCTCTAGCGTTACCTTCACGGCTTCCAAAATACTGCTTACCGTTTCCTGCAACGCTTCGGTAAGTTCATGCGAAGAAACTTCAATCGTTTTGGGGAGTCCGCTTATTAAATCTCTTCCGCGAATATCCATCTTTTCATTTTCTTCAGAAGGCATCGCTGAGCCTAATTCCATCTTCAGAGTTTCCGAAGTTCTTTCCCCGATCATCAGATTATATTTCTTCTTTATATATTGAATAATGGCTTCATCCATCTCATCTCCTGCCAACCGTATGGAACGGCTCGTTACAATTCCGCCCAAAGAGATAATGGCCACTTCCGTCGTTCCGCCACCAATGTCAACGACCATGCTGCCCGTTGGTTCCCATACCGGCAAATCAGCCCCAATGGCCGCTGCAAACGGCTCCTCGATCGTATAAGCTTCTCTTGCTCCCGCTTGCTTCGTGGCATCTTCCACAGCTCTCTTCTCTACCGCTGTAATACCCGATGGAACACATACCATGACATTGGGCCGTCTGGTCAATAGTCCACGGTTTTTCTGGGCTTGCCGGATAAAATAACGAATCATGGTTGCCGTCGTTTCAAAATCGGCAATCACACCATCTTTCATGGGACGAACTGCAACAATATTCCCTGGAGTACGGCCAATCATGCTTTTGGCTGAATTACCAACCGCCTCAATGGTTCCCGTATCCGTACGAATGGCAACCACTGAAGGTTCCCTGACAATAATACCCTTTCCTTTAACATAGACTAATGTATTTGCTGTACCTAGATCGATACCCATATCCCGCGAAAAACCACCAAACATGGCGCTAATCTCCTTCCATAATCTCAAGCATCTATAATGGATTCCTGGATTCCAGTTCATATACTGTCAATTTATACATCGACATTTAATTATAATGCCTTTTCATATTTAATTCAAATCAATCCTTTTTCTCGTAAGCTGCAAAAACGACCATCACCAATAACCACATGGTCAAGGAGATCAATGCCTATAATCTGACCAGCAGAGATCAATCTTTTGGTCACTTCTATGTCTTCCTTGCTTGGAGTCGGATCGCCGCTAGGATGATTGTGCAAGCATATAATCGATGCGCTGCTGCGACGAATCGCTTCTTTAAAAACCTCCCGGGGATGGACAATGGAGGAATTGAGGCTGCCTATAAAGATGGTATGTTGAGCGATGACTTGATTCTTGGTATTCAGAAACAAACAAACGAAATGTTCTTGCGTGAGATGCCGCATTTCCTCCATCATCAGCTTGGATACATCTTCTGGAGAGCGGATGGCCCACCGCTCCTGCGGCGTCGTTTTTGCCACTCTTCTTCCCAATTCAATCCCAGCTAATAGTTGGACAGCCTTCGCCATGCCTATACCTCTAACTTTTACGAGCTCTTCTAAAGAGGTGTCTAAAAACTCCCTTATTCCCCCCACTTGACCTAAGACCCGGTTGGCTAAATTCATGACCGACTCACCGGAAGAGCCCGTCCGAAGAAGAATAGCAATCAATTCTGCATTGGATAATGCCTCTAAGCCCTGATTCATCATTCTCTCTCTAGGTAGCTCAACCACAGGGACGCTGGATAAGGTTTTTCCCCCCATAATACAACCCCTTACTTCAATATTATTACCGGTTCTCCATTGTATGTCTGCTTTTCCATTCGTTCAGTATATTTCGTCCAAATCCATCCAGATATTCAGCTAACAAGCGAATCGGCAAGCCTACCACGGAGAAATAATCCCCTTCAATTCCATTAATGAAGAGAGAACCAATCCCTTGAATCGCATAGGCTCCAGCCTTATCCATCGGTTCTTGCGTAGCGATATAAGTTCGTATCTCTTGTTCGGATAGGGGTCGCATACTTACTTTCGTTTCTACATGCCCTGTTTTACGGTTTCCCGTAGAAACATCAATGACAGCTAATCCGCTATAAACAGAGTGATTCCTCCCCTGAAGGGCAGCTAGCATTCGAAAAGCATCCTGTTCATCCAAAGGTTTGCCTAAAACTTGCCCATCAAGAACGACGATCGTATCTGACCCAATCACGAGACCTTCTGTATATTTAGAAGCCACATCGGCAGCCTTTCTCACCGCCAACAATTCGACAACCTCCGACGGTTTTAGTCCGTCATCCACCGATTCATCCGCTCCGCTTGGGTGAATAATGAAATCCAATCCCAAATTTCGCAGCATTTCCTGGCGGCGAGGTGAGGAAGAGGCTAAAATAATTTGCTTTATTAACAACGATGAATCATCCATGTCCAACCTCCCGTTTACTTCATTTTTCTATATAGCCAATAAGCTAAAACCAACCCCATAATTCCACTCAAGTTTAGTTTAACCTGAACAAAGAAATCATACTTAATAAGGACAAAATCTCCTTTGGGATGCCAATTGATTTCTTCCCCCACTCCTAAAAATGGAATATATTGTCCTAATATCTTCCCTAGAATACTACCAAAAATAAGTCCAACAATCAGAACAATGATCATTACAATGGTGTCTTTCATCTTGTCTCCTTTAGAAAGCTACTGGCGTAGCCATCAGCGTATAATACTTTTCAATAAGTGTTAGAAAGCTACATGAATAGCTAATTGCATTCAATAGATTCAGATAAGTTGAGAAAAGGAAATATTTACCCTTGTGTCTTCATCAGTTTAGCAAAACACCTTAGGATGGACAAGATGTGTTTCAGGTTGAAAGAGAAAGAAAAATCGTGCTTTTAGGTTGAAAGAGCATTCATGGGTCTAGATTGGGAATAGAAAGGGAATACCTAAAGGAGATTCTAAAAAGGTTAGACCTCTCCCCTGTTAACCCGCTCTTTCTTTTTGGAGATTCTGCAAATTTTTCAATTACTTTTCATGATAAGATAGGTGTCCGCCGAGTAACGTTTAGTTCGAGTGAATATTGACATATATTTTTTATTATAATTATACTTCCTGCAAGATTGATAACTATTTCATTTTATTTTCATGTGTATTCCACTTATTCTTATTGAAAATTATCCAGATATGAGCGAGATCCTGGGATAAATGAGCGAGTTATGCTAGGATATGTTGCAATTATGTGCGACCGCGCATAATACTTTCTGATAAGTATAAAAAAAGAGCTATCCAATCAGGATAACTCCCCTTATTTAAATGAAGAAAGCAGTTGCGTTTTACTCTGAAACCCATCCAATAAAGCCTGTTCAGCCTGCCATAGATGTCCCGCTTCCGGCTGCTTCTGATAGCGTTCCATGGCAGAAACCCCTTTGGTGTAATCATTAAGCAGGCGATTTCCTAAGGACTGCTGGGACTCTGGAAGCTTGTTCACCCATTCTCTGCCGTATTGCAGCAAGGTTCGATGGGCTTCCGTAATTTCCTTCAACTGATTCCCGCCCAACTTTCCAGCGGTGAGCCCTTCACCGATTGCATTTCCTAAGATCGTTGCAAATAGCTGCTCCTGCTTAAACCATTGATCCCATTCTTCCTGAGTTGTAGTTGCCCCTGCCAAAATGGTTTTTGGCTCAATCTTGAATTCCTTTATATAAACATCCATTTCCTGAAAATGGTTTGCGATAGCCAAGGCGTGATCCCGGTTAACTGCTATGCCCAAGAAAAGGTAGGCGGGTTTTTCCCCGGAAAAGCTGCTTGGCCAACCTTTACTCTTAATTTTCTCTAAAATAGGGGTGGCGCTTGCCTGATCCTGAAAAACTCCTCCTTGCACCATATAGTAAGTAGAAGAGGGAAGGGTGATAGAAACGGTTGTTATTTTCGCTTCTCCAGGCAACGTGCCAGTTTCAGCATTTTCCTGCAGTTTCGTCTGCAGAGTTCCTTGACCACTCCCTGTCTCCACAGTCTCTGAAATAGGCTTAGGGGGAGTTGCAGGGTTGTCTAGCATTCCGGATTTAAAAAAGGAAAGGACAATATACCCGAAAACAACGCCAAGTGCCACAGCGCCCAAAACAGAAGCTAAGACTCCAATCAAGCCTTTAGCATTTTTTTCTCTTCCGCTATTCAAGCGGGATGGACCCAATCGTCGGCCTGCAAAACTCTCTTCGTCCTCAAAAGAAGCATATTTTGTGCCATAGGATTTGAACTCGTCTGCTGACTCCTTGCTAGCGGAGATTTCACTCTTGGCTGGCAAAGGCTCTACATCTTCTTCCGGGAGATGCTCTGGTTCGGTTTCTTCAGTCCGACTCTCTATCTCTTCATTTGATTTGATCCACTCTTGCTTTTCTTCCTTAGCATTTTTCTCCTGTTTTTTAGGTAAAGGAGTTCCGCTCTTTAGCTCATTGGCTTGTCCTAGCTTAATCGTAATTCTCGCCCGATTCTTGTCCACGATCATCTCTCCTTAAATAGAGGTTGTTACTCTATATTATGAGAATGAGAGATTAATAGAACTTAAAATCTAATTACGGCCGAAGAATAAAATCCAAATAAGCCTGGATCAGGTCATTACCCCAAAAATAAGCAAGAAAAATGCCTAATGCTAAGAAAGGTCCAAAGGGAATCGGTTGTTTCCTTTTTACAATTTTCGCCAACAACAGAAAGCCTCCGACAGTCCCCCCAATGAAAGAAGCAATAAAAAAAGAGAGCAGCGTCAGCTTCCATCCGATCGCCATGCCAACGACCGCCATCAATTTTATATCTCCGCCCCCCATCCCTCCGCGACTAATCAAAGCGATAAGGAGGAGAAGTCCGCCGCCAGAGAGCACTCCCAACAAGTAATTTGTGTAAGGTAACGGCTGGTAAAATAGGTGAATCAAACTGAACAGGGCAAAAAAGAATATGTTCACTTTGTTTGAGATGATTTGATATAAAAGATCACTGATGGTGATCGTGGCCAATAAGGCCATTAATGGTATGGCAATCCATAATTCTTGATTGAACCCAATTTGAGCATAAGTAAAGACAAACAGGCTGGTCGTGAATATCTCACCCAATGGATATACCGGAGAAACCTTAGTCTTACAGTATCTGCATTTTCCCCCTAACGCAAGAAAACTAAGTACAGGAATTAAGTCTAATGGTCCTAATGGATGATGGCACTTTACACAATGTGAAGCAGGATAAACAATCGATTCCCCTTTCGGAATGCGGATGGCGACCACGTTGAGGAAGGAGGATAGAATTAAGAAAAATAGAATGACGAAAATATAGATGATCGTGTCCAACGGTGTTCCTCCTGAAAGAATAAATTAAATAAAATGAGAAAAGAGATGGACGAGGAGTCATCTCTTAATTGGTTTAAGGAGTATTAATAATTGATGTATCCTTTATATCGTCGACCAAAATAGGCACGTCTGCTGTTCCAATTTGTCTTTCAAATCCTTTTAGAAAAATAAAATATGTAATATTTCCATGATCAGCACGAATTTCTACGTAAGATTTTTCTTGATCATCGATGTCGACTTCACTCCGCATCATCTCCCCAGTATCAGGATCACGGAATGGTTCAAGAAAACCTTGATTGACTAACTGATGATAATAAATCTTTACTGGGCTACCCGATTCCTCCATCGCCTTCAGCTGTGCCCTAATATTCAAGGATGCTGCCTCTTTCATACTGTAGGCATTCGACACAAACGCACGATCCTTTGCTTCTTGGATCAAATTCCCCATAAGGGGAACAGCTACCGCTGACAAAATCCCCAGAATGACGATGACGGCCAGCAGCTCGATCATCGTCATTCCCTTTTGATTAAGGACTGGATGGCAAAGTCTTTTCATCTAGCACCTCATTCCAAGAAAGGGGATTGGTTCTATGGCTCGGCTCGGGATATTCGATATGAGGCAAATCTTTGATCAACTCCTTCAACTGAGGAGCATAGAAGGTAGAAACCTGAACCGTATAGTTCATTTCTGGCTTTTGATCGCTTAGGACCATCACTTCCGGATTCCCGGTAAAGGAAAGTGATTCAATATTCGTTACCCGCTTCAGCTTCTCCATTCGCGTCAAAAATTGTTCCATTTGTGTATAATTGGGCGATGTAACCGACAAATTAACGGTTAAACGCTTGATTCCTTGCGGAAGTGGTGAAGCTTCGTTTGGTTGTGCTGAATCGGAAGGCTGCTCTTTTGTTTCATTCAAAGGGTTTTGAATCTCATTGGTCGTGGAATTTTCCTCGCTCTTGAACGTTTCATCCCCATCGCTGATTCCATAAGAAAGAATCAGACTGTCAGATAAGACCTCTGCTTTTTCCAAATCAAGCAGGAACTGGTCAACTAATGGAGCAACAGGAACCTTTTGCTGTAAATGGGCGGTATTTTGTAATAAGACTGCTGCCTTTTGGTCACCCTTTTGCTGTATAATCGAGGCTAGCTTTTCTTCGGTTTTAATCTCCTGATGTACCTGCTCAATCTGACTTTGCAAGGGTTTGATAAATAAGTAATACCCACCCATGATCAGGGAAGTTGGCAAAAGGAGAGAGACAAAGATGACGACCACTCGTTTCCAGGAAACATCCATCTGCATTATTTGGCCTCTCCTTTCTCCTCTTTGACTTTTTCTACATGGAGCTTAATTTGAAACTGTGCTGTATATCGAGGCATAAACCGTGCCTTATCTTCATCTGCTATTGATAGCTCCCCGGTCCCCACAGAAGCAGTCGGTGGAGTCATGGGTGAAGCGGCTACATTTCCAAGCTTGATCTCTTGAATGATCGGATCGCTTTCCAACTCGTGCAGATATGCAGAAACTTCGTGAAGCGTATCAAACTGGACGGAAATATTGATTGTCCCTTCATCCGTATATTGATAATTGAGAAAAAGTCCATATTTTGGGAGAGCTGAAACTAAATGATGCAAAACCAATACCGTAGATACAGGCTTTTGTTCGATCCATTTGATGATCCCTTCCAATTGACTAACCGCAGTAGAAGCCACGGTTTGATTCGCTTTCTGCTCTTGGACCTCCCGAAGCTTTTTGGTCATGGTTAATTGCTGTTGGGCTGTCGACAGCTCCAACTGAAGAGATTGGTACTGGAAGTAAAGCCAAATAACTCCGCCAAATAAAATAAAGAAGCTAAAGACCAATAGGACTAGATGTGAGATACTCTTTTTTTTCCGCTGCGGCAAAAGGTTGATATTGACTAACATTTACTGTACCTCTTTAAGTGCTAGACCTAAAGACAAGTAGTAGCGGAGTAATATCGGATCCCCTTTCAGGGTAACAAAGAGATCCTCGCCAAACGAATCCACCGGGACATCCATCATATCCTTTAATCTTTGCTCGATTGATTCCAAATCAGGATGATCTCCGGTAATCAGAATTCGGGTAATTTCTTCTTTCCCCTGATTTAATGAATACCGGTAAAAATTCATCACCCGCTCAATTTCCCCGATCATATTTTGAATTTCCCCCTGCAAGTAATCCGGATCGCCTGACCATTTGAGTGTCTCTATGCCCAAATCATCCCGCTGCAAGTTCCATCCGGCCAAATCAATATTCATTTTTAAATGACGCATAAAGACGAGCTGATATTCTTTAAAAATCCCCATGTTGACCGACTGAATATCGAATTGGATGCACAGCAAATGATCATCCTTTAGGGCCCGGCCCAGCTGATGGTATAGACGATAAATCGCCAAAGAAGAAATATCCGCCGCAACCGGCTTTAACTTGACTTTTTCTAGCAAATTGGCATAATCGACAACAATATTTTCAGGCGCAGCATAAAAAAGCACTTCTTTTTTATTATTTTGCATGCTCAAAATTTCATAATCAAACACGGGATTTTCAAAAGGAAGATGGATGCTTGCCCCGATTTCCATATAAAAGTATCCTTTCACTTCCGCATCCAACACATCTTCCGGGATGTGCAGTTTTCGTACGACCACAAAGGGATCGGGAACGAGAAATTGGACCTCACACTTTTGGATGCCCCATTCTTGAATGCACTCTTCCAGAATGATTTGAAGCGTTTCCATATCCGTAATTTTCCCTTCGCGAATCAATCCTTCCGGCAAATAGCGTTCTCCGCATAATCGAATGGATTGCAAATTCCGATTTTTCACATCCAAACAACGGATCACATGATCTCTTATGATCAGGCTCACTCTTCTTTTATTGCGAAGGACAAAGGATAGCGGCATACGAATCACCCATTCATATTTTTGTAGAAACATGCTGAAATATCATGCTACCCAATCGTTTCCGAAAAAGTAGGCTAGTAAAGCCACAAATCCAAAGTAATCTCTAAAAAAGAAATCAATGACCAGGCGATCAGCAATTCCTTTGACCATCCCACCTGTCACGGTGAAATCGTGAAAAGATATGCTGCTGTAAATTCAACCAAACAATTCATTTCATGTGGGGAACTCTTAAATCTACTACATTAATAGAAGGATCTGAATAGAGAAATGATTATAAAATTACAGGAAAATAGTAGGATATTCAGCGAATCAGTACTTCGATTATGATAGTTAAAAGGGGAACAACCCTCGGGGGAGGGTTGTTCTAAAGATTTTTTACTAAGGTACTACAACACCACGAGCTAATAGATTTTCTGCAACAGCAGTCCCAGCTGTACCAGTAACACCAGTACCTAGAGTCTGAACTCCTCTCGATGCATTTACTAATTTAACGGAATAAGTATAAACATTAGCCGCACTTTTATTAACAGTGACATAAGAACCGGTAGTGGGTGCAGCCGCATCTATAGCTGGTAATGTTGCAGATCCCTCAACATAGCCATCAGTCGTATTATCTGGATCTGCAATTGCATCCAAATAGCCATTATCATATAAATATTGTAATGGTATATGGCGAGAAGTTACCGTAGTAGATGTTGGTAATACGGCCTCTGATGAAATAACCATTTTCACTGATGCTATCATTTGTCGAGCGTTAGCTACATGTGCATCCTGCTTCGAGTTATCAATCAATCCCCCAATACTCGGCACAGCAATCCCTGCAATGATCCCCAAAATAACGACAACCGCTAACAGTTCGATTAACGTTAAACCTTTTTCATTTTTCCATAAACGTTTAAACATCTTATTTTCCCTCCCCAAATTCCTCTTTCTTTACTAGTATTATGTCACATGATTGATAGATTTCCTATCATCT
>JAKFCU010000045.1:0-29099 GCA_036676475.1 Brevibacillus sp.
AAAAAAAATAGATTTATATTGAAAATCAAAGTAGCTATCGGTGTAATTTATCAGGTGGATGTTTCAAAATAGATTTAAAATCAATTTAATTTCCAATATTATTCAAAGTTTGTTTCGTAAGTGAGAGCTTTTCCATTTATAATAGAACTAAACATAGGGGAAAAAAGTAGGGGGTTTGTACATGTACCGTTGGTTCAATGATCAGTCGATTAAATTCAAACTAATTTTTACCGTTCTTGTGATTACGTTAATTCCAGTTTTAACTGTTGGATTTCTTAGTTATCAAACTGCTTATCAAGCCGTTTATTCTTTGACCTCACATGATTTAAGGTATATGACTCATACCAAAGCTCAGGAATTGAATGCGGTCATCACTCAGGAAAAGGAAAATCATGCTAAAGTTGAACAAATTATTCATGAGGTAAAAGAGAAGTATTTTCAACCGCAAGGGATGCAGGGTTATGCTTATTTGCTTGACTCTAAAGGCAAGGTTCTCGTTCATCCAGATCCCAATACACAGGGGAAAGATCTCTCTGGGGAAAAATTCGTAGAAACGATTATTACAGAAGGAACGGGTTATATTGAATACGACTGGAATGGGGAAAAAAAGGTTGTGGCCTTTGAGTCGCTCTCTAATGGAAATATCATCGCCATAGGAAGTTACCTGGATGATTTATTGATGCCAATTATAAAAATTAAGCTGAATATGCAGATCATCTCAGTCATGGCTTCTCTCCTATCCATTTTGGTTGGATATGCGGTCGTCCGTAAAATTACCGGACCAATTCGTGATCTGGTTAGAGCGATGAGAGAGGCTGAACAAGGGGATTTGACGGTTCATGTTCTGGTTAAGGCTAAAGATGAGATTGGTTCGTTATCTGCTATGTTTAATCAAATGATGGATCAGCTCCGAAATATGCTTTCACAGGTTCATGAAGTCTCTGAGCAAGTGGCAGCTTCTTCTCAAGAACTGACAGCCAGCGCGAACGAGTGTACAAAGGCTACCGAACATATTGCCATAGCTTCTGAGGAAATTGCGGATGGATCACAAAACCAGATGAATAGTGTACTATCAACCATTGGGAAGATTCAAGATATGAATCATAGGGTAAAACAAATCACAGAAAACGTAAACAAAGTCAATCGGGATTCTGAATCGGCTACACAGTTTGCGCATAATGGGGAAAAGAATCTAAACGAGGTTGTGGAACAAATGTCCAGTATTTCAGATAAGGTAAAAAGGACAGAACATGTCATTCGCGAGCTAGGAAATCAATCCACAACCATTAGCGGCATCATTCAAACGATACATGATATTAGTCAACAGACGAATTTACTTTCACTAAATGCGGCGATCGAAGCAGCTAGAGCGGGTGAACATGGACGGGGATTTGCAGTTGTAGCTAATGAAGTGAGAAAACTTGCGGAACAATCAAGCGTCTCGGCGGAAGAAATATCAAAGCTGATCATTCATATCAATCAGGAAATTTCCCATGCTGTAAATTCAATGGAAGAAAGTACAGAGGCAGTGGGAACAGGGCGAAAAGTGGTGGAGGAGACAAGCGGGGCATTCGCCCAAATTATCGGGGCCATCGATGATGTAAAAGATCAAATCGGAGAGATCACCATGTATGCAAAAGAGATATCTATTGGATCCGAGCACATCGTCATAGCAGCTGAAGAAGTGTCACGTCTAGCTGAGGTGGCATCGGCGGATACACAGGAAGTCGCTATGGCATCTGTTGAACAATCGACAACCATGGAAGAGATCAATTCTGCATCGGAAGTATTGGCTCAAATGGCAGAGCAATTACAGGAGCAGGTGAATCGATTCAAAATTTAGATGGAGTTACCCAGAAAAGAAAAGAGCCCACGATCTAGTTCGTGGGCTTTTATCTATTCACCTTGTGGATAGTGTGCAACATAAAAGGAGTGATGATGATCAGGGCAGATAAAAGAAGGATTTCAAAGGTTTGAATGTCCATGTCATAGCACCTCGGTTTAATTAATAATAATTATCATTTTTATTATATGTTGTGGGATATTGATTGTCAATCTCATTTAACTAATATTTGTAAAATGAGGTTTACAATCCCTTTGTACCAAGCATATAATAGTAATATAAAGTTTCCTTCATGCAAAAATATTTGATAGGGTAAAAATAATAATAATCATTCTTAATTAGATGCTGCTGTCTCTAGAGACAGCAGCATCGGGTGTTTTAAGGGTAGGAAAAATGAAATTCATTATCAAGAGGTGAGAACGATGATGGAGATGAAAATAAAAGAGTCCGGTACCATGGTGGGGGAAAAGCGTGAACTTCAAAAAGAAAAAAGAAAAACCTCAATGTGGTTACAAAAGCATGGAGAAGGACTATCGGTAATCGGTAGCGGTCTTTTGACACTAGCAGCATGGATGCTAGAGGATAGTTATTTTTCTTCAGTATCTATCTTTTTATTTCTGACCGCCTATTTTCTCGGGGGCTATAGGAAGGCCAAGGATGGAATATTGACGTTGGTCCATGAACGCGAGCTGGATGTCAATCTTCTCATGCTGTTGGCAGCGATTGGGGCAGCTAGTATTGGGTATTGGCTGGAAGGTTCGATCTTAATTTTTATCTTTGCCCTAAGCGGAGTAATGGAAAGCTATACGATGGCGAAAAGCTATCGGGATATTGCTTCACTCATGGACATGAAGCCTGAAATGGCCTTGAGATATGATGAAGGCAAAGAAGAATGGGTGAAAATTGAAGAATTGAAGATGGGTGATTTGGTCATCGTAAAGCCTGGGGAACGTATTCCAGCAGATGGGGTGATCCTGGAAGGTGCATCTTTCATTAATCAGGCAGCTATTACTGGAGAGTCCATTCCGGTAGAAAAAGGTGAAAATGATGCTGTCTTTTCCGGTACTTTAAATGGGCATGGATCATTGATGATCAAGGTATCCTGCACGAGTGAGTCCACCCTTTTTTCTAAAATTATACGTATGGTGCAGGAAGCTCAAAGTGAGAAACCGATTTCTCAAAAATTTATGGAGCGATTTGAACGGATTTATGCGAAGGCAGTTCTTTCTATTACTGTGCTGTTGATTAGCTTTCCTCCACTCTTATTGGGATGGGAATGGGAGCAAACCATGTACCGTGCGATGGTATTTCTCGTTGTGGCTTCACCTTGTGCCTTAGTTGCTTCAATTATGCCTGTCATGCTCTCCGCAATCTCTAGCGCAGCAAGAAAAGGCGTTTTATTTAAAGGGGGAGCTCATTTAGAGAACTTATCGGAGATTAAGGCGATTGCGGTGGATAAAACAGGAACATTGACTCAAGGTCGTCCACGGGTTAAAGATATCGTCCCGCTTCAAGGCTACAGTGACAATCAATTGTTGGAAATTGCCGGTGCGATGGAAAGTTTGTCCGAACATCCGATCAGTTTGGCCATTGTACAGAAAACGAAAGAGTGTGGAGTCGACTTTGTCCGTCCTGCTCAGATTCAAGCCCATCCTGGATTTGGCATTGAAGCAGAATATGCAGGTCAAACATGGAGGATCGGCAAGGCCGCGTTTTTCGAAGCTTCTCATATGACAGATCAGGTTTGCCAGATGACTTCACAGTTTGAGGGTGAAGGGAAAACGGTAATTTATGTTGGAAATGAAAAAGGCCTAGCGGGAATCCTCTCTGTCCAAGATACCATTCGTGAGGAAACGAAAGCGACCATTCAGCGACTAAAAGAGATGGGGATCTCCGTCGTCATGTTAACGGGGGATCGGAAGACCACAGCAGATGCGATTGCTGCAGAAGCAGGTGTAGATTATGTGTTTGCCGAGCTGTTACCGGAAAACAAGGTGGAAAAGGTCAAAGAGTTGAAAGACAGATTTGGTAAAGTGGCCATGCTTGGGGACGGGGTAAATGATGCACCTGCTTTGGCTACGGCCACGGTGGGGATTGCCATGGGGGCAACAGGCAGTGATGTCGCACTCGAAACAGCGGATTTGGTTTTGATGAATGATGACTTGGATAAAATTCCTGATGCCATTCTGACCAGCAGAAAAGCGAAACGGGTCATTAGACAAAACATGGTCTTTTCTTTGAGCATCATTATTCTACTGATCTTGTCTAATTTGTCTCAAAATCTTTCCTTGCCATTGGGTGTTATTGGGCATGAAGGGAGCACTATTTTAGTCATATTAAATGGACTGCGTTTATTGAAACGGTAGCTTAAACTAGCGTAGGGGAAAGCATAGTTAAATGCTTTCCCGCTGCACGGTTCAACTAGCAGCTAAGTAATACTTTACTAGATTAGGCAAATTTCATAGAATAAAGACGAGTATTGAACCACCGGCATTGGACAATACTGGCTTTAGGATGAAAAATGGAAATGAGGTCAGTTTATGAAGTGTAAGATTACAAGAAACGCAGCGAAGAAGTTGAAGGAAATTCTAGCCGTGGAAGATTCTCAAGGGAAGATGATACGTGTCATTATTAGTCATTCTCACGGAGACCATGCTCACTATGGGTTGGATTTAGATGTTGCAGGTGAGAACGATGAGGTAGTGCAAACCGACAAAGAAATTGATGTGATTTTGGATAGAACCAATGATCTGTTGGATGGGATCAAAATTGATTATTTATATTTTCCGCAAGAACGTTTTGTCATTACCAACCCTAGCAAAGGAAATCACGGAGATCATTAAACCAAACAACCACCCGACTAGATAATCGCTCAAAAAAGGCCTTCCCCTAAACTATTTTTTTCGGGGAGGCCTATATTTATTATTCCTTACGATTTCGCGTCATCTGCATTGTAAACGAGGCAGTCTATGATACAATATATATTTAGAATACAAATCTTTGATTAGGAAGGATTTTTAAATGATTAGTACAAGTGGCATTACGTTACGATATGGTAAGCGTGCATTATTTGAAGATGTGAATATAAAGTTCACTCCTGGAAATTGCTATGGATTGATAGGGGCAAATGGGGCTGGGAAGTCTACATTCTTAAAAATATTGTCTGGGGAGCTCGATGCCAACAAAGGAGAAGTGATAATTCCGAATGGCGAACGGCTTGCTGTATTAAAGCAAAATCATTATGAATTTGACGAGTTTGAAGTTCTCAAAACCGTGATTATGGGACACCAAAGACTATACGATATTATGGAAGAAAAGGAAGCCCTTTATTCTAAGGCCGATTTCACGGACGAAGACGGCATGCGGGCAGCGGATTTAGAGGGGGAATTTGGTGATCTGAATGGTTGGGAAGCGGAAGCGGAAGCCGCTGAACTATTGATGGGACTAGGGATTGCAAAAGATCTTCATGACAAAAAGATGAAGGAATTAAGCGGAAATGAAAAGGTCCGTGTTTTATTAGCCCAGGCTTTATTTGGCAGGCCAAATAATCTTCTTCTCGATGAGCCGACGAACCATTTGGATGCCGAATCGATTGTCTGGTTGGAAAATTTCCTTTTGAACATTGACGATAATACAACCGTCATTGTCGTTTCTCACGATCGTCACTTTTTAAATCAGGTTTGTACGCATATCGCGGATATTGATTTTGGAAAACTTCAGCTTTATGTAGGGAACTATGATTTCTGGTATGAATCCAGTCAATTAGCTCTTCAATTGACAAGGGATCAAAACAAGAGGACAGACGAAAAGCGAAAGGAACTAGAGAAGTTTATCGCGCGTTTTAGTTCCAATGCATCCAAAGCGAAGCAAGCGACTTCACGTAAGAAACAGTTGGAGAAGCTGACCCTAGAAGATATCAAACCTTCCTCCCGAAAATATCCATTTATTAATTTTAAGCCCGAACGGGAAGCAGGTAAGCAAATCCTAACCGTGGACCAAATTTCCAAAGAAATGGATGGGGAAAAGGTTCTGGACCATATCGGTTTTGTCGTCAATAAGGGGGATAAGATTGCCTTTGTCGGACCGAATGGATTGGCCAAAACGACACTATTCCAAGTGCTAATGGGGGAATTGACCCCGGATTCAGGAGAATATACCTGGGGTGTGACCACGAGTCAAGCTTACTTCCCTAAGGATAACACCGCTTATTTTGAAGGAGTGGAGCTGAATCTGGTTGATTGGCTACGTCAATATTCTAAAGACCAGGATGAAACATTTGTCCGTGGATTCCTAGGCAGAATGCTGTTCTCTGGAGAAGAGTCCTTGAAAAAGGCGAGTGTCTTATCCGGAGGTGAGAAGGTTCGATGTATGTTGTCGCGGGTGATGCTTACCGGGGCCAACGTGTTGATTTTAGATGAACCAACGAACCATTTAGATTTGGAATCGATCACTTCTTTGAATAATGGAATGATTGATATGGACTGTACAGCTCTGTTTGTCTCCCATGACCATCAGTTTGTTCAAACGGTGGCTAATCGGATCATAGAAATAACGCCAAAGGGACTTATCGATAAAATGATGACCTACGATGAATATTTGGCAAGTGAAGATGTGAAAAAATTAAGAGAAGAAATGTACGCATAGTATTACGCTATCCTAAAAGGTCGGTTATACCTGACATTTTGGGATAGCTTTTTCTTTTTTTACGCAACGCTGGTGGTTTTGCGTGAGTTGAATCATATTTCCTGTGAGTTGAATTCAAATTCCCGTGACTTTGGGCTCAGTATCGGGTTGACAGAAGGAAGTAATCGGAGTAATTTTAAAGTGAGTAATCACTCATTTATTGGAGGGGAGTTTATGCACACACAAATATGGGTAATTATAGGCCTTGTATTTTCCTTTCTGCTTGGGGGATGTGGAAATGAGGAAACGTCTTTTTATTCTGGGACGGTAGAAGGCGTAGAGGTTCCTATCCTAACGGAAATTGGGGGAGCTGTTCAACAAGTGAACGCTGACGAAGGAAAAAGTGTTCATAAAGGGGATGTCCTTGCCATATTAGATCAGCGCTTTCTTGATCAGCAGGTGAAGGAAGCACAAGCAGCTGTAGCATTGGCTCAAGCTGGCTTAGAGGAGATCAAGGCCGGAGCGAGAAAACAGGAGTTGACAAAGGCCCTCTATCAGATACAACAAAGCCAGGCACAGATTCAACAGCTTCAATCACAGCATGCAAAAATAGATACTACTCGAGAACAGCGGCAAGCTCTTGTAGAGCAGGCCATGAGTCAGTTGGATGGGGCAAAATCAACATTGGATTTTCAGCAAAAGAAACTGCAAGATATGGAAATCTTATTTAATAAAGGTGTGGAAAGTCAAGAGCGCTTTGAAGCTCAACGTGAAGCTGTTGAACAGGCACTTGCATCTGTAAACAACCTACAGGGCCAAGTGAAGGTTCAGGAAGCCCAGTTGCGTACGACAGATAAGGAAAAGGAGGCTGTAGCTGCACAAATCAAATCAGCACAAGCCCAAGAAAAAACGGCAGAAGCCCAGCTTGACTTATTAAAAGAAGGGGCAACGGCCCCTGCCATTAAACAGCTGGTAGCTCAGAAAACCATGGCTGAAGCCCGGTTAGAACAGGCAAGAATTGCTTTGACGAAAGCAATTGTTACAAGTCCAGTTGAAGGTGTAGTAGTCAGAAAAAATGTAACCAAAGGCGAAGTGCTTAAACCTTCCTATCAGCTCTTCACCTTATATGAGGAAGGAAAGCTGGAATTGAAGGTTTATGTGCCCGAAGCAAAGCTGCAACAAGTTGCGATCGGAAAAGAAGTGAGGATAACGGTTGATGCCTATCCGGAGCAAGCTTTCAAGGGGAAGGTCAAGCACATAGCGGAGCAAGCAGAATTCACACCTAAAAATGTCCAGACGCCGGATGAGCGAACCAAATTGGTATTTGAAGTTACCATTGAGCTTTTAGAAGGGTGGGGAAAGCTAAAGCCGGGAATGCCAGCTGATATCACGTTTGCAGGGAGTGAATCTCCATGATGGAGCAAAACCTAGCTATTCAATGTAAGCAGCTGACAAAGTCATTCGGATCTCTAAAGGCGGTGCAGGATATAAGCATCACCATTCCTAAAGGATGCATCTATGGCTTTTTAGGGCCAAATGGATCTGGGAAATCAACGACCATTCGGATGCTATGCGGCTTGATGACCCCCAGCTCAGGCGAAGGAACGGTGTTGGACTATGACATGGTGAAGGATACAGAAATCATACGGCATCACATTGGCTACATGTCACAAAAATTCAGCCTGTATGAAGAGCTGACCGTCGAAGAAAATCTAGATTTTTATGCGGGCATCTATGGAATTACCGGTCAAAAGGCGATGGAGCGTAAGGTGGAATTAATTTCCATGGCAGGGCTTGAAGGACGGGAAAAGCAGCTTGCGAGGTCTTTGTCAGGCGGCTGGAAGCAGCGATTGGCTTTATCCTGTGCCCTTTTGCATGAACCTGAAATTTTAATATTGGATGAACCGACAGCCGGGGTAGACCCTGTATCCAGGAGAATCTTTTGGCAGGTCATTCATTCCTTATCAGAAAAAGGAATCACGATCCTGGTGAGTACCCACTATATGGATGAGGCCGAAACTTGCGATAAAATTGGATTTATCTTCTTTGGCAAGCTGTTAGTAGAGGGGACACCGAATCAGTTGAAGAAGGAGTTTAACCTGCCGAATCTGGAAGAAGTATTTATCCACTTGGTTCACCAAGAACAGGAGCAGGGAAGGAAGGTGCAAGGCATATGAAGCAAGCCTTTAAAGCGGGGTTCAGTCTCATTCGGCTGCGTGCTATTATGCAGAAGGAGATTTTACAAATCCGGCGAGATCCTCCCTCTCTAGCCATTGCCCTGGTGATGCCGATTATGATGATCTTATTGTTCGGATATGCCGTAAACACAGATATTGATCATCTTCCGATGGCGGTATGGGATCAGGATCGTTCTCAACATAGCCGTGAAATCGTCCAGCGGTTTGTCCATACGGAGTACTATGATTATGTCTATGAAACGCAAGGGTATAAAGAGTTGCAGGAATTGATTGATAAAGGGAAAATAAAAGTGGCCCTTGTGATCCCTGCCGATTACAGCACCCGGCTGGATACAGGGAAGGAGACGAAGCTGCAGCTGCTTATTGATGGATCAGATCCGAATGCTGCAAGGACAGCGCTTGCTAATGCACAGTTCATTGTTCAGAATGAATCGACCTCTCTTCAATTGCAAAAGTTGGAGAAGCAGGGGCTAGGACCGATAGAAACGCCAATAGCCCTAGAATCCCGGGTATTGTTTAATCCCAATATGGAAAGTTTAGTCTTTAATATTCCTGCTTTGATCGGACTGATCATGCAAAATGTTACAGCGATTCTGACCGCTTTTGCTCTCGTTAGAGAGAAAGAGAGAGGAACGATGGAACAGCTTGTGGTGACTCCTGTAAGACCGGTAGAGTTGATTATTGGAAAGTTGATTCCTTATGTAGGGATCGGGATGATTTCTTTTAGCATCGTGCTGATTATGGGAGTGGCATGGTTTGGTGTACCCGTAAAAGGGAGTATAACGCTTCTGGTTACACTCAGTTTATTATTTCTTATTACCACCTTGGCCATCGGAATGCTTATATCCACTGTGGCTAAAACGCAGCTGCAGGCCATGCAAATGTCTTTTGCTTTTATCCTGCCTAGTGTATTGTTATCAGGCTTTATGTTTCCCCGTGAAACGATGCCTGTCTTTATTCAATGGATTGGCGGAGCGATCCCATTAACTTACTTTCTGGAAATTCTCAGGGGGATATTTTTAAAGGGAGTCAGTTTGAATACCTTATGGCAGGAAACGCTGACGCTATCTGTATTTACTCTATTTATTTGTACGATCGCTGTATTGAAATTCCGCAAACGTATGGATTAAGGGAAGGCCCTGACGGACGTAGGGCACCAGCAGTCAGAAGAAGGAGGGCAAAATGAATAAAGAAGGGCCAAAATTTGATGACATTATGCAAAAGTTCATAGAAGAATTAAAGGATGAAGATCAGCTTACCGAAAAACAGCGAAGAATTATGGAGGCCTCCATCAAATTGTTTTCTGAAAAAGGGTTTCATGGAGCTTCCACGAGTGAGATTGCCAAGCAAGCAGGGGTTGCGGAGGGAACTATTTTCCGTCATTTTAAAACCAAGAAAGATATTTTGATCAGTTTGGTTGCCCCGATGGTCTTGCGTTTTGCTTCCCCGTTTCTGTTGAAGGATGTCAAGGAACTCATGGCCTCTGATCTGCCCTTAGAGGAGCTGCTCAATCAAATTTATAAGAATCGGCTATCGCTTGTAGAGAAAAATTGGGATCGGATTCGGCTGATTATTCAAGAGATGCAATTCCATGAGGAGCTGAGAGATGCTATAGTGGAGAACTTTATCCGGGTGGGCAGAAATATCGCTGAAGCTTTTGTAAAAACAAAAATCGAGAATGGTGAACTGCGACCGCTCCCTCCCTTTGCGGTTACACGAGCCATCGTTTCCATGATGATAGGTTATGTCTTTTTTAAATTTGTGCTGTTTCCTGAAGAAGGAATGTCGTTGGATGATGATCAAGAGATTGAGATGATGGTTGATATTATTCTTCATGGGATCAAGAATAAGGATCAACCGGTCTAGATGAGTTGATCCTTATTCATTACGGGAACAATAAGGAATTTAATGGGAAGGGAAGGTGTACTTATGAGAGTAACTTGTCTAGGATGTTGGGGAGCTTATCCAGCTGCAGCTTCGGCTAATTCCGCCTTTTTACTGGAGGAAAACGATTTTCGGGTTTTGATTGACTGTGGCAGCGGAGTATTATCCCAATTGCAACGTGTGATCCGCATCGATCAACTCGATGCTTTACTATTATCTCATTATCATCACGATCATATGGCCGATATCGGGTGCTTGCAATATGCGATGATGATTCAAAACCTTCTTGGACATCGAAAGCAAGCGCTCCCTATTTATGCCCATGGGGAAGGAGAAAACTTATTTCATACCTTAACCTATAAAGAATTCACATCAGGAAATCGGATATTTGCCCATCATCCCGTTCAAATAGGTCCATGGAACGTGGATTTTTGTCCTACAAATCATCCAGCCTATTGTTTAGCCATAAAGATTATCAGTCCCACTATTACCCTTGTTTTTACGGCAGATACGGGGTGGAGCGATACGCTGGCCAGCTTTTGCCAAGAGGCAGATGTCCTGATTTGTGAGGCGAGCCTATACAAAGAACAGAAAGGACTTGTTCAGGGACACTTAACCTCAGAGGAGGCAGGACTCCTGGCAGCAAGTACAAAGGCGAAACAATTGATTCTGACCCATTTGCCGCATTATGGCGATCGGGGTCTCCTTGTAAAGGAAGCCCAAGAGGTGTATTCCGGTTCTGTTCTGCTTGCAGAAGAACAGATGCAGTGGAACTGGAAATAAAAACAGACACTCCGCAGAGTGTCCGTTTGTCTATTTAGCTTAAAAGTGAGCCAACGATTCCAGCAGCAACGATGCCGGCTGCGGTCGCAAGAGTGATCTTAATCCAATCCCCAACAGTGATACCACCCATCTTTCCTCCGCTCCTTTCCTAAAACAGATTTCTTTTTAGGTTATGGGGGAGAAAGAAAAGTAGTTCGACCTAGTATGTTTGGGTATACAGGCGATTAAATACCCTCTCTGAGAACATAATTGATAGCTTTCCATAAAAAATAGTCGTTTTCGGAGGATCAGCAGGATAATTTGGTGATTCCAGCAAATCCATTGGTAAAGAGAGACTATCCATTTTTTCCATGATTTATCAAGTTTGGGAAGTTTCGATTTTATGATAGCAAGTCCTTTATGGAATTGAAAATATTCCTGGAACACGGGTGTCTCGGGTAAAAGGGAGAAACCTCCTGCAAATAAAATAAAAGCAATTTTAAATATGGAGATGATTCTAATTAGTTTCATATCATCAGTATACACCACTTCCTTTTCGTTGTAACTCATTTCACGCTGTTATTAGCAAAACGTCAACTCATGTAGACCGCAGGTCAGGGGTACCTATTCCATTTTTTGTGTAGTAATTTTTATGACCATTTTTCCGATTGGGCATACTTTATGATAAATATAAAAAATGGATGGTTGTGAAGCAAATGACATCAATACAACAGACAACTGAACCATTTAAGTTTGGGTGGGTAGGGAAGTTTATTGATCTTGATGGGGTACGTCTCCACTATATGGAAAGGGGCAAAGGGGATCCGGTCCTCATGGTACATGGTTTAGGAGCCTATTCCTATACTTGGCGCCATAATATGGACGCATTAGCCCAACAATTCCGTGTGATAGCTATCGACCTGAAGGGTTTTGGATTATCGGAAAAACCGATAGGTCCTGGCTATTCCATCGAATCCCATGTCCATACGATTCTACAGTTCATTTCCAAGCTGCAATTACCGCAGATTAATTATGTAGGAAGCTCTATGGGTGGCGAAATTGGTCTTCGCTTATGCTTAGTAAAACCAGAACAGATAAAAAAATTGATTCTGATTGGGAGTTCGGGCTACCGCGATAAACTCCCTTATTCGATCAGGCTCCTAGCTCATCTACCTTATAAATATTTTGTTCGACCCCTCATTAAGCGCAAATATTTAACGGATGAAGCCCTGTTTCAGTTCGTGAAGAGCGCCTTTTATAATCCAGAAGCCATTACAGAAGAAGAAATTCGTCAATATCTTTATCCTGTCAGCACCCAAGGCTTTGAACAGTCATACATCACGCTGTTGAAAGAATTTGATTTTGGAAAAAGGCAACAGGAATATGAGTTGATTCCACATCAAGCTTTGATCTTGACAGGGGAGAAGGATCTGGTGATCCCTCATGAACATTCCGTCAAACTTCATCATGCCCTAAAAAATTCCTCCTTAATTACCATTTCGAAATGCGGACATTTTCTACATGAAGAGAAACCTGAAGAGACGAATCAATTTATGTTAGATTTCTTAATACAGTCCTAAAAATGAAAAATGGATGATGGAAACAGTCCCATCATCCATTTTCATTTTCTTGTTTCTTGCAATTTACGAACGATTTTCGTGATCCAACTTCTCGGGGTGATACGGACAGAAAAGGAAAGCAGCCTATTTTTCCAACCGGGGATGATAATGGTGTGCTTGTTGAAAAGCCCTTCATATCCGATTCTTGCGACGATTGACGCATCCATATTCATACCTTGAAAAAGCTTAGATTGCTCCAACTTTGCTCTTGTCGTGAATCCTGTATCCGTTGGCCCGGGACAAAGTGCTGTAACGGTAATCCCGTGTGGTTGAAGTTCATTGGCCAATGCTTCGGAGATAGAGAGAACATAGGCTTTTGTAGCATAGTAAACAGCCATTAAAGGCCCGGGTTGAAAGGCAGCGGTTGAGGCTACATTCAAGATTTTTCCTGATTTTCTGTGAATCATCCCGGGAAGCAGGAGGTGAGTTAATTGGGTAAGGGAAGTGATATTTACCTGAATCATATTTATGATTTCGTTAGTTTCCATATGGGCAAATGTTCCGTACATGCCGAAGCCGGCATTATTGATCAGAATATCGATGGATAGGTTGCTTTCAGTTAGTACAGTCACGATTTCTAGGGGGGAGTCCGGCAGGGCAAGATCTTTTGAAATAATCGTACTGCTCGTCCCAAACTGTCCCTTCATTTCGTTTGCTAATTCCAGTAATTTTTCCAGGTTTCTAGCCACAAGAACGAGATTGTAACCATCTCTGGCAAAAAGCTTGGCTAATTCATATCCAATTCCATTGGATGCGCCGGTGATCAAAACGGTTTGGTTCAATGCATCTTCCTCCAGAGGATTTCATAATCATACGCTTTCCTCCTTCTATTTTAGCAAACGTTAGGGATTTGTCTAAGAAAAATCAGTGTATCGTTATGTCTTGATGTAATGATAAGGAAGCCTTGAACAGTTGTCTTAATATGCGGAAAAAGGCTGTCTCATCAGGAGACAGCCTGAGCCTTTCTATTCAGAAAGGCCTAACTTATGGGGATGGGCTGGTGGTACAGCATTACTACTGACATGAATAAAGGGTTCCTCTTTTTTCTCAGGGTTATTCTTCGCTTGGACCAAGTGAAGGGCATATTGAAGTGGGCGTTTAATAGATTGTTTATATAATTGCAATTGGCCCATTTCTTTAAAGATCTCCCGTCCGGGTTTTGGGTTTACTTCAATTAACCATACCTGTCCATCTATATCAATCCCAATGTCAAGACCAAATTCCATCATGCTGCCAAAATAGGTTTCTATTGTTTTTACGACCTCATGTGCCAACTCCTGGCATTCGGCTAGAATGCTAACCGCCTTTTCCTCGCCAAACCGGTCGGTTATCACCTTTTTAAAGGGAATAGGACGTCCTCCTCCATGAAGATTGGAAGTGGGACTTCCTTTTGGTCCCACTCGAATTCCTAATCCAGTAATACTCCAATCTCCATTCTCATCCTTTTGGATTAACAGGCGGGTATCAGCAACCCGTTCGGGAACTAAACTTAGATCAAGCCCCTGCTGAATCATAAAATGCCCGTTGCGAATTTTTTCTTGATCGACCCAGCGGTTAAGCCATGACATCAGGGTAGCCGCTGAACTGAAATGAGCTGATTTTTTCACTAGATTTCGAGCTCTGCCTAAGAGATGAAAGCCTTTTTCCGTACGTTCGATCTTAAGAATGCTGCGACCGCCTGTTCCATTTCCAGGTTTGATATAGAGTAGAGGATATTCCTTAAGCATGGTATTTAAATTGGCAGAGGAGTAAGCCATAGTTTTAGGAATCCATCTCTTTAGGTTCTCCTCACGTGAAAAGAGCTGAGTTGCCGTCCATTTGTTTGTATAAGTACTGTTGGCATAGGTGAATAATTCTTTTTGTCGACGGAGATTTTTGTACCCTTCTACCCCTTTGCGGCAGCGATCGATGACAACATCCGGCCAAGGAAAAAGTCGAGATTTCCACCCGCCCTTTTCAGAGGGGAAAAAGCCGCGTATCTTTCGTTGTTTAAGGTTTACATCCTGATAAGCAAATACATAGATCATCGCATCAAGATCGCCCCCTTCCTGAACAAGCCTTCTCATGTACCCGGGCTCTTCAAAACGGGTTCCTTCTCGCCAAGTCAATATTCCTATAATGGGTTTACTCATGAAGTGAGACATCTCCTTGATCATATCTTCATTTACTTTATGCCGTGGGTAAAAGAAGGTGAATGTCCATGCCCTTAATTGAGAAATTGGAAAAAGTTAATTATAATTTTCTCTAGGTTGATTTTGTCTAGTGATGGGAGAGAAAAAGAGATGGCATTAACGAATGAGAATACGATTGTTGGTTTTATTGGTATAGGGGTTATGGGAAAGAGTATGGCTGGCCACTTATTGAAAGCAGGATATCGCGTTCTTGTCTATACACGGACAAAAGCCAAAGCGGAAGAGATCATCCAAGAAGGGGCTGAGTGGAGGGAAACGGTAGCAGAGGTTGCTGCTGAATCCAAAGTAGTCATAACCATGGTTGGATATCCTTCCGATGTAGAAGAGGTGTATTTGGGGGAAAGCGGGATTTTTCGTCATGCTCAAGCTAATTCCTATTTTATAGATATGACCACATCTATGCCTTCACTTGCTGCCCATATCTATGAGGAAGCCAAAGAAAAAGGGATGCATGCTTTAGATGCCCCTGTCTCGGGTGGGGATATTGGAGCGAGGGAAGCTCGCTTATCGATTATGGTTGGCGGAAACGAAGAAGATTTTGAAGAAGTAAGGCCTATTTTGGAAATAATGGGCAAAAATATTGTCTATCAGGGGAAAGCAGGCTCCGGACAGCATACAAAAATGTGCAACCAGATTGCCATCGCAACCAATATGATAGGGGTTTGTGAGGCGATCGCCTATGCTAAAAAGGCTGGGTTGGATCCGCTACATGTATTAAAGAGTATTGAATCTGGAGCAGCTGGCAGCTGGTCGCTGAGTAATCTTGCTCCAAGAATAATTGAAGGTAATTTTGAACCGGGATTTTATGTGAAGCACTTTATCAAAGACATGAATATTGCTTTACAAGCCGCGGAAGAAATGGGACTGATGACGCCGGGACTGGAACTGGCTCGATCGCTGTATCAGCAACTAGCAGAAAAAGGGGAAGAAAACAGCGGTACTCAAGTTTTATATAAGCTATTTGAAGGGAGTTACTCATGAAACTAGATAGACCTGCCCTATTTGATCTGCTCGATTTACAATTTACTTATGATGATGAAAAACGCACTTGTCAGATTGAATGTCAGATTACTGACATGATGCTGAATTCGCTCGGAACGGTTCATGGTGGAATGTATACCTATATTGCTGATTCAGCTATGGGGCATCTTGCCATCCATAATAAACAGAATCCATATGTGTCTCTTGAGCTAAAAACTTCATTTCTAAAAACGGCACATCAAGGGAAATTAATTGCTACAGCTCGCTATGTGAAAGATGGTTATAAGATTTTATTCATGGAGTGTGTGGTAGAAAACGAGGAAGGTGAGGTCATGTCTGTTTCGTCAGGGACTTTCTATCGTGTGGAAAAACGTTAAACGCTAAGGTCGATCGATAGATCGACTTATTTTTTTACATAAGACATGATGGTGTGATACATGGAGCGATCTTTCAGCCGAAGGAAGAGGGTGTGGTCAGGAGTAAAATTGGCTTCAATGATCCATACCTTCCCTTTGGAATCTAGGGCCATATCCATCCCCACTGTACACAACCAAGGAAATGACTTATTTAACTGTTTAGCCGCTTTTAGGGCGATACTGTCTACCTTGGACAGGAGGTTGGAGGTAGAGTAACCTCGAAGAGATGATTGACGGATCGCCGATTCTATCGGGATGACCTTTCCTTTGCTTCGAGAAATATTCGTTACGATATATCCGCTCCCGGCTACTTTCGCAAGCCTTCCTGTTATTCGCCAAGAGGATTTCCTTTTTCGTTGAACCGTGACTCTCAGATCAAAAGGTCTGCCACTTACTTTAGCTAGGGGAATCCGCTCCTGCACCATATAGATGGCAGGTTTCATCATTTTTTTGATATAGTAATAGGTTTTCTTTTTTCCCGATTTAAATCTAATATTTTTTTCTGTATGGATTTGGTATTTCCCATTATCTTCTTTACTTACCTGAATGACCCCTTCACCACCCTTTCCTTGAGTCGGTTTTAAGATCACCTGCTTATGCTGATCTACCATTTCCCAAAGAGTTTTCTCAGTCATTTTATTGGTTTGAGGCAATTTACTTGCTAAATAGGATGATTTTTTTAGGATATTGAACTTTTTCCACTTGTCTTTATATGAATTTCCCATCAATCCTTCACATCCTTGGGCACTAGATCGTGTGCTTCTACTTTGATGATTTGATTTTTGGTATCAACAAATACGACTCTTGGCTTGAGTTTGCAAAGTTCTTCCTCTGAAAACAATCCCATGCTTAAGATAATAATGAGATCTCCAGGCTGAAAAAGATGGGCTGGTGGTCCATTTAAGCATATTTTTCCTGATCCTTCGGGTGCTGGCAGGGCATACGTTTTCCATCGTGCAGCATTTCTTAGACTTGTAATTTGCACCATTTCATAAGGGTGTATTTTAGCTTCATTCATAAGCAATGTATCAATTGTGATACTTCCTACATAGTCGAGGTCTGCTTCGGTGACCGTAGCTCGATGAATTTTTCCTTTACACATTAAGCGCTGCATCTTTTCTTTCTTCCTTTCACCAAGGTTTTCATCACAATGTATGTTGTTGATCTAAGTCTTGACTCAGGTTTGGTTTGAAGAATAGGGAAAAAAGCAGGAATTTTTTTGGATAGTAGGCAAGGATACATACCATTCTAAGATTTGAAACGTATCTTATAGACAAAGGTAACTATTGGGGAGGCAAGGTAATGAACAAAAAGACTTTTCGGAAATATGTCAATCAGAATCAAGAATTGAAAAAGTGGTTGAAGGAAAATAATGACTGGGTAAAAACAAATCCTGAAGTAGTGCGCAGCATGATTAACCGTCTCCCTTCTTCCGTCGGATCCTATAGTACGTATCCCAAAAGATCCCGGTCTCTTTCCTTGGGAGGCATGTTTTCCAGAAAAAAAATCGCTATGCCGAAAATGAATTTATCCACCATTTCGCAAGCGACTCAGCAGCTTTCGAGAACTTTTGGAATGATTGAGAACATCCAGACTATCATGGGTTTAATGAAGCTGCGATAAAAGGACTTATACTATGTTCAATGAGGGACGATAAATGGCAGATGAGGCTATTATCGTCCCCATTGTTTATCTTCCAATAATGAAATTATTTTCCTTTGACCTTTACGATGGGAAATTCCAGATCCATTCTTTGACGCTTAATAATAATGCTTCTAGGAAATTTTTGTTCTTTTATCAGGGGTTGTTTGGGAAAGCCATCCTTACAAATTTCAATAATATCTGACCAGTTAGCTAAACTCATACCTTTTCCTCCTCGTATGATCGTTTTTTATGAAATGTGAAAAACTTTCATTCACTAAAAGTTTATTATCATCCAATTAATTTGTTGACCTTTTCGTATAAATATTTTTTGCTGGTGTTCTCTACAGACAAAATACAGATAGATGAATATATTGATATAACCGTAAATATTCACTCTTGTGTGAATAAAACTAGGATTTTTATGAATAAGCTAATGATACGATCAAGAGTAGAGTAGTTTAATGATAAACAAAAAGACTTTCTCTTATGAAGAAGAAAGTCTTTTTTTACACTTATCGGAAAGTATTATACGCATAGAGCTACGCTAGTAGCTTTCTTACACTTATTTATGATTACTCGTTGTCATTCATGCAGCATCGAATGGTTTCTAACTTATTATCATATTCGGAGCCACAAATTCGGCATATGTATTCATCCGACATTTCCATAAAATCACGGAAAACGATGAGCTTCCTTGCTTCATTCTGAATTTCCAATTGTCCGGCGTTATTTTTTTTGATGGAGTAGATGGAGTTTCCATAGATAAAGGATGTAGATTGCAATTCATCATCTGTTAATCCCATTTCTTTATTTTTAGAAATCCACTTATGAACTAAATCATGCCCGGTCGTTGCCATAAAAATCCCTCCCTAGGAAATGAAAATGTAATAATCTCTCTATTTTTATATTGTACTGTAACAGAAGCGAAAAATCAATTACTGTTATATAGTTATTTTTGGAAAATTTCATGGGAAACTGGTTTAATGGAGTGAACGATTCGCCAGGGGTTATTCTTTCGGCTATAATAAAAAGGACATAAGTGGAACGAGGTGAGTGAATGAGCGGTATAGTAGGTTACATTGGAAAGAAAAATGTCCAACCGATTCTTCTGGATGGTTTGGATCAACTGGATTATCGTGGGTATGATTCAGCGGGGATTGCTGTATCAAATGGTCAAAAGATAGAACGGAAAAGGGCGATCGGCCGCATTAAGGATTTGCGTTCCCTATTGCTTCGAGATCCTCTGCAGCCCGGGACAATAGGGATCGGTCATACTCGATGGGCAACACATGGGGTTCCATCCATTAACAATTCCCACCCACTTAGTGGTTGTGATGAACGTTTTTTTGTCGTACATAATGGAATTATAGAAAATTATACCTCTCTAAAAAAAGGGCTAATACGGAAAGGCCATAAATTTACTACAGAAACGGATACGGAGGTGATTCCACATCTATTAGAGGAACATGATACGGGCGATCTTGAGGTTACAGTACGTACAATTCTGCCCATGCTGAAAGGTTCCTTTGCTCTTGCTATCATGTGCAAAGCCCAGGCAGATACGATTGTTGCTGTATCCCAGGACAATCCATTAGTTATTGGATTTGGCAAAGAAGAGTCATTTTTGGCATCCGATATTCCAGCCCTATTGCCTCATACTCGAGAAATATATCCGATAAAGAATGGGGAATTGGCCATCCTGACACCGGGTAAAGTCATTGTAAAACGAGTCGATGGCGAAACGGTTGAACCAAAGCGGACATTCGTTGATTGGAATATGCAAGACGTCATGCTCAATGATTTTGAACATTATATGTTGAAAGAAATCTTTGAACAGACGAAAGCATTAGAGGAAACTCTCCAAGGCAGATTAATTTCAGAAGGCATTAAACTTCCAGAATTAGAGGGGATTTGGCATGAGGAAGCAGTAAAAAAGATAAAAAAGATTGATATCGTGGCCAGTGGGACCTCCTATCATTCGGGAATTATAGGTAAAAAGGTGATGGAGCAGTTATTGGGTGTTCCAGTAGAAGCCAGTTATTCTTCAGAATTTTATTATGACCATCCTCCACTAAATGAGAGCAATGTAGTCATTGTGCTAAGCCAATCAGGAGAAACGGCGGATACTTTATCTGCTCTTCGAGAAGCGAAGAAATGGAACTCTTCAGTGATTGCCATTACTAATACAGTAGGCAGCACGGTCTCCAGGCTGGCTGACAGTACGATCTATACGAAGGCTGGCCCTGAAATGGCTGTAGCTTCTACAAAGGCCTATACTTCTCAATTAACGGTCCTTCTATTGTTAGCGATTTGGCTGGCGGAGAAAAGCGGTGGTCCAGGGGTATCGAAAATTCCGATGCTGTTAGAATCGTTGAAGAAATTGCCAGGTGATGTGGAATCGACCTTAATTATGACACAGGATGCCATCGATCAATTTGCTCAGGTTACTTTTGACCAAGAGCATCTATTCTTGATTGGCAGAGGACTCGATTTTGTTCTCGCGTTAGAGGGAGCTTTGAAGCTTCAAGAGGTTGCCTATATTCATGCTGACGCTTATCCAGCAGGGGAATTGAAGCATGGAACGATGGCCTTGATCACGCCTGGTGTTCCTGTTATTGTACTAGCTACTCAGCAACAGGTCATGGATAAAATGATAAGCAACATTAAGGAAATAAAAGCAAGAGATGCCTTTGTCATCGGAATTACAACAACCTGGGACGAACTGATCGGGGAAGAAGTCGATCAAGTCATGTATATTCCGGAAACTCATCCATACCTGATGCCTATTCTTGCAGCTATCCCTTTACAGTTACTGGCCTATTATTCAGGAATTGTAAGAGGGCATGATGTGGATCGACCAAGAAACGTGGCAAAGAGTTTGACGGTGGAGTAGTTGTTAGAGGAATTGTTGATTCTTTGTCTGATGTTAAAAAAGTCTGGAACCAGTAAAAAAAGTATGGAACTAGTAAAAAAACTGTGGAACCAGTAAAAAAAGTATGGAACTGATTAATTACAATTAAGTATTGTTCTAAACAATAAAGTTTTTTCTATAAGTGACATTACAATAAGGTATTTTTCTGGGTGATAACTTGCACTAAACGAAGTCCCAACAACACTAATAGGTGATTGGGACTTTGTAAATTTATATGGGAGATATGATTAATATTTCTGATTAAGTGAGATAGAAAATGGTATCTGTAATCCCCGGGCAGAGACTATAGTTTTGATAGCCGAAAAATTTGAAGTGGACATTTATTGCCTATTGCTCGAAAATAAAAATGATATAAGTCCATTGTCAGTTTTTGAGATAGAAATCAAATAAACTCCTTAAAGAAACACAAAAAGAATATTTGAGTATATGAAATACAGAATACAGAATACAGAATACAGAAGCCCAATCTTTAGGCATCACAGTAAAACATTTTTTAATAATCAATAAGCTTATGAGTTGTTCGATTCCCACCGCCTCCACCAATCAGAGCAATTTTGTGGACATTGGTTGTTGTGATTTAAACCATAAATTTGCCGCTATGGCAAGGATATGCTTGAAAAATCAAACGGCAAGATTATGCTTGAATGTTATACATTTAACAGCTAATCCGCTCGAAATTAAACAAACAGTCTATTTAGCATCTATAGTCTTATTATGTTTCCTTTTGCCCTCGGCAAATGTGGATAACCCTCGAAATTTTGCTAAGAGTGTAACGTAGGAGTAAGAGGTTTAAAATCATTACAAGACTTTTTTCTTGTCCAGTGACATTATAGTTGGTAAATTTACATTAAGGTTTGTAAATTTACATTAAAGTTGGTAAAATAGCATCAAGAGTCCCGATCCACAGTTTTATTATGTGATCGGGACTTTGTAATATTGAATAGGAGATGATTATGGGGAGTATCGGATTGAGACTTAAATCGGTGAGGAAATTTCACAACCTAAACCAAAAACAATTTGCTGACGCTATTAATATCTCACAAGGTAGATAAGGTGAAATAGAAAAAGGAACATGTAAACCTTCTGCTGATGTTCAGTGACATTATAGTTTGATAATGGTGTGTTTTGATGTCCATTGACGTTCCATAACAGTAAATAGCACCAAGAGTCCCGATACCCAAGGTTTAATTGTCCAGCCGCATTATGGTTGGTAAACTCACATTAAGGTTTGTAAATTTACATTGAAATTGCTAAAATAGCATCAAGAGTCCCGATCGACAGTTTTAATTTGTGATCGGGACTTTGTAATATAAAATAGGAGATAATTATGGGGAGTATCGGATTGAGACTTAAATTGGTGAGGAAATTTCACAACCTAAACCAAAAACAATTTGCTGACGCTATTAATATCTCACAGGGTAGATTAAGTGAAATAGAAAAAGGCACATGTAAACCTTCTGCTGATACTCTAATTTCGATAGCAGAAAAATTTGAAGTGGATTTGAATTGGTTATTACTTGAAAGTAAAAAAACATCAAAGACACTGTCTGTTTATGAAATAGAAATACTAGATGTCTTTAATCAACTTCCTAAAGAAACACAAATTGAAATTATTGAATATATGAAATATAGAGTAGGAAGATAGAGCGAATTAGATAATGACAGTTTTTTCGATCAAATTCGATCAAAAAGGTAATTAAAAGTTATAAAAAATTGACTAGAAAAAATTACGAAGTATTTTTTGACTTTAGTGTATCAAAAAGGCTATCAAAATCTGTTAAACGAGGATAAAAGTTGTGGAAGCAGATTTTGCTTTACATTGAGTTGGATTACATTAAGATCTAATACTAATGACTGTCGGTGCTTACGTAGTTGAACCCTTATTTGGACTTTAATAGTAACATCCTGACTAATAAGACCCTGTGTTCAGGGACATTATAGTTAGTACCTCAACCTTAACAATAAAGTAAGTTTTTGAACAATAGATTTAATACCCGATTGCTATGTGTAATAAAAAAGGCGATGGTCTATAGATTAATTTGAAAAGGGGGTTAGCTAAGCTAACTAAACTCCTTTTATTTATGGTGTGCCGATCGCGGCGGGTCAATGCCTACTGTTAGCTAATAGAAAGGGTGTCATTGTGAGATGGAATGTGAAAGAAGCTTGTACTTGAGACCTGAGGTGATTAGATACAATAATGTATTGTCAAAGGGCATTTAAGTTTGATGAATGGAGATTTAATTTGATTGATGAACATTTAGTTTGATGAACATTTAATTTGATAATGGTATTTATTGATAATAAGATTGTGATGTCAGTTGGAAAAAGTGGGCAAGTTTTACGTAATCATACATAATCCCGTTTTGTATTTTTCGTAAAGAGAGTTTCAATCCCTGTGATTTTACTTCTAAAAACTCACCATATACCCCTCATTTAACGTGCCCGGTTTGTTAACGGGGCTTAATTGAAAATACATATCAAAATCTTACCCCATCTTTATCAGGATGGGGTAATTTTTTCTTTTTAATCTAAACCATTTCAGTTATTTCAAGGCTTTGCACGACCTTAGATAGATACTGATATTTATCTAAAATCAATGGATTATATAGAGTAAGATTAGTGACCTCAATTAGACCTCTACTACAACAACTCTTTATATCAATCTCTTTTACAAAACGTCCAATCATAAACTTAGTAAAACTTTGTATTCTTTTAACTGCCTATTTATTTAGGTTTGGTAATCTTTGTATTCAACAAAAGGATTTGAATATTCTTTGTCGAAATTAGTCTTAATGATTACAACTATAATGAGGGATAAGCATATGTTTATAAAGTGGGCGCACCTTTCAGATATACATCATATGTATAATGATTATGAAACTACGGTTATGAGGGATAAATTGCTTGAATACCTTCAAGGGATAAAGAAAGATATTGATTTGTTATTTATTACAGGGGATATTGCCCATCAAGGAAGTAAATACGGTAAAGAGGTTGTATCCTTTTTGGATAGTGTAATAGCTGCTATGGAAATTGAGAAAATGGATGTTTTCATCGTACCTGGCAATCACGACATAAAGCGAAATAAGGTGGCAGATAGAATAACAACTCAAATTTTGGGTTCGGGGGATGTAAAAAAAGAAATTAACAGTCTTGATGGAGATTCATTTAAAACGTTGATTTCAGGACAGCAACCATTCTTCAACTTCTATAAGAAGTATCTTGGTGAAAATTACCCGAAAAATGCATTGCACTTTGTTAAAAAGAGAGAGGGCTTTAATATTGTCCATATCAACACCTGTTTGATAGCTGGCAGCAAAGGAGTAGAAGGAAAAATCTTAATTGGTCTAGATAAGTTGTATCAAGCCCTAAAGAATATTCCGAATGATGGTTCCATAAATATAGCATTAGGGCATCACACTATCGGGTGTATCCATCCTGATGAGAAAGATAGCCTATTGAATAGGTTTTCTGACAGCAATATTGACCTATATCTTAATGGTCACGTTCATAAAGCAGCTTATCATCTGGAAGCCAATAATTACAATAGTATAGAAATGTTAACGTCAGGCTCAGTATTTGTGGACGAGTATGCTGACCCCATATTTATGACAGGAGTTATTAATACGGAGAGCGCAAGTGGTGAGGTAAAATATCACAGATGGAATAAGGAAGGGGAATATTGGCACTTAGATAACTCAGTAGGAAGAAAAGTAGTTGATGGAAGTTACAAGTTTGAAATCAATCGTTTAAAAAAAAACGAAACTTTGATTCAAAGTGATGAACCACTTTCCATTGATGAAGACGAGTTTAAGGAGTTTTTAATTGAGTTTCATACAATTGTCCAAAAAGACCCCAATATCAATGAGTCATTTATTCCAAAGGATATAACGGAAAAATTTATTAATATGCTTTGCTCTAAAACACTGGAAGTTCAATTTGATAGATGTACTAGATATTTTCCGATTATTAATCGTATATTAGGAAGCACGTCTTATTTAGGATTTGATAAAAAATTCATTATTCCAGATGTTATTTCATCTGAGTATTTAAACGTCCTATACAGTCACGATAATGGCGACTTAATTTTTAATCAAATGACAGAGAATCTTTATAACAGATATAAGAACAAAGTTAACTATTCTGATGTTAGACTAAAGTCTTATATTCGTGTGTTGATTTTCTGGACTATAAATGATTGCGAGATTTTTAACGAAGAAAAAAGACAAAGGAATGTTGTAAACGGATGAACTTTTTTCTGTTATCAAAGCATCAGTCCGTAGAGGAGAACGTTTTAGTTGCTTCCAAGATATTATATGAACTAATCGATAAACAGAAACACATAGATCAATTATTTCTTGAATTCGCTCAGAAACAAGGAGTAGTTTTAAATCTAAATATTGAAAGGGTATTATATCTTTCTTTGACCTTTCTGTATTCACTAGATTTAATTTGCCTTAACAACTATTTAGTATCGAGGACGAATAAAAATGATTCTTAATAGGCTTCTTATTTATAGTTACAAAACTAATGAAACTTTAAAGGAATACAACTTTAATACGGTTGGTCTGAACATTTTTTTAGGTGAAAAAAAGGAAAAAGGTAAAGAGACTAACGGTGTTGGTAAAACCACAATGATTGAGTCAATCAATTTCTTATTAGGTGGCTCTTGTCCAGAGGATTTCATTAGCAAACCAGTTTTGATGGAAAAGGATATTTTGTTGATACTTGAAATTACTTCGGAAGGTAAGCCTATTTATTTGGCTCGATTAATAAACCAACCCTCTAAGGGTTACATTCTACACAGTAAAGATGTATCTTTTGATTTGAAAGATTGGATTGACAAGGAAGATGATGAGTTTAAGAAGTATATCAATGATATTATTGTGGAGCTAAAACCAGATCAGCCTTCGTTTGCGGCACTTCGGGAATATATTATTCGTGATGAAAAAGAGGGTTTTACAAGTATAGGCTTGCCAAGAAGAACTGCAATGTACGAAGCAATGTATCAAGCATTTTTATTTAATCTGCCATATGATTTTGAAAAAGAAATACAAAAAATGAAGAAGAAGCAAGGGGAATACACACAGAAGTTGGCTGTAATTAATGCCTTGAAGGATGAAATCAGCGATTTAAAACTTCGAGAAAAGAAATTAACAAAAGAGATTGATAAACTGGATGAAATCATAAAGAATGTCAAAATCACTAAGAAGTTTTCTAAAGATGCAGAAGAATATCAAGTTTATAAGACTCAATATAACGAAGTTCAAAATTCAATCTTTGAACTTCAACATATAAAGAAGCAGTATCAAAACAATATTGCCGACTTGGAAGCAAAGCTTGAGGAAATTAAAGTTATAAACGATATCCAGCCGTTTTATGAGCAATTAATTGATTATTTCCCTGAAAAGGTTAAAAAGAATCAAGAAGATATTTTTAGTTTTTATAACTTTATGGTGGAGAGTAGAGGTAAATATTTTAACCATAAAATTATGGAAATTGATTATGACATCCAACAAAAACAAAAGAAATTAAAGAGTTTAAGCAAGGTCCTTGAAAACTGTACAAAGTCGTTAAAAAATACCGATATTATTGCTGATATTACACAGATAAACAATGATAAAAGTACAAAGTATGAAGAGTTGGCTCAGATTCGAGTAAAAATTAATTTGTATCAAGAAAAGACAGATGTTAATGCAGAAATTAATAAAATTAAACAAGACATATTGAAGTTAATTGATATCAAGTTGGATATTTTTAAGAGTTATGAGCAATCGATTACTGAAATTAAAGAGTTGTTTAATAAACTTGTTTATGAAGTATACGAAGAAACAGGATTCCTTGAAATTGAATTAAATAACAATACTGGTGCCAAAGACACTACTGGAAGAATAAAAATTAATTGTAAAATTGAGGATGAAAAATCACACGGTCGATTACATATGAAGATAAATATGTTTGATTTAACGTGGTTTTTACACGAACTAACTAATCGTGGAAAATTTAATTTCTTAATTCATGATGGATCCTATTCAAAACCAGACAGTTTTGCAAAGTACAAGCTACTCAAATATGTTGATAATGAATTGAAGACTCTTAAAAAAGGTCAATATTTTATCACTATGAACGTAGATGAGTTAGAAAGTGAAGCGATTGAGGACTTTTATAAGAAAGAATGTATAGTAGCTCGGTTAATGAGAACTGAAAGTAATTCAGACCGTTTCTTTGGGTTCCGCTATACTTCGTAGCTGTATTAATGATAAAAACAACCCGAAGTTTATCATCCCGAGTGGAAGAGATCATCAACTATAATCGTATCAATGATTAGTTTATAGCAATAAATACTTTGATGAATAATCCTGTGGCCTCGAATGAAGATATCAATGGGTGTAGAGAAATTTGAATACCCACGTGTGTGTCTTGCACCAGATGAACCAATGCTCCTCGTTCCTGGATGTTAAGCATGAGCATAGCGGATTCAGGGTGGAGACATCGCTTCATTTGCTTATAATCGTTTAGACGTTCCTTTCTGGATAACTTGTACAACCATGATTAGGTATGATATATAATTCTGTTGTGTATCATTCCTAATATGCAGATTCCCTCTCGAGCTAAGTTATATCGGTTATCTAGACTGAAATAATGCCAAGAAATGCTAATATATCAAGGTTTATAGGATGTAGATGTATAAGTTTGTATCTTCTGATTATAACTGGCACGTAACCAATTCTTAACCAATAGTTTCCACATACAATCCATGTGGAGTGCTATTCACTACTTGTAAGAAAAAATTAAAGATGATGTATTGTAAGCCCGAACTATAATATTGAGCATACCATTTGGTAGGCATGACAAATAGCCGTATATCATTGGTTTTTTCAACGGATATACGGCTATTTTACCTTCCACACGTGGCTTGGATATGTTTTGACCAAGGCATGTATTGATTTAAAATTTCTGGGTTTCGATGGATATCCAAATTGGGTAGATCCGTCAGTATCTTTACAAGGTACCGGTAGAAATCTACACCATTCGCTTTAGCTGTTTCTGCGATGCTTAAACAGATCGCGTTGGCCTTTGCACCTGCTTCGCTAACAGAATGGAGCCAGTTTTTGCGACCAATTACACTTGGGCGGATGGCGTTTTCAGCTGGATTATTATCGATTTCAATGCGGCCATCATCCAAGAATGCTTTGAGTCCATTCACTCGATTCAGCGTGTATTCGGCTGCTTTTGCGAGTGCATTTTTTCCAAAGAATGGCGACTTTTCAACCCAGTCCAGAAACTTTTCTACGATCGGCTTCGCGTGTTTTAGCCGTTGTTTTCTTCGCTGGCTCGGAGACAGGTGCTTGAATTGCCTTTCTAATTGGTATAACTCATCACAATAACTAACACCGATTTGTCCATTCTTGCTATTCGCGTTTATCCCATACCGGCGCACATGAGCCCAACAATTAGCGAAGGTGATGCCTTCTATTTTGCCATAGACCGAGTACCCATCACAGATCATCGTTCCAGAATAATTCTCAATAAAACCTTCAAGAACAGATCGGGCCCGGGATAATGAACTGTGAAACAGGACAACGATCGGACCTTGGCAAGGTACACTTCGATACACCCAATTATAAGCGTTGGATTGACCTGATTTACCATCGGATCGGTTAATAATCTGTCCAGGCGTTTCATCGACATGGATAATGGATTTCGCCAACATGAAACGTTTCAATCGTTCATAAATAGGCCATAGCCAATCGTCTGCTACACGAATGACCCAATTCGAAAGGTTCTTATCATTGGTCATCAGGCCATACCGATCCCATTCCTTTACCTGACGGTAAAGGGGTAAGTATTGTGAAAATTTATCATAGATGACTTTGGCAAGTACGCTGGGACTAGCGATACTGCGCTGAATAGCCGGTTGTGGAGCTTTTCCACGTTTGATTTGTGCTTTTTGAAGGCCATCGCCTTTGCAAAGGGTACATCCATAGGCGTGTTCAATGTGTTG
>JAKFCU010000046.1:0-8719 GCA_036676475.1 Brevibacillus sp.
TACGCTCAGGCAGCGATCCAAACGGTATACGAAAATCAACTCATGGTCGGCCACAATGGCTCCTTCCAGCCCCAGGCGAAAGTCACCAGGGAAATGGCAGCGGTCGTTGCCGTGCAGATCTTTAAAAAAGTAAATCAAGCAGAATAATAGGAACGAAGAGTTGCTCCCATCAGCAACTCTTCGTTCCTTGTTAAGCTCAGGGGGAAATGATGAAAAAACAGATTATACATAGTCTAGTCGTACTAATCCTTCTTTCAGGTTGTAATACCGGGACAGTTTCTCCAGAAACGCAACAGCAAGAGATCCAACAAGAGACCAAACCAGAAATCCAAGCACCCATTGAGAAAAAAGCAGTCGCAGTACCACCTGAGCCTGAGTCAAAGCCTAAACCAGCAGCTCAACCCCTACCGCCTTCTACAGTGGAGACCACGCAGACTGCTCAGCCCGCTCCAGCCTCTAAGCCATCTCCACCCTCTCAGCCCCAACCAAAGGCTGAGACGCCTAAAACGGCTAGTCCCACTCCGAAGCTCCCTTCTCCTCCTCCCCCGGTTCAGGAGAAACAGCAGGAAACCGTCAAGCTTTCGATTACGGGAGACGCTGAACAAGGAGTCATTCTTCCTCTTACAGAAGTGAAAGTAGAAAAAGGGGATTCGGTACTTGATGCTTTACAGAGAGTTTTAAAAGAAAAGGGCATTCAGATGGAGTACAGCGGAACAAAAGGGATGGCTTATGTAGAGGGAATTAATAACCTATATGAATTTGATCATGGACCTAAGAGCGGCTGGATGTTTCGGGTGAATGGAACCTTTGCCTCGAAAAGTGCAGGCAGCTTTTCCATCCAGCCCGGCGATCAGATCGAATGGCTTTATACACTCGATTTAGGCAGAGATCTCGGATCGAAGGTGGTGGAATGAACCCGGTCTTTCGGCGGCTTCATCCCTTTACCTGCTTTACCTTCTATCTTGGCTTTATCCTGCTCAGCATGATTCTCTTACATCCCCTTTTCCTGCTCACAGGAATCTTGGGGATCATCATCATAATCATCCTTCACGGTGGAGGGAGTCTGGTGAAGAAATATTTTCCCTACTATCTAGGGATGGGGGGAATCGTGGCTATCGCGAACCCCCTATTTAACCACCGTGGGTCACATGTTCTCTTTACCTTTTGGAACCAGCCGGTCACCCTGGAAGCCGTCCTCTATGGGCTGATCATGATGCTTTCTTTACTTTCGATTCTTCTGGTCTTTATTTCGTTTAATTTGGTATTGACACCAAACCGTTTTCTGTTTCTATTTGCTAACCGATTCAATAAAAGCGCTCTACTGCTGATGCTTTCTGTTCGCTTTGTTCCTTTGCTCAAAAGACGGCTGACGCAAATCCTAACCATTCAGAAAACCAGAGGCATCGACCCGATGGAGGGCCCATTAAAAAAAAGAATGACCGATGGCATGTTGATCTTACAGCTCCTTGTCACCTGGTCGCTTGAAGAAGCCTTTCAAACCGCAGATTCCATGACCGCACGGGGGTATGGGGTGAAAGCTCACCGCGGGCATTATGTTCCCTATCGTTGGGACCGGCGCAATCAATTCATTCTCCTGCTTTTGATTCTTAGTAGCGGCAGTTGTCTGATCGGATGGCTGATGGGGTATGGAACCTTTGCGGTTTATCCGCGGTTAGGCACTTTAACCTTTCAGCTCTGGGATGCCTTTTTTTATTTCTGTTTTCTTTTCTTTATCTTGATTCCGATCGTTCTTGAAGGGAGGGAAAAAATGAAATGGCTGTCATCTATGAACTAGATCAAATCAGCTTTACGTTTCCTGAAGAGGAACAGCCGGTTTTACAGGATATCTCCCTTCGGATTTACGAAGGAGAGTTTCTCACCCTTGCCGGTCCATCCGGATGCGGGAAGTCCACGTTTCTCCGCCTCCTCAAAAAAGAAGTTCAACCGGTTGGCACCATGACAGGAGACATCCGTTTTCGCGGGAAATCCCTGGATTTCATCGCGGGGATTGAATCGGTGGAAACGATCTCGATGGTGTTTCAGGATCCGGAAAATCAGCTTATTATGGATGAGGTGGAGCATGAGCTTGCTTTTCCTTTGGAAAATCTGGATCTTTCCCAAGATCTTATGAAAAAAAGAATGGCGGAGATGACAAGTTTTCTGGGGATCAACCCTTGGCTAGACAAGAAAACCCACCAGCTGTCAGGCGGGCAAAAGCAGCTCTTAAACCTGGCTACCTCTTTAGTCATTCACCCGCAGGTGATTCTGCTGGATGAACCAACGGCCCAATTAGATCCTATCGCCGCAAAGGAACTCCTGCAAATGCTGAAACGGCTCAATGAAGAGTTTGGCATGACCGTGGTCCTCATCGAGCATCGACTCGAAGACGTGCTGCCGATCACCGACCGAATCCTTTTTATGGATCAAGGAAAGATCGATTATCTGGGGACCCCTCAAACGGTTATGAAGGAAATGAAGGCCAGAAAGGATGCGAAATTTATCTCCTATCTTCCTTCCATCAGCCAAATCTACCTATCCCTGTCCCCTTCTAGTGAATCCACGACGATTCCGATTACCGTAAAAGAGGGCAGAAAGTGGATTCGAGAGTGGTTGCCTGTAAGTCCGAAGCAAGCCGATCAGCCGGTTTCAAAGGAGGGTGACTCGCCATTTCCACCCCTGATGGAGTTGAAAAATGTTCATTATCAATATAAAAAAAATGTAGATTATATCCTGAAACAGGTCGATCTCCAGCTTTATTCCCATGATTTTTTAGCGGTCTTTGGGGGAAATGGCACCGGTAAATCGACTTTACTGCAGGTCATGACAGGTTTGCTTCATCCGCAGCAAGGACACATCCTGCTCGAAGGAAAAAGGCTCAAGAGCTATCCTTCCCGTGAACGTTATCAAAAGATCGGTTATCTTGCGCAAAACCCGATGCTTCACTTCATCCATGACTCGGTGAAGAAGGAGCTGTCCCATACGCTTAGCCAATTTCCCCATCTTCAGCTAGAACACGAGCTGGGGAGTTTGGTGAAGCGCTTAGGCATTCGTCATTTGTTTGAGCGTCACCCTCATGATTGCAGCGGGGGAGAAAAGCAGAAGATCGCTCTGGCTGGCGTTTTGCTGAGAAAGCCTGACATCCTGATCCTCGATGAGCCAACCAAAGGGTTGGATCCCCTTTCCAAACAGGAGCTCGGAGGTATTTTACAGGAGATCCACCAATCGGGCGTCACCTTAGTGATGGTCACGCATGACTTGGAATTTGCCGCCCGGCATGCCACACGCTGTGCCATGCTTTTTCAAGGGATACTGACATCCCAGGGAACCCCTCAGCAATTTTTTCAGGAAAATTATTTCTATACCACGGCCATCAATCGAATGGTTCGAGAGGTTTTACCTGGGGTGATCACGAAAGAGGAGGTATTGGCAGCATGCTGCGTTCCCATATCCTCCTAATTACGATTTTTTCAAGTGCTATCGTCTTGGCCTTATTATCCGTATACTTTCAAGATCAGTATCTTCTCTTTAGCATCGTTCTTATTTTATTGATGATGGCACCCTTTTTTATTCGTTTTGAACGGCGCAAGCTGGATGCCAAAGAAATCGTTCTCATCGCCATCTTAGCGGCGATTGCAGCCGTCAGTCGGGTTCCTTTTGCCCCATTGCCAAGCGTGCAGCCGACGACCTTTGTCATTATCGTATCCGCGTTGGTCTTTGGAGCCGAAACTGGTTTTATGATTGGCGCGGTTGCTGCCCTTGTATCCAACCTGTTTTTAGGTCAAGGTCCATGGACCCCCTGGCAGATGTTTACTTGGGGAATGGTAGGATATTCAGCAGGCATGCTGCGAAATACGTGGTGGATGGGGAAAAAGTTGGGGCTCCTCTTCTTTGGCTTTGTATGGGGCTTTCTTTTTGGCTGGGTGATGAACATGAGCTTTGTCTTCGGATTTATGGCCGAAGTCAGTATCTCCGCCTTTCTGACCGCGATGTTAAGCAGTGCTTTCTTTGATTTGGCCCATGCCATATCTAATGTCTTCTTTCTCGCGGTATTCGGGTCAAGCTGGGTCAAAATATTGATGAGATTTAAGAAGAAATACGGGCTTCTTTATTGACAGGGTACCATCAACATTTTGACATCATGTTGGCGGCGACTGTCGATTAACGATTCGCTAATCGGAAATTTTCCGGTTATCAAACCATATTAGAATTAGAGGTGCTGTCTAAGCGGAAAAATTCCGATTATAGCTCCAAATTACATTCAAAATGAGTTATTTTAACACTGTAATCGGAAATTTTCCGCCTAATCCCCTACTTTCAGGCCTAGTATGGATCGTAGACGGAAAAATTCCACTAAGCTAAGAGTCCTGCTTACTTTTTGATCACCTGGTATGCCCCATTAATCATGATATAAGCTGTTTTGGAATCAGATGTAATTTGTAAGCCCCGTTCATCGGATCGCGGGATCATAATCAAATGATTAGCCGGTACCACTTGTCCCCCCTCGATATTTTTCCCTGACGTTACATTAGGAAGCCCATCCCCATTCTGGCCGGCAACTGCCTTGACTTTTCCTGATCGTACAATAAATTCGGTGCCCGCACTTCCGATCACCTTATCCCCTGGTTCCAAGGCCTCCACCACCAAACCGCTAGTTGGCGCGGCCCACTCTCCACCGGAAGAAGATGGAGGGGTATTGGAAATATTTCCTACCTTATCGTTAATCAGTTTTTCTACTTCACTCTTGGTCAATCCGGCAGAAGAAGAATTGGAACCACCTGTATTCGGTGACAACCCTGTAGCTTTGGAAAAAAGTTGATCCACATAGCTCTTGGTTACTAGCGGGTCATCGGTTGAACCTGGAACGGACGTCAACCCTGATGCAGCGGCTACCCCTCCAGCTAGCAGCACTCCTCCTATGATAAGAAACTTGGTGATCCATTTTTTCTTCACGATGATCTATCCTTTCTACTCTTGTTCTATTCAGAAGGCTTGTACTTTAAATTTAAATAGTACTCTCCTGACGATGCATTACCATAATAATCCTGTATCTGCAAAAAAATCCGTCCAGGAGAGATCTGGCCCTTCCATTGCTCTTTCTGCCCATTGCCCGCACTTCCCTGATCGATTTCTGTTTTCCATTTCCCTTCCTGTTCAATGGTGAGAACAGGATCTACGTGAAGCGAATCTACCTTTACCTCTAGTTCTAGCTGTCCTGATTTTGGATAAGCGATCTGAAACCAGTCAGCATCCTTTTTCTTGTGGAAATTCCCCCTCATACTCATAGACTGCTGATAAGGGAGTTTGACTGCTTGCTCCCGTTTATCATTGGCTTCATAGGCATCTTCCTTTTGCGCAAATGAGGTCGATAATTCATAGGGAATACTCTTGCTAGGTGTGGAGGACATAATCCGCAAGTAGACAGGTCCCTTTTCCACTAGTACCTTCATCTTTTGTTTTGTTGTCCATCGCTTTTGTTTGGAATCATGCAGTTCCATTGAGAGATTGGTTTGATTGGTTTGAATATCAAGGTAGCCATCGTACGGAACATCCAACCGGTACCAGTCAACCAGATCTTGTCCACTAAGTAAAGCTTGCGTATGTTCGACGATAGACAAGGTAGCAGCCTGCTCCATTTGCTGATTCGGTTCAAATCCATCGGCAGGAACAGCTTTCGCCTTCTTTACCGCCTCGGCTGCATTCACCAATCCATATCCCGCATCCCGGTCCCATCCCTTCGCACCTAAGTCTTGGGAAGTCGTTTTCAATACTTGACGAAGTTGAAAGGGAGTAAGACTAGGGTTCTCCTTGAGAATAAGTGCGGCAATCCCAGCGATTTGCGGGGCGGCAAAAGAAGTCCCCGATCTTTCTTTATAGCCTCCCTTTAGGGTAGTCGTTTTGATGTTCACCCCCGGAGCGACCAGGTCAAGTCCCGGACCCCGATTAGAGTAAGCTAGCACTTTATTCTGCCGATCGATCGCCCCAACCGATAGTACGGTCGGAAAGGCTCCTGGATAAGAAAGATCGCTAGAATCATTACCACCTGCCGCAATGACCAAGACCCCTTTCTCTTCCGCATAGTGAACCGCTTCCTCCAAATCAGAAGAATAAATGGGATCTCCCAGGGACATGAGAATGATTTTGGCTCCGAGTTGGACTGAAAGGCGAATCCCCTTGGCTAAACGTTCCGCTTCACCAATCCCATGGGCATCCAGCACTTTAATCGGCATGATTTTAGCCTTTTCCAATACACCCTGGACCGTTGAGTTGACTATTCCTTTTGCTGCCAGTATTCCCGCCACACCCGTACCATGTCCATTGTCATCAAGGGGAGGCTTACTCGAATCAATGAGATTAAATCCTGGAACCAGATTTGACTTTAGTTCCGGATGGTTCAAATCCACTCCTGTATCCAATACAGCAATTGTGATGTTTGGGTTCTCCTTGGCGGTCTTCCAGGCTTCCAAAACTTTCGTTTTTTCAAGATGAAAGATAGATTCTGCTTTTGCGGAAAGTGGATAGAACAAAAGAAGGAATAACAGAAACCATCGGAAATTCTTCATCATTATCTACCTCTTTACGGTTTGACTTGTAACTGGATGTACTCCTGTTTGGTCTCCAGCTGAATGTTCGGGAATAAGCGAGACAACTCCTCTTGACTGATGTAGGAAGACCCGTTTTTTAAGCTTAGTCCCTTCGTTGTATCCACATAAAAAGAGTGAGAATTCGGTCCAAGCTGAAGAATAATTTCCCTCTGATCCGAATGATAATGAAGCTTACCATGGAATAAAGCGGCTAATTTCCGAGTAGAAACAAACCATTTTCCGTCCTCATAAAAAGCTGTATTTTCAGGTTTCTGTTCCTTTACGTGATTGATATACACCTCACCTGATGGATACAGTTTGATTGCATTATTACTAGATAAGACGTGAATGGCCGCTTGAAGTTGCTCTTCTGGATCTCCGATTTCGATATCGGGCGTGACACCGACATGATTGATCTTATGTTGATGAGGTGAAAGATACTCATCAATAGTAAGCTTGAGAACCCCTGCAAATTGGAGCGGTATGGCTTCTTGAATCGTCCCCTTGCCAAAGGTTTGGGTACCAATAATCGTTGCCCGTCGGTAATCCTGTAGAGCACTTGCCACAATTTCCGATGCGCTGGCCGAGTACCCATTGACTAAGACAATGAGAGGTAACGGTTCCTTTTCTTGGTCCAATATTTCCAACGGTTCCATCTTCCCTTCTCGATCCTTCACCCAAACTAGCGGTCCCTCTTGAATAAAATGAGAAGCCAACTGATTGGCAGACGTTAGGTATCCCCCCGGATTATTTCGCAGATCGAGAATGAAACCCTTGACTCCTTGACCTTTTAGGTTTTGCATTTGTTGCTTGAACGACGGCATGAATTCTTCTGAGAAGGTGCTCAGAGAGACATACCCTATTTGGTTAGGGAGAACTTCCGAATAGACGGGCGGATACTCTATTTTTTTGCGCTCCAAATCTATCTGGTACAAGTGGTCCTTCCTCATCAATTGGAGTTGAACCTTTGTATTTTCATTTCCTCTTAGTTTGTTCACCATGAAATCTGTATCTTTTCCTTGAATAGACTCGCCATCGATCTCTAGCAATACATCTCCTACCTGAATCCCCGCACGCTCGGAAGGAGATAAGGGAATGACCTCTATGATCGTCAACTTCCCTTCTTGCTCGGCCACCACGATCCCTATCCCCGAATAGCTGCCTTCAAGATCATTCATAAAAGCTTCAAACTCCTCATCCGAGAAGTAGGACGTGTACGGATCCTCCAAAGACTCAATCATGCCTGCGATTGCTCCATTGGTGATTTCATCCGAGCTTTTGCCGCTTAGATGGTATTCGCTAAGAAGGTCATAGATCTCGAGTATCTTTGCTTGATTTATATCTACCGTTTCTGCATGCACCGATGAGGAGAAGAACATCACAGAGATACAAGAAACGGCTAAAACTTTTCGCATGAACGCGCGCATTGTATTCCTCCCTTGATCTGGTATATTTAGTTTACTAGATTGGAGGGTATTTGAATAGAAAAGGGAGGGCAACATTCAGAGTTATCATTCGACCATTTTCGAGTGTGGTTCATTTTCTAGCGTCTGGATTGGCTATTTCGATTCAGATCCTTTAATATAGGATGAAGAAAAAAGTGTAGGTGGTGTTTATATGGGGTTTTTAGACTCAATTTTCGGTAAAGACAAAGAAGAAGTGATCAATAATAACAAAGAAGTGTATCGAAAATTTCTTTTTAATTATGCGCAAAATCCAACACATGAATATTTAAAGCAATTAACCGTTGAGGCTGGGCAAAATTATTATGCTTCTAAGCGCAAAAATGGCAAACTCACCCCGGAAGATGAGGAAATAATCTTGCAGGATCTGGAAAAAGCCGTAATGGAGAATGCAAGCCATGATCCAAATGAAGAGGCAGAGCTTCGAAGACTTTACGAGGATTATCGGAAGAAAGAAGCTGAATAGTGGTAAGAAAGCTACTGGCGAAATATCCTTATGCGTATAATACTTTCCGATAAGTGTAAGTACTAAAGAGGTACCCGGTTGAAATGGAGGCCGCTGAAAAACTAACGTTTTTCTCACGTAAGATAGGTTAGAACCATTGAAAAAGACGACTCTTCATTCAAAAGTTGAATGAGAGGCGCCTTTTTTTACTCATTGAATCCATTATTAAG
>JAKFCU010000047.1:0-22192 GCA_036676475.1 Brevibacillus sp.
ATAGCCAAAAGCTCTGAAGATTTACCTCCCAGAAAGCAACGGGTAAAGACTTTCGTTCGAGGAGTGAGGGTATTGTCTTCCAGAGGAAATGAGGAAAGATGGGGATTACCCTCGAAGAGCCAATCCATCCAGAAGCAGCGAGCGAAGAGTGGGTCCGTCGTTTACTGGCGGCTCTCAATCAGGGTAACGTGGATACGGTTATATCCATGCTTGCCAATGATGTCGTGTTGGTCTCCGATGGAGGGGGTAAAGCGTTCGCCGTCATCCATCCTATTGAATCGCGCGATCACGTTGCCCGGTTCCTTCTCGGTCTAAGTGGTAAGGCTCCTCTTTACGAAGGAGGCATGCATATCGAACTGAGCGATATAAATGGCCAAACAGGGCTTGTTGTCCGTTCAGACCAGGGCATCGAAACTGTTGCGCTAATGCATGTCGAGAGAAATTTGATTTGCAACTTTTATTTTATTAGGAACCCAGATAAGCTGAAGTATTTATTGAAATGAAAAAGAGTTATCACCAACATTAATATGAGTAGTGTAATAGACCATGTTGGCAGCTAACGAAGGGGCGACCCCCGGCCTTGGGCTATCATCCCGCGCGCAGGGAGTGAAATGATCGATAAGGTGAAGCTAACACACCTTCTTCTCAAATTGGAACGACTCGGTTACTTTCGTTTACCTGCTACACACACCGTTAGCGTAGGAAATTCGGTTAAAGATCGCACCCCCGTTGTCCATTCTACAACCGATATCATCTGCTCTCTACGTGATCTTGTGCCTATTCGCATTGATGGGGTTTGTGATGCTGCTTCGTCAAAATTGTACAAACATCTGCTGGCGGAGTACCATTACCTCGGTTTCAACGGTACGGTAGGCGAGAATATGAAATATATGGTGTACGACAGGCAGCAGCGTCCATTGGCCTGTACCTTTTTGGCTCTGCCGCTTGGAAAGGATACCTAACTGAGCGAACGTTCGGGTCCTAACCCCTACCTGAGGGGGTAGGACCCTCCGAGCCGATTATTTCCCAAACAGCAAATCGAGAATTTTTTCGTCAGCCTTCCGATTTTTTCCTCTATACGGATAACAATGAATATGGATGGCCGGATTAAAGTTGATTTCAATGATGCTGTAATTCGTTTCCGTCGCTTCTTGCTCTATATTGTCGATCATCATATCCACTCCGCAGATCGTGGCACCTGCAGCCATTGCCGATTGAATGGCAATCTTTTTATAGCTTTCGGGAATGTCATCCGTGAAGTCAATGCTGTCTCCTCCCGTACTGATATTGGAGTTTTCACGCAAATAGACGACCTCGTTTTTCCCTGGAATATCCGTGCGTCGCTTGGACTGGTTTTTCAAAAACATCTCTTCGACTTCACCTAAACGAATTCGTTCAAGGGGTGTTTTATAGCCTTGCCCTCTCAATGGATCCTTGTTTTTTTCGTTGACAAGCTGCTCGATGGTGTGAATTCCATCCCCCACCACATTGGCCGGAACCCGGTGCAAAATCCCCACGACCTCGTCCCCCATAACCAGGAAACGATATTCTTTTCCCGTCATGAACTCCTCAAGAAGGACCGTCTGATCATGTTCAAAGGCCATTTCAAAGGCTTTTTGATAATCTTCCTTGGAAAAGCCTCCAGAGAAAATCGTAATGCCGAGCCCAAAATTAGTCGACTTCGGCTTGATGACGATGGGGGTTTCCCGATAGGATTCGTAATCGGCCAGTGCTTCCCTCAGATCGCGATAGGCTTCACCCTTGGGCACGCGAATGCCGTGTTGCTGGAGAATTTTCTTGGTGACGATCTTATTTTCCATGATCAAAACGGTACTGTATGAATCAAGGGATGTTTTCGTTGCTTGCTTTACATATTCATGATGATCCCCTTTTTGCAGGACGATGAAATTGTCATCACGATCTAGAAATTCAAAGGCAATCCCTCTTTTAATGGCAGCCTTCAATAAGAGTTGCGTCGACAGCTCCAAGTCCTCATATCCTGCAAACTGATAACCGTTGGCGCGGCTTTCTTCGGCATATTGCTTGGCTTTATTCATATGATAGCTCAGATAGGAGGATTGCTGGATCTCCGATTTCACAATCGCCGCAAAACTGAGGTCCGGGTTCTGTATTTTTTGCTTCTTTCTTTCAATCAAGCTCATGAATGGATGGCCTTCCGGCATTAACACCCGCACCATGTTTTCCATTTCTTCAGTAAAGGCAAGCGCTTTTTCCTGCAATGTAACCGAGTGGTCGCCAACACCTGAAAACCGTCCCTTGATGCCTTCCTGGATAAGGATATCATGATTAAGGGCTGCCTCCTTTTGTTCTTCCTCGCCAAAAGGTTCATCGTGCTTTAGCAGCATAAAGATCAGAAATAAATGAATAAATTGCATCGTTTCTTTGCTGATCCCATTTTTATAAAGCGGGTTTAAATCAATCATGCGGAGCTCCAGATAGTCTATTCCATTCTGAAGCAATGCTTGCAAGAGGTCCTTCCCTTTGGCCGATTTCATTCTAACCGGACTGTAAAATTCTCTCACACTAAGCAGTTCCTTTGCTTGAACCAATGACTGCAAGTCCCTGACATAGTCTTCAATCGAATCGAAAGAAACATAGAGAGGTTTTTCATTGCGGTACCCGCAGCAGCTATTGCGCAGCGAATTCATGTTCGGGAAAGAGTAACTCTCTTCCACAAAGGGTTCTCCCAATTCAACACATTTTCCAATGTAGCTCTTATCAAAGACAGGACTGGCCCCGGTCAAGTAGATCAGCAGCCAACGGTACCTCAAGAGATTTCGTGCTACTTTCAAATAAACATCGTTCTTGAATGTCTGAAAGTCATGTTGAACATTCAACTCAGCCTGCCATCTTCGCAAGAAAGCTTCATCAAACGAAAAATTGTAATGGATTCCGCACATTAATTGTCTTTTTCGGCCATATTTCTCGGCCAATTTACTCCGATAATTGTCCTCCACGGGATCATTCATGAAAGCAATCGGGATGTCCTCGTCTTTGGGCAAGGAGGGCGGATTGCTGCTCGGCCATAAATATTCGTCCTTTAATTCAAGCGTCACGATATCATGGATGGTTTCCAAAAAATGATAGGCCTCATCAATGGTCTCGAACACAGGTGTAATCATCTCAATCTGGCTTTCTGAAAAATCCGTCTTGATATAAGGATTTTCCATTTTGTTGCCAAAAGGATGAGGGGTTAGTGCAAGCTTCCCCTCTTTGTCGACCCTCGTATTCTCTTTCTCCAGGCCAAAATTTCCCCTCAGAATATCATCTTGCAGGTTTTGGTCTATCACAAATTGTAATAGTTGACCGTTCAACAATTCCATCACATTCCCCTTCTTTCCATCGTTTTTAAATATCTAAGAGACCGCATAAACCAGAAAACCAGGATCGTTCCTTTCAGCACACTGCTGATAGCAATCGACATCCATACCCCACCCAGTCCGAACGGGCCCGATAACACTAAGGCCATGGGAATCCGCAAGGCTGTTAAAATAATGCTGAACAGGGGCGGAATATAGGTCTTTCCTATTCCATTAAAGGCCCCCACCGTCATCAGCTCCATGCACATAAACCATTGGGAAAATCCGATGATTCTCATATAATCGGCACCCAATTTCAGGCTCGCCTCATCTGCCAGGAATAAGGAAAAAAGCGGCCGGGGAAACAAGATAAAACAGATCGAGATTATGATTCCGAAGATGGATGTGATAAGCAAAGCGTTCTGATATCCTTTTTTAATCCGGTCATGTCTGTCCGCTCCATAATTTTGACCAATAAAGGCTGCGATTGCTCCTTGCAGCCCCCCGATCGTCATGAAGGAAATCGATTCGATTTGAATCCCGATCCTTTGAACCGCAATCGCATCCGGTCCCCATTGAACGATAATTTTGGCAATCATAATCGAAATAAAGATAAATGTAACGCGCTGCACCGTGATCGGGCTGCCCATCCGAAGAACTTCTTTCATCTGGTTAATATCCATTTTCAGCTTGTTGGATAACAGGCGTGACTCTCTTATAAATATGGCAAACAAACACGTCACCATGATATTCGCCGTTAACGTGGCCAGTGCTGCCCCTAACACACCTAAGCCATTGAAACTGCCTGCCCCGAAAATGAAAAGTGGATCTAAAAGGAGATTGACAAGAAAACCAACCGTATGTATACGAAACGGTTTCTGGCTATTTCCCATAGAAGTCAAGACCATGCTGAATAATGTATTCATAAACGTAAAGACAGTCCCGACCATTGAAACCATAAGAAATTGACTTGCCATGTGCTCTACTGCTTCGCTGCCCAATTCGAAAAAACCAATCAGCTGATTTCTCATCAGTAAGATAAACAGCATGTAGAAAAGGGCTAATACTATGGACATCAATAATCCATTCTGGATCAACGTTTTAGCTTTGTCTTCCCTTCCTGCTCCCATGCTATGCGCAACTTTGACACCGGTACCGATGGATATAATGGTATACAAAGCAGTCGCCAAGTGGACGAAAAAGCTTGCCGTCCCAATCGCTGCAACCGGGCCGCTTCCTAGCTTCCCTATCCAAAACATATCCACTAATCCATAGGTAGTGGATATGAAATTGGTTGCAATAATCGGAAACGTTAATTTCATTAAAGTAGGTATAATAGGACCCTCTGTTAGATCATTCGTTCCCTTCAATCCATACATCTCCTGAATTCATCAATTTTTTTTGATTAAGAAATGAAGAAAAAAGTGGGGGAACCTATTCCCTACAAATATTTAAGGTTCTCAATTTATGCAATAAGTCCTGATCGCATAGCTTATAATGGCTCCATGTACCGTGAATTTCCCGTTCAACAAATCCGGCCTGAAGTAAAATTTTTAAATGATACGATACCTTGGACTGGGAAAGCCCCAGCAATTCTTCAAATTCACACGTACAAAGATCAGCACGGCTTTGTAAGAAATGAACCATTTGTATCCGAATGGGATCACTTAAAGCTTTGGCAGTCATGGCCAGACGTTTGGCTTCCATACATTCAAGCAATGGAATATCTCCGCAGCATACACGAGGAATTTCTGTCATGTCTTGTTTCACGCTAACTCATCCTCATCAACTTTTTTTGATTAACAATATTTAGCATAGCGTAATCATTGGGTTTCGTCAATGGATAAGTGAATGCACCCGCTATCATAAGAAAGAGGCTGACTAAAAAGGGGCAGCCTCCTTTTTGCACCATATTATAAATCTAAAAAGGGATGATCGCAATCAGCTGCCCTATTCGAAAAAAACGGGTCCATTTCACTTGATCTCCTCCTCTCTAAACGTGTCTTTCTTTTTCTGGTAGAGAAAAGAGATGCCGAGAAGGCACATGCCAAGGAAGGTGAACAGGATGATCTTGTAAACGGTCTGGAGATTGGCTAAATCGATAAAGAAAGCCTTCAATACCACGATAGCCAGTAACCCTAAGGAAGCGTAGCGTAATTGGCGATTTTTCCTGTACATGCCGGCCAAAAACAGACCGATCGCATAAAGTGTCCACAGCGCACTCAAAGACAATTGCTCCGGTGAGAGGAAATAGTTCCCGTCGTTTTTCAGGAAAAAGTAATGGTGGTTTTCAACGTTCAACCCGATGAAGACAACTACCAAGAAAAGTCCTTTCAACACGGCCTTCACATGCAAACGTGACCATTCTTCTGCCTCCCAGCCTGCCAAGATTTTCAGGATTGTGCAGATGGCTGCAAGAGTGGCTGCAAGCATCAAGGTGGGCTCGTTGAACAGGAAGCTTTGCTCCCGTTCGATGAATGACAGCTCCAGCATGGCAGCAATCAGACCAAGAGCCAAAACAACCCATCCGCCGTAGAGAACTTTCGTATCATTTAATCTGCCTGCCATAAATGTCAGCCCCACCGCTTCCGCCAGCCAGCCCAAGCCGACATAGACACCCGAAAATTGAATGGGTATGGCAAGGGTAAGCAGAACAAATGCCAAGACAAATAAACTATAAACCTGTCCCTTGTCTTCCACGCAGAGTCCGTTTGCCATTTTCCCCAGGTACGTGTAAACCAAGGCTAAAAAGACAGCGTAAAATCCCATATAATCGGTCATAAATGTACGATCCAGCACCTCCATGCTCCAGGTGAAAAACAAAAAGCCGTTAAGCAGGATCAAACCGATGTCCCCGCGCGCCGCCTTTTTGCCAGTACGGATATTGTAGACAGAGGCGATACCCAGGTAAAACACAAAGTTGATGACGAGAAATAGAAATGACGGAGCAAAATACTTGTCAAAATCGGGCCTCCAAGCGACATCCAGCCAGGTTATTGCAAAAATAGCTTGATTAAACACGAAGCTGAGCAATTGGAAAGCAACCCATTTTTTATAAATGGAAACGACCAGAACCCCTGCAGTCAGCAAAACGAGGTAACCGTAAAGAAGCCACATAGAGGGATCATCGCTGCCAATCAGGAATGGCGTTGTATAGCCCCCGACAATCCCTAAGATGCCAATCGCTAATGAATTATGCCGCACGGCCATGAAGACGGTATAAACCATCATCACCACCATAAAGCTGAACGCCAACGGGGGGGAAATCAGGTCATAAAATTGGTAGCCTGCATAGATCGAGAAAAACACGGCTAAACTTCCCCCGCCAAGCAGACCTTGGGCATACCCCGGATATCGGTGTTGCAGCTTTTCCCCGGCGATCAACATTGCCATACCGGAGAGGACTCCCAACAGTACCCTGCCCGTTGGCCCGATCCATGCATTGTCAAAAGAATACTTGAGAAAATAGGCAATCCCGAAAATAATCGTGACCACCCCGATCCGATTAAGCCACGTACCGCCTATATGGAATTCAAGGTCCTTCGAGGACTGAAGACCTTGGTTCTCCAGTTCACGCCGCGGCTCCCTACTAGGTTCTATCGGAAGTGGTACGGGAGGGAGTGATGGTGCAGTCTCTTTTACAGGCGGTGGGTCATAATCTACCTCCTCATGTACTGTGTACATCAACCATCTTTTCTCCAGTCGCTCGATGCGATTGAGGATCTTCTTCTGGGTTTCCTGGAGTTGGACAATGTCTTCTTCCAGCCTTTTTTGGTTTCCGGAATCCATCGCGGATCACACCTTTGTTATAGATTGGATCATTCTATTCCCATTCTATAAGATTAAAGAAAATAAAAAAGTACCAACTTAAATTGGTACCTCTTTTATACTAAGCTGTGATCCCTACCTGAGGGGGTATCCCCGAGGTGACTATACAAGGCGATCATTGGCCGTTTATTCTCGACAAAATTCGGGCGATGAGAGTACTCCTAGCAATTATATAGTCCACTCATCGTGGATAATTCCTACCACGTACCAATTCCCACCATCTTCCTCCAGCACAATACGCAGGCTCCTCCAGTCCATTCCTTCATATTGAGGATCAAAACCGGAAAAGTGATATTCAACAATAGTGGCATTGGGATAAATTTGCCCGCTGTTATCTATCGTGTTTCCCTGTCCAATCCTTTGATTGTTCGAAGTCTGTTCAGGATTGGCATAATCTTGATCATAAACAAATCTTTCATAATACTCAGTAAAGGTCATTTCAATCGGATCTCCGCTACCGTCAAATGCTCCCCAATGATATTCCGTAGTATCCATCATCAACTGTTCTACTTGCTGTGCTGTAAAGATTAAATCTGTATTCACTTCCACATAGCCATAAGGCGAAAAACGCACTCCTTTAGAAGGATGAACATAGTGGGACAAAGACAGCATTTCCTTGTTTTTTAAAGAAAGTACCACTTCAAAGGCAACAACGTCAGGTGTGGATGCTACTAAAGGATCCTCTTGGCTGTTTTCTTCTTGATCCTCAGTGGTTGAATCATTTTCTACAGTCTCTCCTTGTTCATTAGAGGAAGAGTTGGTTTGATTCGATCCGTTTTGAACTGGTTCAGTCGACTTGGTATCTGTACATCCCGTCAATAAGATACTTATAGCAAGTAAAAGAATAAGAACTCCACTTTTCATTTTTTTACCTCCCTTTTAACTATTTAACGGATGTAATCGAGGAAATGTTTCAAGAGATTATACCCATAAAAATCCCATGCGCTTATGATATTTACAAAAAGTAAAAAAAATGGACAAAAAAATTCCCTTGCACATACACAGTGAGTTCCTGTCCGTTTGCAAGGGACTTCTATTAAAAAGAAACCTTAACCGCCTCCACAAACTTCCTCGCCTTATCGCTCAGCACATGATACTCGCCCTTTCTCATGGCTTCTTGATCAAGGACACTTCCTCCTATACCAATCCCAGCTGCACCAGCGGCAAAAACCTCCTTGATATTATCCAGGGTAATCCCTCCAACCGCAACCATCGAGATGTGACGCAGAGGCCCCTGTAATTCCCGGAGATACCTGACTCCCAGGCTCCCAAAGGGGAACAGTTTGACCATGGCCGCCCCAGCCCGGTAAGCCCGTACAATTTCCGTCGGGGTCATCACTCCCGGCAGAACATCGATTTGTTGGTTCTTTCCATAGGCAATCACTTCTTCATCCAAATTTGGTGTAATCAAATAGGCGGCTCCAGCCTCGATGGCAGCCTGAGCCGTCTCGGTATCCCATACCGTGCCGGCTCCGATCATCATTTTATCCTGAAACAAACGGGACAGTTGCGTAATCTGGTGAACAGCCCCTTCCGTATTCATGGTAATTTCCAATAAACGAATGCCGCCCTGATATAGTGCCTCAGCAACAGGAATGATTTGATCATCCGCAATATCGCGAAGAATTACAACAAGTCTCTCTTCTTTTAACCGCTGATAAAAATCCCCCATTCTTTCCTTTCCTCTCCTTTTCGTTCCATTTGCTCTTACTCTTAATAAATTCTCAATGATAGGATGAAATCCTTCCCCGGCGTACTGACGAAGCGCATAAGAAAGCTACTGGCGTATAATACTCTCCGATAAGTGTAAAAAAAGAGGAGCATTCGCTCCCACGCTCAAATCTGTTATTGATGATGGCAGCCATTATATCATAGAAAGAGAATACGGGCCATAAGCTGGAATTTGCGAGGATTTTTATCGAAAAATGTCAATACCACAATACCACAAAGCATTACCTTTTATACAAGAAGTCCATCAGAAAATCCAAGATTCACCGGAAGTCTTGTATGAACTAGGTCTTTGCCATTTGAAAAAATCGAGAAAAAGGGAAAAGTTGATCATGAACGCTTTGGATGAAAATCCATCGGTGAAGTATGGCGAACCTTACTTGAAATTAGGTGAAGTGTTCAGTAAGATTCATTCATAATATTGTTATCAGCAAGCAACGAATAATCGACAAATTCCGAGTGGTGACAGGCACTATTCAAAATAATATCAATGGTGGTTCCTACATTAATTTGGCTGTTGATGATGAATGTGCCTTTATGATTTTCAATGATTTTTTTGCTCACCATTAATCCAAGCCCTGTCCCTGTTTCTTTCGTTGTATAAAACGGTTTGCCTAAGTTCTCCATCTCTGCTTCTGAAATCCCAACTCCTTCATCTATAAAGCGAATCAACACCCGTTGTCCATCGATCTTGATAATCTTCACTTGAATTTGGCCGCCATAATGCATTGCTTCCAATGCATTTTTAAGGATGTTCATAAATACTTGTTTGATTTGATTTTCATCACATTCTATCCATACGCTCGGCGGTTCAAATTGAATATCTACGTGCACCCCATTCATTATTGCTTGAGTTTGAAACAGAACAACCGTATCTTGGAGAATAGCTAACACATCTTTTAGTTGAAAATTTTCTATTTGCGGCTTTGCAAGGACTAAAAATTCACTGACGATAAAGTTAATTCGATCCAACTCTGAAAGCATAATCTCGACATACTTTTCTTCATCTATTTTCGGTCTTAAATACTGAATAAAACCTTTAATGGTTGTCAAAGGATTTCTAATCTCGTGGGCAACTCCTGCAGCTAGCTGGCCAACTACGTTCAGTTTCTCCGAATTACGCAATAATTCTTCAGCTTTCTTAAATTCCGTAATATCTCGAAACTGGCCAAAAGCCCCATTGACCTTGGAATCTGTGTCATAGATTGGAAATACGTCGAATAGACAAACAGTAGAATTCCCCTCTTCTTGTTTCCATTCGATCTCAATATCTTCATATTTTAATCCTGTGACGAGTACATCATAAAAATAATCGCCCAAAGGATTGATTGAAAATATAGTGCATCCTTCAAGACTCTCTTTAATTAATCCGGTTATCGTTTTCGCAAATAGATTATACTCAGTGACTATCCCTTTATTATCGGTAATAATAATCCCATTTCGTGTCGTGTCCATCATGATTTGCTTGAGAACATTTAGCTTCCTGTTTTGTCTAAGCAGGAGTAATTCTCGTTCAATCGAATCAACAACGGTTGACAGTAGAATTAACAGCAACGCGTTAGCATGGTCAATCGTAGTCATAAAACTTATCGTCCCTAAAATACGATTTTTATCAAGGAAGCGAAAAGGAACGGTATAACAAGCGGTTGAATGCAAAAAGTGGTGATAATGATCCATTCCAACTAATTCAATCGGTTGGCCGTACTCTAAAGCCAAACTGACAGAGTTCGTTCCGTTTTGCTCCGTAAACTGAACCCCAACCTCAATCCCAAGCTGACGGGCCGCTCCCTTTATCGTTTCATCCCCATCAACCCCTAATACATACCCATTATCATCACTAATTAACACCAATATAGGGGTACCCTTCATCGATGTAAGAAACTTATTGATAAAAGGTCTTACTACTGACAATATCTCTTTATACTCAAACCATTTCTTTTGCCATTCTTCTTCAGACATTCTATCTTGCGAAAACGAAGGAATCACCGTCGGATCCATACCCCTTTGTTTGCAAGTATATTTAGATCTTTTAATGTACAGATCCTTATTCATGATATTCCCGACGTTTTCATTCGTCATCTTCCTGCATTCCTCTCCCCTCTATGATCAAAGTATCTGTTTCGCCTAAAACACATCCTAACCTATCCATTATAATTAGAATAAAGGTTCAAAGGGAAGAATTACATGCTAGATTTCTATCTTTTCTCAAGATTATTATGAATTATGTACCAAATCGAAGAGGTATACGGAGTATCTACCGAGGGTTGGCAACAGTTAGAAATTTCTCCTGAACGCAGTGTTCAGGAGATCGCAGATGCGATTATCGAAAAAGGCTATGAACCGATTTTTTCATCGAGGGAGGGAATCTAAGAATTCTTCCCTCGGTACAAAACAGAATTTTGTTACTGGAAGATCCGTTAAGTGAGTAGTATATCCCGAATTCGATTCACTTGATTGGCAAATTTCTCATCACTTAATACAGGTGTTGCCTGCTGGATATCAATCTCATCTAAAATCTCGTGCCATGATTTGCATCCGAGGTACGATTCATGTATAGGAACTGTGACAGGCTTAGCCAGTTTATACACACGTAAAACTATAACATGAAGAGGTTGATTTTTCTTCCATTGGAGTCGATCTTCAGCCACGGTATCGACCCATATATGATGAGGGGATAACGAACGGACTTTTTGTTCATCGAACACTTCAATGTCTTCTACAGCTTCCGCAAAGACACGAATTTGAACCGTTGATTTTCTTGAATCCCACTGACTCATGGAATCAAAAAAATCAGGTTCATATTCAGGTTTAACCAAATCCACCTTCTGATGTTCAAAGGTGGGATAAAGAAGGAACCGGTTATCTATAAGATGAAATTGCATGGTTTCTTCATGGATCCCTCCTTTACGGAGAAGAATAATTTGTTGTCCTTCTTCGAGAGCTTTTACTGCAACGCCCCATTCTTTCAATGCTATTTTCATAGAAATTCCATCCCTTCTAAATTAATTTTAGCCCCAATTCATAATTAAGAGTGAAGTCACTTTAGTCTATATTACAGAATAGTATTGCCCTTGTACATGAAACTCCTCCTGGAAACCGGTTTGTGGATTCCATATTATTAAACCATTTATTCCGCACTGGAATTCGAAATATCAGCCTCAATTCTGCTCATAAACTCCTCTGCAGCGCTGTATCCTTGCTGCTTCAAATACCAGTTGTTGGCAGCGGCTTCTATTAATCCTGCCACATCCCGTCCAGGTTGAAGTTGGATTTCAATTGAAGGAATCCTAACACCCATATATTCTGTATATTGAGGTTCATGCTCCAATTCGTTATTCAAGGCATCTTTCTGCCATTTTACCAATTTAATATCTAGTGCAATTCGTGTTTCATCCTGAAAAGCCTTTCGCCCGTATAAGCGGACTACATTCAACAACCCGATACTGCGAAGAGCTAAAAATTCCCTTGTCTTTTCATCATGAGTACCCAAAAGTGTTTGCGGACTAAGCTTCTTTAGGACGACAATATCATCAGCCACTAGCCGGTGTCCCCGACCAATTAACGTGTGCGCCGTCTCGCTTTTTCCTACTCCTGAATTACCACGAAGTAAAATACCAATGCCAGACACATTAACACAAACTCCATGTACAGCAATTTCAGGTGCTAATTCCTTAACCAAATACGCATCTAATTTTGTAATAAATTCTGAGGTTCTTTCCACATTGTTTGTGACTAACAAAGGTATTCCCTCTTCTAAACAATGATGAGTTAAATAGGTAAGCCACTTTTCACCAGCTGTAACGATAAAACATGGCGGATGATAATGGACTATATTTCCAATTCGGATTTTACGTTCCTCCTTACTTAACTTATACAAATAGTTAATTTCTTTTTTTCCTAAGATTTGAATTCGTTCTCTTGGAAAAAAATCAAAATGACCAACAAACTCTAGACCCGGACGATGCACCCGTGAGTGCGTAATCGTTTTCTGTAACAGATTTTCACCAACCAATACTTTCAATGAAAACTTCTGAACCAAGTTTTCAACTGTTATTTTCTTCACTTTCAACTCACCATCCTAATAACCTTTTAAATTTGAATTATACTTAAAAAAAATGAAAACGTCATCTTATATGTACTTGGTTTTTAAGTTTACTTGGAGCAAATTCACAACATATGGAAGAGGATTCCTGTAGTGATGCTCGTACGGGAGGGGATAATAATCGGGAATAACCGTAGAAAGAAGGGAAAACGTGAAAAAGAAACATTGGCTTCCTTGTATTGCGTTATCCTTCATTTGGGTCCTGTTAGTTGGACATGCAGATGCGCAGACCACATCTACCTATACCGTTCAACCTGGGGACTCGATGTGGAAGGTGGCGGTTCGTTTTGAAGTGGGGGTCACAGAAATTATCGAGAGTAACCCGCAAATCTTGAATCCTGATCTCATCTATCCAGGACAAATACTCAAGATTCCATCATTTGATGCGGTGAAGAAGCTGGAACACGAAGTTATTCAATTAGTTAACCAAGAACGAGCAAAGTATGGTTTAAAACCTTTGAATGCTCATTGGGAACTAAGCCGTGTGGCTCGAATTAAGTCTCAAGACATGCGAGACCGTAATTACTTTAATCATACCAGTCCAACTTACGGTTCTCCATTTGAAATGATTAAAAATTTTGGTCTGACATATCGTATGGCTGCTGAGAACATCGCTGCCGGACAAACGGATCCTCATAGTGTTATGAATAACTGGATGAACAGTACGGGCCACAGAAATAACATTCTCAATCCGAACCTTACTCATATCGGATGTGGTTATGCACAAGGCGGAAAATGGAGACACTATTGGACTCAGATGTTTATTACAAAGTAGAGAGGCAAGTACGGGATACCTGGAAAAATGAAAATAGCCCTGAACTCCATAAGTTTGGATTTCAGGGCTTTGTTATATTTCCAACACATTATTGTTTATCATTATGTATGGTGGAGCATGGCGGGATCGAACCACTTTGATACCATTTGACATCATTAATATTCCATTATATCAACAATGTCAAATGGTACCACCTCTACACTGCAAGTGCAGCACTCTCCCAGCTGAGCTAATGCCCCAATTCAGTGTGCCTAAAGGCACCAAACTATATAAATTTCTTTCGAAGGAAATGGTGCCTCCTCCGGGAACTGCAATCTTATTTCAGCTATGATGCACAATCGACGTAGTAGAAATGAGTATATCTGGTGCCGGCTAAAGGACTTGAACCCTCAACCCCCTGATTACAAGTCAGGTGCTCTACCAATTGAGCTAAGCCGGCCTATGGCGGAGGAAGTAGGATTCGAACCCACGTGGGCTTGCACCCAAACGGTTTTCAAGACCGCCCCGTTATGGCCACTTCGGTATTCCTCCATGATTTTGGCTCCTCAGGACGGACTCGAACCGCCAGCCTACCGGTTAACAGCCGGTTGCTCCACCATTGAGCTACTGAGGAATGTTTTCGACAAAAATAATTATATTATGATTCATTGTTCTTCGCAAGAGTGAATTTGTGGTTGAAGAGGAAACACCGTGCACCCATCCTAGATACGAATAACCAAGCGTTACTTGTGTCGTTAGGTCAAACCAGGCTGCCCTACGGCACAGAGAAGACTCCACTTATGGCTGCCTCCTTCCGGACCTGACCAATTTCATGGGTTTCCATTGCGTTGGACCCGATTATCAACACCACTCCTCACTGATTCGCACCGCAGATGGGAATTCAACCCCGCTAAGGCGGATTGCGGGTTACAGAGCACCGCCATCTGTGGTTCATGTCAAGCATCTGACACAACTGATAAAACGCGCAGGATACCGTTTGATAACAATCCTGGATTCTCACTCATTCGGTTGCTTGATGTACAATTAGAGGATTCGATCTACTTGTCGAATATGGTAGCTCATGCCTGCACCATTTTTTTACGATTATATGGGATTTTACCCAATTTTTTTGGGGTAGGTAAGAATAAAGTGATGTTCTTCCTCCTTAACATTTTAATCAAACTTAAATTTAGTGCTATTTTTTTAATGAAAACATACCAATTTTATGCGTACTCTCCCTTTCGAGCCCCCATCAAACCTCAAAATCCTATTGTGAAGAGATATATCAGCGAAAAATTAATACATATCGGCGAAAACTCTATCGTTATCAGCGAAAATTACCAGATATCAGCGATCGCTGATATTTTAATGAAATTTAGATATTTGGTTTGATTCAAAATGTTGAATTAGGGCGTTTTTCTATGCAGGACTCCAGTTCACTTTCCCACGAAATCCTTTCGCTGTCGAAGCCATAACATATTCAGTCATATGCCCAAGAACAGGCTTCGAAAAGTAAAGAAGAAAGCGCAGTGTTTGAAAACAATTGCGAACCCTTCGTGTTTTGGTACGATAACTGCATGAGACATGTTCATTTTCCCCCTTGGTTGGATGATTGTGGTGACTTTATCTATACCACAAAGGGAGTGAACAGTCTCTATTTTATTTATCGGAATAAATCTGGGAGCAAATTTGCTCGTTTATAGATCTTAATTACTATTATAATGATCAGTTCTTTTTAATAAAAGGAAGTTTTTGAATACTTTCAAGATTATCTTTTACCTCTATTAAGATATCCTCAAATTCAATCGGTTCATCCGAAAAATCAATTTGCCAGTAATGGTGCGCTGAAATAGATGTTATAACATTTTTTCCTTGAGCATTTATTATCAGTTCCCATTTTATCCCTGGAATATTTTTATGACCCAAATTCCGTTTAAAAATTGTTAATAACTCATTATTTATCACATCGGTATTTAGTCGAAATCCTTCTTCCACATTAATATGATAATCAATCTGTAACTCAATAAAAGGTACTGCTTCAACTTCGTAACGATTACACTCTTCAGTTTCGTCGTGATATAGTGAACAATTTCCACCATATATGGATTCAGCAGTCATTTTACTATCCCAGGAAAAGCTGAGTTGAGCTCTTGTACTGTAGGGGGGATTTGTGTAATTTGGTACACAATTACACCTGAATTCCTTTTCCAATGTAGCAATTTCCACTTTATTGTTGATTAGGTATGGCTTTAGCCCAACATTTTGCAAAGATTGAATGAGCGAAGTTGTTATTTGTTCGTATGTTAACATAATTACATCCTCCAGACTAATATATCAATTTCCAGTTAAACTAATTTCAGGAAACTTATCCTCTATAAAATATACCTTACCCTTATAAATCATAAAATTAAAACGTTTTATAAATACTACCCCATTAGGACGATTCCATTCCAAAATGCCCTTCCTCGAATATCCAAACGATTATGCCAAAAGCTGCTCCAAAAGAGAAAATTTCATGAATATGAATTTCAAAGGAATTAATAAAGAACAAAAGGCATCCCCAGGTTGATCCTGTTAGGTTCACCGGGCATTGTATTAGGATTAGGGGGGAAGCAGGAATGAAGGATGTGGGAAGCCAGAGGAATAAACATGTTATACAACCATATCCTAATCACTGCTTTGTTCGATTTTTCAAAGACCGATCACCTCGGCGAGATACTGCTAATAAGTACACCGGATACGCGATGAAAAAAGGAATGATTGAACCAGATGCGCTTTTGATTGATCCATCCGAATAAAATTGTTCTCTGTGAAAAATGAGCCAATCGATATCGAACAAATATCCAATTCCATACAGAACACTCACAGTGATAAGATACCAAAACAGACCTAAGATTGAATTTTTCAGCCCTATCACACCACCTATTCTTATAATATTAAGAAATCAATAGAACCTACTGTTCTTCTGCTAATAACCGAACTGTCATGAATATCCCAGCTCCTTATTCAGTTCGAATATTTTCCAATTATAATTCATTACCGAAAAATAATCTCGTATGACCACAAAATCTTGTTTGTCTGTCGTGATCATGTACGTATTATCGCCTTTATATTTTACTTCTTTTACGGTTAATCCCGTAAACTCCTTTGAAAGAAGCGGTTCTTCCAGGATATTTTCAGCGTTAAGATAATGGAATACATATGAGCACCACTTTCAGTTATGGAGTCTATCTGTACATGATCCTATTATTCTTGTCCAATTTATTTTTATGGCGGATTGGATTTTCGTTCCCGAACAAAAATCGCCCATAAGAGCCATTGATTTTGTTCAGATGTGGGAAGTGAAAAGTATCTCCGCTAGAAAAAAATCTACCAAAACCTACCTAATGATGATATTTTCTTATGTGTTAAGAGATGCCATCTGTCTCTCGACAGGTTGTGCCTCTTATCCGACTTGGCTATTTGTCAGCAGCATCCACATATTCCTGCTCTGTGTAAGGATCATTGTAACCCGCAGATAGATTGACTCTATCTGCGGGGGTATCCCCGTGGCGAGCACTCCGTCTATATCTCAATTTCATTAAATTTTTGCATTAATAGACGGAAATTATTCGCTAAAAATTGAAGAAATGTCCTATTTTGAGCTTTTAGAGGAGGATAAAGGGAAAAATTCCGCCTAAAAGCCTACTATTGGGAAATAAAAGATGATTAGCGGAGAAACTCTGGTTACCCATCAAATATTGGATAGAGTAGTTTAGTAGCAGAAAAAAAGATCACCGAATCGCTCAGTGATCTTTCTCATCCTTACTGCAAGGCTGCATTTCCCGTAATAAGGGACAAATTCTAGTAAAATACTAAATCGTGGTTACAAATTCATACACATCACTTTTTATATAATATCCATACTTATTTTTCACAACCACTTGATAGTAGTAAGTAGTGTTCGGAAGCAGTTTGTCCGCATAGGCAAGATGTTGGGTGCCGCCGGTTTGTACGACTACTGCTTGCTGGTCTAAGTTCGTCTTTTCTACTCCATAGTAGATTTCCATGTTCGCTTCCTGGTTTGTAAATGTTTCAAATTTCGTGAACGTTGAAGAGGTAGAGTACGTTTTGGTATCCATTATTTGCAGCTGTTCTGCTTGTGTTGTGAAGCTGTAAACTTGACTTGAGACAATTTTGCTTTTCTTGACAAGATCAAATTTGTAATAGTACGTTGTGTTTGGCTGTAGGTTAAGTAGTTGAAAGAAATGCCTTGAACCTACCTTATAAATAGGTTTTTCTTTCATGGTAAGGTTATTTGGATCCGTACCGTACATAATAACTCCGCTATATTTTTTGATAATGTTAATAGTAACTTTTGCTGAGGTCGATTCAAGTGAATAAACATCGATGTTACTGCCATAGTCAAAGCTATTTTTCTTCTGGTCTGCAGACACAGATAAAGGTAGCACACTTATCCATGTCAGCATAATAACTGCAGTTAATGTTAGTCGAAATATATTGCTCATTTTGCACCTCTCCCATAGAGTTATAAGGACAGTAAAATTATACCTATATGGATATAATATGTAAATGATAGATTCTAGAGACACTAGGTAATTTTGGGTGTTATCACGATGATGTTGAATATCAAATCCAGGATTTGTACCAACTAAAAGCAATATTAAACCGATGATTTGTACGATCAAGAATAGTCCCAATCGGTTCCAACAAACATCGGTTTTAAGTATTTTTCCTGTTCTTCCTATAGCCCAAAAGGAAACCCATTAACAACGAAATTGGAACAATTAGATATCCGTAGTGGTTTACCCTAAATAGTTGGTCTTTAGCTTTCATGTACCATACTATCACATTTGAGCCTTTACCACTTTGATTCGCGGATCCTTAGGAAGCTCAAAAATATCGAGATACGTTCTTCACGCCAAAATCCCACTTCAAGACTATAGAAGCAGCCAGTACAATAGAGCCGCTCCTCTCCGGATCCCCTACAACGGCGAGATAGGTTGTGAGCGGATCTAAGCCAAGGAGCAAACAATGGGCCGAAGCATAAAAGCTTTTGACATCGAAAAAAAGAATGAAACGATTATGCCTCAGGCTGTAGTCAAATCTTGATGTTCTCAAATATCATCACCTCATCGTACACAGATTCTATTGCGCGTTTTCAGGAACCATTGCTCTTATTTCAAGGGGTGATTACCGGCCCATGAAAAATACGCCTCCCATTTTTCCGCCATCCACATCCGCTTCTCTTCTAAAGTCATCTCGGTTTTCGATCACTGTTGCACACCATATATTTCCTATTTCTCGCTTGATGTGCCTTGGAAACCGGGATAAAGGTATTCCTCCAGGAGATTTTTACTGATCTACCGTTTTAAAATAGCAATATATTTTATGTAGTTTTTCCTTGTGCTTGCCCCGTGGACTCTCCATGCTGCCAAATTCAAAGAACTTCACTTTTTTGATGCCTACATAGTTAAAGATTGCTTTTCGCATTAATGTTTTGTGGGCGTTATTTAGCCAAAGTAACGGATAAAAAACCGGCCCCTTCATACTGGAGATGCACACTACCGACTTTCCCTTCAGAAGTCCCTCCGGAAAAAGTCCGCCATTGTCTTTGTAAGCAAATCCAGAAGCAAACATTCGGTCTATAAATCCCATGAGCATAGCCGGAGGACGTCCCCACCAGATCGGATATACAAAAACAATTTTGTCGGCCCACATGAGTTGTTCTCTGTATTTCGCGAGATCCGGATCGGCATGCATATCTCTCCTGCGTCTGTTCTCGTTAAAAACCAAGACCGGGTCGAATCCCTCCTCATATAAATCCAATACTTTTACCTCTTCTATCTTAGTATTTTCCTTGCATCCACGAATGACCTCCTGCAAAAATGCATAGCTTAAGCTCTGGTGGTTCGGATGCGTGAAAATAATCAGCGTCTTCATATGACTACTCCCTTAGTTATCATTTGATAACTAAATAGTAGCATGCTTTTTTTATATTTGTCAATTGATAATTGTTTCATGATAATTATTTTGCTATATTGTGTTAATAAGAGGTGATCTTTGTGGATAAGAACACAATGTTCCATAAATTTGTGGACTTCATAACCGCAGTCCATCAAATAACGAATGAGATGACAAAGGACGTTAGACCTGAAACGATTACGCATGTTCAATATAAAATCCTTGAGTACATTGCCGTCAGTCAGCCTGTCACGCTCAGTAAAATCAGTGAATGTATGCATATGTCCATGCCAAACACGAGCCGAGAGCTGAGAAAAATAAGCGAAAAACAACTGTGCGAAAAAATTACCGATACCGAAGATCGGCGTAAGCAATTTATTCGGCTTTCCGAAAAGGGAGAGGCGATGATGAATGAAGCTTTTAAACGCATAGAAACCCGTTTCATGCATCGGATAAGGAATGCTTCCGAAGAAGAACTGGAAGAAATTGATCGTGCTCTGGAAGTGCTTCAAACAAAAGTATTTTATTCAAATAAATTATTGTGATAGGCATAAAGACATAGCGCCCCTTCTCGTGCGGGTTTCGACAGCACCCCAAACAAAGGGATACTAAAAGTAATGGTGTTGAATGAGTTGGATATAAGAGTATCAAAAGCTTTTGGGACGAAAAAAGAGAGATAGGAGAAATACATGGGTGTTTCTAGGAAACTTGAGGAGACACGGGTTTCATTATCCGTATCAGAAAAACGCAAGATTATTGCCTTGCTTTGCAGTGTATTGATGTTTTCCGTGATGAACGGAACGATGTTTATGATTGCCGTGCCGGATATTGCGGCGTATTTTTCGTTACTTCCTTCGCAAGTGAGCTGGGTCGTGACCGGCTATATTATCATTTATGCGATTGGGGCATTGGTATATGGAAAGCTGGCTGATCTTTTTCCGTTTAAGCATTTGCTAATGATTGGATTGAGTATATTTGCAGCGGGTTCGTTGATTGGATTTTTTGCCCCCAACTATCTGATGGTGGTGGTAGCACGTATCGTTCAAGCGGCCGGCGCAGCGACAGTCCCCTCGTTGGCGTTTATCGCGCCTTCTCGCTATTTTCCCAACGAACAAGGCCGAATTCTTGGGATTGCCTCTTCGACGATGGCCTTTGCTTCCGGGATTGGACCGGTCCTTGGCGGCTTTATATCGGCAAGCCTTGACTGGCACTATTTGTTTCTCATCTCATCCGGGGTAATCCTTACGATTCCCTTTTTCAACATGTGGTTGCCGCAAGAAGAAAAAAGAGAGGGAACCGTGGACTTTCTGGGTGCGTTGTTGATGGGACTTGGAGTGGCGCTGCTCATCTTTTTTATTACCACCATTCAATGGTGGTATTTACCGGCAAGTCTGTTGTTTTTGGGGTTTTTCATTTGGCACATCTTCCATACGAAGGACCCCTTCATCCGTCCCGACCTGTTTGCCAATGTGTCTTTTCGAACGATGATTGTGACGAGCTTCTTGGGGATGGTGACCATGATGAGCATGATGTTCGTGATGCCCATGCTATTGCGGAATGTCTACCAGCTTAATACTTTATCGATTGGCTTGGTGATGTTTCCGGGGGCTATGTGTGCAGCCTTGACGGGACAGTTGGCTGGTCGGCTAACCGATCGGATCGGGAGTCAGAAGACGTTCTATTTGGCCCAGGGATTGATGTTGATGGCGTTTTTTCTAATTTCCACCTTCATAGGAAGTCCTGTTTGGGTCCTAAGCCTGGTATTAATCGTTGGATTTATCGCGTTTCCTTTCTTCCAAACCTCGACCGCAAACTTCGTCTCGAATAGTTTGCCTAGAGGACAATCGGGGATTGGGATGGGGATCTACAATTTATGTAATTTTATGGCCGGGGCTTTCGGAGGAGCGATCATTGGAAAAATACTCGATCATCCTGGCACCGGATGGACGATTAATCCAATCTCGCTCGCGTCCGGCGGCTCGAGCATCTATAGTAATATTTATGTCGGGATGCTCTTGATCTCCCTTTTAAGCGGGTCGATCTTCTATGCCGTGATAGGGCGTGTTACCAGTAGAAATTAGCACCCCGATTTGCTGTAAAAACGAGACTGTCGATGAAGTTATCGCTAGTTATGAGCGACACATCGTACGTGAATGGAAAAAAGGTGGAATCTCCAACTATCTTCTGTGATAGAATTTATTTAATAAAGAGGAGATAGGTGGAAAACCTCCAACTATCTCCTCTAAAAGTAGTTATTTTTTCTCCGCTTAGTGGAGAATTTCCCTCTATTACATTTGAAATCTTAAAAACAGACCACCTTCTCTATTATTATTTCGCAATTGGCGTCACATGGCAATGTAAAAAAACAAATACTCTAATTGGGTATTAAGTATGAAAAAATGGGGACAGGTGATGTCAAAATCACTTATCCCCTCTTCTTATTTACTTCGAATAGCTAATCCGCGTCGTTTTATCCCCTATGCTTTTATACTATAA
>JAKFCU010000048.1:0-2802 GCA_036676475.1 Brevibacillus sp.
TAAACCGCTCCGCGCTTACCTCTTCCACTTGTTTCGCGAGTGCTATCCTCTGTTGAATGGTTTGTTTTTCAATGTGAATACGGTAATTTCAGGCCGGCAAAGGAATCGAATCGGTATGCCCGTCGTCCCTACTCCTCGGTTAACGTACAATTGAAGCAAAGAATCGGGAACATGAATGAGTCCCTCCACGAAGTGTTTGGCACCAGGCGGAGTGAGGACATGTCCTAGCCATGGAAGACGAACCTGACCTCCATGGCTGTGTCCGGAAAGCTGCAGACGGACAGGATATTCCTTTGTAACCAAAGCATAATCAGGAACATGTGACAAAAGAATAGTAAAGGTATGAGGATCTATCCCTTCCAGCGCACCTTTAATATCAGGAGATCCATTGAGGGCATCATCAACCCCTGCTAAAGCCAGCCTTTGTCCATCCCTGACAAAGACGTGACTTTGATTTTGAAGCAACTGAAACCCAGACTGAGCCAGAACCTGTTTCACTTCGAGCACATCCGTCCAGTAATCATGGTTCCCAACCACTGCCCATTTCCCCAGCGGGGCTTGAAGCTGAGAAAGAGTAGAAATACTTGCAGCTAATCCGCTCCCCTCTTGATCTATAAGGTCTCCAGTAAAGCAAATCAGGTCAGCATTTTGCAATTGGATTAAATCCACAAGGGTTTGTAAATGCTCAGCGTCAAAGAAATGGTCAACATGAAGATCACTAAATTGGATGATTTTCAGCCCGTCAAACATTGGCGGCAGGTCTGGGAAGGAAAGGGAAATCTTTTTCACTTCAAACCAGAAACGTTCTCCCCATACCGAGTAAACAGCGGGAACAGAGAACATCCCTAAGAAAGAGACACACAACTTGATTCCCTTTTTTAAAAGCTTACGTCTAGTCATTACAGACTTTTTCATATGATTCTACTTTCTACATGATATTTTGAAAAATACCCTATTCGTTCGTTTTCTTCATCTGTCTTATAATAAAACGCAAGAAAATAGAAAAAAGTTTCAAACATAGGGATTTTCTCGTTCTTCTATGATCATTATTTTCAGCAAAGGTCTGCTGTAAAAGCTGGACCAGATCTACCTTTTCTTTCACTAGATCAACGCTGCCGCTGGCCATTTTGGACGCTTCAAATAAGTCTTCAATGAGAATTTTTAACAGCACTCCGAAAGAAGTCTCCCATCTTCAACCGAAACCATGCGACAGCGAGTGTAGGTTAAGTGGGAGATGAATTTCGGTTAGGCGGTAGCCTAAAGGCTTTTGTCTTAGGCTTTTCTCCTATTGTGATATAATCAGTCTTATAGATAGGAAGAACTAATACATAAATGGAAATAGATAGGATCAACCATTCAATATACTAACTGTATTATCACCTTTATTGGTTATCAAATACCGCAGAAAAGTCAAATGGCGGGTGTTCGACAATCTGATTGTTTGAACGCTTTAAACGTGGCGATACCTCTCGTCATACCGAAGGATCCGGACTCGGCCTGGCCATTGCCAAATCAATTATTGATCTTCATGAGGGAAGCTTGGATATTGAGATCGACGGTGATTTATTCAAGGTAACCATAGTATTAACTTCTCTTATGTAATAAAAATCACAGAAAAAAGATATGATTCAGCTATATTTGTCATAGGAGGTGCTGACATGAAAGTATGTTATCCATTAATAGGATCTGCTGATTTGAAAGAGATAAAAGAAACTTTAAAACCATTTGGTGGACGTTGCGCAAAAATTGTTGAGGGAAAATTAGAATATCAAATTAAAGATGAAAAAGAACAGGAAGCATATGGTCATCTAAAAGAAAAAGGCCTTGTTGAGTAAAAGTCAGGGAATCATCCCTGGCTTTTTACTTTTCCCGATCCCCTATTCCATCAGGCTACCTTCTCACCACAATGATCGAAAACGGTAAACCGCTCGCGCTTTACCTTAACAAAGGGGCCCTCTCCGAACGAACGCTCAGCAAGAGACCTAGTATAAGAAAAATGCCGTTCAGCCCCGCCTACGCTAAACGGCCATGACAGCCACCTTTGCTGCCCCACCTGGTTTAAATCTACATATAAGACTCTCAACCGTACATCCCCAGTATGCATAAAAGCTATACCAAGACTGACTAAAAGGAGAGTTAAATGGTGTTATAAAGAAATGCCATCCGATGATCCTCTATGGATTCAATTCGAAAGATTACAATGAAAGAAACCACAATAAAATAATACCACTGTTGAATTAAAATGTAAGCGTATACTTATCGACAAATTACTGCATCTTTGTCGAACATTCAGTACATCTTTACAGATGTACATAAGGCGATGAGGAGTAACCGAGGTCAGAGAAAGCCCAGATGATAAGCGTCGGCCTCCAATTCCATCGGGGGCTTCTCGTTTAAGTGAGTGAACATCTTCGAGGTAAATCGGGGATGTTCTTTTATTTGGTTTTCAATACCAGCGAGGGAACAAAAAAAGCCCTTCTAACCAGAGGGCAAGCATTTTGTAAAAGATCTAAAAACTCAAAAAAGGAGTCAATCATAAAGAGACATGCTCCTCCCTCAAACAAAGGGGTCAGATACTGAACGATTGCTCAGTTAGATACCTAATACTAGAAAAAGGTACCCTATGTAAAGGAGGCCGTTGAAAAACTAACGTTTTTCTCACGTAAGATAGGTTAGAACCATTGAATCCATTATTAAGTTAATTTTTAGTCCATCAGTTTCAATATTCTTTTTAAATTGACCGTGAAGATGGACATCGCTCCTTGTAACTCCATACCAACCAGACCCGAGGATGTAGCCACA
>JAKFCU010000049.1:0-14341 GCA_036676475.1 Brevibacillus sp.
ATTTTGTCCTCCAAGTGCAAGGTTTTTTGTAGACTTTCAATCAAATCCTTACACTTATATTCGACAAAAAAGGTCCAAAACCCTTGTGATTACTAGGTTCTTTGTTTATTCAGCAAGCCCTAAGTAAAGATAGTTTTTAAACGGATGTTTGTCCAACGGCCCGAAGCGTGATGTTGGACGCTTGCAATTGTTGCCGGATGAGGCGAGCAAAGACCAAGGCATGGGCACCGTCTCCATGAATGCAGACCGTATCTGCTTGAATGGGGACATCCACACCTTGCACGGAACGGACTTTACCTTCTTGAATCATCCGAATGACTTGGGCAACGGCTTGGTTATCATCGGTGATTAAGGCGTTGGGTTGACGACGGGATGTTAGAGATCCATCGCTTTGATAGGTACGGTCCGCAAATACCTCCTGAGCCGTATGCAACCCGAGGCGATGGCCCGCTTTCACCAATTCGCTGCCGGCCAACCCAAATAGGATTAGCTGCGGATTTACTTTGTACACCGCTTCAGCAATCGCTTCGGACAAGTCCGTGCTTTTGGCTGCCATGTTATAGAGGGCCCCATGGGGTTTGACATGCTGCATTTTGCCTCCTTCCGATTGGACAAATCCTTGCAGCGCACCGATTTGATAGACCACCAAATCATAAGCCTCTTGCTGTGTGAGATTCATCTCCCGGCGTCCGAATCCCGGCAAATCCTGAAATCCGGGATGCGCACCGATCGCCACACCGTTTTTCAGTGCCAGCTGGACCGTTTTTCTCATCACGGTTGGATCTCCGGCATGAAAACCGCACGCGATGTTAGCCGATGTGACAAACGACAAAATTTCCTCATCCACGCCCAACCGATACGCGCCAAAGCTCTCACCCAGATCGCAATTGATATCCACTCGATACATTGTACATTCCTCCTAACGTCCCATGAGGGAAATTCCCCATTTGAGCTGCTTGATTTGCTTCTCTCGCAGAAGATAGAGCTGCTGTGCCTTCTGGTGCGAAATTTCTTGAAAATAAATCCGGTCTCCCGGTTTAATTTGTGCCATTAAAGGAAGGTCAACCGTTGCGATTTGAGCGATCTTCGGATAGCCGCCCGTCGTTTGCCGATCCGCTAAGAGCACAATGGGATTTCCCTCGGAGGGCACTTGAACGGTTCCGAACGCCACCGCCTCGGAAAGAAGTTCTTTCGGCTCCTTCATTTCCAGCCTTTCGCCCTGAAGACGATATCCCATCCGATCGGACTGCGGTGTCACGACAAACTCCTGGCTGAATAATCGGCGTTGGCTATCCTCTGTAAACCAAGAAAATTCTTTCCCGCGCATGGCTCGAATGGTTGGATTAGCCTGATACACGGGAAGGACTTCACTCGAGATCATCCACTCGCAGGCAGCAAAAGGCGATGGCCCGGCAGACAGCTGTTTCTGCATACGTTTCCCTTGTTCCGACATCTGCCCGTAAATCAGGACATCTCCCGCCGCGAGGGCTCTGCCTTGGTAGCCTCCTATCCCTCCCCTTAAATACGTAGACTTGCTGGCCATCATTTGCGGTACCTCGAATCCTCCAGCGACAGCCATATACACTCGGCATCCTTCTACACAGCTCCCAAAGCGCAGCTGTGTTCCTTTGGCTGCCAGGACAGGCCTCCACATAGGAACAGGTGTTCCAATGATGGCTGGAGAAAGATTTCCCCCGCATAAGGCAAATAATGTATCGCTTTCAAATTCAATAACGGGTCCCAACAAAGTGATTTCCATCGTCGCATCATTTTCTTCATTTCCCACTAAAACATTGGCTAATCGAGAGGACAATAAATCCATAACCCCGCTTACAATGACACCGTACTTTTGATACCCGAACCTCCCTGCATCCTGCAGATGGGTGAGAAGGCCGGGTCGAACAATTTTCAAGCTCATGCCTGCCCCTCCTTCATCTTTAGGTATTCTTCGGCAGAGATCGGGACAAACCGAATATGGTCTCCGGCTTTGAGAAGGCTGGGTGATTCCGCTTCCGGCGTAAAAAGCGGCAGTGGAGTTCGTCCAATCAGCTGCCATCCGCCTGGTGTTTCAATCGGATAAACCCCTGTTTGTTTGCCAGCAATCCCAACCGTGCCCATAGGGATCGCCAATCGGGGAGAGGCCCTGCGTGGGGCTGCGATTTCCTCCGACATACCCCCAATATAGGGAAATCCAGGGGCAAACCCAATCATATAGACGAGATATTGTCCGGATGAATGAATATCGATGACTTCCTGTAGGGAAAGCCCGTTATAATCGGCAACAAACTCAAGGTCCGGACCAAATTCTCCACCATAGCATACTGGAATCTCGATAGTCCTGCTTACCCCTTCTGTATACGACTCCATTTCTGCTATTTTGTGTTGGATCATTTTGCATACCTGATCATATGGGAAGATTTCCTCCATGTCTGAGAAATGCACCGGATCATAAAACAAAGTGACTGTCGTAAATGCCGGAACATATTCTACTAGTCCTGGAAACGGCTGCTCTTCGAGAAACTTTGCTAGCGCTTTTACCTTTTGGTGGGTTTCTAAATCAATCGAATCACCGACCTCAATGATGACGGCCGCATCTCCTAAAGGATATAACTTAACTTTCAATTCATCCGCTCCTTTTCCGGCCAATGTGCCAACAGGATCCAAGGACATGCCCCGCCATACATCGGCGCTCTCCGCCCATTCTGCGTATAAACGCGAATAAGTAACTTATTATAATTATCGAAATATAAGAAATCAACCATTTTTTAAAAACGAAAGCCCAATGAGAGAGATTTGCATGAGTCCAGTTTGAAAAAATGAAATGGATGAAAGAAAAAACGAGCCTCTAGAATCACCTAAGGCTCGTTCAACTTAAAAATTATCCTTCTGTTTTTTGCTTGCCGGTATTTAGTTCCTCTGGTGAGAAGCCTTGGCTACGCAAGTGGTTTACAGTCATCTTAGCAAGTTCTTTAGGACCCAACATTTCCCGTTGAAATTTAGCCAGATCCTCCATTTGTTTGTCTTGATCTAAACGCATTGTACCCCCCTACTATTGCAAGTTTTTATTATTATTTTTATGGTCCAGTTTGGTTTTCAATCCCTATTTTTTACGGTGAATCCGATAGGATTTAAAGCTTGCATAGGTAATCCTGCTCCAGGTTCGTTTGGTGCGGGATGTGGATTAATAATCTCCACTTCAGGTTGATCAACTGGGGAGACCTCATTAGGGAAATCCACTTGTGGAATTTCTTGCTGCTGGTGATTATTCATAAAAACACCTCCCGTAATTTTATTGTTCCCTCAAGCTTTCTTCACCCTTTACTGGCATACTGCTGAATTTCTCCCCCGAGACATATTGGGATTTAATCGTCATCACTTCATTTGCTTCTTTTTCCGGATTATAGGTTTGAGTGGGTTGTTTAATCGTATTGTTCTTTTTCATGAAAAGGATCCTCCTTATAGAGTAGACACCTATTTATAGTTTACCCGGTACCTAACCTGTCACATTCAATTATTAGAGCCAAAACCGATCTGGGTATCCTATAATTGGAAGATGACATTCTAAGGAATTTGCAAAATCAAGACTTCAAATATCTGAAGTCTTTCTTGTATAAAATCGTTATTCTCCAATATAATCTTCAAACCACTCTTGCAACTCATCAATGGACCGAAAACTATAAACTTCCTCCCCATTCTGGCCGTTATCAGTTCCAGCATTTTCCCGTAGCGAAACACGAATTTCATCTCCTGAAGCAACAATAACGTAAGGATACCCCTGGTTGATAAACCTGAAATCCGAATCATCATCCACCCAATTTTTACTTCGTAATAATTCACGAATTTCCCGACTATCCATTTCGTGACCTCCTTTTTGTTTTTATTCTCCCCTGAAACCAATGTACTCCCTCCTCCTATTTCCGCAAGGCAACATATTCACGGAATTTTCGTTCGCATAGCCAGCGGTGACAAATAGAAAAGCACATCTCAATATCCTGTGTACGATGAGCAAGCATACGAATCGACATCCCTGGCACCATCAGCAAGGAAAGGCCAATCCTTCCTGCTGGCATCATCTCCTGCAATTGGTCTACACCCTCTTGATCAATCGCTTCATCGATCATGATCATAGAGCCTAGATGGGTATACCCATCCAGGCTTCCGAGTGCACCGAGATCCTCCTTTGGCTGAAGCTTCAGATGATCGTACACAATGAGCTGTTGGTCCTGATAAATGTCCATTCGTGACTGAATCGATTCATATCGAAACGGACTGCCATCAGGAGCCCACCCCGGTGTATAAATATCTGAGCAGACAAAGGAAGCGCCTCGTTCCATCTGAACGGCCAGCTTTTGCTTGAAGCGGGCTTGCGGATAGGCGATCACCGGATCCGGTACATACTCGAACACGCTCCCTTGCTTCAAAACAATATCCATCGTTTGCAGCACAGGCGTTTCGGGTGTTTTATAGATTTTGGTGGAGGATTGGGTGGTGAGCAGTACCTCTGCCCCTGCTTCGAGTTGAATCTGCATCCGGTACGTGTCCCCATCGACATAGCCGCCACCTGGATTCATCACGTAAATATAGGCTTTTCCGCTCTCATCGAGGTACACAGGTCTCGTAATTTTCAATGCCCCTTCAAAATAGACTTCCTGCACCATCGTTTTCCCCGCTTTTTTTGCGCAGATTAAACGCAAGTCCCCTGTCCAGCTATTCATCTCCATTCAATCCGCTCAACAAGGCATGTTGCTTAATCCATTCCACCACTTGGTCTAGGCCTTTGTCTTCTTTTAGATTGGTGAAGATATACGGCTTGTTCCCCCGCGCTAGCTTGGTGTCGGCTTCCATTACCTCAAGACTCGCACCCACGTAAGGAGCAAGATCGATTTTATTAATAATAAACAAATCCGATTTGATCATCCCTTGACCGCCTTTGCGGGGGATTTTCTCCCCTTGTGCGACATCAATAATGTAGATCGATAAGTCAACGAGCTCGGGACTAAAGGTCGCGGCCAAATTATCTCCTCCACTCTCCACAAAAATCAAATCTAAATCGCGATGTCTCGACTTCAATTCATCAATCGCTGAAAAGTTCATGGAGGCATCCTCACGAATCGCTGTATGTGGACATCCTCCTGTCTCCACACCGATAATGCGGTCTGCAGGAAGGACGCTATTTCTTATTAAAAATTGGGCATCTTCTTTGGTATAAATATCATTGGTGACCACGGCCATGCTCAACTCCTCGTGCATTGCCCGCGTTAAGCGCTCCACTAACATCGTTTTCCCTGCTCCTACAGGACCGCCTACCCCAATGCGGATCGCATCCATTGCGGTTCACAACCTTTCTCTCTATTTTCAAGACATAAATAAGCGCACATGAAGACGCTCATGCCGCATTTGGGCAATCTCTAATCCTGGTGCGGCAATCCCTAAATCCCCTGTATTAAGTAAATCGATTTTTTCACACGCTTTTTCAATGTACGGGTGCAAGGCCAATAAGAGGTGCTGCCCATCGGTTTGACCAAGCGGAATCGCGCGCATGCCATTTTGGACAAGCGTTGCGAGACTCGAATAAAGAAAAGAGAGCAATGCGCTCTTTTGGGGAATCTCTAACGTAAAAGCGATGATCGCAAACACCAGAGCAGGGTGACCATAGCTTTTCTTTTCCCGGACCTTTTGCTGATACTCTGCAAGGAGCGGCAAAGAAAACAAATCAAGTCCCAGACGAATCATTCGCTCCCCCATTCTTCGGCTGGCCTCCCGTGCTTCACGGGGCAGATTTTGCACCGTCAAGATTTGATCTAGGAACCAAATTTCCTGATGATGACCCGCGACTAAGGCTTCATAGGTCAGGCGGCAAGCCAACCCATCCGTATAGAGCAGCTGCTTTTCGAGGTAGGCTATTAGCCAGAGTTCAAAGGATTCCTTCGAATGAACCGTCTCCTCTTGAATATACGTCTCCAAACCAAAGGAATGAGAAAAGGCACCCGATGGAAAATTGGAATCGCATAATTGCAATAAGGATAGGATTCGTCTATCCATGATGATGTCCGATATGACGAAAGGCTTGTTTGACCGTGCGTTTCTCCCGTTGGTAGGGTATGTTTAGCTGCTGCAATAGCTCCTCGACTAAATAATCATATTGCACGAGCATTTCCTTACCTGCGAACTGAGCGGGTAAATGGCGGTTTCCCAGCTGATGGGCAATTTCCCCCATTTGCTGTATCGTGACTGGCTGAATCACCAGCAAATCATCCGCCATCACGCTGACCACAATAGCATTGCGATCATCCATATACAAAATATCCCCATCCTGCAGTTCCCTTGCTTCCTTTAAGCGAATTCCCAATTCCTTGCCGTGATCGGTGACCACCCGTTGGATTCGCTTCATCAGCTCATCGCTTTGCATATAGACCTTTTCTACATGGCGATCCCGAATATCGACCGTCCCTGCATCACCGACAATTTTTTCAATAATCATGTCCTGTTACCTCCCTAAAATAAGAAATACCGCTGTGCCATCGGAAGCACATCGACAGGCTCGCAATCGATTCGCTCTCCATCTACCTTGACCTGATACGTTTGCGGATCGACCTCAATAGCGGGGGTTTCTGCATTCCACTTCATATCCTTTTTGCTTAGCTTACGGGTCTGCCTGGCCGGCTTAATTTGTTTTTTTAGGCCTAGCTTCTTATGAACCCCTAACTCGATTGCAGCTTGGGATAAAAACGTAATCGAAGTCGCATATTTGGCTTGACCCAACGCGGCGAACATCGGCCGATAGAGCACAGGCTGTGGGGTGGGAATGGAAGCATTGGGATCTCCCATCAAACTGTGGGCAATCATTCCGCCTTTGATCACAAGCTCTGGCTTCACCCCGAAAAAGGCCGGATCCCACAACACAAGGTCAGCCCACTTCCCGGCCTCCACGGATCCGACTTCTTCGGAAATCCCGTGGGTGATCGCCGGATTAATCGTATATTTGGCAATATAGCGTTTGACCCGGTAATTGTCGCCGAAACTGGTATCCATGGGCAGCTTGCCGCGCTGCTTTTTCATTTTGTCTGCCGTTTGCCAGGTTCGGATGATGACCTCGCCGACACGTCCCATCGCTTGCGAATCGGAACTGATCATGCTGAACACGCCCAAATCGTGGAGAATATCCTCCGCGGCAATCGTCTCCTTGCGGATGCGCGAATCGGCAAAGGCGATATCTTCCGGTACATCAGCATCCAAATGATGACAGACCATCAGCATGTCCAAATGCTCATCCAATGTATTTTTCGTATAAGGACGCGTAGGATTGGTGGAAGAGGGCAAAATGTACGGATAACTCGCCACCTTGATAATATCCGGGGCATGACCACCCCCTGCTCCCTCCGTATGATATGTATGAATGATGCGGCCGCCAATTGCCGCCAGCGTATCTTCCACAAAGCCGCCTTCATTGAGCGTATCGGTATGGATGGCCACCTGAATATCGTATTCGTCTGCCACCTGTAAACAATGATCAATCGCGGATGCGGTCGTTCCCCAGTCTTCATGCAGCTTGAGTCCGATTACCCCGGCGTTCACTTGCTCAATGAGCGGCGCTTTGGCCGAGGCATTGCCCTTGCCCAAAAATCCGATGTTCATGGGGAATTCCTCGGCAGCCTCCAGCATCCGGTGAATATTCCATTCGCCAGGTGTACAGGTCGTGGCATTCGTTCCCGTTGCCGGCCCGGTTCCTCCGCCGATCATCGTAGTTACGCCGGATGCGAGTGCGGTTTCCACCTGTTGCGGACAAATAAAGTGAATGTGGGCATCAATACCCCCAGCGGTCACAATCATCCCCTCCGCGGCGATTACCTCAGTAGATGCCCCGATCACCAGATCAACGCCATCCATCAGCAGCGGATTTCCTGCTTTGCCGATCCCCGCAATCCGTCCCTCACGCAGTCCTATATCCGCCTTATAAATGCCGGTATAATCCACGATCACCGCATTGGTAATCACCACATCGACAGCTCCGTCTTGACGGGTAATCAAGGGATGCTGTCCCATCCCATCGCGGATAACCTTCCCCCCGCCAAATTTCACTTCATCTCCATAGCGGGTATAATCCTTTTCAATTTCAATAAACAGGTCCGTATCCGCAAGGCGAATCGCATCGCCCGTGGTCGGTCCAAACATGTCCGCATACTGCTTTCTTGACATTCGCAGGCTCATCTTCGCTTCACTCCTTCCCTACGCTTGGGGGTGCATCGAGTGCTCCATTTGTCCGATTATTCAATCCATAGACCTGCCGCAGCCCAGAGAACGCGACCAATTCTACTTCTTTGCCATCTCCTGGCTCAAAGCGAACCGCCGTACTTGCAGGAATGTTCAGATGCATCCCAAAGGCTTGCCCGCGGTCAAATTCCAAGGCGGCATTGACTTCAAAAAAATGAAAATGGGAACCGATCTGCACAGGACGATCTCCCCGGTTCACGACCGTCAGCTTTCTCGTTTCCTTTCCTTCGTTACAAACAATCTCTTCTTTTCGCAGGTAATACTCTCCTGGAATCAAGCGATTCTCCCCCCTTCTATGCCATTAACGGATGGGCTCATGGACGGTGACTAATTTCGTGCCATCCGGGAACGTGGCTTCGACTTGAATATCCCTGATCATCTCGGGTATCCCTTCCATGACATCCTCTCGAGTAAGTATTTTCGTGCCATCTCTCATCAGCTCGGCTACAGATTTCCCATCCCGTGCCCCTTCCATGATTTCATAGGTAATTAGTGCGACCGCTTCGGGATAATTCAGCTTTAAGCCCCGCTCCTTGCGACGGCGAGCGAGATCGGCAGCCACAACGATGAGCAGCTTTTCTTGTTCTCGTGGTGAGAGCTTCATGGCCTTTCCTCCTTCTTCTCTTGGCATTCCTACTGCGTTGAATCCTCTCCTTGCTGGAATGCGTCAGGGCCTTCATCAGTTTGCTGTGCCCTACGTCGATTTCACATTCTTTCATCAGGACTTGTTGTGCCCGAAAGGGCCTTGTCTTAAACTACCAAATGCCTTTTCATTTGTTCACTTTTTGAACGGTAGCTAAACTGATGGGACACGATGATGTAAACGTGACAAGGCGTTATTCCAACACGACATTGATTACCCATTTATAATGTATTAAGATTATTCTAATCACCTCTTGCATGCTTTATCTCTACCGTCGGCATATCGTAACCAGCTATGTTAAAGGGAAGCAATTCAAGCAGCAAAGGCGAATCTTGGATTCCTATGTTTTTATAAAAAAGTCTATGATAAATGAGGAGATAACCATGGAATTTATTAGCACACGAGGCAACGTACAGAATATTGGATTTGTGGATACAGTCTTAATGGGACTAGCGGATGACGGAGGACTCTTAATTCCAAGTAAAATCCCCCAAATCTCCCCTACAAAGCTCAAGGAAATGGAACAGCTGTCCTATCAACAATTGGCATATGAAGTTTTCTCCTATTATACCAATGACGAAATCCCGCAAAGCGACTTGAAGGAGCTTATTATGGATAGCTACTCCACGTTCCGGGATCCAGAAGTCACTCCTGTTCGAAAAATCAATGGCAATATGCATGTCATGGAGCTTTTCCACGGGCCGACCTTCGCATTTAAGGACATCGCCCTGCAGTTCTTAGGCAATTTGTATTCTTATATTTCCAAGAAGGAAAACAAAATCATTCACATTCTTGGAGCGACCTCAGGAGATACAGGAGCCTCAGCGATTGAAGGCGTAAGATCAAAGGAAGGCATTCGAATCTGCATCCTGCATCCTCATCAAAAAGTAAGCAAAGTTCAGGAATTGCAAATGACCACCGTTCAGGACGAAAATGTTTTGAACCTTTCGGTCCACGGAACGTTCGATGATTGTCAGAGAATTATTAAAGAATTGTTTGCTGATGTGGATTTCAAAAACAAATATCATCTACGAGCCATCAACTCGATCAATTTTGTTCGCATTCTCGCCCAAACCGTTTATTATTTCTATGCCTATTTCCGAGTCTCAGAACAAACCGGAGCGAAATTCGTAAACTTTAGTGTTCCGACTGGTAACTTCGGGGATATCTTTGCTGGTTATCTTGCGAAAAAAATGGGGCTGCCCATCGGTAAGCTTATAGTGGCAACCAACGAAAACAATATTTTGGAACGCTTTGTCCAGGACGGAGTCTACAAGCCTGGTCAATTCCACAGCACCTATAGCCCTTCTATGGATATCCAAGTGGCTAGTAATTTCGAACGTTATCTATACTATTTACTTGATGAGGATCCGAAAATGGTTTCTTCTATAATGGAAAAATTCAAGACGGAAGGACAGATTGTCATTAGCGAAGATCTTCTTCGCAAAGTCAAAGAAGATTTTGAAGCCTACGGAGTATTGGGAGATCAATGCTTAACAACCATCAGAAAATATTATGCCGAAAGCGACTACCTACTGGATCCGCATACCGCCTGCGGAGTCGCTGCATACGAAAAATACAACGATTCCGATGAGGTGTACGTAACACTTGCAACCGCTCATCCGGCCAAGTTTAATGAATCCATTGAACGCTGCGACATCGAACAAGCATACCCTGAAGAGATCAAACAACTGTTCAATAAGCCTCAGGTTCAGAGGATTGTGGACGCAGACAATGATGAGATCGCTCGTCAACTTGAGAAATTTTTTAGTTTGACCCATATATCATCTTGATATCCTCCCCGCTAATCCCTTCGGGCTTGGTGGGGGATTCCCGAATCGAGCAGTAAGAAACGCCCTAAACTCTACATTTTAGAGTTGGGGCGTTTTTAAAAGTTATGAACAAACTCAGACTGATAGTTGTCACGCTATTTTTAGCGGTAGTATAGTTGGTGTTGGTATAGGCATTGTGAGTGTCAAATCTGTCAGATCATTTGGAGGGGTTGGTTCTCTGGTCTTTCTGGTTATGGCTTTTTCATAGTCGTATTCGGCCAACTCGATACAGATAAATATCATCTCATCCCAATTTGCAAACGACATATAGAACACCTCCTTTCTTCTTTCTATGTATAGGGATGAGATTATTTATTTCTTCCTTTCCGGATTGTTCAAAGGTAGTAGATGAGTGCATTACCGTCATTCCCTCCGTCCATTCTCGTGGGATTTCATTGACTTTCCGAACCCCTCGCCTTTACACCTATGGTTCCGATCCCATGATGTTCAAGCCCCTCGTCCTTCAGTCTTTGATTTCCCTTAAAGGTTCAGCTTTTTAAGCTCCCGCGGTAACTTTGTCAAATCCTTCAATGGGTCTTTCATCCATAGATTCAGATTTTGACTTTCGCTTGAACCCCCGAAGAGAACGACGGTAATAAACTCATCCTATTTTATTGATATCTCTCTCTATCTCCACTATAAATCATTTCCTCAAGAAAGGCGGTGGATGAATTGTGAATTATTTCCAAAGGTCAACCCGAATGATGTTTTAAGGTAACTGAGGAACCTTTTATTATATTTATCGATTATCTCCCACTTTACGCTGCAAAGTGGGAGATGAATCGACTTCAAACAAAGGATGGCATAAGCCCTCTTATTAGTTCGAAAAGGTACTAGCATTTATCTGAAATCTCGATTAAAATAGAATGTGGTATAATGTGTTTTGTTAAAAACTGTATATTTCTTACTGGTGCCTCAGTAAAGAGGAGAATAGGGAAATCGGAAAAACGATACGGAGCCCGCCACTGTAATCGATGAGTCGCTGTTATTACCACTGGATCTTATATCCGGGAAGGGACAGTCAGACACTGATTCGTAGTCAGGAGACCTGCCAGTTTAAGAATATGTAATATCCCCGGTGCTTGGGATACTTATACTAGGATATGGCATCATCCTCAGTCTATTTAGACTGAGGTTTTTTATTTTTTTAGGAGGGATATGCTATGTGGTTAAATCAAGAAGAAAAAAATGGAGTTTATAAAGCGATTTATAATCGGCGTGATATTCGTCACTTTCGAAAGGATCCAATTCCCGAAGAAACATTATTACGCTTATTAAATGCAGCACATCATGCTCCATCTGTTGGATATATGCAACCGTGGAATTTTATCATCATTAAATCAAACGAGATTAAACAAAAAATAAAACAAGTGGTGGATAAAGAAATTCAAGCTCTAGGATTACATTTTGAAGATAAAAGGGCTGAAAAATACAAAACAATAAAAGTAGAAGGATTATTGGAAGCACCTGTAACCATATGCGTTACGTGCGATCCAACACGAGAAGGGCCACACGTCATTGGTAGGAATTCCATACCGGAGACTGATGTATATTCCGTTGTTTGTGCCATACAAAATCTATGGTTGGCTGCTTATACAGAAGGATTATCCGCTGGATGGGTAAGTTTTTATAAAAAGGCAGATATTCGTCAAATATTAGAAATACCTCCACACATTGATCCTGTTGCTTTAATTTCAATAGGATACCCCTATCATTACCCCGAAAAACCATTATTGGAAATTATAGGTTGGGGAGATCGCTATCCATTGGAAAACCTACTTTTTTCAGAAACATGGAACGAAAAATACAAAGGGTAAGTACTTAAAAGATTCTGTGAAGCGACGGGGATCAATAGTTAAGGAGCGGGTGCCAACAAAGGGAGGAACGGGACCGGTAGAAGTAAGCGTGGACCCCTCCCCAAGTGAGGATCCCCAAGACGAGCAAAAACGACCGACGTTTGTCGGTCGTTTTTGACAACATTCGTATTTCACTCGATCCCCGTTAACAAAAAAAATGTCAAAGAATCAAAATAAACTTCACTTATGGAGAGGTTCTTTATAAAATGTGTATTAGGAAAAAAACACCAACAAGTAAAGAACCGATAATCGTAGACCAAATTACAATTTGATACAGTTTGATAGCACTAAAGTTTGATTGTAGCTCCATTTTTGAAATGATATAACCTGCGACAAAAAATAATATCAAAGTTAAAACACCATGTGTCACCCAATGATGTCCAGTCAAGACGGTCATCCATTGTTTTAAGGGTTCAAAACTTTCTTTAATAATAACCAAAAGACCGCTAAAAATAGTGGTTATGGCAAATGACAAACAATAGCCTATTGTGGATTTGTTTAAGAGGTTATTATCCACTTTACATTCCTCCTAAAAGTCCTATTTTTACACCCTTAGCAATCATCGAACCGAATCCTTCCATTCCAAACCCTAAGATTACCATGATGATAGCAATGGCTATTGCTATTTTTCTTGTATTTTTGTTATCTAATAAATTTTCCTTGAATACGATAATTGGAAGTACCATGCTTGCCAATAGCAGAATAAAGAAAATATGCTCTTTAACTTCCATAAAGAACGAATGTGCCCAAGGGAATTCGCCCGCTTTAATAATGAACTTATCACCAACATCCTTAACACCATAGTAAACCCAATACCACCATCCTCCAATTAAATATGAAAGCCAAATAAATACAGTGGAAAGGACACTGGAAATTTCTAACCTCTTCAAATTGTCTTTGCTGAGATTTAATAGTTCCACCAATGCCCATACTGCTGCCAGGATTCCCATTACTCCAAAAATGACATGAGGCATCTCTGCGAATACTTCAAACATATGTTTTACCTCCCTTGGTTTATCTGATATCAACATATGTAGTAATTACACAGTATGCGATTGAACAATTTTGACAAAAAGACGAATATTACATGGATTCTTGTCCTTCTTTGGAGGGGGAAGTTCATAGGACGTGGGAAGCCTGAAAAGGGAAAACGCCCTGAACTCGTTGGAGTTGGGGCGTTTTTTATGTTTGTGGAGTTTCATGTCCTATTACTTTTCTACCTCTACTCTTAGTCCATCAGGAAAAATTAAGATATAAGCCCCAAACTCCAATGGTTTCTTGCAGCAACGGCTTATCAATTTCTTTCGATCTTTTTTCTCCAGGCCCGTATAAGCTCTACAGGCCGTACACCGTGTGAGATACCCCTCATACATCGCGAGGGCAAATAATGGTGCCCCAATCCGTTGGCATTCTTGTTTAAACACGTCTTCCTCGTCTTGAAACGGCTTCCCTTCGATATACAAATGATAATGGGCCAGTTCATGTTTAAGTGTCCCAATCACATGCTGGGCTCCGAACTGGTTGTATTGCCACATACTTTGAACGATTCGTACTGGTTTATGGGTACGTTTGTCAAAAGAGAAGGATCCAGCAGCATTTTTTAAGGTTTTATCCCATTCAATGGGTACTTTGCATGGACGTCCGAAATAGGTAAGACTTAGTTGATTCCCGATCCAAGCGAGTTCTTTATTACTGCTCGTGTCCACTGTCCTTATGGATTGTTCACAGAAGGCAGATCT
>JAKFCU010000050.1:0-6230 GCA_036676475.1 Brevibacillus sp.
TCCTGATTATGAACATCGAGCAAAAGCTCCGAGTTCTTTTTTACTTATTTTTTAGAAAGCTATTCAGAGGCATTGTAGGTCGGAAGATCCTTATAGGGTAATTCGTTCAGCAAGCCCTAAATAGTCTAGCCCACTAGGTGGAGGCTATTGACGCTTACGTACAAACAAAAAAACGCCCAAACTCCAAATGAGTTAGGCGTTTTCCCTTACCAGGTTTCCCACATCCTATCCTTCCTGCTTCCACCCCTGAATGGCGGTTGTCATATCCGCAATCGAGGTTGTTAAGGCTTCAATTCTAGTTTCGACCCTAGTTAAGAGATACCAGGAGACAAAGATGGGGAAACCCAGGTTGCCGATCATTGAGATCAAGTCTAACTGTTCCATGGGTTTCCCTCCTATCATGGGGCTATTGATAAGTATTTATTACTTATCGATGGCTTCTTTATTATTCTTCTACAGCAAAGTCAGTAACCGTTCGATGGGTGATTCCGGCATCTTTGATCGATGCGATATCGAACAATCCGCCAATGACTACGATGGCATCCATTTGGGTTTTGACTTGAGCCGAGGTTAAGCCGGCTTTCGGGGCAGGAACGTCCATCTTCACCGCTTTTCCGTCTACCTTGTTGAAGTAATCTCTCGCATCTTGAACATCAGAGAGGAACAAAGCAACAATGCAATCAGTTTTCCATATAAATGGCATTGAAATCGTTCGATTTTAACCGGCTTCAGGGAATCGATATCGAAAACAGATTTCCAAATCTTAAACAGGATTTCGATTTGCCAACGTAAGGAATACATCGGAAAGACGTGATCCTTTGGTAGAGATTTCTCAGGCGCATTGGTGATAAACACGTTGATCTCGTCTAAATGTTTGGTCCGTTCACTATATTCCGTCATTCTCTTTTTCTCGTTCTTAGGCGCATGAACTGTCTTTTTTTCAACTGTTCTTCGGTCAATTTATACAGGACCAGTCGTGTGCAAAGTTTCTTCTGTTGGCCAATATAGGCATCCGGAATCTCCATCACCTCACCTGGAGACAGGGATTCTAGGATGTCTTCCAACTGAATTTGGGTGTATAACGAAGATTTTTTTACTCTACCATCCATGAGATATTCGATGGCATCTGGTGCGTTTTGAATATAAACATTCATAGTCGTTTTTAAACGGGATAAATAAAATGCTCCTCGTTCTGCGATTTCTTTAAAATCATCCAAGCAAAATAACCAAGATCTCGGATACAGAGATCATTTTTTTCAACCGTTGCGGCGCGTAAGGAGCCAGCTATATTATCTGAATTTTTCCCATCTCCAATATCCAGGTATAAAATTCACCACTTTTTAACTCACACTCTAGCTGAATTTTTAGCCCTGATTCGTTTGCACTTCCACCGCAGCCTTCATAATAGGCTAAATAGTCATCAGAGAGTTGGAAAACCGTTGAGTCCATAATTCGAATACGGGTAAAATCACCGAATGAACAGGGAAGAGAAGCAGCGGTGATGATTTTATCTTGAAGTAGTGAGGAAAACAGAGATTGAAGAAAAGTGGATCCTAATAGATTAAATCGTTGATTGAGCCCTTCAGCACTCATAGAAACTTTGGTTGAGTTGTCCAGTAAGCTGCATAAATTGGAGAGTGTGTTCGTTATAATATTGTCTTTTTGAAAGACACATAAGGAAATAAAATCTTGAGCGTTCATTTTCCTCTTACGCTGGATAAACCCTATTTTTCTGGCGCGTTGTTCCAATTCCGCTGGAGAAAAACAGCGACGAAATTGTTCTGTGATTAGTTTGATTTCTTCTTGGACGGAAAGTGCGCGGGGATTCATAAAAAGGACCATCCTTTCCATAGAAATTGTACTTCTACTTAAAAGAATAGCCCATTTTGCGGTTTGGGGGATACTTGATAGATAACTTGATGACAATGGGACTGACCCCTAACGATCGTTCAGAAAGGGTAATATAAGCTACTATGAAACGTAGAAAACCCCTGATTCTTCACAAACTTGAGAATCAGGGGTTTATTCTTATGTCGGGTTTCCACCATTAAGTTTTCTGCTTCCACCCCTGATCGACCATTTGCCCAGGCAGGATATTTACTCCTACTTGTACAGCAAGTGATGCATAGCGGTTTTATTGTTGTTCGAATGACGTATAAAAAGATCTCCCTCCTTTAATGATTCAATTTTTATAAAATAGTCAGGAAATATTTGTGATAAACACATAGGAGAGTAGGGATAAAAGATTGGGGTTACTTTACTATCGAATAATTCGATCGAAAAGATAGAGGAACGCTCAGTTTATCAATAGATTTCCAAGCGTTCTTTATGTTTTCCATATTAAATCCAGGAAAGGCTTCGGACGATCTGGTCTATATGATTTCGGTCTGCCCACAGGACGAAAAATGGATAGGTTGTTCCTTGTATTTGTATGGGGCGCGGATACCTTGCAATCAGGGCAGCCTGCTTTTTCATTTCGATGGGTTGATCAGAAGAGGGATAGATGAAACAGGCCTCTTGATTTTGGACCTTAGTTGAAATGATTTGCGGTTGGGAACCATAGGGGCGCAGACGGTGAAAAGCTTCAGAACGGCATACTTCACTGAGTTCCTCATCTGAAGAAATAGCGCTGACTTGGAAAAAGCCGTCCACTCCTTCCGCTCTTTCCTCACTGACTGGCTGCCAGGACGCCGGGTAAGAAAAGGAAACATGGTATTTTGTGCTCCTATATACCTTGAATGAATCTGTAGTTAAAGGTGACCATTGTACTGCAGTTATTCGTCCGCCGGTCACGAGGAGGATGGGAACCGGATGGTTGATGTCTACCAGCCAGATTTGGCTTGAACTTTCTTGATTTCTGCATCCAGACAGGTATACGATTTTGTCTCCCCTGGGAGACCAGGTCACTGGGGTGCCAAAGCACTCCGATAGAGCCCAGGTTCTTCTATTTCCGCCGGTTCGGGCATCGGTTTCAATCAGGGAATAGTACCCTGTATCAGATGAAGCTGTAGCGCTGTACGCGATCAGGGAAGAATCGGGGGACCATGCTGGAAAGTAATTTTTGGCTAGAGGTCCCCCTTGGAGCGTATGGGTTTGCCCTGTTGTCAGATTGATAGTGGAAATAATAGAAATACTTACTCCTGGCGAGGTAAAGAGGGCGAAGGTTCCATCCGGAGAAAGTCTGATATCATGAAGCGGGCCCTCGGTATTTTGGGTGACTTGTCTTTTTTCAGTTCCATTGATGTTGATTTTAAATAGCTGGCTTACCCCAGCCGAGTCCGGTGCTTGAAACAACAGCTCTCTGCCGGAAGGGAACCATTGGACATCTGTTGCCCCTGGGGATCGAATGGTGCGGACCTGATGGGTAACGGTATGATAAAGAACAATCTGGTCCTGTTTCATATAACTTAAAGACTGGCTGTCCGGGGACCAGTCTAAAAGAGTATAGGGTTCGATCTGATCAATCTGGGCAGTGGCTCCCGTGACGATTTCTATTACATAAAGGATTCCGCGTTTTCCGATAAAAGCGATTCTGCCGCTGTCGGGGGACCAATAAGGAACGGAAAATTCTTCTCCCAGGTTTTGGGTGAGAGGGATATTCAGACCGTCAAAAGGGCGATAGAGCCAGATATCATAGGAGCCACTGCGATCGGAAGTGTAAGCGATCCATCCGGGGTCACCAGGCGGTGCATAGGGAATGATAAGGTGCATTCCTGGGTAGATGAGTGACGACGGCAGCTGGTTTTGTTGCTGAATGAGCTCTGGACGAATTTGTCCTGCGGTGATCACATTATATTTTGAGGCTATAGAATAGAGGGTGTCTCCCGGCCGAACCGTATAATACGGGACCCCAGGGGGAATGCGAAGAAGCTGGCCAACTTCAATGCGATAAGGTGGAGAAAGGCGATTGGCTTCGATAATCACGGGTAAAGGGATCCCATATTGTTGCGAAAGCCGATAAAGGGTATCCCCTGAATTTACCCGAATCAAGTCCACCCCTGGTGGCATGGAGAGCTGCTGCCCGGGGAAAATGGTGTAGGGCGGAACCAGACGATTGGCTGCTATTAACGAGGGGATAGGCAATTTCCATCGTTGTGCAATTAGTTGAAGAGATTCCCCTGGTCGTACCGTATAGAAAATCTGCAATAGTTAAACCTCCTTCATACACTTTAGTCTAAGTTTATTCAGAAAGAGAGGGATATGATCGCTGACGCTGAACGGGAATGTTAAAGCACATTCGCGTTTTAACTTACTGGGGACTGACTCCAAACGAGCGCTCAATGAGGGAACAGTGTTTCAGGAGTTGATCGACCATGGTAAAGCACTTCCGCGCTTACCTCGTTATTGGTGTCTGACTCCGATCGACTGGTCAGTCTCAAAAGATTAAAGTTAATTAAAGATACGTTATCGATCTGGGGGTATGTCAGGTATTTATTTTCTGTAGAGAAATGATTGGCAATAACACCATATTGCCTTTAATATTGAAAAATGAGAAAAAGCAGTTGAGATTGCTCGAAAACTTTTGCAGAGAGGATTTGACATGAAGGAAGTAGCAGAAGATACAGGACTTTCTCTTGATGAAATAAAGGAGTTAACCAAGAATCATTGATTTGAAGGTACCATTTGACATTGGTGATGCAATGGTTTATCAACGATATCAAATGGTACCAAAGCGGTTTGATCCCGGATCTAAGGTGTCTTCCCTATGATGGCAGGGTTACCGAACAGTTAAAATATAAACTGTGATCAACTCATACTTGTCGTTCTATTCTGTCGATTTATTTCTTTTTCAAAGAAGGGGTGGGAGTAGAATAATTATGATTGCGTCGAATCTGAGAAAATGAGGACGAATGGAATGGGAAATATGAATAGGCAAAACCTTGAACTCATGGAAGAAGAGCTATACGCATTTTTTGATCACATCCCCGACACGGAGTGGGTCAACCGAGCCATTGTCCTGTATCGCAACTGGCTGGAAATGGAGCCACATAATGAAAAGATCCGGGATCAGCTTCTGGATTTACTGCTTCGTTCCGGCGGCGACAAGAAAATGAGATTGAATCATTATGCTGAGGCGCGTCGAATATTTGAAGAGGTGCTAAAAATGCAGCCGGATCATTGTGTGGCTCATTATCGGTTGGGGTTTATCTCGTGTTCGGAACATCGATGGGACCAGGCGATTGTTCATTTCAAAAAAGCACTTCGGGTTTCAACGAGAGGAACGGGTCGGCCGCTAAGCTGCGAACAACGAGTGAAAGCATTGTGTTATGAGGCTAGGGCGTATAGACAGTTGAGCAAACGAACTTTGAAAGAAGCGATTCGCATGCATCGAAAGATTGCGGATATGGAAGAGTTTGATGGTCTAGATGCTTGGATTGAAGAAACGAAAGAAGCGTTAGCTGAAATAGAAGAACAGGAAAAGCCGTATGTCCAGATTACAGGAGCTGGGCGGACTTTTTTAACAAGAAAAGAATTGGATGATATCGAAAATGATCTTTTAACGAACTCTCAGGATCAGGTGTCCCTCAGTTTTCTTCATCACCTGAATCGCTGTGAGTTGACGACGCGCAAGGCCAAGATTCAGTTCTCGGATCAGCAGGCGAAGTTGCTGCATTTCTTGATGGAAGCCCAGAGACCTGTATCTTCTCAAACAATCTTTGAAAAAATTTATCATGGGTTGGGGAATCAATCCAAGGTACGACGGATGATCTTATCTTTGCGGGATTCGATTCGTCCTTGTTTTGAGGAGGAAGTGGATACGGTCCTTCTGACCATGCCGCAAGGCTATTTATGGAATGATCAACGGGATTATTCGATCTTGTATCCGAGAGATAAGTGGGAGCATATCGAGGCGATGGAAGAAAAATAGGAAAACACAAGGGGTGTTACAGAGCGTAACGCCCTTTTTTGTATTCTGATCTTAGAAAATATCACATTTTTTCTAAGGGAGGATCCACCATGAACCAAATGCTAAAGGATATGTATGACTTGTTTTCGATTATCGGGCCAAGCGGCAAGGAAGAAGCCGTTGCGAAATATCTTACACCCCGACTCAAGCCATTGCTGGATGGGGTTGAGCGGGATGAATATGGAAATCTGCTAGGGGAGCTGAAGGTTGGGTCAGGGGAAGGAAAGTCCATTTTGTTATCGGCGCATATGGATACGGTCGATTTTCTCGTCCCTGGGAGAAGGATTGAAGTGGATGGCTTCATTTACCGCTCATCGAGCGG
>JAKFCU010000051.1:0-34979 GCA_036676475.1 Brevibacillus sp.
GACTATTGTCAGGGCATTTTATATGTAGTTATGGCGGGAGAAGGTGGGAATACTCTTTTTCTTTGATTAAAGAGCTCACTTTGTTCGCAATCATAGAGGAAGAAAAAGATGCTCGTCCTACTTAGCGAAATCAGGGGGTATTCACAGACGCTCGAACCCACCTGACGCCTCACGGACGTCACACTCGGTTTTGAAGGCGTTCCCGCCGATTATATGGCTTAAAGCCTTAATACACGTACATTTCACGCAGTCCAGTAATTGCCCATTTTAGATGCTTTTTAGGCAAGTCTGGGTGCGTTCCTTAGGGTTAATTGTACACGAATCTGGGTGCGTTGTGTAGGTGTTTTTTCTTTGTCTTTAACTCGGTAGCGAAGGAAGGCTCCTAATCAAAAATTGATCTGACACTACTGCTTTAATTTAATTGCTATTGCGTCTAGAAAGTATTGCTTCCAGTTATGAGAGTAAAGTTTATTAGCTTTCCGCAAAATATCATATAGTGCCTTATCCCTTATTTTAAACTTATTATGAGATTCGGCAGTTTCGATAATCCCGAAGGTTTCTAATACTTGAAGCTCATCATTGTAATATGAAGCTGTCGGATCTGAACCATTTAGGTAGCCGGTAACAACTGCTTTAGGTAGTAATTGAAATTTAGGAAACTCGGATAATGCCCCTAATAAATCTAGAAATTTTCCATCGTTTATAAATCTTACTTGATCGACAGTTAAATGATTAATGAACTCTTCAGCAGGATCGATTAGTCGGTCACCCAACTTTTCTTTAATTTGATCAAAATCGAGCCCAGCTACCTGATACACAAGTTTCTCAATTAGTTCTATTGAATCTGTATGTCGAAAATAAAGCTTCTCATTATCGGTTGTAATTAGCTCTGGTATTTCGGAATTATCAAGATTTACGCAAGCAAAAGGCTTTTGTATTTCTATCGCATAACGAACCTCATCAAAAACCCATTTTGGGTGCTCTGCTACATTCTTCGAATAAAAGACAATAACTTTATCTGACTCATCGATTTTGTCTCTAATAAGCTGTGATAGGGGCTCTCCAGGAATGAAATCCCGAGAATCAATGATCACTTGATAATTCTGTTCGATAATCTTAACGTATCTATTTATATGAACTTTGTCTTTAGTAGAATGGCTAATAAAAAACTTCATTTTTTGTCCTCCCATGTTAATTTTTTTGGGGCATTAAGCAACCAATTTAATTTTATTAAATTTAATCTTGTTTTTGGGTTCTTTTTTAATAACATTTTGATAATTTCAAGTGCTTGTTTAACAGATTCCTCGATTAAGGTTTTGATGATCCAGTGTTATTATAGTCACTTTTATATTATTGATTTTTATACAGTTTAGGGTCATACAAATAGACCATGTATTTTTGTTAGCGTTGTTGAGCGATGATTTAATAAGTATTAATATTTCACTTATCTTTGGGAACTCCCTAGTTTTGATTTATTTATATATCGATACAATGTGGCTTTACTTACGCCGGTTACGTCTACTATTTCTGGTATGCTCATTTTACCGGCTTGATAAAGCGTCATTGCTGCATCAAGTTTACTTTTATCCGTTCTAGGCCTGCCTCCATAACTTCCTCTTGCTTTTGCAGCCTGAATACCTGCTCTAGTTCGTTCTGCGATAATATCACCTTCCATTTCGGCAAGTACTGCTAACATGCGGAACATGGCTTTTCCAACGGCACTTGTGGTATCGATATTGTCTCTGATAGAAACAAACTCTACTCCTTTACGTTCTAATTCTGCTGTTAATTCAAGTAGCTTAAATGTAGACCTTCCCAGGCGGTCTAGTTTGTAAACCACAAGTGTATCGCCTCTCCACAGCTGATCCAACAAACGATTTAATTCGGGCCGGTCATCTCTCTTACCGCTCATCTTCTCCTCATATATCTTATCGCAGCCAAACTGTTTTAAAGCGTCAAGCTGAATGTTGTCAGGCAATGTTTTCGTAATTTCTTTTTTGACCTTCATGGGAGCGAGGTCAGCAATCGGATTTGTTTCGATGTATCCTTTTCGATAGAGAAAATTACACCATGCTCGCAGGGCGCTAAAGCGGTTCTTGCACGTTACAGGCTTGCAATTACGCTCATGTAACAAATAGTCCATATAATCTTCAATATCGGTAGAAATCCATTTCTGTGGTTCCAGAGGCATTTCTTTCTCCGTAAGAAAAGCACGGAAGTATTGACCTAACACTTCTTCGTACCATTCAATTGTCCTCTCTGTACATGCCATGCGTTTTCGATCCGCAATAAAAACGTTTAATGCTTTGTCGAAGTCGGCCCCAACAGCATCTTTTCGTCCTTGCAAACGATCTTCAAATTGTAATTTTGACATAAAAAAATCTCCCTTCTTGACGATTAGGAACGCCCAAACTGTGGGCTTTGTCAAAAAGCGAGACTGTGTGTTTAATATGTACGCACCCGGTTTTTTCAGCGTTCACACGACGTTATCAACATCGTATGAAAGTGCTACAAACCGCGTCAGATCAACATTGTTGGCGGGAGAAGGTGGGAATCGAACCCACCTGACGCCTCACGGACGTCACACTCGGTTTTGAAGACCGGGAAGGCCACCAGGACCCCATCAACTCCCCTAGAGAAATTACTTTTATAAAGTATCAAATCTAGAGGAGGAATGCAAGGGAATTATGTTCTAATGGTCTATTGGAGGGTGTTTTTACTCATTTTTTATATACGATATTGGCGATCGCCAATATTTGCTCGATATCCTAGTGGTTTTCGCTAATATCTGTTTGATTATCGCTGATATTTTATTATAATCTATCATTTCGAGCCATTACAGCCATTTTCAGAGTTGTTTAGCATAAAGAAAGTTTAGTATGCATTTAATAAATTAGGGTTATGTAAAGCACTATTAAAACTAGTGGTTATCGTTCTTCATGATATCCTATCTAATCAAAAAAACGGAGATTACCATCCCCATCCCTTCTCGAGGAATCATCTCTTCCCTAAAGTTTTCCGAAAAAAAGCTCCTGTAGGAGCTGAAGTTATTAATTCCGTGTAAACGTGGAGCAGAGGTTGGGCCATACTGGGCATAACTATTTGGTTTAGTCTCTCTGCATTTGATCACAGAGTTGGATCACCTGATTTAGATTGCAAAGGGATAATGAGCGCTTGCTGGATATTTTGAAGTTAAGCCAATTGTTCGGATCATTTGTTGAGTGATTTGGATTTGCTACATTCCAGGTTGTAGAATGTACACCTTTCGATTTGAAAATTTGAACCCTTATTTTGAACCATTATATAGAATCTCCATCTGAACGGCCCAACGAGAAAACATTTTCAATTTGAGCTATAATGGATAGCGAAGCTATTTAATTATTCAGATTAGATATCAATTTATATAGAAGGAAAGGAACAGAAAACGGATGGAGAATCACTTTACGTTAGGGATTGCAGGGCATATTGACCATGGGAAGACGTCATTAACGAAGAAGCTGACGAACGTCGATACGGATCGTTTAAAGGAAGAAAAGGAACGGGGTGTTTCCATTGAGTTGGGGTTTGCGCCATTAGTGCTTCCATCCGGTAAGCGAGTAAGTGTTGTCGATGTTCCCGGTCATGAGCGTTTTATTCGGCAGATGATCGCTGGTGCAGCTGGGATTGATTTGGTAATTTTGGTTATAGCGGCGGATGAGGGGGTCATGCCCCAGACGAGAGAGCATTTTGATATTATACGTTTTCTCGGCATAGACAGAGGGATTATTGCTCTGACCAAAAAGGATCTAGTAGATTCAGACTGGCTGGAAATGGTTCAGGAGGAAGTCCGGGAATGGGTGCAAGACAGCTTTTTGCAGGATGCCCCTATCCTTTCGCTTAGCGCCCATACGGGAGAAGGGATTGCCGAGTTGTTAGCGACTATAGAGGAGATCATTTCAACCATTCCGGAACGGGATGCATCGGAACCTTTTCGTATGCCGATTGATCGGGTGTTCACGAAAAAAGGGGCAGGAGCAGTGGTTACGGGTACGGTTTATGAAGGCCAAATTTCTGAAGGGGATCTGGTAGAAGTCTTTCCGTTAGGGGAAAAAGTGAAGATCCGCCAAATCAATGTCCATCATGCACAAGTATCGACAGCTTATGCTGGTCAACGCGCAGCTTTAAACTTGAGTGGTGTTGATTTTAAAGAGATGGAAAGAGGGTACAGCTTAACCGCACCAGATTATTTCCGCAAGACGGACAGATTGGACATTAGTTTTCACATGTTGGCACATCACGATTTTAATCTCAAGCAACGTTCGCGTATTCGACTTCATATCGCTACATCAGAGATTATGGGAAAGATCGTCTTTTACGATCGTAATGAACTAGAACCGGGTGACGAAGTACTTTGTCAGTTACAACTAGAAGAAGAGATAATCGCCAAACCAGGGGACCCTTTTATCTTACGCCGCTTGTCACCTTCAACCACACTAGGTGGGGGGGCAGTTCTATCTCCTTACGGCATGAAAAGAAGGTATGGAGAAAAATCCGTAGAGCTGTTGAATCTCCTGAAGGGGGGAGATGAGTGGCAGATGCTGCAGTATGTCTTAGCAGAAAACGGATATTCAAGTATAGAAGAGATCGATTTCCAATTGGCGTTTGGGCAGGAACGATTACGGAATATCTTAGAGAGATACCAAGCAACAAAACAGGTGTACCGGTTCGGTGAGTTTGTCATACTTCAGCATACGTTAAAGGAATGGACAGATAAGCTCAAGGTCTTGCTTATGAAATATCATAAAGACCATCCTATGCGTAACGGCATGAAGAAGTCAGAGGTAAAGAGTAAGTTGTTCTCAATGGTTTCAGACAAACTGTGGAAAGAGTATATTCAGAATTTGCGCGAGGAGAAGGTCATTGAAGAGATAGGGGAGATGGTCAAGCTAAGAAGTCACACACCTCAGATTCCATCAGCTATCCAAATGGCCACGGACAAAATTATAGATTGTATTAACAAAGAAGGACTTACGGTCACAAGCTGGGATGAACTCGTGAAGAAAGTAGGGATCAAGCCGGGTGATGGTGGAGAAGTGAAAACCTTTTTGCTTGATCAACCAGATTTCGTTTCCATGGGCCCTGACTTTATAGTTAATGCCAAGGTATATAATCAAACGATAGAACAGTTAAAACAGCAGCTTTCGCTAGATGTGCCTTTCAGTACGCCTCAGATTAAAGAGATCCTTGGTTATTCACGTAAATATCTGATTCCTTTCCTTGAATCCCTTGATGAGCATGGAGTAACAAAGCGTATGGAGAATGAACGAGTTTGGATCAAATCATAGCAACTAACATTGTAAAACTAATCCTTTGTTAATCAAAAGCTTCCAATTGGGGGCTTTTTTTGATTTTGGGTTGCATTTTGTTAGATTTTCAGATAAGATGTTAGAGGTTTTGTTATGAACAAAACAAATGAACGATCTGCGATCTCATTGTAGGTAAAGTTCCCTGCAAGATTATATAAAAAATGCTTGCATTAAGTTGGGTGTTTTAATATAATGTTTAATGTTGGTCTATGGACGCGATGAAGCGGGAGGTTGCTGACACGCCAGGGTGCATTGTCATGGTAAGATGTAAAAACATCAGATCTGGCAAATGATAAAGGAATGTCAGGTTGAATTTCCGTGGAGAATGGTTCATTTATAAAATGGGCGAAAAGGAGGGACTTAAATGGCAAAGCAAAAGATTCGTATTCGTTTAAAGGCTTATGATCACAGAGTGCTTGATCAGTCCGCAGAAAAGATTGTTGATACTGCAAAGCGTTCCGGCGCAGAGGTGTCTGGTCCGATTCCACTACCTACTGAAAAGCAGATTTACACAATTCTACGTGCGGTGCACAAATATAAGGATTCTCGTGAACAGTTTGAAATGCGTACTCACAAACGTTTGATCGATATCGTTAACCCGACTCCACAAACTGTGGATGCGTTAATGCGTTTGGATCTTCCGTCTGGCGTGGATATCGAAATTAAACTTTAATTGATAAATGATCGAAGATAGAGGAAAGTACTTTTTGAATCAGGAGGTGGCAAATATGTCTAAAGGAATCTTAGGTAAGAAAGTTGGGATGACTCAAATCTTCACTCCAGAAGGTCAGGTAATTCCGGTAACAGTAGTTGAAGCTGGTCCTTGTGTTGTTCTTCAAAAGAAGACAAACGAAGTGGATGGTTACGAATCTGTTCAGTTAGGTTTTGATGACAAGAAAGCAGTTCGCGCTAACAAGCCTGAACAAGGTCATGCAAAGAAAGCTGATGCAACCCCTAAGCGCTTCGTACGCGAGTTCCGCGGAATAGAAGGGTTCGAAGTTGGACAGGAAATCAAAGCTGATGTTTTTGCCGAAGGAGAAAAGGTTGATGTAACTGGAACTTCTAAAGGTAAAGGATTCGCTGGTGCAATTAAGCGTCACGGGCATTCTCGCGGACCAATGGCTCACGGTTCCAGATACCATCGCGGACCAGGATCACTAGGTTCTATCGCAGCAAACCGTGTTTTTAAAGGCATGAAATTACCAGGACGTATGGGATCTGATAAAGTGACTGTACAAAATCTTGAAGTTGTAAAGATTGATACAGAACGCAACTTGCTTTTGATCAAGGGTGCGATCCCTGGAGCAAACAACAGTTACGTTGTAGTAAAATCAACAGTAAAAAGCGGTAAGTAATTAGGAAAGGAGGATTCGCTATGCCAAAAGTAGCTCTATATAATCAAACTGGAGCACAAGTAGGAGAAATTGAATTGGCTGATTCTGTGTTCGGTATCGAGCCAAACAATCACGTGCTTCACGATGCAGTAGTAATGCAACAAGCATCTACGCGTCAAGGTACACATGATACAAAAGGTCGCTCTGAAGTTCGCGGTGGCGGGCGCAAGCCTTGGAAACAAAAAGGAACTGGACGCGCTCGTCAAGGTAGCATTCGTTCCCCACAATGGGTTGGTGGAGGTACTGTTTTCGGACCTACTCCAAGAAGCTATGCTTACAAGCTTCCAAGAAAAGTTCGTCGTCTAGCTATCAGATCTGCTTTATCTTCTAAGGTTCAAAGCAACGAGATCGTTGTATTAGAAGGATTGCAATTCGATGCACCAAAGACAAAAGATATGTTACAAGTTCTTAATGGATTGAATGTTGGCAACAAAGCGCTTGTTGTAACTGGCGAATTCGCTGAAAACGTCGCTTTATCTGCCCGCAATATCCCTGGAGTAAAATTTGTTACTGCTGATGGAATCAACGTTCTTGATGTTCTTAAGCATGATAAGCTTATCATCACGAAAGACGCAGTAGCTAAAGTAGAGGAGGTGCTTGGATAATGAAAGACGTACGCGATGTTATCCTGCGCCCAATTATCACTGAACGCAGTTCAGAAATGATGTCTGATAACAAATATGTTTTCGAAGTAGCGCCTAAAACCAACAAAACTGAGATCAAACAAGCGATTGAGAAGATCTTTGGTGTAAAGGTTGAATCTGTGAACACCATGAACGTGAAGGGTAAGCCGAAACGTATGGGTCGTTACACTGGTAAGCGTAAGGATTGGAAAAAAGCTATCGTGAAACTTACAGCAGATAGCAAGCCATTAGAATTCTTCGAAACAGTTTAGTACTCAAATTATTGAAAGAAGGAGGGAAACCTAATGGGAATCAAAAAGTATAAACCAACGTCACCTGGCCGTCGCCAAATGAGCGTTTCTACTTTTGAAGAGATCACCACCAATCAACCGGAAAAATCTCTTCTTGCTCCTTTAAAGAACAAGGCTGGACGTAACAATCAAGGTAAATTGACCGTTCGTCATCAAGGTGGTGGACATAAGCGTCAATACCGTATTATCGATTTCAAACGTACAAAGGATGGAATTCCTGGACGCGTTGCTACAATTGAGTACGATCCAAATCGCACATCTAACATCGCATTGATTAATTATGCAGATGGAGAAAAGCGTTATATCATCGCTCCACACGGTTTGAAGGTGGGAGACGTTATCGAATCCGGATCGGACGCAGATATTAAAGTAGGAAATACCCTTCCACTTGTTAACATTCCTGTGGGTACGACCATCCACAATATCGAGCTTAAGCCTGGTAAAGGTGGCCAAATGGTTCGTTCTGCCGGTGCATCTGCACAATTACTCGGACGTGATGGAGATTATGCAATCATCCGTTTAACTTCTGGAGAAATCCGTAAAGTTCGTTTAGAGTGTCGTGCAACTGTAGGTCAGGTTGGTAACCTTGATCACGAGTTGATTAATGTTGGTAAAGCTGGTCGGAGTCGCTGGTTAGGCAAGAGACCGACTGTTCGTGGTTCTGTCATGAACCCAGTAGATCACCCGCACGGTGGTGGTGAAGGCCGCGCTCCAATCGGACGCAAGTCTCCGTTATCTCCATGGGGTAAGCCAACTCTTGGAGCTAAGACCCGCAATAACAAGAAAGAATCTACAAAATATATCGTTCGCAGACGTAAAAAATAATGTGATATGTGTACGGTTCGCGAGGACCGTACGTGTATCGCGAAGGGAGGTTCTATTATGGGACGCAGCTTGAAAAAAGGCCCTTTTGTTGATGACCATTTGATGAAAAAGGTTGAAGAGCAAAATGCCAAGGAAGATAAGAGGGTTATCAAAACTTGGTCTCGTCGCTCTACTATTTTCCCACAATTTATCGGTCACACTTTTGCGGTGTATGATGGACGTAAACATGTTCCTGTATATGTAACAGAAGATATGGTGGGTCATAAGTTAGGCGAATTTGCACCTACTCGTACCTACAAAGGTCACGATTTCGACGATAAGAAAACGAAGAGACGCTAATAAACCTGTTTATAGAGTCAGAGAGGAGGTTCAGACATGGAAGCGAAAGCTATTGCAAGACAAGTACGCATCGCTCCTCGTAAGGTTCGCCTTGTAGTAGACTTGATCAGAGGAAAACAAGTTGGAGAGGCCATCGCAATTTTGGCTCACACTCCGAAGGCGGCATCACCTGTTGTGGAAAAAGTGTTAAAATCCGCTATCGCGAATGCAGAACACAATTTGGAATTAGATCCTAACAGCCTAGTGATAACTCAGGTGTTTGTTGATGAAGGTCCTACCTTGAAGCGTTTCCGTCCTCGTGCTATGGGACGTGCAAGCCGTATCAACAAACGTACTAGTCACATTACTGTTGTTGTATCTGAGAAATAAGGAGGGATAAAGATGGGTCAAAAAGTAAGCCCGACGGGTCTTCGCGTAGGTGTCATTCGTGACTGGGAATCCAAGTGGTATGCGAATGATAAAGAATACGCAACACTTTTACATGAAGACATTAAAGTCCGTAAATACCTGAAAGATCGTTTAAAGGACGCGGCGGTAGCAACCATCGAAATCGAGCGTGCAGCTAACCGTTTGAACGTGAATATTCACACTGCAAAACCTGGTATGGTTATCGGTAAAGGCGGTTCTGAAGTAGAATCTCTTCGCAAAAAGCTAGCAGAAATGACTGGCAAGCGAGTACACATCAACATCACTGAAATAAAAAGTCCTGACTTGAGCGCAACTTTGGTTGCTGAAAATATTGCTCGTCAGTTAGAAAACCGCGTTTCTTTCCGTCGCGCACAGAAGCAAGCTATTCAAAGATCTATGCGTTCTGGTGCAAAAGGAATTAAAACAATGGTAAGCGGACGTCTTGGTGGAGCTGATATCGCTCGTTCCGAAGGTTATAGCGAAGGAACAGTTCCTCTTCACACTCTACGTGCGGACATCGACTATGGTACTGCTGAAGCGCACACTACCTATGGTCGTATCGGTGTGAAAGTATGGATTTATCGCGGTGAAGTTCTTCCGACTAAAGCGAAGAAAAACGCTGAGGAAGGAGCGCAATAATTATGTTGATCCCAAAGCGTGTCAAACATCGTAAACAACATAAAGGCAATTTCAAAGGTAATGCTAAAGGCGGTACTACGGTAGCGTTTGGAGAATACGGTATTCAAGCCCTTGAAACGTCCCGTATCACTAGTCGTCAGATCGAATCTGCGCGTATTGCAATGACGCGTTACATCAAACGTGGCGGTAAAGTTTGGATTAAAATCTTTCCAGATAAGCCTGTAACGAAGAAGCCTCTTGAAGTTCGTATGGGTAGTGGTAAAGGTTCTCCGGAATATTGGGCTGCTATCGTTAAGCCGGGTAAGATTTTGTTCGAATTAGCTGGCGTACCTGAAGAAACTGCACGTGAAGCATTGCGTCTTGCTATGCACAAGCTTCCAATCAAGTGTAAATTCGTAAAACGCGAAGAAGTGGGTGGTGAAGCAAATGAAAGCTAAAGAGTTTCGCAATCTAACCACTGCAGAAATAGAACAAAAGATCGCTTCTTTAAAAGAAGAGCTTTTCAACCTCCGCTTCCAATTGGCAACGGGACAACTGGATAATCCTTCAACTATTAAGGATGTTCGCAAATCCATTGCTAAAGCTAAAACTGTTCTTCGTGAACGTGAATTGGGAATCGGTTAATCGATTAAAGAGAGGAGGTCTGCAAAGTGGAACGCAACAACAGAAAGTCCCTAGTAGGCAAAGTCGTTAGTGATAAGATGGATAAAACCATCGTTGTTTTGGTTGAGACTTACAAAAAGCATCCTCTTTACGGGAAGCGCGTGAAATATTCTAAAAAATATAAAGCGCATGATGAAAACAACCAAGCAAAGATTGGCGATAAAGTACAGATCATGGAAACCCGTCCACTATCCAAGGATAAGCGTTTCCGTTTGGTTAAAGTCGTTGAAGAAGCAGTAATTATCTAATGTTGTTCGGATTTAACAGATATCCGAAAGGAGGGACTTCAAATGATTCAAACTCAAACTCGTTTGGCTGTAGCTGATAACTCTGGTGCAAAAGAATTAATGTGCATCAAAGTTTTGGGTGGTACTGGCCGTAAGTTTGCTAATATCGGAGATGTTATCGTCTGCTCTGTAAAATCCGCTACACCCGGTGGCGTTGTCAAAAAAGGTGACGTTGTTAAGGCAGTAATTGTGCGCACTAAGACCGGAGTTCGTCGCGTTGATGGATCCTATATCAAATTTGATCAAAACGCAGCAGTAATTGTAAAAGATGACAAGTCTCCTCGTGGAACTCGTATTTTTGGACCGGTCGCTCGTGAACTTCGTGATAAAGATTTCATGAAGATTATCTCTCTAGCGCCTGAAGTTCTATAATAATCGATTCGGAAGTATACAGCTCGATTGACAAGGAGGTGCTCTCATGGCTCAAAATAAACTTCACGTTAAAACAGGTGATTCTGTAGTAGTAATCACAGGTAAAGATAAAGGAAAAACAGGTCGCGTTCTAGCAGCGTTTCCTAAAGAAAATCGTGTATTGGTTGAAGGGGTAAACATGGTGAAGAAACACACCAAGCCAAACCCAAGCAATCCTCAAGGCGGTATCATTACAAAAGAAGCTCCAATCCATGCTTCTAATGTAATGGTAGCTGATCCGAAAACTGGAGAAGCTACACGTATTGGCCATAAGGCTTTGGAAAATGGTAATAAAGTACGTTATGCTAAAAAGTCTGGCGAAGTAATCGACAAGTAGTCAGGTGAGAAAGGAGGGCCAACTCAATGGCATCTAGAATGTATGAACAGTACAAAGAAAAGATCGTTCCTGCTTTAATGCAGAAGTTTGGATATCAATCTGTCATGCAAGTTCCTAAGGTGGAAAAGATCGTCATCAACATGGGTGTTGGTGAAGCTGTTTCCAATGTAAAGGCACTTGATGGTGCAGTTGCTGATTTGACAGCTATTGCAGGTCAAAAGCCTGTAGTAACTCGTGCGAAAAAGTCCATTGCAGGGTTCCGTCTACGTGAAGGAATGCCGATTGGTACAAAAGTTACTCTTCGTGGTGATCGTATGTATCACTTCATGGATAAATTATTTAACGTATCTTTACCACGCGTACGTGATTTCCGTGGTATTTCCGATAAAGCTTTCGATGGCCGTGGTAACTATACACTTGGTTTGAAAGAGCAATTGATCTTCCCAGAAATCGAATATGATAAGATCGACAAGACTCGTGGTATGGATATTGTATTTGTAACTACAGCTAATTCCGATGAAGAATCTCGTGAACTATTGACTCAATTAGGCATGCCTTTCAGAAAATAGATCCCAATTACTCAAATGAGGAGGGAAAACAGTGGCAAAAAAATCTATGGTTATAAAGCAACAGCGGGATCCCAAGTATGCTGTTCGTGCGTATACACGTTGCGAACGCTGCGGACGTCCACACTCTGTGTTGCGTAAATTCAAACTTTGCCGTATCTGCTTCCGTGAATTGGCTTACAAGGGCCAAATTCCTGGAGTCAAAAAAGCAAGCTGGTAAACCCCGTGTTAAGGGAAGGAGGTTGTAAAACATGACGATGACAGATCCAATTGCAGACATGCTGACTCGTATTCGTAATGCGAATATGGCTCGTCACGAAAAGGTAGAAATTCCTGCATCCAACGTGAAGAAGGAAATCGCAAGAATCCTTAAAGAAGAAGGATTCGTTCGTGATGTTGAGTTTATCGATGATAACAAACAAGGGCTTATCCGTGTTTTCCTAAAATATGGTGCGGATAATGAATTCGTAATCAGTGGATTAAAGAGAATCAGTAAGCCTGGACTACGTGTATATGCGAAGAAAAATGAAGTGCCTCGCGTACTTGGTGGATTGGGTATCGCAATCCTTTCTACTTCCAATGGTATCCTAACGGATAAGCAAGCTCGTTCAGCTCAAGCCGGCGGAGAAGTACTGGCGTACGTTTGGTAATAGAGCCACAACAAGAATGGAGGTGTAACGATGTCTCGTGTTGGTAAGAAACCAATTATCATCCCTGAGGGGGTGCAAATTATAAATGAAGAAAACCTTGTAACGGTAAAAGGTCCTAAGGGACAACTAACCTTTCAATTTAATAAAGATCTTACGATTGCAGTAGAAGGAAATGAGTTAACCGTAACTCGTCCAACCGATAATAAACAACACCGCGCTTTGCACGGAACTACTCGCAGCGTCCTTTCCAATATGGTTGAAGGTGTAACCAAAGGTTTCGAAAGAAATCTTGAAATGGTTGGGGTAGGATATCGTGCTGCTAAATCCGGTAATAAATTAACGCTTAGCGTTGGTAAATCTCACCCAGTTGAGATCTCACCAGAAGAAGGAATCGAATTTGATGTTCCTGCAGCAACAAAGATCGTGGTTAAAGGTATTAATAAAGAACGTGTTGGTCAAGTCGCTGCTGAAATCCGTTCCGTTCGTGAACCTGAGCCTTATAAGGGTAAAGGTATTCGTTACGAAGGTGAACGTGTTCGTCGTAAAGAAGGTAAAACTGGTAAGAAGAAGTAAGGCTAGTTAGCCGAAGAAAGGAGCGACAGAGATGATTTCGAAACCAGATAAAAATAAGGTAAGAAAGAAAAGACATTTAAGAGTTCGAAATAAGCTTGAAGGTACTACACTTCGTCCTCGTTTGAATGTATTTCGTTCTTCCAAGCATATCTATGCACAATTGATTGATGATGCAACTGGTGTAACTCTTGTTTCTGCTTCTACTATTGATCCTGAAGTAAAAGGATCTCTTGAAAATGGCGGTAACGTAGATGCTGCTGTTAAAGTTGGAGAAGTAGTCGCTAAGAGAGCACAAGAAAAAGGATATACTGAAGTGGTATTTGACCGCGGAGGATACCTCTATCACGGACGTATTAAAGCACTCGCTGAAGCAGCTCGTGAAGCTGGATTGAAATTCTAATCTCTATGTTAGAGGAGGGAAACTTATGCGTATAGACGCTAGCGGTCTTGAGCTAGAAGAAAAAGTAGTTGCGATTAACCGCGTATCTAAAGTAGTTAAAGGTGGACGTCGTTTCAGCTTTAGCGCTCTAGTGGTTGTTGGCGATCGTAATGGTCATGTAGGCGCTGGAATGGGTAAAGCGTCTGAAGTACCAGATGCTATTCGTAAAGCAATCGACGATGCAAAGAAAAACTTAATTAAAGTACCTCTAAGAGGTACAACAGTTCCTCACCAAGTTTCTGGACGTTTTGGTGCAGGTCATGTATTAATTAAACCGGCTGCTCCTGGTACTGGAGTAATCGCAGGAGGTCCTGTACGTGCAGTTCTTGAACTTGCAGGTGTACACGACGTTTTAAGTAAGTCTTTGGGAACAAACAATCCAATCAACATGGTTAATGCTACACTCGAAGGTCTAAACCGCTTAAAGACTGCAGAGCAAGTTGCAAAATTACGCGGTAAGTCCGTAGCTGAATTGTTGAAATAGGAGGGAATAGACATGGCGAAATTGCAAATCACCCTCAAGAGAAGCTTGATCGGCCGTACTCAAGATCAAAGAGCTACTGTTGAAGCTTTGGGTCTTCGTAAAATCAACCAAACCGTTGAAAAAGAAGACAACGCATCGATTCGTGGTATGGTGGAGAAAGTAAAGCATTTGGTTGAAGTAAACGTTCAAGCATAATATAGTTGATGCTAGTAAGAGGAGGTGCGATCATGAAGCTACACGAATTGAAACCAGCTGAAGGATCTCGTAAAGAGCGTAAACGCGTAGGTCGCGGAACTAGCTCCGGATGGGGCAAAACTGCAGGACGCGGGCACAAGGGACAAAAAGCTCGTTCTGGCGGCGGTGTGCGTCCTGGATTTGAAGGGGGTCAAAACCCTTTATTCCGTCGTTTGCCTAAGCGTGGATTTACGAATCCTAACCGCGTAGAGTATGCTGAGGTGAATCTTGATAGATTAAATCGTTTTGAAGCAAACACCGAAGTAACTCCAGAATTATTGCTTGAAACAGGAGTTATCAGCAGCTTAAAAGATGGTGTGAAAATTCTTGGCAACGGAGAAGTTACAGTAGCCTTAACAGTAAAAGCTAATAAATTCTCTCAATCTGCCGTAGAAAAGATCGAAGCTGCGGGCGGTAAAACCGAGGTGATCTAATGTTAGGCACCATCTCCAATATTTTCAAGATTGGCGACTTGCGTCGGAAGGTGATTTTCACCCTCTTGATGCTCGTCGTCTTTAGAATTGGGGCTCATGTTCCCGTTCCGAACATTAATGTTTCCCTCCTTGAATCGTTTGGAGAGCAAAATAACATTTTTGGATTTCTAAATACTTTCTCGGGTGGGGCATTGCAAAACTTCTCCATTTTCGCAATGGGAATAATGCCTTATATTACAGCCTCAATCATCATGCAATTATTGTCCATGGACGTTGTTCCTAAGTTTTCTCAGTGGGCAAAAGAAGGGGAAGCAGGTCGCCGGAAAATCGCGCAGTTAACAAGATATGGTACTGTTGTTCTAGGTTTTATTCAAGCGATCGGATTATCGATTGGATTTAACAATCTATATCCCGGACTTGTTGTAGAACCTACTGTCACAACCTATTTGTTAGTTGCGATTACGTTAACGGCAGGGACTGCTTTTCTCATGTGGTTAGGCGAACAAATTACAGAATATGGTGTGGGGAATGGGATCTCCATCATCATTTCGGCTGGGATTTTAGCGGCCATTCCGGACGGGGTACGTGCCATCTATGCCGCTGAATTCCATAATGCCGGGGATGCACTTTTCCTACACATTATTAAGTTTTTAGTGATCGTTCTTGTGATTGTCGCGATTGTTGTTGGTGTGATCTTCATTCAGCAAGGGATTCGAAAAATCCCTGTTCAATATGCGAAACGGGTAGTAGGTCGCAGAATGTATGGAGGCCAATCTACACACATTCCTTTAAAAGTTAATGCAGCAGGGGTTATGCCTGTCATCTTTGCGATTTCGCTTATTGTGTTTCCTCCAACAATTGCTAACTTCTGGGCTGGCAATGCATATGCAGATTGGATCATCAGAAATTTTGATTATCGTGCACCCCTTGGAATGGTTCTTTATGTATTGTTGATCATTGGATTTACGTATTTCTATACTTTCGTACAGATTAACCCGATCCAAATGGCTGACAATATGAAAAAGAACGGTGGATATATTCCAGGAATCCGTCCAGGTAAAACAACCGTAGAATTTATCACTCGTACTCTAAATCGGCTTACATTAGTGGGAGCCATTTTCTTAGCTGCAATCTCGATCTTGCCGGTTATTTTTACAGCTTTGAGTGATCTTCCTCAGCAAATTCAAATTGGGGGAACTTCCCTGTTGATTGTAATTGGTGTAGTATTAGATACGATGAAACAAATTGAAAGTCAATTGATAAAGCGTCATTACAAAGGTTTTATCAAATAGAGAGCGGTATTACCATATTTGGGACGGGAGGAAAAGTTGCATGAACATTATCTTGATGGGCTTACCAGGTGCAGGGAAAGGTACACAAGCTGAACGAATGGTTGAAGATTTTAAGATTCCTCATATTTCTACAGGGGATATGTTCCGTGCTGCTGTCAAGGATCAAACGGAAATGGGACTTGAAGCCAAGAAGTATATGGATCAAGGACTACTCGTTCCTGACCATGTAGTAATTGGTATTGTAAGGGAACGTTTGGGTAAAGATGATTGTAGTAATGGTTTTCTTTTAGATGGGTTTCCACGTACTGTGGCTCAGGCAGAAGCGCTTGATGATACTCTTCAAGGATTGGGTCGCAACATTGATCATGTTATGAATATTGAAGTGGATCGCAATGAGCTTCTAGCTCGTTTAACTGGTCGACGAATCTGTCGGGATTGCGGTGCAACTTACCACGTAATGTTTAATCCTCCTAAGCAAGAAGGAGTTTGCGATAAATGTGGCGGACAATTATACCAACGCGATGACGATAATGAAAAGACAGTTGCCACCCGTTTAGATGTAAACATTGAACAGTCTGCTCCATTGCTTTCTTACTATAGTGAAAAAGGCATATTAAGAAATATTGATGGACAGCAGGACATAACGAAGGTGTTCGAAGATATTGCCAACTTATTGCGAGGTCAAGCCTAATGATCATTTGCAAGTCAAATGCTGAGCTAGAAATTATGCGTGAGGCTGGGCGGATTGTTGCCTTGACGCATCAAGAACTAGCTAAATCGATTCGCCCGGGTATTTCAACTATAGAACTGGATAAATTGGCAGAACAGTTTATCCGAAGCATGGGTGCCCTTCCTTCTTTTAAAGGTTATGGCGGATTTTCCGGAAGCATCTGTACTTCAGTGAATCAAGAGCTAGTTCATGGTATTCCAGGTAATCGCGTTCTTCAGGATGGTGACATCATCAGCCTCGATATCGGTGCTGATTATAAAGGTTACCATGGTGACTCTGCATGGACTTATGCAGTGGGTTCTATTACAGATGAAGCCAAACGGTTGATGGATGTAACGGAACAATCCCTGTATAAGGGTCTGGAACAGGCTATTCCTGGTGCAAGATTGTCTAATATTTCAAATGCTATTCAAGCCTATGTGGAAGCTGCTGGTTTCTCCATTGTGCGTGAATATGTAGGTCATGGTATTGGGCGAAATCTGCATGAGGATCCGCAAATCCCTAATTACGGCCCACCTGGAAGAGGTCCTCGACTGAAACCGGGTATGGTTTTGGCTATTGAACCAATGGTCAATGCGGGAGAGCGGTATGTTCGTACATTGGAAGATAATTGGACGGTTGTCACAGTTGATAATTCGCTCTGTGCCCATTACGAGCATACGATTGCCATTACCGACGACGGTTATGAAATTTTGACAAAACTTTAAAAGTACGTCAAAATCTCCTTTACTCAGGTAGAGTTACAGATAGTAAGTTGCGATATACGATGAATAAGTTTCTTGAAACACAAATAGAAGTACAAAGCAAAGGAGAGTGAATTCCTCGTGGCTAAAGAAGATGTAATTGAAGTGGAAGGTACGGTCATCGAGCCGCTGCCCAACGCGATGTTCAGAGTTGAATTGGATAACGGACATAAGATCTTAGCGCATGTCTCTGGGAAAATCCGTATGCACTTTATTCGTATTCTTCCAGGGGATAAAGTTACGGTCGAGCTATCTCCTTATGATTTAACAAGAGGGCGAATCACATATCGCTTTAAATAATTGAGATCGTGTATTAAGACGTTGTACAGAAGTCTTTCAAGGAGGTTATTAACGTGAAGGTAAGACCATCCGTAAAGCCGATTTGCGAAAAATGCAAAATTATTCGTCGCAAAGGGAAAGTAATGGTTATTTGTGAAAATCCAAAGCACAAGCAAAGACAAGGTTAATATTGAAGGAGGTGTCACAGCATGGCCCGTATTGCCGGAGTTGACTTACCACGTGACAAACGTGTGGTAATCGGCTTAACTTATATATTTGGAATCGGACGTTCTTCAGCTAATAAAATTCTTTCTATAGCAGGTATCAGTGCTGATACTCGCGTACGTGACCTAACTGACGAAGAAGTAAATAAGCTTCGTGAAGTTATCGACAAGAACATCAAGGTTGAAGGGGATCTTCGTCGTGAAATTTCCCTTAACATCAAGCGATTGATCGAGATTGGTTCTTATCGTGGTGTTCGTCACCGCCGTGGTTTACCTGTTCGTGGTCAACGTTCTAAGACCAACGCTAGAACTCGTAAAGGTCCTCGTCGTACCGTTGCTAATAAGAAGAAGTAAAGGAGGTACTAACTAGATGGCGAAAAGAAAAAATGTTGTTACGCGTACTAAACGTCGTGACAGAAAAAATATTGAATCTGGCGTAGCGCATATCCGTTCTACGTTTAACAATACAATCGTAACGATCACAGATCCTCATGGAAACACTATTTCTTGGGCAAGTGCTGGGGGACTGGGCTTCAAAGGTTCTCGTAAGAGCACTCCGTTTGCTGCGCAAATGGCTGCTGAACAAGCGGCTAGAGTTGCTATGGAACACGGAATGAAAGCTGTTGAAGTAACAGTAAAAGGCCCAGGAGCTGGTCGTGAAGCTGCGATCCGTTCTCTACAAGCTGCTGGATTAGAAGTCAATATGATCAAAGACGTGACTCCTATTCCACACAATGGTTGCCGTCCACCAAAACGTCGTCGTGTCTAATCTGGCGGATTTTTTTCGCAAGTATGAAGTTTAAAAAATTCGTTACCTGTCAATAATGGTTTCAGGTAGTGCATTTTATAATGCATGAGAACGGGTAATCAAACTTAGGTTGCGATATACTTGGTAACCGCCAAAGGGAATTCCGGTCTCGGGGCAGGTATGGACTTGGGTCATGAGGGTTTAAGTTTGCATGATGATTGTCCATGCTGATAAACCTTAGATTGGTCCCGATCTGCTACCGGAATTTTCGACGTTTGAAGGAGGGTTTGGATATGATCGAAATAGAAAAGCCTAAAATAGAAGTAGTAGAATTAAACGATAACTCTACCTATGGTAAATTTGTCGTTGAACCGCTTGAACGTGGATATGGAACCACATTAGGAAACTCCTTACGTCGTATATTACTTTCTTCTTTGCCTGGGGCTGCTATCACAAGCGTTCAAATTGATGGGGTACTTCATGAATTCTCTACTATTGAGGGAGTAGTTGAAGATACGACACAAATCATCTTGAATCTAAAACAGCTTTCGTTAAAGATTCATTCTGATGAAGTCAAATATTTAGAGATCGATGCAGAAGGTGCTGGTGCAGTAAAAGCTGGTGACATCCGTGCAGATAGCGATGTGGAAATTTTAAACCCAGATTTACATGTGGCTACACTGGAGGATGACGCTCGTCTTCACATTCGTATGAAAGCGAACCGCGGAAGAGGGTATGTTCCTGCTGACCAGAACAAGGATGTTGATCAACCGATTGGTGTCATTGCGATTGACTCTATTTACACTCCCATTGCTCGAGTGAATTATCAAGTTGAGAACACCCGTGTTGGGCAAGTAACCAACTATGACAAGCTTACTCTTGAAGTTTGGACAGATGGCAGTATCCGTCCTGAAGAAGCGGTGAGCCTTGGCGCTAAAATCATGAATGAGCACCTTAACTTGTTTGTCGGCTTAACAGATGAGGCGCGAGACGCCGAAATTATGGTTGAAAAAGAAGAGGATAAGAAGGAAAAAGTTCTTGAAATGACGATTGAAGAACTTGATCTTTCTGTTCGTTCCTATAACTGCCTAAAACGTGCAGGGATTAATAGCGTTCAAGAGCTGACCATGAAAACAGAAGAAGATATGATGAAAGTCCGTAATCTTGGACGCAAGTCGTTAGAGGAAGTTCAAGAGAAACTTCTAGAACTTGGTCTATCTCTACGACAAGATGACTAATTGACTAGTTTAAAAGGGAGGGAATTGAAATGGCATATTCTAAAGTAGGCCGTAGATCTTCCGCTCGTAAAGCATTGTTCCGTGATCTTGTTACGGATTTGTTCATAAATGAGCGTATTGAAACTACAGAAACTAAAGCAAAAGAAGTTCGTTCCATTGCTGAAAAAATGATTACTCTAGCTAAACGTGGTGACCTCCATGCTCGTCGCCAGGCAGCTGCATTTGTACGTCTTGAAGTGGCTAACGTAGAAAGCGGTCAAAATGCAGTTCAAAAGCTATTTGATGACATTGCTCCTCGTTATACGGAGCGCAATGGTGGATATACCCGCGTTCTTAAGCTTGGGCCTCGCCGTGGAGACGGTGCACCTATGGTTTATTTGGAGCTTGTATAAGTTATTAAACATCAAAAGGGTGGGGCAGAATCAAGGAATTTCCTTAGATTCTGAATCTATGCCCTTTTTTTGTTTATCCTAAGCTGAATGGGGAGTGTTTTCCCTTGATTACTTTTCAGGATGTTCATTTTAAATATTCCGCTGAATATGTGCTAAAAGGGATTGATTTGACGATTCAGGAAGGGGAATTTGTAACCATTATCGGTCATAATGGTTCCGGGAAATCAACGCTGGCTAAGCATATCAATGGACTACTTCTACCAGTTCAAGGAGTTGTTCGCGTACTAGACTATTCCACTAAAGATACCGAAGATATATGGAAAATTAGACAATTAGTCGGTATGGTATTTCAAAATCCGGATAATCAGTTTGTTGCGCCAACTGTATTGGATGATGTAGCTTTTGGTCTGGAAAATTTAGGAGTTCCACGTGCAGAGATGATGGATCGCATTGAGACCTCTCTTCGGCTTGTTTCTATGTGGGATTATCGTGATCGTGAGCCTCACCGGCTTTCTGGCGGTCAAAAGCAAAGGGTTGCTATTGCGGGTGTACTGGCTATGAGACCAAAGGTGATTGTGTTTGATGAGAGTACGGCTATGCTTGACCCGATGGGTCGCAAAGAAGTGATAGAAACGGCTCGTCAGCTAAGGGAAACAGGAATAACGGTCGTCAATATTACGCATTATTTAGAAGAAGCGATGTTTTCTGATCGTGTTTTGGTCATGAATGAAGGAGAAATCCTGTTACAGGGGACTCCTCAAGAAGTTTTCCGGAACATTGAGCAACTCCGCATGATTGGGCTTGATGTTCCTTTTTCTGTTGAATTAGCCGATCGATTGAGAAATCGTGGCTTTTCCCTTTCTAAAGATATATGGCAAACGGATCAGTTGGTGAAACAGTTATGGAGCTTATTGTAAAGAATTTATCCCATGTTTACGGTTTGGGCACCCCTTTTGAACGAAAGGCACTACACGCTATTGATTTGCATATTCCATCTGGAAGCTATACAGCCATTATTGGTCATACTGGTTCCGGAAAGTCGACCTTGATTCAGCATTTGAATGGACTACTTCGACCGACTTCAGGAGAAATCCAACTGGGCGACTTTATCGTTACTGCTGGAAAAAAAAGGATCAGCCTTAGGTCTCTCCGTCGTAAAGTAGGCCTCGTTTTTCAGTACCCGGAATATCAACTGTTTGAAGAAACGGTTGAAAAGGACATTGCTTTTGGTCCTCTCAATTATGATTTACCCGAAGACCTTGTTCGAAGCCGAGTCAAAGAGGTTATGAGTTTAGTTGGTTTAGATTATAAGAAATATAAGGATGTTTCTCCATTGTCGCTAAGTGGCGGGCAAAAAAGACGCGTAGCCTTGGCGGGGGTTCTTGTCCTGCAACCGGAGGTTCTCATTTTGGATGAACCCACGGCTGGGTTAGACCCACGAGGGAAAAGCGAGATACTTGAGCAGCTTTACCTCCTTCATCGTCAAGAAAATCGGACGACAATACTAGTGACGCACAATATGGAAGATGCCGCTCGTTACGCAGATCAAATCATTGTGATGAAGGACGGCAAAATCTTTTTGCAAGGGACACCTGCGGAGATCTTTCAACAGGGTGAAGCCATCCAACAAATCGGGCTGGATCTGCCCGATATCACTAAATTTATTCTCCAGCTTAACAAACACATCAACCCTTCTATTCCCACAGATATCTTTACGATTGAGAAGTTGGAAGAGGTGCTGAGCAAGAGACGGAAGGTGATCAAGCGATGAACTTTTTAAACCAGATTCCCATCGGGCAATTTGTCCCTGGGCATTCCTTTGTCCATCGTTTAGATCCACGTTCCAAGCTGCTATTTATTATCTTTTTTATTACGCTAGTGTTTATGGCGAAAGAAGTTTCTACGAATGCACTGATCATCTGCTTTACCTTTTTATCTGTTTTTATATCGAAAATCTCGTTTTCCTATATGTTAAAAAGCGTAAAGCCCGTTCTTTGGATTATTTTGCTGACCGTTATGATTCATATTTTCATGACGAAGGGTGGCCAGATATTATTTGTCTGGCACTGGATCGAAATCCAGGAGGAGGGGGTGCGTCAAGCGTTACTGATCACCATACGCCTCATTCTCCTGATGATGATGGCTTCTCTTTTAACCTTGACCACGTCTCCCATCGATTTAACGGATGGGATTGAGCGTCTTTTCCAGCCTATCACTCGCTTTGGTTTTCCAGCCCATGAATTAGCAATGATGATGTCCATTGCTTTGCGCTTTATTCCTACGTTAATTGAGGAAACAGATAAGATCATGAAGGCTCAGATATCCCGTGGGGCTGATTTTGAAGAGGGAAATGTGGTGAAGAGAGTTAAAAATATGGTTCCCTTGCTGATTCCCCTGTTTGTCAGTGCTTTTCGTCGTGCCGAAGAGCTAGCTTTAGCGATGGAGGCGAGAGGCTACCGTGGGGGTGTGGGCCGCACCAAGCTGAGAGAACTGTCCTGGACGAGAGTGGATATTGTTCTTTTGGGAACCGCTATTTTGTTGGTTATTCTTTTCTTTATTCTTAAAGGGTAGGTGCATGGATGATGGAAGGTCTCTATAACATCAAATGTACTGTCAGCTATGATGGTGGGAATTATGGAGGTTATCAGCTTCAAGATAATGCAGAAACCATACAGCAGAGGCTAGAGAATGCTCTTGAGAAGATTGTGAAGAAGCATACCCGAACTTACGCTTCCGGACGTACAGATGCTGGGGTTCATGCGAGGGGGCAGGTCTTTCACTTTCTAACAGAAACCCCCATTCCCGAAGACAAATGGGCCTTTGCATTCAATGCATTGCTTCCTGATGATATCGTGGTGTTAACAGCTCAATATGTGCCGCACAGCTTTCACTCTCGTTTTAGTGCTGTGGAGAAGGTTTATCGATACTGCTTATGGAACCGGAGAGTGGACGACGTCTTTTCGCGTCACTATTCCTGGCATATCCCTTATGCTTTGGATCTCGATGCGATGAGGGAGGCTGCTAGCTATCTTATTGGAGAGCACGATTTTACCTCCTTTTGCTCTATTCGTTCTGCGGCAGGTAGTAAAATTCGCAATATTTACGAAATAACTATCGATGAAGAAGAACCCGGCAAGATTTGGCTGACGTTTCGAGGGAATGGATTCCTCTATAACATGGTTCGGATAATTGTGGGGACTTTAGTAAATGTAGGGGCAAAAAAGCGGATTCCTAGATCGATTAGAGATATTTTAGCGGAGAAAAATCGAGATTTGGCAGGTAAAACAGCGCCAGCCAAGGGTTTGTTTCTGTGGGAGGTCAAATATTAAATACACCGGGAAACGTTGTTTTCTATCTTGACTTTTTATTAATAGCGTTATACAATAATCTTTGGTTATTTTAAATTCCCACCTCCCACGCCCGGGATTTAAAATAGGTGTTCAGACGATATAGATTGACTATTTTATGATTTATTGAAAGATTTAGGAGGGAAATCGATGCGTACCACATATATGGCTAAGCCCAATCAAGTAGAACGCAAATGGTATGTTGTTGATGCAGAAGGTCAAACTCTTGGCCGTCTTGCAAGTCAAGTAGCAACGGTTCTTCGCGGTAAGAACAAGCCTGAATTTACACCCCACGTTGATGCTGGTGATTTTGTTGTCATCATTAATGCTGATAAAGTAAAGTTAACGGGTAAGAAATTAAGTGATAAGAAGTACTACTTCCATTCCTTACATCCAGGTGGATTGAAAACTTTCACTGCAGGTGAAATGTTAGCGAAGAAGCCTGAAAAACTGATTGAGCTAGCGGTAAAAGGAATGCTTCCTAAAAACCGTCTTGGACGTCAATTGTACACTAAGTTAAAAGTGTATGCTGGTGCTCAGCATCCACATCAAGCTCAACAACCAGAAGTCTTGGAAATTCGCGGTTAAGGATTAAAGGAGGTCTCAATTCGTGGCTACAGTACAATATTACGGAACCGGTCGTCGTAAGCACTCCGTAGCTCGTGTACGTTTAGTACCTGGCGATGGTCGTGTTGTGATCAACAAGCGTGAAATGGATGAATATTTTGGTGGTTTAGAGGTATTAAAGCTTATCGTTAAGCAACCTCTAGTACTAACTGAAACCTTTGGCAAGTACGATATACTTGTAAACGTTAAGGGTGGCGGAAATACAGGACAAGCTGGTGCAATTCGCCACGGGATCTCCCGTGCATTGCTTCAAGCAGATCCTGAAAGCCGTGGATCCTTGAAGAGAGCTGGCTTCTTAACTCGTGACCCTCGTATGAAGGAACGTAAGAAGTACGGACTTAAAGCAGCTCGTCGTGCTCCTCAGTTCTCCAAGCGTTAATCTTGGTTGGACTAGAGAAAAGGGTGTCTCAAAGGAAACTTTGGGACACCCTTTTTATGTCCTTACTTTTTCGGGGGGAAATAGATTTTTGATTTGCCTTGACCTATAGAGGGTAGGTTCATATTTTGAAGTAAGAAGGTGCATACATTAATACTAGGGATATTTAAGAATTCTCTACACTGTTTGTTCGTCATGGAATTATATAGAAAAAGATAGTCATTGATCGCTTCTTCATACGCATTTTTAGAGGTGGTTTTGCACTTTCGACAATACCAGTTAGAGTGGATTCGTATCATGGGTGGTGTCTGACAGGAGGGGCAAATAACGCCTTGAAGGATTTCAGAGGGGTGAATGTTGTATTTTTCAAAAATGTTAATAGACTGAGGATGTTGCTGCTGACGAATGATTTGGGACATTTTTTGTATCAAATAAGGTGATAGACACTTTTCTTTATAATTAGCTTCAAGTTCCTTGATTTTTTCCGGAACGTGCTCAGCATGGAGAACTCTTTCAAATATCTGCTCTCTGCCAGGATTTGTTTTTATGATGGTAGATGGACTTCCGATGGCAATTAAGTATTCGATGGGACATGATTTGATTCTTTGTTCCTGTATCCACATTTCTAAATTTCTATTTTGTCTTTTTACCTGCATAATAGGATCTGAAAAACCATTTTCTTGATTTTGATAAGTTCGAATCAGCTGTTTTGATATTTGGTCAAAGAAGAGAGTGCCGAAGTAGTTTTTTGATTCAATAATTAGGATAAAATAGGGAGTGAATATGAGTGTATCTATTTGAAAATGTCTTTCTGAATTGTTTAGCCTGACATCATGAAAGATGATGTATTCTTTTTCAGGTAGAAAGCTAAGATGGTAGTCCAAATTTACCTCACCTCGAAATCCAGTCCAAGCTTTCCTTAAGTTATCTCTGATTTCTTTCTTGTTTCTATGGTTTACTAGTAACCTCCGCAGTAAAGCCTCCTCTTTTTTTATGATTAATGGGATAGAACGGGTCATATTGTTCAATTTACCTCCCCCTTTCTCTGTATTTTTTCGTTATGTGCAGGACAAATCCCTTTTTGCTCACGAAAATTATGGATTTGGTCATAAAAAAATGTATTTGATCACGAACTATTGTTACATTCTCTCGAACTGATAATAGTTACATATATGGCCCTTAAGGAACCCAGCGGGTATTCTCCCAACACGGTAATGATTTCAAATAACCAAATTCCCCCTTCGCGTATGAATAAGCCCATATCAAGAAACAATGGTTAAAAATATCATAAGCTGAATGTTAGGTGATACAACTTGGAAAACAACATTGTTTCATTTCAAAAAATCGCAGATAGTCGGAACCAAGTCCTTCAGCAGAAGGCCCTTTATGGTATTGATAGCAAAGAGCTCAATAAATACTACGATACGGTTGTCCGGGACAGTATCCAGCATTATTCTATCTTGCAGAAGTATTTAGCAGAAGAGTATCTAGGCGAGACCGTAATTGATTCGTTCACGATGGGGATCAGGGCCAGCAAGCTACGTTTAGATGGGAAAAACATGGAGGACATTGAGAAGGTATATTTATGTGATCTTCGGAGTCTACTTACCGATCTCTCTAGGAAGCATCAACTGTATCAATACTTGAGAGATTGGGATGTGTATTCCCTTAGCATTATGGCCGAGGATTTAAGTGGCAAATGGTTTCGCAAAGGGGTCCTATATGGGGAAAAACAAAGGAAAATGAAACTCATGTAACAGCAGAAAATGGCATATCTTCACACCTCGTCCCATAGGATGGTAGAGATAACACGGGAGGGAGGAGGTGGTTACATGGCAAAGCAGAAAAAGGTTCTTCTATGGCTAGCTAGCTTTTTACTGCTTATTTCCATTTTCACTTATGAATATCCCATAAATCAATCTTGGACAGCCTGGTCATTGCCGCTATCTGGTTCCGTTATAGCGATTGATCCTGGACATGGGGGATTTGATGGGGGAGCTATGAGCCAAAGCGGGATTGTGGAAAAAGATATTGCCCTAAACATTTCCCTCTATTTACGCGATTTTTTACAGGAGGCTGGTGCCTTAGTTATCATGACGCGAGAAGTGGATGAAGACTTGGTCCAGAATAGAAAAAAAGGGCAGATGAAGCGAGAAGATATCCATAGAAGAGTGAAGATTATTAACGAAAGCAATGCAGATTTGGCGATCAGTCTCCATCTGAATGCCATCCCTTCACCCAGATGGTATGGGGCACAAACCTTTTATTTTCCGGCCAAAAAGGAGAATCAAACGCTTGCCTTTTTGATCCAGGATGAAATTAAGAAGAAGCTTGAAAACACCGACCGGTTTGCCAAAAAGAAAGGAGACATGTATCTCCTGAAAAACATAAAAATGACCGCTGCCCTTGTGGAAGTTGGATTTCTGTCCAATCCTGCAGAAGCTGTCAAGCTAGCTGATAAGGAATATCAAAAGAGTATGGCCAACGCAGTATACCAAGGTATCCTTAGATTCTACGGTGGAGAGAGCATCCCCAAATCCGAATATGTTGAATAATTTTCTTGTCAAAACCTACTATGGTATAATAATTGCGCATAACTTGATAACATAAGATGGGGGGATTTGGTGAAGTTATGATTACCGAACATCAGGTTTTAGAAGCGTTAAAAGGGGTACAAGACCCGGAATTACATAAAAGTGTTGTGGAACTCAATATGGTTCGTAATATCCAGATCAATGGAACAAAGGTGAGCCTGGATGTCATTCTTACCATTCAAGGCTGTCCTTTGAAGGTTAAAATCCAAGAGGATGTAGAGAATGCAATTAAAGCCTTAGGAGCTACAGAAGTGCAAGTTACATTTGGATCGATGACGGAACAAGAACGGGCAGAGCTATCCTCTAAATTAAAAGGAGGTCAAACGGCCTCCGGAGGAAGTACGTCTCCACTCTTGAACCCTGAATCTCCTGTTACCTTTATTGCTGTTACAAGTGGAAAAGGGGGAGTAGGGAAATCCACCGTTACCGTGAACCTTGCTACTGCACTTGCTCGTTTAGGTAAAAAAGTAGGTGTTGTGGATGCCGATATTTATGGATTCAGTGTCCCCGATATGATGGGTATCGATCAGCGGCCAACCGTTATTAACAATGTGGTACTGCCAGTGGAGCGCTTTGGGGTAAAAGTGATATCTATGGGCTTTTTTGTAGAAGATAATTCACCGATCATTTGGCGTGGACCTATGCTTGGCAAAATGCTTCGAAACTTCTTCTCGGAAATCCATTGGGGAGATTTAGACTATCTATTGTTGGACTTGCCTCCAGGAACTGGAGATGTTGCCCTTGATGTCCATCAAATGATTCCGCAAAGCAAAGAGATTGTAGTTACTACTCCACATGCCACTGCTTCCTTTGTTGCTGCTCGTGCAGGCTCCATGGCCATCAAGACGGGCCATGAAATCTTGGGAATTGTGGAAAACATGTCCTATTTTGAATGTGGAAAATGTGGAAGTCAAGAAACGATCTTTGGAAAAGGCGGCGGGGAAAAGCTGGCCAAGGAGCTTAAGACAGAGCTGTTAGCTAAGATTCCAATGGGGCAGCCGGATTATGATCCGGATAACCGCCATTCTTCTGCACCATCGGTATACGAAGAAGATTCGAAAATAGGTGCGATCTATATGGAATTGGCTCGTGATATTGAGCGCAAAACTTCCAAATAATTAAAATAAAGAGCTAAGGCCTAAAAGACCTTAGCTCTTTTCTTATTAACTGCCGCCACCGCCACCGCCGCCTTCGCCACCTCCTCCACCGCCACCTTCACCGCCGCCACCGCCGCCCTCTTCTTTCTTCTTTTCCGGCTTCATCATTTCTTTTTGGGCATCGACCATCAATTGGATCATCTCTAAACGGAACATGGGGCTTTGCAAGGCGTCCTTCATCACACTCATTGTTTGTTGCTGGTAGGAGGTGCTGCTCATGGTCTTTAAGAGGATTTCTTGATACTTTGGATCATTCATGATTTTAATCATCATTTGTTGGTAAGAAGGGTCCTTCATCAAGTCTTTCATTAGCTTCTTATGCTCGTCCTCAATCGCCTTGGCAAAAGCTTTGGCTACCTTCGGATCCTTTAGCATTTCTTTAAAGCCTTCTTGATTTTTTGGATCGATTAATGTTTTCTCCACAGTGGACTGAATCTGGGCAGTATCCCCTTCCATTTTCCCATCTTTACTTGCCTCTTGAATGGCCTTTTTTCCTTCATCCGTCTTTATAATATCCAATACCATCGTTTTTGTTTCTTTATAATCAGGGGATGATTGGGTCTTCTCTCCTCCCCCTCCACCACAACCCATCAGGAGCAAAAGAAAGCTTATCGAAAGAAATAGGATTGATTTACGTAACATGGAAGGCTCCTTTCAAACTTTATTTTTATCTATAGTTTTCCGCATGAATTCATGATTATCCAAGAGGCTGTAATGTGAAAGGATACCCTAGTTTTTTCGGACAAGGATTGGTACAATCATAGAGGTGTTGGTTGAAGGAGGGCTTTGTTTGAATTTGAAAAAATGGTTTTATTTATTTTGGACAACGTTATTAATTGGAGGAGTAAGTTCGATTATTCTAGGGTCCTTCCTTGAAAAAGGGGTACTATGGAAATCGGGAATCAGCAACACTTTGGTCGGGCTCATCTGGAATTTCGGATTAGGAGCCACCTTTAGTATTGTATCCCAAATGGGCTTCTTCGCTTATCTCACCATCCATAATGTAGGTTTAGGCGTTTTTAAACGGATATGGCCTCATGTCCAAGTCGTTTTGATCCTGTTTGCCTTTTTTGATATGGTATATCTTCGATATAATGTGTTTGCCAAAGCGGGAGAAAGCTTTTGGGGATATATCTTGATTCCTCTTGGAATACTCCTCTATACAGGGATTGTCGCTTACTTTAAAGTAAAGCAAACCAACGTTAAAGCGGCTATTCCCACGGTATTTGTCCTATTTGTGGTCACCATAATAGAATGGCTTCCAGCTTTGAAACAGAATAATTTATCGGGCATGTTTTACATGCTGATTCCGCTGCTTCTCTGTAATACATGGCAAATCATGCAGCTTCACCGTCTTACAAAAAAAAGTTCCTCCGAAGAGGAACGTCCACAATCAAAAACACCGCCACCTACTTCCATACCCATTCAAAATAAGCGAAGGAAAAACAAGAGATGACCTGTAAAAAGGGACTTTTTCTATAGGAAAGGGTCCCTTTATTCAATTTCCTTGGCCTTTACCTTAGCATCCGCAATAAGCTCCGATACGGTCACTAGCTCATAGCCCTTGCCTTTAAGCTGATCAATGATGGCTGGCAGGGCTAGGTGGGTCTGCTTGCTTGAATCACTGGCATGAAGTAGGATAATATCACCTGGATGAGCTTTGCTCATGACATTTTCAACGATTTGATCAACGCCTGGGTTTAGCCAATCCTTAGAATCCGTATCCCATTGAATCACCGTGTAATTCATGTTATTGGCAATGCGAAGAACCCGTTTATCAATGTCTCCGTTCGGGGTACGGATGAGGGTCGGCTTTTTCCCGAGAACTTCTTGCAGGATGGTGTCTGCTTTCGAGATTTGGGCCTTGATTTCCTCATCGGTTAGTCGGCTATAATTAATATGTTTATATCCGTGAGAACCGACTTCGAAGCCAAGATCCGTAATCCGCTTCACGATCTCGGGGTGCTCCTTGCTCCATTCCGCTGAGAGGAAAAAGGTCGCTTTTTTCACCCCTTTTTGTTCTAAGATGTCTAGGATAGGTGTAACTCGTTGCTCTCCCCAGCTGATGTCAAAGGTTAGGGCTAGTTTCTTCTGCGTAGTTTCCACTTTATAAATGGCTGCAGGGCCTTTGCCGAGCGTATAGACCGCAATATTCTGTTTTTCGGCATAGGCTATCCCAATTGCAAAAATGGCGGCCATCATAATGACGAAATATTGCTTGAATTTAGCCCCGTTAAAAATCCAAAAGAATTTCATGAGTTCGTGTCACCTCCCTATGTTTGTCCATTACAAATGTATTAGAGGAGGGAGAGGGATATGCTTAGTAAGGGAAAAAAAATACGAATCAAATCCAGAATATGGTATAGTTACATACGAAGGCAGGTGTTAACAACATGTTCAAAAGAGGAGTTCGCCTCATGGCGAATAACCAAAAATATCTTTTCCTTGGTTTGGCTCTGTTTCTGCTTGGCTCCCTTCTGGGATATTTAAATGCAGAATTAATTCAGAATATGGCCAAGGATTTATTGGAACAGTTAGAGAAAATTGCGAAACGAATGGAAGACCACGGGTCTCCTTTCTATACCTTTTGGGTAATTTTTCAAAATAATGTAATAGCCTCTCTCACTATGCTGGGCTTAGGGGTATTCTTTGGGATTTTTCCCGTCTTTGCACTGCTATCAAACGGTGTTCTTCTAGGTTATATGTTAAAAACCATGGCTATTAAAGGGATTAACCCTTTATCCATCTTAGCCTTGGGCATCCTTCCTCATGGGGTTATTGAAATCTTTGCCGTTATCGTAGCTGCAGCTATAGGGATCAAATACGGAATGTATATGATTCGAATCATGCTTTCCATGGCGAATAGTGGAGTAAGATCCCGTGTATTAGACGAGTTTAAAGAAAGCCTTCATGAGCTTCCTTATATTGTGGGATCAGTCATCGTTTTACTTTTTTTAGCTGCCGTTATTGAAAGCACGATAACTCCATTTCTCATCCATACTTTTATAGACCTGGGGAAAATTGATGCATAATATTGGAATACAATAGGAATCATAAACTCACATTGATCATTTCCAGGAGTTGGGATTTTCATGATGGGTTTTTTATTCAATAATAAAGAATGTCAAGAATTAGAGTATATGCTTCGAAGAGAACTAGAGGAATTGTTATTGGATCTCGGAGATAAGCGTATTGATGGAGTCGTACGCGTTGCCATGGAGGAACGGTATATAACTGTTTTTCGAATGTATGGACGATTGGCTTCTCCTAAAGAACTGGTTAAGTATGTACGAAATAAAACGAAAACCATTCATTGAAAAAAACGAAGTTGTCTTGAGTGACCAAGACAACTTCGTTTCATTCATACACGTTTTATCGATTTAATTCGTACATCAAGTAAGGTTTCAATTTGCCCGCTTTTCAACGTAACTTCAGCCATACATCGATCGGGACTTAACCAACTTAAACGACCACAAATTTTTGAATCCAGTTTTGTAAAAATGACAACCGATTCCCCCAAGCATTGCTGTAGTTGTCTACGGATTTCTTCACCCACGATTGGGCCTCCTATTAACCAGCATGATATCTATCTAGAATATTATTTTACTTCCAACCAAAGAAAAATGTAAATCCTCTATTCTGATATTCTTTATTTTTCTTTTAAAAGTATAGATATACAATATTTTGTCGAGTTGAGTCATTTTGGATTATGGAGATAAAATAAGAAAAATAAAACGTTTTCTTGAGAACGATAACAGGGGGTTAGCAAAGATGAACAAAAATATCTCGATTATTGGAGTACCGATGGATTTAGGGGCAGACCGCCGCGGAGTCGATATGGGGCCAAGTGCGATTCGTTATGCTGAAGTAAAAAAACGTTTAGAATCCATAGGATATTTTATTGAAGATATGGGTGACTTGCGTGTGCCGACTCCGGAATCCTATCCCATCATCCATCATAATTTGAAATACCTGGATGAAATTACAAAAGTCAATAAAGAGTTGGCGAAGGTTGTTGATCAGGAAATGTCCAGGGGTCAATTCCCGCTTGTCATTGGAGGCGACCATAGCATTGCCATAGGGACGATTGCTGGTTTAGCAAAGCATAAGCGAAACATGGGGGTCATCTGGTATGATGCACATGGTGATCTGAACTCGGGAGAGACTTCTCCATCCGGAAATATTCATGGCATGTCCTTAGCGGTATCGCTTGGCATTGGACATCCAGACTTAACGAATATTGGTGGTTTTGCTCCAAAAGTAAAACCTGAAAATGTAGTGATTATTGGGGCTAGAGACTTAGATGCCGGTGAAAGAGAATTGATCAAGCGGATTGGGATTAAAGTGTATACGATGCATGAAATTGATCGTCTAGGGATGCCGCGAGTGATGGAAGAAGCCATTGCGATTGTATCCAAGGGAACTGATGGGGTCCACTTAAGCTTAGATTTGGACGGTTTGGATCCGCACGATTGTCCAGGAGTAGGAACACCTGTTATAGGGGGGATTTCGTATCGGGAAAGCCACCTGGCCATGGAAATGCTTGCTGAAGCGGACATTCTTACATCAGCAGAATTTGTAGAAGTGAACCCCATTCTTGACGTTCAAAATAAAACCGCAACAGTTGCCGTCGCCTTGATGAGTTCCGCATTTGGTGACAAGCTGTTATAATGAATAGGTAGTCTGAAACTAAAGAAGCTGACTCTAAAGCTATAGGGCAGATCCTGCATTTACACTTAATAGTATGACAGTGTTGAAGACGTCATTATATATTGTGTTGGGTGTAAGGAGGCGGATCCTTATGAGTTAGCCTCTTTCCTCTATTTTCCGCTCATAACCAGGACTTCCAACAGATCCTCTGTTATTTTTTACCACGACCCAAACATGGTTTTTTCATGATGCTGTTGAAACTTTTTTGTAAGGCCACCGTATATTACATTGAACCTTTAATGGTAAAGGGTAAGGGGTAACCAAATGGGCTCGATTGAAGAAAAGTTAATAAAAAAAATAAAAAAGGGAGACCGGGATGCTTTTGCCGAGTTGGTAGAGCTTTATAAGGATAAGGTGTATCAGGTATCCTATCGAATGCTAGGCAACGCGCAGGAAGCTGAAGATGTGGCCCAAGAGACCTTTCTTCGGGTGTATGCGAATTTAACTAGCTATGATCCAAGCTATAAGTTCTCCACTTGGATTTACCGGATTGCTACCAATTTATCCATTGACCAACTCCGTAAAAGAAAGCAGGTATATTCCTTAGATAAGCAAGTCGAAGGAACGGAAGGGCTGGATTGGCATGATCGTTTATCCGATCCCGGGCCTAATCCTGAGCAAACAATACTTACTGGAGAATTACAAGGGCAGGTACAAGAAGCCATTGATGGTTTAACTCCCAAGTATCGCTCCATTTTGATTCTAAGATATCTGGAAGATCTCTCTTTGAATGAAATTAGTGAAGTGTTGAAGCTTCCTGTTTCTACTATTAAAACGAGAATCCACCGAGGGCGTGAAGCGCTCAAAAAAAAGTTAAGTCATTAAGCAATAGGTTGAAAGGAAGGAGGGTGCACAATGGATTGTAAACAGGCGACCGGGTTCATTCACGATTATCTCGATGAAACTATCAGGCAAAATGAAGAACAGCATCTAAATGAGCACCTTTTGCACTGCATAGGCTGCAGAGCTCGGTTTCAATCGTTGAGGCAGACCATTGCCTTCATGCAGAGTGCTTCCCACATACATGCCCCTCAAGATTTTACGGATAAGGTGATGGCTGCCCTTCCTAAGGAAACGATGTCGCAAATTTGGAGACAAAGAATGCACAGGCATCCCTTCGTTGTGGCTGCTTCCTTGTTTTTGTTCCTGATGGCGGGAAGCATGATGTCCTTATGGAGTGAGGATCACCAGTTTCAATTATCTGCAGATCAGCTTCATAAATTGGAAATCGACGAAAAGCAAAATAAAGTCATCGTACCTGCGAATAGTGTGGTAACGGGCGATATTGTAATTCATAATGCCGATCTCGCTATCGAAGGACAAGTAAAGGGAAATGTCACGGTCATTGATGGACATATTTACTTAGCTTCTACAGGCTCTGTCTTGGGAGAGAGAGAAGAAGTTCACCAGGCGGTAGGATGGGTATGGTACAATCTAAAAAGGGTTGCTTATCAGCTAGTTCCTTAGGACACGGGATACCGTGTCTTTTCCTACTTATACGCGTATGGCAACATCAGTAGCTTTCTTATACTTATCGGTCAAGTATTATACGCATAGGGC
>JAKFCU010000052.1:0-37168 GCA_036676475.1 Brevibacillus sp.
GCTTTGGAATAAAATTTCTCTAAAAAACATAAAGATGAAAAGGCAATCAGTCATTGATTGCCTTTTCATCTTTATGCTCTTTCACGCTCTCCTTCATCCGCTATCCCTAATTGACGGTGGTAGATGAATTCGACTACCCCTAATGCTAAAGTAATGGTGGTGAGCTCTCCAATCGTGAGCGACCAATCAAACCAATCTGCTACCGCCCACAAATAAATGAAGGTTAATGCGGCATCTGTGATGGTGGCGACCAAATTGTTGCTCCATCGAAGAACAATTTGGTCACCAATCATGTAGGCGATGACGGATAGAACTAAAGAAGTAATAACACTGCTCCATAACGTAGCTTCTGTAAACCACATCAACAAAGGCACGACTACGATTCCATTCATGAGAATCTTTCGCAGCATACGATTCATGTCTTTCCCCCTCTCTTTTTATATAGGAGTAATATTTGTCAATGGGGCCCTGAATATAAGAGATATGGCTTGGTAAATAATGTGCAGTAGAATGTCAGGGACTCCTTTTACCGTTAAAAATTACTCTGTACTTTGCAGAAACTCCTTCGATAGAGAAATAAATTCTCTCACCGTAAAAGGTAAGTATTTATTCTTTTTCCAAATCATGCCTAGTTCCAAATAAAGGTCAGACTGAAGCAATGGCAGGGCTATTATTTCCGGTTTATGAATTTGTTTGCAAATTTTGCTTGGCAATAAAGCGACTCCCAATTTTGCTTCCACGAGCTCGACCATAAAATCCCGTTGGGAACTTTCACAGACGACATTCGGACAAAATCCATGTTTGTTACACTCTTCTAAAATACGATCATAAAGAGAAAAATCTCTTCGATATATGATAAAAGCTTCGTTTTCTAAATCGGATATCTGCAGCACAGGTTTTGAAGCTAAGGGATTTTCCCGATGACAAATCAGCATCAAGGGGTCTGTCGACAGTTTGATAATTTCAAAACTGTCGCTTTGAACGGGCACATTGCAAATTAAGCCAATATCCAATGACCCTTCTTCTACCCCTTGCTTAATGACCTTCGTCCCGACCTCGGTTAAGGTAATCTCGACAGACGGAAATTGCTCTTTAAACTGACTGATTAATATAGAGAAAAAAGAAGCTCCTACTATAGGGGGAATTCCGATTCGGATATCTCCCTTCTTTAATTCCATGACATCGCTAAGCTCGGAGGTCAGATTATGAAAGGCTTCCAGCACATTTTTAGCATTGACTAAGACCGCTTTCCCTGCATCGGTCAACTCTAATTGTTTGGAGGAACGATAAAACAAGGGCACGCCTAGTTCTTCTTCTATGCTTTTAATCGCTTTGCTGATGGACGGCTGTGATACATGCAAGGCAGTGGCTGCTTTCGTGAAGCTGAGATGTTTAGCAACCTCTGAAAAATATTCCAAGTGGCGGAGATCCACATTCATTCCCCCTCTTTATAACTAAATTGAATATCAAACATTCGAAATATGTATTTTTGTTATGATAACATTCATTATACAATGAATGCTAAGAATACTGAAACTTGGTTTATAATAAAGATCAACGATATTAAAATGATTGCGAGGAGAAATTCCATGACCGATTATCTAAAAATAGGCAACCTTCAAGTAGCTTCCGAGCTTTACCAGTTTATTCAATCAGAAGCCCTTCCTGGCAGCGGCTTGTCCAGCGAGCAGTTCTGGTCTGATTTTGAACGCTTAATCCATGAATTAGCCCCTAAAAATAAGGCATTATTGGCCAAGCGCGATGAAATCCAAGAAGCCATTAATGAATGGCATAAAAATAATAGAGAGAATTTTGTATTTGAGCAGTATAAGGCCTTTCTGCAAGAAATTGGCTATCTAGAACCTGAAGTTGAAGATTTTCAAATTACTACCCAAGGGGTAGACGATACCATTACGATCCAAGCCGGACCGCAGTTAGTCGTTCCCGTAAACAATGCCCGTTACGCCATTAATGCAGCAAATGCACGTTGGGGAAGCCTCTACGACGCATTGTATGGAACAGATGCCCTCGATGAGGATGGAGGTGCTGAGCGTACGTCTTCCTACAACCCTGTCCGCGGGGAGAAAGTCATTTCTTATGGAAAGGATTTTCTGGATCAGGCTGCTCCGTTGTCGGGATATTCGCACAAAGATGCCGTACAATATTCGCTCCTTCAAGGCCAATTGTCCATTTCGCTAAAGAATGGAGAAACAACTGGACTGCAGGATTCTACAAAATTATTAGGTTATCACGGGCAACCTGAGAATCCTTCCGCCTTTTTATTTAAAAACAATGGACTGCACTTTGAAGTTCAGATTGACCGCCAGCATCCGATCGGCAGTACGGATCCCGCAGGAATCAAAGGTATACTCTTGGAATCCGCGCTGACCACCATCATGGATTGCGAGGACTCTGTTGCCGCAGTGGATGCGGAGGATAAAGTACAGGTTTACAGCAACTGGTTAGGACTAATGAAAGGCGATCTGTCTGCTACCTTCCCAAAAGGGAATAAAACGACAGTTCGTACACTTAATCCAGATCGTACCTATACATCCCTTACAGGAGAAGAATTCACCTTACCTGGACGTTCCCTCTTGTTTGTCCGAAACGTTGGACACTTGATGACCATCGATGCTATTTTAGATCAAGACGGGCAGCAGATTCCTGAAGGAATTATAGATGCAGTGATTACAAGCCTTATCGCTAAGCACGATCTCTTGAAAAATGGCCGCTATCAAAACTCATCTAAAGGCTCCATTTATATTGTAAAGCCGAAAATGCATGGATCTGAAGAAGTGGCTTTTGCCAATGAGTTGTTTGACCGGGTGGAAGATATGCTCGGCTTTGAACGAAACACCCTAAAAATCGGGGTCATGGACGAGGAACGCCGCACTTCCCTGAATTTGAAAAACTGCATTTACCAGGTAAAGGACCGAATCGTATTTATCAATACAGGGTTCCTTGATCGTACAGGGGATGAAATGCACACTTCCATGGAAGCGGGACCTATGATTCGCAAAAACGATATGAAATCATCTGGATGGCTGCAAAACTATGAAAAATCGAATGTTAGCGTAGGATTAGCTACTGGCTTGCAAGGCCGCGCTCAAATCGGGAAAGGCATGTGGGCCATGCCAGACCTCATGAAAGAAATGCTGAAGCAAAAAATCGGCCACTTGAAAGCAGGAGGCAATACAGCATGGGTGCCATCCCCTACGGGAGCAACCTTGCATGCACTCCACTATCACCAAATCGATGTCAAAGAAATTCAAAACCAATTAAAAGAAGAAATTCGCGATTTCCGGGACGCTATTTTGGAGATCCCCGTGGTTTCAAACCCTCAATGGAACGCTGAAGAAATCCAGCAGGAATTGGACAACAATGCGCAAGGGGTCCTAGGCTATGTGGTTCGCTGGGTCGAGCAAGGGATAGGCTGCTCCAAAGTACCGGATATTAATAATGTAGGTCTTATGGAAGACCGTGCTACGCTGCGCATCTCTAGTCAGCACATGACAAACTGGCTGCACCATGGGATTTGTACCAAGGAACAGATCATAGAGACCATGAAGCGGATGGCCAAAGTGGTCGATGGGCAAAATGCCGGAGATCCTGCCTATCGCCCGATGGCTGACGACTATGATAACTCAGTGGCATTCCAAGCGGCTTGCGAACTCGTTTTCAAAGGCTATGAACAGCCGAGCGGCTATACAGAGCCCATCTTGCACCGCCGTCGCATTGAATTCAAGGCCAAAGCGGCCAAATAACAAGCATAAGCAAAGAGCCGATGATTCCTTAGGAACTCATCGGCTTCTCTATTTATTTGTGTGAAATAGAATGAATTAGGTCAAATCATCTGACAAACGTTTTTTGCTCATACCGTAATAAATTCCTTCCTTCTCAAGCAAGGCTTGATGACTTCCTTGCTCGGCAATTTCCCCCCGATCAATCACCATGATGGAATCGGCATGACGAATCGTATTCAAGCGATGGGCGATGATAAAGCTCGTGCGTCCTTCCATAAGGGTAAGTAAGGCATCCTGAATATGAAGCTCTGTCCGGGTGTCGATACTGCTTGTCGCTTCATCCAAAATCAAAATCGACGGTTTTGCCAATATCACTCTGGCGATGGCCAACAGCTGCCTTTGTCCTTGACTCAGATTCCCTCCATTTTCAGACAGCATAAAGTCATATTTATCTGGAAGACGGTTTATGAATCCATCGGCATTCGCCATCGTTGCCGCCGCTTTCACTTCCTCATCGCTTGCATCCGGTTTGCCATATCTAATACTTTCTTTGATCGTGCCTGAAAATAAATAGCTATCTTGGAGAACGAAGCCAAAGCATCTCCTTAAGCTATCCCTTGTATAGTCTCGCAAATCTCGGCCATCCAGAAGAATTCTTCCGCTTGTGACATCATAAAAACGTGTCAACAGATTGACAATCGTCGTTTTCCCAGCCCCTGTCGGTCCAACAAGGGCTGTACTGCTGCCCTCCTTCGATTCGAAGCTGATGTGTTTGAGGATCTCAACATCTTTTCGGTAACCAAAGCTAACCTCTTCAAACACAATATGCCCTTTGGGATCTTTTAATTCGATTGCACCTGGTACATCCTCTGGCTCTTCCTGTTCATCCAGAACTTCAAACACTCGCTCTGCACCAGCTATTCCGGATTGCAACATGTTATAAATATTAGCCAAATCATTCAGAGGCCTGACAAATTGTCTTGAATAACTGAGGAAACTTGCGATAATTCCTACCGTAATAAGGCTCTTCATGGCTAGAATACCACCAACAATCGCCACTAATACAAATCCAATATTATTAATGACATTCATGACCGGCATAAGAATACCAGACCAAATTTGCGCTTTCAACCCAACCTTCTTTAACTCGGAATTCATCGTATCGAATTCTGCTATGGCCTTTTCCTCATGGTTGAAAGCTTTAACGACCTGTATTCCAGAGATGGTTTCCTCGATATGTCCATTGAGCTTTCCAAGCTGTATCTGTTGATCTTTGAACATCACCCTTGTTTTTTTCGTAATGGTGCGGGTCAGCAGGAACACCATGGGGACCGTAATGAATGTGGCCATGGTAAGGGTCGGACTTAACACCATCATCATAACGAACGACCCTAAAAGAGCCATGACACCAGACATTAGCTGGGTGGTCGACTGGGAGATGGTCGAACTGACATTTTCAATATCGTTAGATAGCCGGCTCATTACCTCTCCATGGAGACGAGCATCAAAATAAGCAACAGGCAGTTTCTGCAGCTTTTCAAATAATGCTCCGCGTAAATTTTTCACAATCCGCTGAGAAACACCTGCCATCATCCATCCTTGGAGAAAATTCAAGAACCCATCAACAAGATAAGCTATAACCAAAGCTATGACTGTCATTTCTAAAATTGCCCAATCAACTGAAGCATGTGGACCACCCATGGCATCGATCGATACCCCGATAAGATAGGGTCCTAACAACGTAAGTCCTGTACTTGCCAGGATGAAGAGAGAAATAACAAGGAGCCATTTTCTTTCCTTTCCGATGTATTGCCACAAGCGTTTCAGCGTTCCGATTATATTTTTCGGCTTTACAACGGGGCCTCTTCCCCGTCCAAAGCCGCCGCCAAATCTTCCTGGGACTGGCAAGATGGGCTGAATCTGCTGTTCTTTAGATGGAGTTCGAGACATTCGATTGCACCTCCTCGCCCATCTGGGACTGGAATATTTCCAGGTAAACCCTACAGCTGTTTAATAACTCCTGGTGGCTGCCTTGGCCCACGATTTCCCCTCGGTCCATGACTATAATCTGATCAGCATCGATGACAGATGTAATGCGCTGCGCAATGATCAAGCAAGTCATCCCTCGAACGTACTTCCGTAAAGCATCCTTGATCTTCGCTTCGGTCGCTGCGTCAATGGCACTCGTGCAATCATCAAGGATGAGTATCCGGGGTTTTCTAACCAATGCCCGAGCGATCGAGAGCCTCTGCTTCTGTCCTCCCGAAAAGTTCACGCCTCCCTGTCCGATTCTCGTTTCATAGCCTTCAGGAGAGTCAGCAATAAACTCATGGGCTTGAGCCATTTTCGCTGCCGCTTCCATTTCTTCAAATGTAGCCTTCTCTTTTCCCCATCTGAGGTTGTCTTGAACCGTACCTGTAAACAGCATGGTTTTCTGAGGGACTAGAGCCATTTTCTCTCTGAGCCTCTTGGGATTCAGATTGCGAATATCTTCTCCATCTACTTTGATGAGACCAGCGGTTACATCATAAAAGCGTGGAATTAAATGCACTAAACTGCTTTTCCCTGATCCTGTTGATCCAATGATCCCGATGGTTTCTCCAGGTCTGCAAGCGAACGTGACATTCTTTAACACCAGATCACCTAAGGTGCCATGATAAGAAAAAGAAACATTCTCAAATTCTACTTTTCCCTTTTCATGGCTGTCTGTCCCTGATTGTTCCGTAAATGTCATACGATCCTGCTCGGAAAACACTTCTCCAATTCGTTCAACTGAAGCTCTTGCCCGGACGAACATCGTAAAAACCATGGCTATTAACATCAACGAGAATAGAATCTGGGTCATATAATTGATAAAGGCTATGATATGACCCACCTGCATCTGCCCATCCTCAACCCCTAATCCTCCTAACCAGAGAACCGCGACAATTCCCAAGTTCACTGTTAAGGCGATTCCCGGATGAAAGATCGACATGAGCCGCATCGCAACTGTTGATTTCATTTGAAACAGTTCGTTTGCCCGATTAAATTTTTCCACTTCATAATCGTACCGGTTAAAGGCTTTAACTACCCTGACCCCTGATAGGAATTCCCGGATAACCCCGTTGATTCGGTCAAGCGATTTTTGAACCTGGGAAAAGAAAGGGAACCCTATTTTCATATTGATAGCAATTAACAAACCTACAACGGGCACCACAACCGCCAGCACCACTGCCAAATCAGGATTTAGCCGAATCGCCATGATTAAACTTCCCAGACAAATAATCGGTGCTTTCACAAAGATTCGCATCATCCCGTTCACAAACACCTGAACTTGCGTTACATCGTTGGTCAGTCTCGTAATGAGAGAGGCACGATCAAACTGATCCAGATTCTCAAAGGAAAGACTTTGTGTTTTTCTGAATAAGTCTGCTCTGAGTTCGGCTCCAAAACTTTGCGACACATGGCTCGATATCATGTTTCTCGCAAAAGCAGACAGAGCGCCTATGGACGTAACAAGGAGCATGAAGCCACCCAAACGCCAGATCACATCCAGTTGTTTGCCTGCTACTCCCTCATCGATCATCTCAGCCATCAACGTTGGTAGCAGAAGATCGCACAAGGCTTCAATCATTACTAATACGATAGCCACACTAAATGGCTTGCCGTAAGAACGGATATATTTTTTTAAAAAGAGAATGGCAACTCCCCTCCCTTCTAAAAGATTACTCCCACAAATGTTCACTTATTATGAGAATAACATAGTTTTACTCATGATGGCGTTGGAATCTACGACTTTAGGCGGTGCAGGATCATACCAGCAAGATTTCCTTTGAGAAAAAATTACTAGTAGTCTTCATCTTAAAAATATGTTATGATAACATTCTGAGCCGACTTATATGCGCTGCGTCTATTGCAATCGGGTTGTGGAGCCTGAATAGACGTAATGAAAAAAAGAATCCTTTATAGGGTTCTTTTTTTATTGTTAAACATTTTAGATTACTCCGCATTTAGCTGTTACTATTCTACCCCCATCACTTTTTTTACTATTCACCCTTCCATATGTCTTGTAAAATGAAATATAACCTACTAGTTTTCGCTTTGTTTAAGTCCTGGAAAGGAGTACCTTTATAACTTGAAAATAATTGAAGTCACTTTATATTCCCTATGCATCATGCTCATTTTGGCCTCCCTTTATCAAGAGTGGATGATAAAAGAATGGAAGTCTGCTAATCTTGATTCTCTTGAATCCTTTGATGTGATTGTGGTCGGAGGGGAACCGGAAGGGATTGCTGCTGCTATTTCCGCTGCACGAAACGGCGCCAAAACGTTATTGATCGAGCATCGGGATGATCTTGGTGGTCTCTTTACATACGGGAAGTTAAATTTTTTGGATTTGGGATACGATAAGGATGGAATTTGGATTAACCGTGGAATTTTTAGAAAATGGCATAAACTGGTAGGGAGTGGCATTGTTTTTGATATCGAAGTAGCCAAACAGGCATTTCAAAAACTGGTGGATCAACCAAACACCCTGAAATTATCCTTAAATACACAATTGCGAGAAGCCGTGCTTGCTTCTGACGGAAAAACGCTGACGGGAATCGTGGTTCAAAAAGGCGGAAAAACATATACATTATACGCCAAGCGTTTTATTGATTCTACCCAGGATGCCGATTTAGCGGCGATGGCCGGAGTCCCCTATTTTTATGGGCAAGAAGATATTGGACTAAAAAATCAGGCGATGTCGGCCACGTTAATGATTCACCTGAAAGGAATCAACTGGTCCCGTTTACAGGAAGCCGTACAGGAGGAGACTCATCCCTTTGGAGTGGCTCAGATCTCGCTCTCATACCTTTGGGGATTTCCAAAGATTCCCGATCTTTATCAACCTCATGAACCTGGGGTTCGTGTGCGAGCTTTAAATATTGCCCGAAATTCGGACGGTACGATCTATATCAATGCTATGCAGATCATGGGAGTGAATGGCTTAAATCAAGCCTCTATAAAAGAAGGAATGGAACGGGGAAAGCGAGAAACGGAGTATTTTGTCGAGTATTTGCGCCAAGAGATGCCCGGGTTCGAGGAAGCGCAAATTGCCAGTTTCCCCCCTGAACTGTACATTCGTGAAACGCGGCATATTTTAGCCGAATACCAATTGCCGATTACGGATTTGTGGGAAAACAATGATCATTGGGATAGCATCGGCATGGCCTCCTATCCGGTTGATGTACAAACTAGTACGGTGAAAGAAAAGGATATCGTGATCGTTAGTCCTGTTCAATATGCGATCCCTTATCGTTCCCTTGTCCCTAAAAAAATAGATGGGCTGCTTGTGGCCAGTCGTTCATCCGGCTATTCTTCGATGGCTGCAGGCAGTGCAAGGGTTGTGCCGGTGGGAATGACAACAGGGCAAGCTGCAGGAGCGGCAGCGGCTCTATCCATCCAAAAACAGATCTCCTTTCGAGAGCTGTCCCATAATCGCAATTGGATAATTCAGCTCCAGCATGTTCTGAAAAGTCAAGGTGTGTTTCTCTACCCGTTTAGGTTACCGTTTCCCTATCAGGATTCACCGGTCTACCCCATTTTGAAGAATTTATTGGATACCGGGCTTTTACGCGCTGGCTATCATAATGACCTTCATCTAAATAAGCCGATGAAAGAAACAAAATTCATCGAAATCCTAGTAAGAAGCTGTCTAATCGATAGACGAAAACACTGCTCTACAATCGAGCTTTGGCAGCAAAAGAATCAGCTCGTGAACATCGATAGACCTTTAACAACCGATCAATTCGCGCGTATCATCCATGAACTGGGGCTAGAGCAAAAAGTTATCATCCCTATAACATGGAGACAAAAAAACATCACCAACCAAGAAGCCTATTGGCTGATTAACCAGATTATCCAAGACTAACCGGAATAGGGAACATTCCCTATTCCGGTTTTTTATATGCACAAGGCCTCACCAGTAGATTTATGCGTAGAAATTTCGGGGGGTGCACCAATAGGAAAAATCTTCTTCTTGCTTACACAGATGAAATCTTGACAGGCACTTTGCTGTGCTTTGCACATAGCAGAGCGTGAAATGACAAAAACTATACCAAGAATTCAGAGGGATGTGAAATCGCCGTGGGTGGATTTGGGGGATTTGTTGTAACTGTTCTTTTTCTCATAGGGAAAGGTTCTTTTTGTCTTCTCCGCTTTACTCTCAGAGTAACACTCTGCCTCTGCCGCAACACCTCTCAATTTATGCAATGCCGTTGGAAGGATGTACTCTTTTGTTTCTTGATTTCCATTATTCTTGCTCATTGCTTTGAAAAATCACAGGATTTGGTTTATCTGCTCGTCCATGTCAGTATTCTAGCTACTAGCCTAGTATTTACCTGTTGGCTGATATCGCTATGGAAAGTACATCAAAAGAGGATAAAAATACAAATTCGCTATGCTTTTCGAAAAGGATGGTTTTCTAAATGGTATGTACATTCCAAGGAGTATGGAAATACGTGAGAATTAAACAATTTGAAAAGGATATTAAGCCAATTTTCTTTCTTAAAGGTCACGTGGTTAAAATGGGGGGAGTATTCATCAGCAAATTTTTTTAACGGTTTAAGATGAATCGAATAGAATATTTTATACCTGGAAAGGATGTGTGTCACTATGTGCTTTTGTTCAACATGGAATAAAAATGTAGCCAGCAAAAAAACACCACCTAAATTTTGTTGGAAAATAATGTCTGATGGTGAAATGCGATTGGTGGACTGTACAAGCCACACCTTTAAAAGATCCAAATAAATCAGCATTACTGGCTTATGCCTTATGCGTATACTACTTTCTGATAAATGCAAACAAAAGGCTATTGAGACTCTCAATAGCCTTTTTAACCAGTTATTTAATTGTTTTATTGTCTCACTTGTCCTGCTAGAGCTTGTTCAGCAAATTGGACGAGGCGCTTAGTAATTTCTCCACCTACCGAACCATTTGCACGAGAAGTTTGGTCAGCACCAAGTTGTACACCAAATTCTTGGGCAATTTCATACTTCATTTGGTCAAGAGCCTGACTAGCTCCTTGAACTAATTTCTGGTTATTGTTATTGCTAGTAGCCATAGGTGATACCTCCTGTATGTTTTTCAAGGACTTTATCAATCCTTGTAAACTTATTTTGAACTAAACTTTTTTTAGTATGCTATTAATCAATTGGAAATTAGAGGAGAAATAGTTTTTACCATACTCCGATTTTTGTTTTATTATTGCAGTTATTTAAGAGGCATGAAGTATAGGGAACCAGGAAAGATTATTGCTGGAGGTGTTTGCGCTTTGGCACAAGATCCGAAACCCAACCTAATTCCAGTACCCATTTGGAGATGCAAAAATAAGGAGTGTAAAGCATTTATTCGAGAGGAGTTGGCTTCAACCCCAGCTCCTGACTGTCCTATATGCAAAGGACCGATGATAAAAAGCCTCAAGCACTTGCCCGAATTAGTGAAGAAGTACAAAACACCTAAAAAGGATAAAACAGAATAGTCCTAATTCACATTTCCATTGAATAATCCTAACGAAAAAAGAGGAGCGATATCGACCAGCTCCTCCACATTCTTTTTCTAATAGAACCGGGTACAAAAATCCAAATCAGCGAAGTTTTGCTAAATCCATTTCCGGTACAAGCCCTTCTTTCACAGCACGGCTAAGAAGCGCGGTAATGGCCGCATACCCTTCATCTCCTAGATTAGCGGTGAACTTGTTGACATATAGATCAATGTGAGCTTTAGCTACTTCAGGGGATAACTCTTGGGCATGGCACATAATATACTCCTGGGAAACTTCTGGATGTGCCCACGCATATTCAACAGAGGCATGAATCCAGCCAGCGATGGCCTCCAAATCAAGTGAGCGATGGGCGATGATCGCTCCAAGCGGAATAGGCAGTTTGGTGTCTTCTTCCCACCAGTTACCTAAATCTACCAAAAGATTTAACCCATAGGCAGGATAGGTAAAACGAGCCTCGTGGATGACAAGTCCCGCGTCAATTAAGCCATCCCGTACAGCCGGCATGATTTCATGGAACGGCATGATGATAATCTCACCCACTCCCCCTGGTACATACTGAGCTGCCCACAATCGGAACAAAAGGTAGGCTGTCGATCGCTCACTAGGCACCGCTACACGTCTACCGGATAACTCAGATGGATCAATTCCATTGCTTTTTGTCAGAACCAACGGACCACAGCCTCTACCCAATGCTCCTCCACATGGAAGCAGCGCATACTCGGAAAGTACCCATGGCAAAGCCGCATACGAAATCTTAAGAATTTCCGGTCCATTTGAGCTTGCTGCCAGACTATTGGTAATATCAATATCTGCGTATGTAACATCAAGCTTCGGTGCACCAGGAATAAGTCCATGTACCCAGGCATGGAAAACAAACGTGTCATTAGGACAAGGAGAGAAAGCAATTTTCATATGAACACCCCCAATAATACTTTGCTTGCTGATTCTAACGCGTTGAGGGCTTCTGGAATGCGCCAAGCGGATCGATCACGTGGACCGACTGGATTAGAAATGGCGCGGATTTCCAGAAGCGGCACACCACACTGATGGGCTGCAATGGCAACACCATATCCCTCCATGGCCTCAGCCGCTGCCCCTGGCACTCTCGCAGCCATTTCTGTTGCAGTCGCCGCTGTACCTGTCACGGTTGAAACCGTAAGGACTGGCCCGGTATAAACGGATTGACCAGTTGCTTGCAATGCCTCAGCTACTCGAGTCACTAAGAGCGGGTCAACTGGAATACGGGTTGAGCCGAAGCCAAGTTCGTCCACACTGCTAAAACCATCGGGAGTTTGCGCCCCTAGGTCAGCGGCCACAATTTCGCTTGCAACCACAAGAGAGCCCACCTCAGCTCGATCAACGAAGCCTCCTCCAATGCCAGCGCTCACCACCAAGTCATATTCACCGGCAGCTAACACCTTGGCCGTACTCGCAGCAGCAGCAGCAGGGCCAACTCCAACAACAATAACATCAAACATACTAGGCCCCTGAAGCCCACGCATTACCGCGTCCCTCTCCGCCGCAACCGCGGTTGCTATAAGTACACGCTTACCCGTTTTCTTCACATGTACATCCAAATTCATACTAATAATCTCCTTTGAAGTTGTAACTGAAATCCCCTCAATACTTGAAGTCCAATACATAAAGGATTACTGAAAATACGATGGCTTGAAAAGCGGTCCTCATGATTCATCACCGACTAAATTATACATTAAATGAATCTTGATGGACTAATCAGACTGTCGATATTCCACTCAAGAACCGTAGGGTTCTCATGCGGGACTAAACGTAAAAAGCTGCTGTCCGTAAACAGCAGCTTTTCCATTTTTTAATGTGGCCGTTTTATCTTCTTGCCTAGCACTTGAGCATAGGCTTGCTCATATACATTTCGCCCTTCAATACGTCCGGTTTGCTCCGCTTTATTTTTCCCCTCTTTATTCTTATTCTTCATACTAACATCACCTCCTCATCGTTATTGTGATGAGTCTGGGAATGGAATATGTAGTTCGAGCAATTAATTAGAATTTCGCTCAATTAACCGATAATGTCGCGCAATTATTTAGATTTTCGCTCAATTAATGTTTAAACTTGCGCAATTATCATCCCTAGCTTACTCGAAACCGTATTTTTCCAGTATTACGTTTCCCATATCACTGGAAATGTAGCTCAAAAAGGCTTGTGCCTCTTCCTTATGTTGTGTTCCGGCAATGATGGCGCCCGGATAGACGATTGGGTCATGCCATTCCGGATTGGCGAACGCCATCACCTTCACTTTATTAGAGGTAACCGCATCACTCAAATAAACCACACCAACCTCCGCATTACCCGATTCCACGTAGGTCAGAACTTGTCTTACATCAGAACCTAAAACGAGCTTTCCCTGCAGAGGTTCCCAAAGTCGAATCGATTCCAGAACTTGTTTAGCATACCTTCCAGCAGGGACAATTTCAGGTTCTCCCATCGCGATATGCTGGATCTCATCCGTTTTTATCTGTTCAAATGATGAATAGGTCATCGGGCTCTCTTTAGGGCTAATCAAAACGAGCTTATTGTTAGCAAAGTCCACTCTCGATTCTTCTAAAATTAATTTCTTTTCTCCGAGAGAGTCCATATCCTTTTTGCTAGCCGAAAGGAACACATCACTCGGTGCGCCTTGTTCAATTTGTTTAGCCAACTTTCCAGAGCTTCCAAAGTTAAAATGAACAGCTATCGTGTGGTGCTCCTTCTCAAAAGAAAGCTTTAATTCGTTCAACGCATCCGTTAAACTAGCGGCCGCTGATATCATGATCTCCACCCTTTGAGGCGGTGACGATGCTTGTCTTTCCTTTTCCTGAGATGATGCCTTTGGATCTTCTTTTGAACATGCTTGGGTAAAGACAACGAGCAACAATAAAAGAATAATGTTTGCTATCCGATACATTTATGTGAACCCCCTACCAACAATGATTACCATTCATCTTATTGTACCATTTCCTTTGATCATTGTGATTCTATCAACAAATTCCTAAAATAGGCTTCTGCATGATGAACAATATCATGCAGAAGCCTAATCCATTGATCCTTTTTACTGACTCTGTTCTACTTCATGACTTCCTTCGTCGTTGATCAATAAAGACGACAAAGCCGGTTGGCCTTGGGCCAATCCAATAGCAGCAATCGTGTAGTTCCTACCTTCTTCCACTGGGTAAGAAATATTTAATAGAGTTTTCGTTGACCCTACAGGGCGCACAGCAATTTGGACATTACCGGCAGGAACGGTAATATAGTTGGTTACTCCTTGGAATGGAACGTTAGCAAACAGGGTATACCCATTTGGATCGAGGAGAGTGACTGGAAAGACACCTCCAAAATGTTTCTTCTATATCTAATTGCTTTTCCATGTTAAAATATTATATAAAAAATACTATTGTACACGGAGAGGACCAAGATCATGATTAAAGCCATCTTTTTCGATTTAGACGATACCTTGCTTTGGGATGATAAAAGTGTTCGCGATGCTTTCACTGCGACCTGCCAGTTGGCTGAGGAAAAGTATCAGCTTAACCCCATAGAATTAGAAGAAGCCGTTCGAAAGGAAGCACGTGACCTGTATACTAGCTATGAAACGTATCCTTTTACCGTGATGATTGGAATTAATCCCTTTGAAGGATTATGGGGAAATTTCACTGGAGGCGAGCAAGAACACTTCCGTAAACTTCAAGAAATCGTCCCTGCTTACCGCAGGGATTCCTGGACCAGAGGGCTTCAGCAGTTAGGGATCACTGACCCGGATTTCGGACAGGAGTTAGCCGAACGATTTCCCGCGGAGCGCCGCAAAAGACCGATCGTCTATGATGAAACATTCGCCGTCCTCGATCAGTTAAGAGAGAAGTATCAACTTCTGCTCCTAACCAACGGTTCGCCTGATTTACAACAAGAGAAATTAGCCGGCGTTCCAGAGCTTGTGCCTTATTTTGATCATATTGTGATCTCCGGTAACTATGGCAAGGGCAAGCCTGACTCCTCGATTTTCCAGCACGCTTTAGATCTTCTTTCTTTGCAAAATCATGAAGCCATCATGGTAGGGGACAAGCTTACTACTGACATTTTAGGAGCCAATCGGACCGGGATCCCATCGGCATGGATCAATCGGCACAGTGTGACGAGAAATGATGATATTATCCCTAAATACGAAATCAAAAGTCTGCATGAGCTTCAAGCTATCATTCAGTCACTTTAACTACATTTGAAGAGAGTAGGGGTGGTCATTACTGATCCACCCCTACTCTCTTTTTTTCCCATCGATCCCTTTAGGAATGCCGGCACAGCCTGATGTTCGGTCTTATATTAATTCAAACGATAAACTAAAATCTCTGTTAATTTCACAAGCTCTCTTTCCAAAAATTGTTCAAAGGTGAGTTGAATCGAATCTAAATGGTAATACACCGCTAACTGTTCAATCAATTCATCAGATAAGACAATACGCTTCATTTTACCGACTCCTCCCTTTTTCCCACTGTGTAACCATGATTGACTCTAAATACTTATTCGACCTAATGCCCTGTCGAATCCTTTGATGAAACTGGTCTACATTTGACAATTTTAAAAATCACTGTATTATCGCGGGACATTTATTGTCCATGGTTGCATTTATAGTCCCTGTAGTGTAATATGATATTAATAACTAAACAATTCGGATTTGTTTTTAAATATAAGGAGGGATTTTACAATGTACACCCATGAAGATTTAGATTTTGAGATTGATTATTTTGATGAAGAAGAATATGAAGAAATTCAACAGAAAGCTTCCGCTGAACTACATCGAAATACCATACTGCATATGGAAAACCGCTACGGATGCACCTACCCTGAATTCATTCTTCATGCCAATACCTACCAAAAAATGTCTGATCTACATTTTTGGACGATGGCTATACGTTATTTAGCCAGACATGATGAGAAAATATACTCTTAATAATAAAGATAACCTCTTGGACATTGATTTTGTCTAAGAGGTTATTTTTATAGCTATGAGCATCGTCAATCATGAAGCTAATCAAGTCTTTCATTTTTAAAGGGAAAAATTTCGATTACAACTAGAAATTTTAGAAAAAGAGGTGAATTAGAGGGAATAACTCCCACTATATCCTTCTTTTTTTAAGCGTATGCGCTTACAACTCTATGCAAAGGGAGATTTTCCACTTATTGAGGTTCAATTAACTCAAAAACCTTTATTAGTGGGAGTATTTCCGCTTACTCGCTTAACCCCAAGAATTCTAAATGGCAGTTAATCGACAGTCTCAAAATGCCGGTTAAATCCTCCAATCCCCAGGACTCTAGCACTCAAATCGATTCAAAGATTTTTGATTAGTGAAATAGAATGGGAAGACAGCTCTTTCGCAGAGAAAACATGATAAAATAGGGATTAAGAATGAAAAAAGGATGATCATCTTGCTTACGAAAGCTCAACACATTCTCCAACAATATTTTGGCTATTCATCGTTTCGCCCTGGACAGGAAACGATGATTAAGCATGCGTTAAATGGACATCACGCCCTTGCCATTATGCCGACAGGCGGGGGGAAGTCGCTTTGCTATCAAATCCCAGGTTTAGTAAAGGAAGGATGCGCCCTCATTATTTCGCCGTTGATCTCCCTGATGAAGGACCAAGTGGATGCTCTTCATGCCCACGACATTCCGGCCACCTTCATTAATAGTTCAATTTCCCAAGCGGAGCAGCAGAAGCGTTTAGCCCAACTTCAAGCAGGAGCCTACCGGTTTTTGTATGTTGCCCCGGAGCGCTTCGAGTCTCCAGAATTTATGCGGACCATCCAGTCTATCCCTCTTTCCCTTATAGCTTTTGATGAGGCCCATTGTATTTCACAGTGGGGACACGACTTCCGTCCCAGCTACCGGTCGATTATTCCAAACCTGAAAAGGCTGCCCAATTTGCCGGTTACCCTGGCCCTAACGGCAACGGCAACGGATGAGGTTATTGAAGATATTCAATCCATCCTGCAAATCAAGGTGGAACACACGGTTAACACTGGCTATGCCCGAGAGAACCTTCACTTCCATGTGGTCAAAGGAGTGGATAAAAAGGAGTTCCTGCTTGATTTCATTAAGTCGAGACCAAAAGAGTCGGGTATTATCTATACCCCTACCCGAAAAATTACCGATCTTATCTATCAACTATTATCAGAACAAGGTTTCCAAACCGCGCATTATCATGCTGGCATGTCCGAATCTGAACGTCAGCTAGCCCAACACCGTTTTATTGAGGATGAAGCGACGATTATGGTAGCTACGAATGCGTTTGGGATGGGGATCGACAAATCAAACGTAAGATATGTGATCCATTATGCCCTCCCCATGAATATGGAAGCATACTATCAAGAAGCAGGTCGTGCGGGACGAGATGGAGAACCTAGTGATTGCTATTTATTATTTGCAGCACAGGATATCCAATTGCAACGTTTTCTAATTGAACAGTCCTTGCTTGAGCCTGGCAAAAAAGAACGGGAATACGAGAAATTACAGGCCATGGCCCATTATGGACACACCCATCGTTGCCTTCCTCGCTATATTCTAGATTATTTTGGGGATCTGGCAGGCGAGGAAAGCTGCGGGCGCTGCTCCAACTGCAGTGAGGAAGGTAAACAAGAGGATCGTACCAGAGAAGCTCAAATGATCCTATCCTGTGTTAAACGAATGGGAGAACGATTCGGGGCACAACTCACCGCAAAAGTGCTAAATGGCTCCAAAAGTCAAAAGGTACTTGAGCTAGGCTTTAACAAGCTTACTACTTATGGTCTGCTTTCCGATTACACTGAAAAAGATATCATGAATTGGATTCACTATCTGATGGCCGACGGCTATCTTTCCATTCAGGATCCCAAATTCCCTACTTTACAATTAACCCCCTTGGCTTACGAGGTGCTTAAAGGGAACCAAACTGTTTCAATGCGCATGAGCATCGAACAAAAGAAAAATCAAGTTGACGTTGATGAAGGGTTGTTCGATACGTTGCGTCATCTGCGCAAACAGTTGGCTGAAAGTAAAAAACTGCCTCCCTATGTCATCTTTTCAGATACGAGTTTGAAAGACATGTGCCGCATGATTCCTGAGACACAGCAGGAGATGCTTCAAATTAAAGGAATGGGGGAAAAGAAGTTTGAGCAATATGGTACTCTCTTCCTTCAGGCGATCCATCAATATATTCAAGACCATGGTCCCATTGAAAGGCAGCGCCCTTCTGTTCAAACATCATCAAACAAAGAATCAAAGAACATGGCGGATCAAAAACCAAGCTATCTTGTTTCCTATGAAGCCTTTCAGGGTGGCCGCACCCTTTCAGAGATTGCTGAGGATCGGAGCCTGACCGTAACAACCATTAAAAACCACCTTTTCCAAGCTTACAAAGAGGGACATTCTATTGATTGGACAAGCTTCTTTGATGGGGAAACGGAGAAATTGATCCTGCAAAAACATGAGGTCCTTGCAGAAAAGAAATTAAAACCTTTGAAAGAGTGCTTGCCTGATGAAATGACGTATTCCACGATCAAAGCGGTTCTGATCAAGCATGCGTTGATGTAAAGTAATTAACTTCCAATTTTTTGAAACCTTATTCGCCATTTTCCGTAATAAAAGGTAAATACGATACTTCGCAAGGAGGAATTTTTAAGTATGTCCCTTTTTACTCGCTTAAAGGATCTCACGCTCTCTCATCTCTATGCCTTGATTGATAAAGCGGAAGATCCGGTCAAGATGACGGATCAGTACTTGCGGAATATGGAAATGGACCTTCATGATGCGGAAAAAGCGGTAGCCGCTCAAATGGCACTGGAGAAGAAATTCCAGCAGCAGTATAAGGAATTAGAATCTCTCGTTCAAAAACGAAATGATCAGGTGCATCAGGCCGCCCAAGCCAAGAATGTCGATTTGACCCGACGAGCTCTCCAGGAAAAAAAGGAAGTCGAGCGAAAAATGAAGGAAGCCGAGGAAACATATCTTCAGCACAAACAAGCAATGGAAACTTTGCGGGATAAATGGAAGAGTATGCAAAAGCAGGTTCAAGATTTGAAGGAAAAGCGAGAAGTTCTAGCTGCACGGGCCCAAACGGCCAAGGCCAAACGGGATATCAACCACAGGGTGAAAAATGTCGGTTCCTCCTCCACACTAGAAGGATTAAAGAGAATGGAGGAGCGGGTTCGACACTTAGAAGCAGAAGCTGAAGTTAGCGAGGAATGGGTGAATAAAGAACCCTCTTTAGATGAAGAATTTGCCCAACTTCAGCAAGACCAGGAGTTTGAAGATGAACTAGATGCGTTACTAAAAAAATACGATAACTAATAGAGTTGTTGAAAGTTTTAAAAGCTTGGCATATGCCAAGCTTTTTGTCATCATTTAGTCTAAGGTTATGCCGGGAACCAATTACCGGAAATTATCCGATTAAGGCACCCGTCCCAGCCGAGACGATCTCTAATGGATCTTTAGTCCTCGCTCACTCTAATCCTTTGGCTTTTCTTCCGGTATGACGGTCTTCGGTCCCACCACTTTTTGAGTAAGACCATGAATGAGCTGCTCCACATCGATTCCCGAAACGCTTTTTAACATCTCCGGGGCAGTTGCCATCAACTCCGTCACATAATTGCTGACTCGCGTAGCTCCTTGACCATTCCCTGTGTCTACCACGGTGAGCTTATCGATGGAGCGGATTGGATCGGCCACCTTTCCCGCCAACTCAGGCAGCATTTTCACAATGATGTCGAGAACGGCCGCTTCACCAAATTTCGCAAACGCTTCTGCCAATTTTTCCTTAGCTTCCGCTTCAGCCAGCCCTCGCAAACGAATGACTTCTGCTTCGGCAGTACCTTTAGCCCGTTCTGCATCCGCTTCCGCCATACCCGCTAAACGTTTTTGTTCTGCGTTTGCTTTAGCCTCCGCTTCAATACGATACTGTAACGCATCGGCCTCACGAAGCTTTTTGGTTTTTTCGGCTTCCGCCTCTTGTTCAACTCGATATTTTTCGGCGTCAGCCTTCTTTTTGACCTCAGCGTCGTATTGTTTCTCCCGTCGGATAATTTCTTTTTCTTCCAGTTCGATTTGTTTCTGCTTTTCTACTAACTTAATCTTCATTTCTTCATCGACAACGGTTTGTTTTGCCCGTGCCTCTTGAATCGAGTAGGCTTGGTCCGCTTCCGCTTTAGCCATGTCCTGTTCTTTCTTAAAAGAGGCGACTTTCAATTCTTTTTCTTTTTCCGCTTCGGCAATATTCGTATCTCGAATAAGTTCCGCTTTTTGTCCTTCTTCTTCCGCTTTGGCTTTCTTTACCCGAGCATCTCGAACGGCTTCGGCTTCTGCAATCTCTGCATCCCGTTTGACGACAGCAATTTGCGCTTTACCTAAACTTTCCAGGTAACCGTTACGGTCCCGGACATCCTTTATTGTAAATGATACGATGCTGAGTCCCATTTTTTTCAGATCCTTGGCAGCTACTCCTTGGACTTCTTGAGCGAATTTATCTTTATTCCGATAAGCTTCCTCTACGGTCATTCCACCAAGAATCGACCTCAAGTGGCCTTCGAGGACCTCTTGCGCTTCTTCCTCTAAATTCTCGGTTGATTTTCCTAGAAATTGCTCTGCTGCAGTGGAGATATCCTCGATAGAACTGCCAATTTTAATTAAGGCTGTTCCATCTGCAATCACAGGAACCCCTTGTTCAGTGTAAACTTCTGGTGTGGATAGATCTAGTTTATGGGAGAGTAATGACAAAAACTGAGCTTGTTGGAAGATCGGCAGAATAAAAGCTCCACCCCCGCGGACGATTTTAATTTTACGTCCCGTATCATCCGTCAATGCATTATTACCACCTAAAAAAGACCCCGTCACAATCATGGCTTCATCAGGACCAACCGTTTTATATCGGGCCCAAAAGGCCAACCCTAGCAAAACTATAACTACGACTACGACTATGATAATAGGAATCGTTAAAAAACTTGGCATGGTGTTACTCCCTCCTTTTTTATGTATGGTGTTCAAAATGGGAAACTAACAGCACTCCTTCTTTCACTTCCACCACCACGACTCTGGATCCGGTTTCTATCTCCTCCAAATCAAAGCTGCCCGCGATATGGTTAGTATTCATCGCTCCTACCTTCACGATCACCTCCCCATACCCCTTTAGGGGGATTGGCACTGACACTTCAGCTATTTTCCCTATCAGATCCTGTATTGAGTACCCTATCGAATTCTCCGCATTCTGCATAGGTCTTACATAACAAAAATACACAATAATAGAAAGAAAGATAGCGATTATCAAAGATAGACCTGCAATCACCGATGCCCCGATGTAGGTATATTGAGTGAGGAGAATGCCGCTTCCGCCAAATACCGTCACTCCCCCAACCAAAACCATGGGCTGCATGAAGTGCGGTCCATCCACCGAAAGAAAGTCCAGCATCCCATCAAAAAACTGGCCGATAAGATCACCAAAAAGGACGGTTACGATAGAGAACAAAACGCCCAATATAAGGCAACCCCAATACACTTCAAGCATGCCCGCTCACTTCCTTACTTCCTGAATACACCTTTTTATACGCTAGGGGAAAGGAAAAAGTTTCACTAAATACTATATTTATACAAAACAAGGCTAGTCCCTCCATACAGTTAGGGACTAGCCTTCTAATTACCTGCTTTCCACTTCTACCGATACCACATACGCCACCTTTTTTAGCGAAACATAAATATCTGTTGTGTATATTTTTTCCGAGGCCAGAATCATCATTTCCAATTGTTGATCTCCATTATTCAGATCCTTTACTTTCACTCGTTTTACCTGCAGATCGAGCTGTTTGATTTGTTTAAAAATAAGATCCAGCTCTTGATTTTCCTTCACCACAATCTTAATGGACAAATCCCGCTGACGGAGTGTACTTGGACCGATCACCCGAACCAGGATTGGAAAGATATTAATCGCTAATATGATGAGAAACATGGCACTTATCGCTTCCCTGTAAAATCCGGCTCCAACCGCAATCCCTAAACCTGATGCCGCCCAGACCATGGAAGCGGTCGTTAATCCCGATATGACATCATTGCTTCTTCGTAAAATGACACCTGCCCCCAAAAAACCGACCCCGCTCACCACTTGCGCTGCCAAACGCATCGGATCCATATTCGTATGACCAGGCACAGAATATTGGTGAACGGATTCAATAGAAACAATCGTGATTAAGCAGCTGGCAACCGAAATAACCATACTGGTCTTAACACCAAGCGGCTTATTTTTCAATTGCCGATCGATTCCAATCAGAAGACCGAGAAATAAGGCGACCCCTAGTTTTATGAGAAATTCATACATATATATCATCACCCATTCTCCAATCTTTTTTAACCAGTTTTCCTTTATAGACTATTATAATAGAATAAACCATTCCAGACTTTCGTCACATTTACTTTCAAGTATTTACTAATTTAAGGTTAATTCGGCAACACCCGTCCTGTTACCTCACCAAAACCAATCCGATATCCATTTCCTTGACACCAGCCTGTCATGGTCAGCTGATCTCCATCCTGCAACCATACTCTGTTCTCCCCATTAGATAATTGAATCGGATCGATTCCCCGCCAAGTCAATTCCAATAAACAACCTCGTGACTCCTTTTCCGGTCCGCTGATGGTCCCCGACGCTAACAGATCGCCCGGACGCAAGTTACAGCCGCCGACCGTATGGTGGGCAATCTGCTGAGCCATGCTCCAATATAGGTGTCTGAAATTACTTGCGCAAATTCGTTCGCCTTGCAGATGGACTTCGAGATGGATATCAAAGGAACCCGAACCAGGCTGCCGTAAATAAGGAAGAGGTTCTGGATCCTGCTTTATTCCCTTTACTCGAAAGGGCTCTAGCGCTTCCAATGGAACGACCCAGGGAGAGATCGAAGTCGCAAAATTTTTTCCCAGGAAAGGGCCTAACGGTTGATACTCCCAGGCTTGAATATCACGGGCACTCCAATCATTAACGAGTACAAGCCCAAAGATCTGTTCTTCCGCTTGCTCAATCGGAATCGGTTCCCCCAGTTCGTTGCCAGGACCAATAAACCACCCCAACTCTAACTCGTAGTCTAACTGGCGGCATGTTCCAAATATCGGAGCTGTTGCATCGGGAGGCTTCATTTGGCCGTGGGGACGACGTATCTCAGTTCCACTTGTAACAATGGAGCTAGCTCGACCGTGATAGCCAACGGGAAGACGAGTCCAGTTAGGCATGAGGGCATTTTCTTTCCCGCGAAACATAGTCCCGACGTTCGATGCATGATCCTTGGATGCATAAAAATCAGTATAATCTCCGATTTGCGCTGGTAATAGCATTTCTATATCGTCTTGTCGAAAGAGAGAGGCCTCGCGAAGAACATGATTATCTCTTAAGGTTGGCACATCAGCCCTAAGTAAGTTCTGGATCCGGGCACGCGCTTCTTTCCAGGCATGACCGCCAAGGGACATAAACGAATTAAGGGTAGATTGTTGAAAGACCCCTTTTCCCGCTAAGGTAGTACCTTGAAAATGTCCGGTCTTTTCCAAAAGGGCAAGATCTAAAACAAAGTCACCAATCGCAACACCGATGCGAGCAGCGCCACCTTGACGGGGACGAAATACACCATAAGGTAAATTTTGAATAGGAAAATGAGATTCTGGACCGACTTCTATAAATGATGACTTCATTCTATAACCCCTCCTCTCGTCTATAAAAGCTTCAGCAACCGAAGATCTTCTCGAGGCTCCTCAAAGCTGCAGCTTCCAAAAGAGCGGAAATACTCCAATCGAAGCTTTGTGATTTCTGAGACAGGTATGATTTTATGGTTCCAGGCCAGGCCTTCCTCAGTAAACAAAAAGTGATCCCGTTCCTCATCAGCAAGGATCTTCCCAATGGCCAATACATCCAGATTATAAACATGGGCGAGCATCCCAGCAGCAAAAATGTTTAAGAAGCCATGCATCCGTGTCTTTACCTCGTCTCTGTACATTCGAATTGGATGATGGAGTCCAGCGGTGAATTTCAAAGCAATCTGCCCCTCTTGACACGCATGAAGGATCGTTGCCACTTGTTCCGCTGAGGGAAATGCATCAGCCGTTACCCCGCCCGTTCGCAGCTTCAATCCTACAATAGGACCTCCGAAAGCATTATGGGTAGCGATCTCTTCCAAAGCTTGTTGCATCTGTCGCTGCCATTCTTGATTAATTGGAGCAGTCACCTCACAAAACAAGTCCAGCCCTTCTTCACTTGCTTCCTTTGCAAGTATTGTTATCAGCTCACGATCAATTAGGATCGGAGGCAGAGGAAGCTCCAGCACATCCACATTGACCATCCCTCCATACCGTTCGCGAAAATCTTTCACCACAAGCAAATCTGCTTTCAGTCCTTCTATGCATAACTCTTTGCTGTCACTCCAGCGCCCCAAAGCCGAACACCTCAGCGGTTTTTGCAATGAAAATAATGAGATATAAGGATCTAGCTCCACTAAACGGGAAGCGGGTAAAATAAATCGGCCCAGCATCCAAGCATCCTTGTCGATTAGAAAATCGGCATAATTTCGAATCGCTTGGTCCAGCGAAAGACTGGCAGGCGGATAAATCCCTGCATAATCAATAAGGTCCTTCAAAAAGGCAAGTTGACTGCTGTTCGACATCGTATCCCCCTCCCAAGCTTTTTTATACCCAGCTGTAAGCATAGCCTTTATCTTCGATTTGATTCGCCTGTTTCACTACCTTTAACGGCCTAAAGGTATCCACCATAACAGCTAATTCCAATGTCTCCTTTTTCCCGATGCTGGCTTCGATTTTACTTGGATGCGGACCATGTGGAATACCGGAAGGATGAAGCGTGATGGAACCTTCATGAATGCCCTTGCGGCTCATAAAGTTTCCTTTCACATAATATAAAACCTCATCGCTGTCTACATTGCTATGGAAGTACGGAGCAGGAATGGCCTCCGGATGATAGTCATACAATCGCGGTACAAAGGAACATACCACAAACTGATGTCCCTCAAAGGTTTGGTGGATTGGCGGCGGCATGTGGATACGCCCGGTTATCGGCTCAAAATCCCGGATATTAAATGCATAGGGGTATAAATACCCATCCCACCCCACAACATCAAGAGGATGGTGATCAAGAATGTGAGAATGAAGGAACCCCCTCGATTTGGTTCTTACTTCATACTGCCCCTTTTCAACATGAGTTTCTAGCTTCTCCGGTCCTCGGAAATCTCTCTCGCAAAATGGACTGTGTTCCAATAGCTGGCCAAATTCGTTCCGGTATCTTCGAGGAGTAAAGATGGAGCTAGCCGATTCTAGCACAAGGAATTTCGTTTCACCAGGTTCAGGAAATACACGATAAATCGTTCCAATGGGAATCACCAAATAGTCCCCTGGTTCATACGAAAGGGTACCGTAAAGGGTTTCTAGTTTTCCAGTTCCCTGATGGACAAACCATAACTCGTCTCCATCTCCGTTACGGTAATAATACTTCATTTCCTCGATTGGTTTACAAATCCCCAACAAGAGATCGTCATTCCCGAGCACAAACTGTCGCCCATCAATGGGATCCCCTTTCGTCTTAATCCCTGCAGTATGAAAGTGCCTGTGCTTTAGTCCTTGATGCTCTTCATATGCTGGTCGAATATCTGCAATCAACTTCGATTCTAACACCGCTGTTGGCGGATCGTGATGATACAAGATCGATTGTATTCCCGAAAATCCTTTGGTACCCATCACTTGCTCACGGAACAAAGATCCATCTTCCTTTCGAAAGGTGGTATGACGTTTAGGAGGAAATAAGCCCATTTGGCGATAATATGCCATGTAAATCTTCTCCCTTAATAAACATATTTTTCTCATATCGTAAGAAAGCTACTGGCGTAGCCTTATGCGTATAATACTTTCCGATAAGTGTAAAAAAGCAGCGGCATCATCTCCACCTGTAAGCCAATGAAATCGGCTCCATACGAGATGGCACTGACAACGCTGCTGGTATTGGGTTGGTTTCCATGTATACATTTCAACACTATAATTATGTATATTCAGATAATACAAAAATTAGAACCTTCAATAGTCTTTCTCCTTCATTTTCCGTATTTTCTCCAGACAAACCATCCATAATAAACCAAAGTCCATTTTTATGGAGGGCGATTGTGACGGAACGAATTCTAATTATTGAAGATGAGGAAAAAATTGCCCGAGTTCTCCAGCTGGAGCTTTCCCATGAGGGGTATGAGGTGGTCCATGTACTAGATGGCCGCAGAGGATGGGAAATGGCAACTGGGGAGCACTGGCATCTTATTTTATTGGATATCATGCTACCTGAATTAAACGGTCTAGAGGTTCTTCGAAGGATCAGACAGGTTAACCACGATGTTCCTATCATTCTGTTGACGGCCCGGAATTCCATTCAGGAAAAAGTAAGCGGCCTGGATTATGGAGCAAATGACTACGTCACCAAGCCTTTTGCCATTGAAGAGCTGCTCGCCCGTATTCGCAACCTCCTGAGGTTGACAATTAAAAATACAACCCTTCACCCCAAACCTCTCCAGATTGATAATCTCAGGATCAATCCGCAAACGAGGGAAGTTACTCGTGCGAATCAAAAAATCGAATTAACGGCGAAGGAATTTGATTTGCTTCTTTTTCTTGTACAAAATCAAGGAAATGTAGTATCAAGGGAGCAGATCTTCGCGGAGGTTTGGGACTATGATTTTACTGGCGATACCAATACGGTCGATGTGTACATTGGCTATCTGCGTCAAAAAATTGATAAAGGTTTCGATTGTAAGCTCATTCATACCATTCGTGGAGTAGGCTATGTAATCAAGGATACCTTGCCATGAGTCTTAAAATCAGACTTACGTTACTATCTGCGTTATGGCTTTTATGTATCCTTCTACTTTTCAATGTGTTGATCTACTATTTTTTCATTAAGGTCACCACACAAAGCGAGATCCAACTGTTGATGAATAAAGCAAGCACGATATTAAATGAAGATTTTATTCATTCCTCCAAGACTTGGCAGGACAAAAACCTGTTAGGAGAATTTCTACTATATAATGAAGTGATTCGCATTATCGATACAAAAGAGCGAGTGGTAAATCAGGTGGTTTCCAATGAGGAATTGTTGAGTATTCCCATAGATTTCCGATCCACTCCCAATACGCAAGTCATCCCCAGTAATACGGGAAGGAGCATTGTTGTCCAAGTTCCCATTTACGAGGCCAGTAAACAGGTACAGCTAGGTGCCTTGGAGATAGGAAAAAAGCTGTCCTCAATGGAATACCATGTAGATATTTTGATGAGCATTCTCTTTTTCACGACAGGAGGGGCCATTTTACTTGCTATAGCGGGAGGCTATTTTTATACCCGGGTTCTTTTTAAGCCCATCCATCATCTGGCCCATACCATGCAAAAAATCGAGAAAAGCGGTTCATTTGAACTGCTTCAACTGAGTCCGTCACGTCATTCAGATGAATTGGATACACTTGTGCAAACCTTCAATAAAATGATTAGAAAGCTGGAAAAAAACTTGTCCAGGGAAAAACAGTTTGTTGCTGATGCCTCCCATGAGTTACGGACTCCTCTCACCATTATCGAAAGTTATGCGAATTTATTGAAAAGGTGGGCAAGCAACGATCCCGCAGTAAGAGAGGAAGCAATAGATGCCATACATACGGAAGCGATTCGCCTGCGTGGTTTAACAGATGCCCTCTTAAGTCTTCGGACAGATGAAGATAAAGTTATGAAATACGAGCAATTTTCCATTCTTATGTTAATTCAAAAAATAGCTGCCACCTTACAGCAAACTTATCAAAGAAGCATAGTAACAGAATCCTCTTCGAACGATATTTACATGGTCGGCGATCCGGAGAAAATGAAACAGTTGATGATTATTTTGTTAGACAATGCGCTGAAATATAGCAAAAAAAACATTCGCATTCTTCTTGAAGATAATCAGGAATCCATTCACCTTCAAGTAATAGATAAAGGAATCGGGATCAAAGAAGAGCATATTCCACAATTGTTTAAACGCTTTTACCGGGTGGATCACGCACGTAACCGGAAGACAGGCGGGTTTGGTTTGGGAATGACCATAGCGGAGGGAATTGTGAAGCAGCATAAAGGATCTATTGAAGTGAAGAGTCAATTGGGTGAGGGAACGATCATCCACGTCATGCTCCCTAAGCAATAGGATGCAGGGAGGGACCCATAGGTCCTCCCTGTACATTCTTTTATACTACAATACTCGGCGGGCGGTCACATAATGAGAACTCCACCAAGAGGAATTCAGTTTGCTATAAGTTACACCCGGTTTACCGTAGGTATGAAGGATCTTACCGTTACCTGCATAGATACCCACATGCCCAATTCGTTTGATCGACTTTGAGCTGTACTTCATGGTAGCCCTAGTCGAGAAATAAACGAGATCCCCTTTTTTTAGCTGATTTCTCGGTACATACTTTCCAACCATGGATTGTTGACGAGCTCCTCGCGGTAAAGAGATTCTGTTTTTCTTATAAACATATTGCACAAAGGATGAACAGTCAAATCTATTTGTTGTCCCTGCAGTAGCCCCATAGCGGTAAGGAACACCCAAAAAACGATTTCCGGTTTTGATGATTGAATCCCCCGTGGCGATCGACGCCGCTTCAGCTGTATGAGTAGGAGTAGTTGTACCCACTGCCCCTATTCCTAAAGCCAAAGTTACTGCTAAACTAGCATGTACCACTTTTAGAATGAATGTTTTCGTGAAGTTACTCATCTGTTGTTCTCCTCTCTAATCATGGATTGCCTGTACCGGCTAACTTGAGTATACCAAAAGTAAAATTTCCATTATTTTCATAGGGGACTCATAAACATAGGCACCTTAGACAATAAAAGCGTTTTCTAAGAAAACCTTAAGAATATTCTCATACCCCTTTTATGTACAGTGGAGAACCAGACAGTTATAATGTATAGTTTGGATTGCTGAAAGGCATCCCTCTCGTTACGCTTGGAAGCGAGCTCATATGCCGGCTACACAAATCCTGCTTAAGTTACATAGTTTGTCCACTTATATGCCCTCGTATGGTAAGGGGCAAAGATTAAATTGACCAATCTTTGTACAAACATGTGTTAAGATAGCAGTGAATTCCTGATCTGGATGAGCTCCCTAAACCACTGTTCATCTTTGGTTTCTAATGCTAGATCAATAAGCGTATAAATCCCTTCCAGTTCACGTTGAATGCACAAGGGAAGCTCATTAATCCAGCGATATTCCACCTCATAGCCTTCGTTTTTTCTTTTCAAAAAGGTTTCTTCCGAAATCCTTCTCGGTTCACTCCAACGAACGCTTTCCCTTAAGAATTCTTGTCGGGAATAGAATCGCTTGTTCTGATAAATTTCACATATATATTTTACCTTCTTAAACTGGTTCAATTTGCCCATCCGATAGATGCCCTCCTCTCCGTTTTGCTATTTCTATTAATATATTCGCAAAAAGAAAGGAAGGTGAAATCCAAAAGGGGGGTAGTCTTTAACTTTCCACCCCCAAAACGAATTCTTTTGTTTTCACAGCTAAGTGCGTTACAATACAAGTATCAAAAAAAAAGGAGCCCTTATCATGAAATGTACCCTAACGGAAAGCGCTGCACAGAAAGTGAGAGAAATCTTGGAGGACGTAGAAGATAAAACATCCAAGCTTCGCGTATTTGTATCCCATGCTCATGGAGATCATGCACATTATGGCTTGGGCTTGGACAAACCAACCGAAAAGGACGAGGTCGTTCAAACCGCAGGCTTGGAAGTCATTCTTGAGAAAGATAATGAATTTTTAGATGGCGTCATCATTGACTACAACCCCGAAAAAGACTCCTGGTCTGCCACCAACCCAGAGAAGGGAAACCACGGCGACCATTAAAAAAAGTCTCCATACTCCGCATATCCGACACAGATATGCGGAGTTTTTCATTAATTAGGCTTTATAATCAACCTCATCCATCTCCTCAATGCTCTCCACTTCTCAAATCCTCCCGGACTCACTTACTATTTTCTCATTATAAAATAGGCGATTTGGGACAAACTATCCATAGTCTTGATTATCATAAGGAAGGTGTAGCTATGAAAAAGATCTCCACAAAACAACTGGACAAATTGGAATCGAAACTGCTAAACCATCGCCTAACAAAGGAAATCGACGTTGAGCTTGCTGAGGAATATATGATGGCCGATCTATATTCCGGCTATCCTCCTCTGGAGTCCGTCAATCGATCGCAAAATATTGAAGAATCGAGAGCTGAGTGATACGAAACAAAAAGAGTCCCGTTTAGTAAGGGACTCTTCTTTATTTTACCATTTTTCTTTCTTGCCATATTTCCAAAAAAGCATGAATAAATTTGAGCCCGTTCTGTACAGCAGGATCTTTTAGGAGCTTTAATACCCCGAATACAGAGATCGTTGATGAATCCTGCTCCGCTCTGTGCTGGGCTTCTTTTACCAAGGACATTCCCTCTTGGATTCGATACGTTACCGGATCTGATATTAATTCCAGCACTTCAGCAAAAGATGCTAATGTCTCTCGCTTCGAAATAAATTCCACAAAGGGAGAGATCTGATCCAATAATTCCACTGTTTTAGCAATGCGCGGCATCTTCTCCATAATTGCTCCAAGTGCCTGAAGATTATCCTGTTTTAACGCAATTTTGGCAAACTGATTTACAGGTTCGGTAAATTGATCCATAACATCCGGATCCACTACAATCTTGGTCACCATGTCGATCCCTTGCTCCATTTTTAATACAGCATTATTCAACTCTGGCAGCTTATGAATCAGGGTAACCAAGGCTTGAAGCACTTCAGGATTTGACAATTCTTCCAATAATACCGCCGAGGTCTGCAAACGTTCTTCTTGTAGTGTTTTCGTCATGTTGTCCGCTTCCTTTCTTAAGAGGCATCTTGAAAAAAGGGAATGGTTATGCCAATGGTCTGCCTTGATTTATCCATTGATATGGTAACATCGAATAGTATGTCTCTTTGTCCGACATGCTATTCTACCACCACACTCTCGATGAACAAGAACTGGCTATGGGGAAATCTTCCCTATAGCCAGTCCTTGTTTCTTCTTCCTCAAATTATCCTTACCCGCAATAATTCTACTGCCTGATCGACTTCTTCTTTTGTTGAATATCTTCCCAAGCTGAAACGGATGGTTCCCATACCTGTCTGCTCATCCGTCCCCATGGCTTTTAATACAGAAGATAATTCAATCTGTCCAGCATGGCAGGCAGACCCTGTAGACGCTGCAAGCTCTGGAATCCGCTGTAAGATCTCTCCCCCTACCCTCCTGATGAAGCTTACATTTAACGTATTCGGCAACCGTTCGTCAGGGTGACCATTCAATACGATTTGCCCTGGGAAATTTTCTTCCAGTCGTTTCCAAAAATAATCCCGAAGCTCCCGGACCTGGGATTCTGCTATGTACCTTTCAGCAAGCTCACAGGCTTTACCTAACCCCACCACCAAGCACACATTTTCCGTCCCGGCCCTTCTGCCGGTTTCATGGCCTGCCCCATGGATAAGCGGTTCAATTTCAATCCCTTTTCGTATATAAAGCGCACCAATTCCTTTAGGGGCATATAGCTTATGACCAGCTAGGCTTAAAAAATCGATGCCAAGCTCCTGAACCTTAGTCGAAACTTTCCCAACAGATTGGGCAGCATCCGTATGAATATAAACGCCATATTTTCGAGCTACTTCTGCAATTTCCCGTATGGGTTGAATGGTACCGACCTCATTATTGGCATGCATCACTGAAATCAAGATCGTTTCATCCGTTATGGCCTTTTCTACATCTTCTGGGGATACCCTCCCCCAAGCATCAACATTAAGATAAGTAATCTTTGCCCCCAAACGTTCCAAAAATCGGCATGGATTTAAAACGGCAGGATGCTCAATATGTGTTGTAATGATATGATTGCCTTTTTCTCTGAGCGAAAAGTAAACGCCTTTGATCACATGATTATTGGACTCGCTCCCCCCGCTCGTGAAGATCACTTCCGATTCCTCACAGCCCAGAAGACTTGCCACTTGATGTCGTGCATCGTTGACCGCTTCTTTAGCTGAAATCGCCGCCCAATGTTGAGTAGAAGGATTTCCAAAATGTTCATACCAAAAGGGCTTCATGGCCTCTACTACTTCCGGATCTATAGGCGTACTTGCATTATAATCAAAATATAAGTTGGACATCATCCTTCCCCCTCCTCTTTTGTCTTATTATACTAGTTAATAATGAATCTGTGTTCAAGTGCGTAATTCCCTTTTATTGAATGAACGACTGGATTTGATCTTTTATCGTTCGAATAGGAATCGCCAGTCCTACCTTCTCTTCCTTATCTAATACCGTTGTAACGATGGTCGCAAAAATGACTCCTATAACCTTCCCCTCTTGATTAAATAGTGGACTTCCACTATTTCCTTGATAAACCGGCGCTTGAATCACAATGACCGGACCTCTAATCCCGTTAACCAAGGTGGTTCCCATTACTTTCCCTTCATTTGCAATAAGAGGAAATCCCAAGGGATTTCCAATAAAGGTAACTCGTTCTCCTTCCTTCCATTGATAATCATAATCGGGTGTAATATAGGGGAGATCTGTTTCTTCCACCTTCAAAATGGCCAGATCTAACGCCGAAAGAGATTTCTCTACCACAGGTATCGTAGCCTTTCCGTTAGAAAGAGGGATATAGAGTGTATTTTGATTTTCGATAACATGATAATTGGTAATGACTACTCCAGACGGATCCACAACAAAGCCAGTCCCCTTACGGTGCTTTCCCACGACGGGTACAACGGCCTGCTTGCGTTCCCTCAAATCTTCATCTTGATATAATCGATAGGAGACTTTGAGGAAATCAAGGGCTGTCCAATTGACCACTTGCGGCCATATGCTAAACATATTGATCAACAGAGTGATCGCTAAAACTGCAGCCACTCCTTTTTGGACTCTTTTTCTTCTTCTCTCGATTTGTTCTCGTACTTCTGCTGTTAAATCCCCATCATCAGAAAGCAAGGGGTCGTTTTCAATTGGTTGATCTGATTGTCCTCGCACTGAGCGTTCATCCATAACCATTCTACTCCTGTTATCCATTATTTTCCCTATTAACTCTTTTACGAAAAAGCAGATAAAAGGTTTCGCATGAAGAACTACGTTGGCAATTAGTGATGATTGGGTTATCCTACTAGATGTATTCTGTACCGAAACGATAAACTGAATGGAGGCAAGTTCATGGCCATTGTTGAAGTAACCATAATTCCGATAGGAACACCTACTCCAAGTGTCAGCGAATATGTTGCAGATGTTCAACAAGTTCTAGAAACCGCAGAAGAAAACATCAAATTCCAATTAAACCCTATGGCGACCATTATAGAAGGCGAATTATCAGATATCCTCGAGGTTATCAAAAGAATGCATGAACATCCTTTTTCCAAAGGAATACTACGGGTAAATACTATTATTCGAATTGACGAGCGCAGAGACAAGCCTTCTTCGATGGAACAAAAAATGAAAGCAGTACAAGAAAAGCTAAACCAACTATAGATGAATATACAAAAAGGGGCTTATCATAGATTGGCTCCTTTATTGTAAAAAAAGTAGTAGAATGTGTTATAACTCAACGTTGACAATATCATTCTGTTATAATACAATAACATCAAGAGCAAGTTAACGCATACGAGGAGGTAATGATAATGAGAGACACGATTTTGCATATTGCTGAGGATGACTGCATTTGCCGTATCTGTGGTGCAGAATATGACAATAAACCCGATACCATTCGCTGTTGCACCGATGGAGTCGAATAGAATTAGGAGCTGAATCGCCTTGATAAAATGGCAGCATAAATAACCCTTTGTTCTTCTTACATGGACAAAGGGTTTTTTGTGCATGATTTGTGAAACTCTCACCGATCTTAAACGTCTTAATATATAGGAGGGATTTTGATGAAAAAGAATATTTGGATGAAAATCATCGCAATAGGTTTATTGTGTCTATCTCTAGTAGCTTGTTCGGGCGAACAAGGAGGAGAGCAAAACGTGCCAAATAAGGAACCTAAGCAGGAACAACCACAAGCAGAACAACCACCGCAAGAGCAGCCATCAGAATCTGATCAACCGAAACAAGAAGTTGAGACCGAGAAAGCCATTTGGAAATACACAGGATTGGTTGATACCCATTCGGCAGAGTTTATAGTTGGTAACGAACCGCTAGTTGCAGAATACCCGGAAGATATGAAAACAGCCCTTGAATCTCTTGAAGAAAATCAAGAAGTTGAAGTCCATTTCAAGAAGGATGTGGATGGTAGATTTATTTTAGAGAAAATAGAGAAGGTGGAATAACGGAAAAGGGGTGTCCTCTCATGAGGTTCACCCCTTTTCTTTCATAATCTAATGACTTTGTGTACGTCACACATTTTTTACTCATTGCTTTTTAATACGCTTTCATTATACTGCAGATGAGCTCGCTGTGGTTTAGATTCAACAAAACTAATGGTATTTCCTTCTTTCAACGTTTTTCCACAAGAGAGAATGGTTGCCATTTTAGGCGGGACTTCTCCGATAGAGAAGTCCCTAGAGTACATTCTCGTTAATAATTACTCCTCCTCACGATTTTCCCCTACCCTGCAATCGGAACAAATCCAATGGGTCTCCACATGACCGTCCTTTCTCACACGTCTGCAGCTCTGACAAGAATCAACCATGAGTTACACCTCCCTGACTTCCATTATATAGAATATTTAAACAAAACGGAAGATTATATCATTTACATCTTCTGCTTTGAAATCTAAATAAACGACCTTACTCGTCATTCACTAATTCTGTGTTTCTTGTCCCTGAGGTTGGTACGAATTAGATCCTTTTAATAACGGCAACATGAAAATAATACCGACTGCAAACAGCACGCTCGCTGCACCAAACATTGCAACTAGGGAAATTGCTTCTTTTAGCCAACCAGCAATACTCATGGTCAAGACCATAGCACCCATGAAGAGCGGAGTTAAAATCCCATTCACCCGGCCAATAAAGGCCGATTCGCTATTTTGCAGGATCATCGTGTTAATTCCAATATGGATGCACGGCATGACGAGTCCACAAATAAATTGCATGGTGAGAGTCAACCAAAATTGGGTAGACAGCCCCATTACCAAAAATCCAAAGGCATTAACAGCCATCCCAACTACCAGCAGTCTTTGGGGCGAAACTTTTTTCGCCAAGCCCATGATGAGCCCTCCACCTAAAATCATAGCCGTTCCAAAGGCTGCCATTAACCACTGAAGCTGTTCCTTTGGCAATCCAAGCCTTTCTGTAATGAGGAAAACCGTTAAGGGTTGCGTAAGACCCAGCGCTAAGCCAGCCGCTGCAAAAACGCCACCTAACAAGGTTAAGGGACGATTATTCAGTACATACTGGAAACCCGCCTTCATTTCTTGCCAAAGCGTTGTTTTTTCTCCTTGTTCTTCAGAATCACCATCAGGTGGAAGCATAAAAAGGACAGCCGCTGAAAGTAAAAAGGCAATCCCCATCATTCCTATGGCCATGTTGATCCCGTATCGCTGATAAACAAAGGTCCCAATAATCGGCCCTAATATCATAAATACGGCAAAAATGGTTTGATACATCGACATCCCCATCTGAACCAGTTGATCCGGTACATGCACCTTAAATAGCTTCATACCGGATGGCTGTGAAAACTGCGAAAGGATTGACGAAACCAATGTTGCAAAAAAGATAACTTTCCAGCTGCCAAAAAATAGAGTAAACAAGACAACAAAAATGGACAACGCACTAAGTAAGTCACACCAAATCATGGTTCTCTTTGGTCGCCAACGGTCAGCAAACGTTCCGCCAATAAACGAAAACAAAAAGATGGGGGCAAATTCCGCGACAGAAATCATGGATACGGCTACAGGATTCTCATTGGTCATTTCCATGACATAAAGCAAAATGGAATAGTTTCGAACCCAAATCCCAATTTGTAAAAGAAATACGGAGAGCAGAATGGTTCGAACCACCTGATTGCGAAATAATTCCCCCATTGAAGCCTTTGTTGCTGAATCTTTATTCATACCATGTCTCCCTTCCAAAGCAGGTCCAAAGAACGCTACCCTGCCTGCCATTTACTTACCAAAAATAAAAAAACTCCTATTCCAAGTTCTGGATAGGAGGCATAAACGCACAAAAAGATATAGTACCCCAAAGTACTACCGAGTGCCTTTGTGAAAAAAAGCCCATACTCATCCTATCCAGAAAAATCTTCGTACCTATACGAATGTTTTCTTAAGAATAGGATTAGTTGCTCATCGTCCTAAAGGTCACCCTTCCGTTTTAGAGTAACTCTATACTACATGATGGTTTCCTCATTAGTCAAGATAAAACTCCCTCATTCACCATGAACAGGGAGTTTTTTCTATGCTATTGTTCAGCTACTGTACTTTCGATGATAATGGCTAAGCGCTAACAGCGGCCAAATATACCGGTAACTATGATAATGAATATAAAATCCACCTGGAATTCCTGCTCCAGTAGGATAGGTGGTGGTCCAATCATCATGATCCAACGATCGGAGCAAATACTGAATTCCCTGCTCTATCGCAGGGGTTGGACTTTTAGAAACAGAGATCAGTGCATCCACCGCCCAAGCGGTTTGGGAAAGGGTACTAGCCCCTAATGGAACATAGCTTTTTGCCTTATCACTATGGCAGGACTCCCCCCAACCTCCATCTTGATTTTGGATACTAATCAGCCATTGCATGGCTCTCTGAACCCTTGCATGGCTAGACTTTACTCTAACTGCAGATAATCCTGTCAGACTTGCCCAGGTTCCGTAAATATAGCAAATCCCCCATCT